>CALIEB010000016.1 GCA_938022205.1 uncultured Anaerolineae bacterium | reverse complement strand
GCATCTTCTTCGAGGGCTAGCTCAAGGCTGCCAAGAAACGCCGGCGGCAGGGTCGGACTTTGTCTAAATGTCAGCCCGAACTGCATGCCTCTTAGTAAGAGGTTCTCGCTGTCTCCGCCGCTGCCATCAGGACGACCGACAAGGCTGCTTCTGCCGTTGGGAAACACAAAAGCAGGCACAACGTCAATCGTCGGTCGGCCGCTCGTGTCGCGGGGCGCGCGGTCGCCGTCGCCGTCGCTGCCGTCGTAAGTGCGCCCAAACACCACTGACCCATCACGCGGCAGAACAAGCCCAAACCCACCGCCGTCATCCTCTGGAATTGGAATAACCATCAGTAGCGGCAGCTCCGACGAGGGCGGAATGAGGGCAAGCCCGGGACTGCCGTCTTCAGCGGGCATCTCAAACGGCGTATAGCCCGCGAACCCACGCCCACGCACGCGACCAAACTCAAACGCTTCCGGCGCGTCGGGTTCAAACACCCTATCAGGCGTGATGTCTGACCTGCCTGTCGTCAAAAAGCGGCACTCGCCTTGAATCACGACAGCGGCACTCGCGACAAAGCCCGTGCCACCATCTTGCACCACTTGATACCAAATGACATTGGCGGTGTCGGTCGTGCTTTGCGCAATCGCCAGTACTTCCTTGTGTTGATTAGGCGCAAGCCTGCCAAGAATGCTCGCGGAAGTGCTGGGGCTTTGCCGCACGTTCACGATGCTGTCTGTAGCAGGCGTGGCATAGCATTTGCCGTCAGCAGGCGGCGGCGCGGGACGATAAGTAATGCTCGGCGCGGGAGGAGGTACGGTGGCAACAGGGTTAGCGGGCGCGCTGTCTACAGGGCAGCCGTTATTCGTGCCAAACACCGTTGGGCAAGCGTCCACCGTGTCGACAAAGCCATCACCGTCCGTATCAGGAATAGACGTGGGGAGTGAAGGCGGCGTAGCCGTTGGCACAGGACACCCCGTTGGCGGAGGGCCAGGCCAGCGCGGGCAAGCATCGCGAATGTCTGGCACGCCGTCACCATCGGTATCAGACGGCTGCGCGCTCGCGGTTGCAGCGAATACAAACATCATTGCGAGAACCACCAGCAGCAAGCGTTTCATCGTTAGTCCTTTATGATATAGCCGAAGCTAAGGTCACTCAGACTATCTTATGATGAAAACCATTATGGCGCAAACAAATATGGAAACGTAAACAACTCGAGACAGCGATATAACAAGTGGCTCTGCTCTTGTGGCGTGCCGTGCGCTACAATTGCGCCCTGAAGTCAGCACACAAGGCAAGGCATATGAGCGACAACGTCATCACCAGCAGGCAAAACGAGCGCGTTAAGCTGGTTTATGGGCTGCAGACCCGTCCGCGCACCCGCATGAAAGAGCGCAAAATCGCCTTAGAAGGGGCGCGCTTGATAGACGATGCGCTGTCGCGTGGCTTTAGGGCGGAGTTCATCCTTTACGACCAGCGCAAAGCAGATTACGAACGGGTGGCAGCATGGCAGGCGCGCAACATCCCACTGTTTGCCGTCAGCGAAACCGTGATGCAGCACATAAGCGACACCCAGCAGCCGCAGGGGGTGATTGGCGTGTTCCCCATGCCCTTTCCGCCCATTCCCAAGCGCGTCACCGCCGCGCTGCTGCTCGATGGCGTGCGTGAGCCGGGCAACATGGGGACGATTTTGCGCACCGCTGCTGCTGCGGGCGCGGACGTGGTGATTTTGTCGGAAGATTGCGTTGACCCCTATAACCCCAAAGTGCTGCGAGCGGGCATGGGGGCGCACTTCCGCCTGCCGATTGTCAGCGCGAAATGGCACGAAATCGCCCAGTTTGTCGCGGGCATGGCGGTGTATGTCGCCGACAGCAAAGGCACGCTGCGCTACAGCGCGGCGGATTTTACGCGCCCCTACGTGCTGGTGATTGGCAACGAGGCACACGGCGCGCGCGCCGCGCTCAAGCTAGAAGGCGCGCAGACGGTCGCCATTCCGATGGCTGCCGCCAGCGAATCGCTCAACGCGGCGATGGCTGCCGCCGTGCTGTTGTTCGAAGCGCAGCGACAACGCAGCCAGTGACATTTGTCACCAACCAAATCCTCATTTAATTCCTTGTGCTAAAACGCTAAAACCGTGCTACAATACATGTAATCATCATAAAGCGTTCCACGAGGAGGTCGCTCATGAGACGCAAGCTAGTCGCCATCATCACGTTTATCATCGCAGGGTTTGCAGGTTTAGTCACGTTCTCGGTGGTTACTGCTCGCAGAATTGCGAACATGCGCCTCACACAATACGCCTATGACGTAAACGACAACACTGCCACCGCCACGACTGAATAAACGTGATGAACAGACAACTGCATAATGCCCTACCCTAAGCAACCCCCTAGCGTCATCACAGGGGGTTGCTCATTGGTTACGCCATATGCATCAGCATCCTCATGCCTCAAACAAAAAGCACGCCTTACGGCGTGCTTTAGTGTTGCGAAAATACGAACGTGTTGCCTAGTTGCTCGGCAGCAAGGGCATCGCGTTAGCAGGCGCAGTAATCGTGAAGCTCTCGTTGAAGCGGCTTAGTGCCAAGTTAAAGGCGAAGTTAACCGTCACGTCGTTCTGTACGCCCAAAAGCGCGCCCGCGATGTCAGCATCCACCGTGAAGCCGACACCCGTGATACGACGCGCCACAGGGTCAACCGTCTGGGTTACACGGATAACCGCCGACTTGATTTGGCGCGTTGCCAGCGTCACCATCTGCACTTGCCCGGCGGCCTCTTCGCCTGCCATCGTGCCAACAGACTGCAAGATTTGTGCGAATTGCGGGCTTTGCAGCAGCTTGGCAACGTCAAGCGTGAAGACAAACGTGTCGCCCTCGCGCACATAGCTCACCGTGTCAGGCGTTTCCAACAGCGAAGGCAGCATGAACGTTGCCATCATCAAGCTCTGCATCAGCTGCTCTTGCTGTGGGTCTGCCGTGCCGCCGCTGTCCATGCCGCCCGATAGTGCGTCTAAGCCAGGCACGCTGCCCAAGAAGGTGGGGTCACTGAGAAGCTGCATCACGTTCACGCTGCCGTAATTGCCGCCGCCCATGTCCACGTACAGCATGCCGTCCTTAAAGATAACGCCGCTTACACCGCTTTGCGTGCCGCTGGCGTTGTTGAGCGTAAAGCGCACCTTCTGGTCAAGTCCACTCAAGCCGTTCTGAGGGTCGCCCAGTACCACTGCGCCTTCACCCTCAATCAGCAGGTCTATCGGCTCGGGAGAACCGACAATCTTCAGCACAATGCTATAGTTCTGGTAGAAGCTCTCGTGCGTTTGCGCAGAGGCTTCATTAATCAGCGCGCAATCAGCTTCGCTTAAGCCGAAGCACCCGTCAGATGTTTGGGCTTGGCTGGCAAACACACCGATGAACAGCGCAAACGCAACCATGAAGGTAGTGAAGAAACGATAACGCATGAAAAATTCTCTCCTTAGCTTGAAATTGTCAAAAGTGTTACAATACGATTATACGTAGAAAGCTCCTGTTTTGTTGTCAATGCAGCCCATAGACTTTGCCAAGATAAGCGTTTTCTCATCTTTGCGGGGGAGTATAGCGTCGCTCTCTCGCCTCATGCGCCCGTCAAAGTGCTATGTTCGTCACAATAGGTCGTGTGTGACCCTGCTAGTTCCCTCCAAAAAGTGACAAAACGCTAGTTTGCGTTTATGATAGGTAAGAATGGTTACCGTCTCTAAGGGGGGATGCCAATGGCTGACGTGTTTTTGTCTTACTCGCGCCGCGACAGCGACTTTGTGCGCCGTCTGCACGCGCGCCTCTCGCAAGACGGGCGTGACATTTGGGTCGATTGGGAGGACATTCCCCTGTCGGCGGATTGGTGGAAAGAAATCCGCGAGGCGATTGAAGCGACAGACACGTTCGTCTTTGTCATCAGCCCCGATTCGCTCGCCTCGCCTATCTGCCATTTTGAAATTGCCCACGCCATCGACCACAACAAACGCCTCGTGCCGGTGCTGCGCGGCTTAATCAGCGAGCAGGAGATGCTCGACGCGCTCGCCAAGCGCAAGCTCGACCAAAACATGCTCAACACGCTGGCAGGGCGCGACATGGAGCGGCTGGCGCGCGACAACTGGCAAGCGATTAGCCGTCATAACTGGATTGCTTTTGACGACAACAGCGACGCGGCGTTTGAGAACAGCTACGGCAAGCTGCTAAAAGCCATCGACACGGATTTAGCCTACGTGCGCTTGCACACGCGCTTGCTGGTGCGCGCACGCGAATGGGACACGCGCGGACGCAGCGGCGGCTTCCTGCTCAGCAGCGGTGAGCTACGCGAGTACGCAGACTGGCTGCGCGCCGCCGAAAGCAAAGACCCCAAGCCCACTGAGCTGCAAATTGCCTACTTGCTCAGCAGCCAGCAAGCGCAAAGCCGCCGCCAGACCGTGACGTTTGTTGGCATTCTCATCGGCATGCTGGTGGCAGGCTTAACGATTGCCTTCTTGTACGTGCAAAATCAGCAGGTACGCGAGAGTGAATCCACGCGCCAAGCCTTTCAAGATTTGAACGCCACGCAGCAGATTATCTTAGCTGACCAACTTGCCACGAACCAAGCGCAAGCGGAGTTTGTGACGCTGCAAGCCGCCACGAACCAAGCGCGCCAAACCGCCGTCGTCGAGCAGCAGCAGCAGAGCCTGCGCGACGCGGAAAACAGCTTCGCCACGCTCACGCAGCAAGCCGCCTTTAACAACGCCGCCACCGAAGCCTTCAGCACGCTTGAGGCGTTGGTCGTTGAAAGCACGCAGGTCGTTGCCACGAACAGCTTCCTCATACAGTTCGCCACGCAGCTAGCGTTTCTGCGTCCCGACTTGATACAGCAGCAAGGTTTGCAAGACATGCTCAGCACGCAGATTGCGCAAAACATCTACGCGAAGGCGACGGATTGGGCGATTGGCACGCAGAGCGTTCTTCAAGCGACCCAAGCCTTCGCAGCAATACAAAGCACGGCGTTGGCGCAAGTGGCGATGATAAGCACGGAAAGCAGCGACGGGGGATACAGCGAAGATAACGTCAACCTCGTGCTGACGCAAGTTGTGCAAGAGGCAACGCGCACCGCGCTGGCGCAGCCCACCGCTACGCCGACCTCATCGCCTACAGCCACGCCCACGCACACGCCGCGCCCGACCGCAACGCCCACACCTACGCTAACCCTATCGCCTACGCCCACGCTGACACCCACGCCCGAACCTGAAGCCTTTACAGGGTCGTGGTACGTCAACGCCAGTGCAGGTGACGACGGCAACAGCTGTTACAGCCCTGAAACCGCCTGCAAGACCATCAGCAACGCGCTGGCACGCGCGCACGATAGTGAAGTTATTTTCATCGAAGTAGGCATCTACAACGAGGCAATTGACATCGACAAGTCAGTCGCGCTACACGGCGTGAACCGCGAGCTGGTGATTGTGAACGGCGCGGGCACTGGGCGTTCGGTGGTACGCGTGGCGGCGAACGCGGTGGCGGTCATCACCGATATGACGATTACCGGCGGCAACCATGACGGCTTAGGCGGTGGTATCTTCAACGAAGGCGACCTCACGCTCTCGCAGGTCATCGTGTCAGGCAACACGACGAGCAACAGCGGCGGCGGCATCGCCAACTTTGGCACGCTGCTCGTCGAGGACTCGCTCATCCAAAACAACCTCGCCTACATCGGCGGCGGCGTGTTCAACGACGTGAATGCCGTCTATGTCGAGTTTGGCACGGTGCGCGTCATCAACAACAACGCCACGCTGACAGCAGATGTGAGCAACCTCTACCAAGACACGTGTCCAAACTTTGCCATCTTGGGCTACGACGATGGCATCACGCTCTGCCCCGACTTGAGCGCAAACGAGGCGTGCGTGCTATCGCCCATCACCGTTACCTACACCGACCGCACGCAGCAGCGGCTAGAACGCGGCGCACGCTTCGACCTTACCAACGCTAGCGCGATTGACTTTACCCAAGCGCAAGCGGGCAAGCCCGAAACCAACGGCAGCCTTTTCGCCCAAGTGCTGTTAAGCGGGCAAACCAGCGACGCGCCCACGCCTCTCTACATACGCGGCTACAGCGAGCTGCCTTTCTTAAGCGGTGGCATTCGCAAGGGCGCACAAGCCGTCGTGAGCGGCAGCTTCACTAAAGCTCTCAACCTGCGCCAAGAGCCAAGCACGCGCGGTGCGATTGTGACGGGCATGTTCGTCGGCTTAGTTGTGACAGTGTTGGACGGTCCACGCAATGCCGATGGCTTCACGTGGTGGTTCTTGCGCTTGCCTAACGGGTTTGAAGGCTGGGCGGCGGAAGAAGTTGACCGCGAGAAGACGCTGCGTCCTGTGCAGCTGGGCGACATTCGCATGGGCAGAACGTACACGGTCTATGGCGGCGGCGCGCGCGGAGTGAACTTACGCGAAGAGCCAAGCACCAGCGCGCCGCGCATCACTACCGTGCTGCAGGGGTTTGACGTGCGCACGCTTTACGGTCCGGTTGCCAATGACGGCTTCTTGTGGTGGCAAGTGCGCACGGGCGACGGCAAGGTAGGCTGGTTGGTGGAAGAGGCTGATGGGCAAAAGACACTGATTCCTGTGATTAGCGAACGGGTCGGCGTGCCGCAAGCCTTCACCTTTAGCAACATCTGTCGCCCCTACGCGGTGAACCCGCTGGCACTGAACAACAACGGCAGCGTGGCGCGCGTGGCATTAACTAACAAGTGGCTGGAGTAGTGCGTTTTGCGGCGCACACGCCGCTTTAAGACTAATATCCCGTGCTGGCAGCGGTGTCGTTTACGCCGCGCTCGGCGCGCACAATCGCCACGCCTGCCGATGCACCGATGCGGTTTGCGCCCGCCGCGAGCATGGCTTGCGCGTCCGCCAGCGTGCGCACGCCACCGCTAGCTTTCACACCCATGCCTTCGCCCACCACCGCGCGCATGAGAGCCACGTGGGCGGTGGTCGCGCCACCGCCGCCGAAGCCTGTGCTGGTCTTCACGAAGTCTGCGCCCGCGCGCTTGGCAACTTGGCAGGCGGTCACAATCTCGCTATCGCTTAAAAGTGACGTTTCCAAAATCACCTTGCACAGCGCGCCACCGTCATGACAGGTGTATGCCACCAGCGTAATATCCTCAAATAAGGCTAGTAGGTTGCCGCTTTTCAGCGCGCCAACGTGCATAACCATGTCAATCTCGCTTGCGCCGTGCTTCATCGCCTGCTCTGCCTCAAACGCCTTGACCTGTGGCAGGTTTGCGCCCAACGGAAAGCCGACGACCGCACAAACTTTGACAGGCGTGTCGCGCAGCAGCTCCACCGCCAGCGGCACGTAAACGCTGTTGACACACACGCTCATAAAGCGATACAGCTTCGCCTCATAGCACAGCAGCTCAATCTCGCGCTCGCTGGTCTCGGGCTTAAGGGCGGTGTGGTCGATGACGCGGGCGATGCTGTCGCCGCTCGGCACGCGCCCCACGTCGGCGACGGTGCGACCCGTCATGGGCGTAGCGTTCGCTTCGTCTAAAATGGCATTGGTTTTCTTGATAAGCGGGGCGATAATATCCACAGTCGTCACGGCAAACCCTTTAACGTTAGCGAACAGTTAGCGCACGTTATTCTAGCGAAAAAACAGCGCATAGGCTAGGCAAATCGCAGTGGACGATTATCTGGCACAGGGCATCGAGCATTTGCAGGCGGAACGCTATGAAGAAGCCGTGCAAGCACTAACGAACGCGCTGCGCTTGACACTAGGCGACACGGTGCAAGCACTCTACTATCGCGGCATCGCCTACGGCTACTTGGGCGACTACGAGCAAGCACTCGACGACTTCAACCGCGCGCTGGCGCAAAACCCCAACTTTGCCGATGCCTACAACGAACGCGGCAACGCCCAGCGTTTCTTGGGCAACGTACGCGAATCGCTGCAAGACTATGGCTACGCGCTGCTGCTGGACAACGCGCATACCCAAGCCTACTACAACCGTGCGCTCGCCTACGAGGCGTTGGGAATGTTCGCCGAAGCCGAGCGCGACCTGACGGCTGCCTTGCAAAACAACCCCACGCTGGCGCAAGCCTATGAGCTGCGCGGCACGCTGCGCGCCCAGCTGGGTGACCTCGACGGCGCGATTGCCGACCTTGAGCGTTACCTGCGCATGGGCGGCGGGCGCGCGTTCGACAACCACAGCGAGACGCAGGCACTGCTCATCACGCTGCGCTTGCGACGGCTGTGGCGACGCATCTTGCGCCGACGGGCCTAATGGTCTAGGGTTGTGCTTGCGGCGTGGGCGCAAATGCGCGACGATACTCACACGAAAAACAACACCCCTATCAGGAGAAACCACTGATGAAGATTGGCGTGCTTGCGCTGCAAGGCGCGTTTGTTGAACATGAACACATGCTGCGCAGCTTGGGCGCAGACGTGCAGGAAGTGCGCTTGCCCGAACAGCTCGAAGGCTTGGACGGGCTGATTATTCCGGGTGGCGAAAGCACCACCATCGGCAAGCTCGCAACAGAATACGGGCTGATTGAGCCGCTGCGGGTGTTCGCGCGCCAAAAGCCCACGTGGGGAACGTGCGCGGGGTTGATTTTCTTGGCAGAAGACATCGGCATCGCGCACCAGCCTATCTTAGGCGTGATGCACGTCAAAGTTAGCCGCAACGCCTTCGGGCGGCAAGTCGACAGCTTCGAGACAGACCTGAACATTAAGGGGTTGGACGCGCCTTTTCACGCCGTGTTCATTCGCGCCCCGCTGGTGGAGCGCGTCGGCGCAGGCGTAGAGGTGCTGGCGACACTGCCCGACGGGCGCGTTGTCGCAGTACAGGAGCAGCACTTGCTCGGCACGGCGTTCCATCCGGAGCTTACGCGCGACAGCCGCCTGCACGCGCACTTCTTAGACATCGTGCGCACAACATAATCAAAAGCCCCCGACCGACATGGCGGGGGCTTCTAAACAACAGGCTAGCGCGTGACCTCAAAAACCGCCGCCGAACCGACGTTCTCGATAATCAGTGTCACCGTGCCGCTGCTGCGGGCAACAAAGCCCACGACTAACTCGTCAGGCGTACCTTGCGCTTGGTAGCTCATCACCGTCTGCTCGCCTTGCAAGGCTGTTAAGCGGAAATTAGCGGCTGCGCCGTCTTTGAGGCGCACGCGAATGGTGACCGACTCGCCTTCGCTCACCTCGAATGTGAACGTGTCGCTCGTGCGCTTGCCGCCCAACGTCGCGGTGCGCGTCTCGTCCAGCGTGTTGAGCGCAACCCGCGCCACATTCAGCGTTAGCTCGCCGTCAAACGCGCCATCGTATAAGCGTACCTCTAAGAAGTAGCTGCCGCTGCGCGTGATGACAAAGCGCGTAATTTCGGGCAGATAGCCGACACCACCGTCATCGTCCTCCACCAACAGCATGCCGCTGTCGTTGTAAAGCGCAAACGTCGCGTCGACATCGGGGCTGCCCTCAGCGCGGAAGTTCAGCACATCACCCGCCAAAGCCTCAAAGCGGAAGAGCTGCAAGCTCACATCGCGCGTCAACGCCACGCGGGTGGGCGTGTCGTAACTGATGGCTTGCGGCGTGATGCGCGTCAGCGTCAGCGTGTAGCTGCCGCCCCTTGCCGTGCTGCTGTCCGTATAATAATCGTAGCTCGTCGCCACGATGGTGTATGCGCCTGTATAGGGCAAGATAAACAAGCTAATGCGCGAGTTCAACGAGTTAGGCGTGTCGTCGGAATACGTTAGTTCTTCGCCATCGCGGTCAAGCAGGCGCAAATAGGGGTCGAACTCGCTGCTTTCCAGCGCAATCGTGACGATGTCGCCAGCACTTCCCTCAAACGTTTGGCGGACTTCGGGCTGCCGCGTGCTTAGCTCACCGCTAAAGACCTCACGGTTGATCAACGTGTCACTAGGAACAGGCGTGGGCGGCGGAGCGGCCCTGTCTTCGCTGACCGTAAGCGTGCCTTGCGCGATGACCACGCCCGCGCGCACGACCGTCAGCGTGTACTCACCGACAGGGTCGTTGGGTTCAGAACGCAGCCGCAGCTCGACCTTGCCGTTCGCGTCGGCTTGGCGTTCGGCACTGTAGACCAGGTCGTTGCCAAAGCGCAGCTCCAGCGCAACGGTCTCGTTAGGCACTAAGCCCGTCGCGGTGATGACATGCGTTGTGCCGCGTTCGCCGCTTTGGGGCGTGATGATTACCGTCACGTCGCTGGGGCTGGCAGCTTCGTCCAGCACCGTAAGCACCACATCGCCCAACGGCGCGCCCGCCACGCTAACCGTCACGGTATAGTCACCACTTGCGTCGTTGGGTTCAGCAACTAGCTCTAACACCGCCAGACCCTGCGCGTCGGCGGTCTTTTGCGTCTTGTAAACGCTTTGCCCGCCAAATGTCACGTCAAAATCCACCGTTTGGTTGGGCGCAAGCCCGCTAACAGTGATGGTGTGTACCGTGCCACGCGCCGCCTGTGCGGGGTCAATCGTCACGGTGACGTTAGGGGCGGGCGTAGGCGTGTCCTCGCTTTGCGCAGCGGGTGCGCCGCTCATGACAAAGTCCGCCGTGCCAATCACTTCGTCGTTGAGCTTGACGCGCACGCTATACGTGCCTGTGGGGTCAGATGCATCGCCACGATAGGTGACGGTGACGTTGCCCGCGCTGTTGCTGGTCTGGGTGAAGCTGCGCAGCACACGCCCTTCCGCCAGCACCTCAATCGTGACTGGCTGGCGCGGCGGCAGCCCGCTCACGTTCAGGCTCAAGACGCGCCCCAGCGTGGCATCGGGCGGCTGCACCGTTACGCGCACGTTGTCGGGGTCGAACGCCGCCTCGCCAATAATCAGGCTGGCACGCCCAACTTCCACGTCGCGGACGCGGGCAATAACGCGGTAGGTCTTCTCGGGCAAGCTGGCATCCGACACAAAGTCCACTTGCGCGTTGCCGTCCACGTTGGTGCGCACGACCGTCTCAAAAATCACGTTGCCGCTGTCAGGGTCTTGCACCTGCACGTCCACGTCGGTAAAGGTGCGCAGCCGCTCAAGCTGGATGCTGAAGGTGCTGCCTGCGCTGCCGCTGCGTGGCACAACGCGCACGATGCCGTTGTTGCCGGTGGGTGATTCTAACCTAAAGCTGTTCTGTGCCAGCAGGTCACCGCTGCTGCGTTCAACGCGCACGGTATACGTGCCAACGCTGTTCTGCGCGGTGGTGAAAAGCTCCATCTCGATACGCCCGTTGCTGTCGGCGCGGCGCGTCGTGCTGTATTCTTCCGCGCCCGTGCTGTCGTTGACGACAATCACGAAGACGACCTCATCCGCCGTAAGCCCCGAAATAAAGAAGCGGAACGTGCCGCGCGGTGGGGCTGATTCCGGCACAATGCGCAGCGTCACGCCGTCACGGCTTATCGTCGGCACAGGCGTAGGTTGCTGTGCCGGCGGCGTGCTTATCGTCGGCGCGCTCGTTGGCGGCACAGGCGTGGCAGCAGCGATAAGCTCAAAGGTCACTTGCGCCACGCGCTCGCTTCCTAACCGCAGCTCGGCGCGGTACACGCCTAGCGGGTCGGAAGGTTCGCCGAAAATCGACAAACTCGCCTCACCGTTTATATCTGACACGTAGTTGGTGCTGAACACGCTGCGTTCGTTCGGCACGTAAAAAATTTCCAGCGTGTAGCGCGTGTTAGGGGTCAAGCCGCTGGCAGCTAGCACAATCGGCTGGCCAATTGCCGCCTTAGGTGGCGTGGCAGTAAAGCGAACTTCCTGTGCCAGCGCACTAAGCAGCAACGTGCCAAGCAGCACCATCAGCCCTAGAAAAGCAAACAAGCGTCGCATAAGCGCATCCTTTTGTCGTTATCAACAAGCAATACTTGTTTCATTGTACCCTAGGTTGCGCGCAGAAGTGATAACAAGGTGCTTAAAAGCTCTAGCTTTGTGGGCAAAAACCCATAGCACGCGGTGCGTTTGCTGTGTATCTTAGAGCGCGCAGACTAGCCTCAGAGGGAACACGATGACGACACCACTTAAAACCAACCGCTACCCCATTTGGGACGAGCGCACGCGCGCCAATCCGCATCCGATGTACGCCCAAATGCGCGCCGAAGCCCCCATCTACGAAGGCACAGGCCTGGGTGGCTACAACACCTTCTGGTTTTTGACGCGCTATGACGACGTGCAGACCGCGCTGAAACACCCCAAGCTCGGGCGTGACATCCGCGCCAATTTGCCCGAAGTTCACGTGCGCCGCTATTTTCCCAACCCGCCCGACCCGCGCTTTGCCGCGTTAGACAGGCACTTGCTCAACCAAGACCCGCCCAACCACACGCGGCTGCGCGCCCTCGTGCATAAAGCCTTCACGCCGCGCGCGATTGCCGCGCTGCAGCCGCGCATTGAAGCCATTGCTGACGCGCTGCTCGACGAGATGGCGCAGGAGGAGACCGCCGAGCTTATCGAGCAATTTAGCTACCCGCTGCCAATTACGGTGATTGCCGAAATGCTGGGCGTGCCGTCGTCCGACCGCGCCATGTTCCGCAAGTGGACGCGCGACCTGCTCAACGGCGACAGCTTGGAGGAGGCTGCTGAAAGCACGATGGCGTTTGTTTTGTACATGAACGCGCTGATTGAAGCGCGTCGCAACGACCCGCAAGACGACATCCTCACGGGCTTGGTACACGCCGCCGAAGGGGACGACACGCTCGACCACATGGAGCTGTTGGCGATGATCTTCTTGCTGCTCGTGGCGGGGCATGAAACGACCGTCAACCTGATTAGCAACGGCGTGCTGACCCTGCTCAAGCATCCAGACCAGCTGGCGAAGCTGCGCGCCGACATGCGCCTCATGCCCTCAGCGGTGGAGGAGATTTTGCGCTATGAGGGTCCCGTTGAAATTCCCATGCTGCGTTGGGCGTTCGAGGATGTGGAAATCGGCGGCGTGACCATCCCACAAGGCGATGTCGTCGTGCCGTGCTTGATGGCTGCCAACCGCGACCCCGCCGTATTTGCCAACCCCGACACGTTCGACATCACGCGCCAGCCTAACCCACACATCGCCTTTGGCTTCGGCATTCACTACTGCTTGGGCGCGCCGCTGGCACGGCTGGAGGGGACAATCGCCCTCACACGGCTGCTGGCGCGCTTCGACAAGCTGGCATTGGCGGCAAACCCCGACACGCTGGCTTGGAACGACAGCACGCTCATTCACGGGCTGGCAGAGCTGCCCGTGCGCTTGCGGTAGGCGCGCCATGCGAGCGATAGCGCGCAATGTGCTGCTGGGCGTGCTGGTGGCGGGCTTGCCGCTGCTGCTAGGCGCGGGGCTGCTGTGGGCGCATTGGCAAGCGTCCTACGCCGAGCTTGTGCCGTTCTGGAGCGACGAGCTGTACTACTGGCATCAGGCACAAACGTGGCGCGTGGCGGCTTGGTCAGGCGGCTACTACACGGTGAGCGAACATCTGCCGCGCTTGGCGTGGTCACGCTTTTACGTGTGGGGCGCGTTCTCACCCGCGCTCTACGGTGCGCTCGGCGGCGACAGCCTGCAAAGCGTGTGGCGCGTTAACGTGAGCGCGCTGGTAGCTGGCTGCATGCTGGCAGCGGCGGGCTTGTCATGGCGGCGCGCGGTTATGCTGGCGGTGCTGTTGGCGGTGTCGCCGCTGCCGCTAAGCTATATGCCGAGCAGCATGCAAGAGCTGCTACACGTCGGCGTTGCGTTGGGCGCGGCGGCGGGCTTCGCGCGTCTGCTGCGCGGCGAGCGTTGGACGCGCGGGCTGTTGGTGGCTTGGCTGCTGGCAGCAACGCTGCTGCGACCGACATGGGGCTTGCTGCTGCTGCCCGCGCTGGTCTTGGGTGAAACGCGCCCCAAGCAGATAGCGGCGCGCCTGCTGGCGTTCGCGCTGCTGTTCGGCGCGTTCAGCGCGCTGTTTCAAGCATCAAGCGCGCCCTATCCCCACTTTCGCTCGCAGTTCTTTGCCCAAGCCGCCACACCGCTGGACGCGCTATCTGCCCTGTGGAACTATGTCTGGCATAACGTGGGGTTGCTGTTCGGCAGCGGCACGCCAACCGCGTTTTGGCAGCGCGCGCACATCGTGGGGTTGGTGCTGGTGCTGACGGGCGTTTGGGCGTGGGAGCGGCGACGCGGCACGCCTGTGCTGACGACTGCCGAATGGGGGCTGCACCTCTTCAACCTGCTCGCGGTTTACCTCGCTGTGCTGACCCTGCACGAGGTTGAAGACGGGCGCGACTACCGCGTGCTTGCACCGCACCTCTTCTTCAGCGCGTCGCTGCTTGTGCTGCGTGGCAGGTGGCGCGTGCTGCTGCCGCTGCTGCTGGCATTTGCGCTTAGCTTGCCCGACACGCTGCAAGAGTATGTCGAATTTCACGCGCCGCGTTTCAAGGCGAACAACACTGCCACCCAGCTAGCGCGCTGGCAGCCCGTCATCGGCGCGTATTTGGCGTACGAGGCAGGCGCGAGCGCGTGGTGCAACACCGTAAGCGCGTCGGTCTACTACATCGCCGACTTCGCCAGCGAGGCGGGCTTGCTGCTGGCAATTCCGCGTGGCATGGGCATCACGTGGATTAACCCCGACGACGTGCCGACACGCTTTCAGGCGCGCTATTTGCTGCTGGCAGATTGGGACGTGGCGGCGTGGCAAGCGCGGCTCAACATCACGCCGATGGTGCGCGTGCGTGACGGCACGGTCTATCGCAACCTCGACGCGGCGTGTGACTAGCCGCAGCATGCCCGCAGACTACGCGCCGCTCGAGTGCGTCGTGCGCTGTTTCGCCGTGCCTTGCGTGCGCTCCTTGCCCTGCCATTCGTAGCTCTCACCCGCAATAAACGCCTCAAGCATGTCACGAGACGTGTTGTCGTCGGGCTGGATAGGCGGAGTCTTGAAAAAGTAGCTGCTAGGGGCTTCGATTGCGCCCGCTAAACCTCTATCTAAAGCCATCTTGGCGCAACGCAGCGCGTCAATCATCACGCCCGCGCTGTTGGGACTGTCGACAACTTCGAGCTTTAGCTCAATCGTCAGCGGCACATCGCCAAAGCTGCGTCCCTCAAGGCGAATGTGCGCCCACTTGCGGTCTTGCAGCCAAGGCACGTAGTCGCTGGGTCCGATGTACACGTCGTCGGCGGGCAGCGGCTCATCTAATTGGCTGGTCACAGCGTTGGTCTTGCTGATTTTCTTGCTCTCGAGGCGACTACGGTCGAGCATGTTGTAAAAGTCCATGTTGCCGCCGACGTTGAGCTGGCTGGTGCGCTCTAACTTCACGCCGCGCGCCTTGAACAGGTTGGCGAGAACGCGATGTACAATCGTCGCGCCGACTTGGCTCTTGATGTCGTCGCCCAAGACCGGCAGCCCCGCTGCTTCAAACTTGGCTTGCCACGCAGGGTTGCTGGCGATAAACACGGGGATAGCGTTAACAAACGCCACGCCCGCGTCAAGGCAGGCTTGAGCATACATTTCCACAGCCTGTTGACTGCCAACGGGCAGGTAGCAAATTAGCACGTCGGCGCGGCTATCGCGCAGTGCTTGCGCCACGTCCACAGCAGGCGCGTCGCTCTCGCGGATTTTTTGCGCGAGGTAAGTGCCAAGCCCATCCAACGTCGGCGCGCGCTGTACCGTTACGCCCGTGTGCGGCACGTCAGCGAACACGACGGTGTTGTTTTGCCCGCTAAAGATGGCTTCGCTGAGGTCTTTGCCAACTTTGTCGCTGTCGACATCGAACGCCGCCACAAACGTTAGGTCACGAATGTGATAGCCACCAAGAGTGACATGCATGATGCCGGGCACGAAGTCATCCTCACGCGCGTCAGCATAGTAGTAAATGCCCTGTACAAGTGAAGACGCGCAGTTGCCCACACCGGCAATCGCCACGCGGATAGGTTTATCGCTCATTGCTGCTCCTCAGGTGATGTTGGCATGGTAAACGCTTGTTGGTCAGCGTCTCGCCTTTAGAACATAGGTGAGACGTGACAGGATAGCATGGCTAAGGCTAAGCTAAGAGTTCACGATGGCTTAACAAACGGATAATATTTTACGCGCGCGCGCTTCCCATGTATAGAGATGAAATGCCGCGTTGCGCGCGTTTTGCCCCAGACGCTCGCGCAGCGGCGCGTCATCGCGCAGCCTTAGCAGCGCGGCACGCAGCGCGGCGGGGTCTTCAGGCGGCAGCAGCAGCGCGTTCTCCTCGTCGCGCAGCACGTCCGCCCAAGACGGGAAAGCCATCGCCACGATGGGCTTGCCGGCCGCCATGTACTCGAACAGCTTCATCGGCGAAGAATAGCGCGTGTAGTAGACGTTGTTGGGGTGCGGCATGACGCACACGTCGCACGCCGCCAGCGCGAGCGGCACGAGCGCGGGCGCGACTTGCCCCGTCAAGTACAGGCGGTCGTCTGTGCCGCCCATGCTGCCCCACGCGGCGCGAACGGACACGAGCTGCGCGTCTTCGCCGCCGACAATCGCCAGCGACACACCCGCCAGCGGCGCGACCACCTGCGCCAGCGCGCCAACGCCCTTATCGTGATGCAGCGTTTGCAGCCGCCCGACATAGCCAACGATGAACGCGCTCTCCGCCCAGCCCAACTGCGCGCGCGCTTGCGCCGGCGTGGGCAGCTCGGCGAAGCGGCGCGCTTGGAAGCCGTCGTGCGCGACGAGGACGCGCTCAGGCGGTGCGCCACGCTCGGCGATGAGGTCGTCTCGCAGCGGCGCGGTAATCGCCACTACCAGCCCGACACGGCGGCAGACCTGCCTTTGCAACCACGCGCCGCGACCGCCACGCGGTGCGAACTGGTGCGCTTCGTAGACCACGCGCGCGCGCGGCTTGAGCCACGTCAGCAGCCAAGCCACCGCCTCATCGCGCGTGTAGTAGCGGTCGGCGCGTACGAACGGCAGGCGCAAGCACAGCATCAACAAGTAGCTCAACGTGACCAGATAGAATGCCAGACGTTCCAACGCGCCGCGCGTGTAGGGCATCAGGTCAAGCACGGGCAAGCGCATCACGTCGAACGTGCGCGCCACGCCGTAAAAGGCAAAGGGGTCAGCAACGGCACGCATGGCGGGCGTGTTGGCGCGTCCGCTCACCCACAAGCGCACGTGCCAGCCCGCCGCCGCGAACGCCTCGCAGTTCTGCATGATTTGCAGCCCATGCGCCTTCTCGGTGGGAAAGCGCATGAGCGACACGTAGAGCAAGGATGACACCGCCGCGCTAGCCCTCAATCAACAGGCTTTCGGGGTCTTCGATAAGCTCCTTGACCTTGACGAGGAACTGCACCGACTCGCGCCCGTCGACAATGCGGTGGTCATAGCTCAACGCCACGTACATCATCGGGCGCACGACGATTTCGCCGTTGACGACCACCGGACGCTCTTTAATGGCGTGCAAGCCCAAGATGCCGACCTGCGGATGGTTCAAAATAGGCGTACTCATCAGCGAGCCGAACACGCCGCCGTTGGTGATGGTGAACGTGCCGCCCATGAGCGACTCGATGCTCAACGTGCCGTTGCGCGCTTGCTCGGCGAAGTCCTTAATCTGCTGCTCGATTTGCGCGAAGCTCAAGCGGTCGGCATCGCGCAGCACCGGCACCACCAAGCCCTCTTCCGCGCCAATGGCAATCCCTATGTCGTAGTAGTGCTTGGTAATAATGTCGTTGTCGACAATCTCGGCGTTGAGCTGGGGGAACGCCTTCAGCGCGCCAATCACCGCCTTGACGAAGAACGAGCTAAAGCCCAAGCTCACGCCGTATTTCTTCTGGAAAGCATCCTTGCGCTTGGCGCGAATCGCCATGACGCTGCTCATGTCAATCTCGTTGAAGGTGGTGAGCATGGCGGTGGCTTGCTTGGCTTCCAGCAGTCGTTGGGCGATGGTGCGGCGGCGGCGCGTCATCTTGGTGCGGGTTTCGCGGGGATTGACATCGCCCACCGTGAAGCTAAGCCCCGCCGGCGGCGCAGGCACAGGCGCAGGAGCTTGTAAAGGCGTGGGAGCTTGCACAGGCATGGGAGCTTGTAAAGGCGTGGGAGATTGTGCCTTGCTCAGGTGGTCTTGCACGTCAGTTTTGGTGATGCGACTGCCGTCGCGGGGCGTGACCTGCGCGAGGTCGACCGCGTTGGCATCCGCCACGCGCTTGGCGACAGGGGTGGCTTTCGGCGCGTCGACAGCGGCGGGCGGCTTTGCCTGTGCGGGCGATGCAGGGGGCAGCGTGACGGGCGCGCTAGCTGTGCCGCTGACCACGCCCAAGACCGCGCCTGCGCCCACGTCCGCGCCCTTGTCGTGCAGAATTTGCTCTAGCACGCCGTCACCATCTGCAACCACTTCTAAGGACACCTTGTCCGTCTCTAAGACGACGACCACCTCGCCGGCTTTGACAGGGTCACCGACCTTCTTCAGCCACTCCGATACGGTAGCCTCCACGACCGACTCGCTCAACGGGGGAACGACAATGTTAAACGTCATGTTCTCTGCTCCTTGCTTGTTGACGGCTGCGCGCCGTTATGCCTGGCGAAACACAAAATTAAACGCCGCATCAATCACAATCGCCTGATTGACCAAGTACGCTGTCTTCGAGCCTTCTGCAGGGCTAGGGCTGCGCCGCCGCCCGACATAGTTCACCGGCGTTTGCATGCCGACCATCTTCTTGATGCGATAGTTCATGAACTCCCACGCGCCCATGTTCTTCGGCTCTTCTTGCGCCCAAACAATTTGCTTGACCTGCGTGTACTTCTGGAAAATCGCCGTAAAGGCTTCTAAGGGGAAGGGATAAAGCTGTTCAACGCGCACAAAGGCGATGTGCGGATAATCGGCGCGCTTGAACGGCTTGAGGTGTGCCACGTTGCTGGCGGTTTGAATTTCTTCGAGGCGTTTTTCGTCCAGTCCGCCCATGAGGTCGTAGTAGAACTTGCCGCTGCAAAAGACCAAGCGCGTGACCGCATTGGGGTCTACGTCGGGGTCGTCGATGATGGGCTGCCAGCGCGTGTCCCCGCTCAGCTCAACTGCTGCCGAAGCCACATCCGGATTGCGCAGCAAGCTCTTCGGCGACATGACTACCAGCGGCAGCGGGTCCGTCTTCAGCAGCAGGGCTTGGCGGCGCAACAGGTGGAAATACTGCGCGGCGGTGGTGCAGTTGGCGATGCGCATGTTGAAGCGCGCCGCCAGCTGCAAGAACCGCTCGAGGCGCGCGCTGGAGTGGTCAGGACCCGCGCCCTCATGCCCGTGCGGCAGCAACAGCACCAGCGAAGGCGTTTGCCCCCACTTCTCGCGCGCCGACGTGATAAACTCGTCCACGACCGTTTGCGCGCCGTTGATGAAGTCACCGTATTGCGCCTCCCAAATCACGAGGCGGTCGGGAGCTTGCACGTTGTAGCCGTACTCAAAGCCCAGCGCGGCGTACTCCGAAAGCGGGCTGTTGCGCACCTCGAAGGCGGCGCGTGCCTGCGGGAAACTCATTAGCGGTGACATCGGTTCGCCGGTCTTGGCATCGTACAGCACGGCGTGGCGGTGGCTGAACGTGCCGCGCTCGCTGTCCTGCCCTGTCAGGCGAATGGGGATGCCGTCAGCGAGGATGGTCGCCAGCGCGAACTCTTCGGCGGTTGCCCAGTCAATGACTTTGGCGTGCGGGTCATTGAGCGTCGTGCGGCGGGCGCGAATGGTCTTCTCAAAGCGCGCCGAGTAGAAGTTAAAGCCCTCCAACGTCCCCGCCAAACCGTCGTTAATCGCCTGCAAGCGTTCGAGCGGCACAGCCGTTTGTACTTTACGCGCTGCGCCTACTTCAGGACGTTCGGGCTTGGGCAGGTGGATATGCTGCGGCTCAAGCTCGCTGTAGATGGCTTGCAGCCGTGCCTCGTGCATCTGGTACAAGGCTTCGGCTTCGTCGTCGCTGACTTGCCCTTTGCCGACCAGCAGGTTTTGCCACTGCTTGCGCACGGTGGGATGCTTGTCGATAAAGCTGTACATGGTGGGTTGGGTAAAGCGCGGCTCGTCAAGCTCGTTGTGTCCGTGCCGACGATAGCCGATGAGGTCGATGACAATGTCTTGCTCAAACTCGTGCTGATAGCCCCACGCGATGCGCGCCACTTCGATGCAGGCGGCGGGGTCATCGGCGTTGACGTGAATAATCGGCACTTTGAAGCCTTTGGCGAGGTCGCTGGCGTAAATGGAGCTGCGTGCGTCGCGCGGCAGGGTCGTAAAGCCGATTTGGTTGTTGAGGATAAAGTGAATAGTGCCGCCCGTCCAATAGCCCGGCAGACGCGAGAGGTTGAAAGTTTCGGCGACGATGCCCTGACCTGGAAACGCCGCGTCGCCGTGAATGAGAATTTGCATGGTCTTGTGCTTGTCGAAGAAGGGCATGCCGGGCTTGCTAGTGTCTGTGCCGGCGGCGCGCGCCATGCCCACCGCCACCGGATTGACCGCCTCGAGATGGCTGGGGTTGGGCGGCATGGTCAACGTCAGCGCGTGACCGCTGGCGGTGGTAATCGTGCGCTTCCACGCCTTGTGATACTTCACGTCGTCCATTGTCCAGCCCACGCTGGACTGCTGCTCTTGGATTTCGATAAAGTCCTTAAAGTCCGCCAAAATCAGCTCATAGGGCTTGTGCATGACGTGCGCTAAGACGTTCAAGCGACCGCGATGCGCCATCGCCACCGCAATCGTCTCCACGCCAGTGTCGGTGGAGAGGCGCACAATTTCGTCAAGCATCGGCACGGTCATGTCCAGCCCCTCGATGGAGAAGCGGTACTTGCTAGGGAAGGTGCGCTGTAAGAACCGCTCGAACGCCTCGACTTGCGCCAAGCGTTCTAAGAGCGCGCGCGCCTCTTCGGTCGTGCCTTCAAAGCGATACTTGCGCGACTCAATCGCTTCGCGCAGCCATTCGCGTTGGGCAGGGATACGGATGTGGTCGTTGTCAAAGCCAATCGTGCTGCCGTAGATTTGCATGAGCGTGTCGCACGCCGCGAGCAGGTTGGCACTGTGCGCGCTTACGGGGCTGTCGAGCAGGTCGGCGGGCAGGGCGCGCAGGTCGGCGCGGGTGATGCCGTGCGCAGCGGGGTCCAGCGCGGGGTCACCCGGCGGCTGGCTATAACCCAGCGGGTCGAGCTTGGCAGCGAGATGCCCGAACTGGCGAATGGCTTGCGCGTAGCTTATCGCGCCTACCACCTTGCGCATGTCGAAAGGGGGCGCGCTGGCGGTTGCGCTGGGTGCGGGGGCGGGGCTGCCGTTTTGCGCGCTCGCCCACTGCTGTAAAAAGGCACGGGTGCGCGGGTCAAACGCCTCTGGCGACGCGAGAAAACGCTCGTACAATTCCGAAATATAACCAACATTCACACCGTGAAACGCTGTTTGTGAGGACATAGCTGCTTATAACCTGTTTGACCGTTCTCGATAGGTCTAGTGTACCAATGAAGTTGACGTATGGGTATCTTTTCTTGCTGCCATAAGCGTTTTCTTAGATTGTCTGCCCAAAGGCGCGTGGTATACTGTTTGTGAAACACAGAACAAGCCGTAAAGAGGATTAGCATGACCGCTTTTTTGGCACACGGCGCGCTGGGCTATTGGGACGAAGTCATCTTTTTGAGCGTAGCGATTGGCTTTTTGCTGATGATGGGCAGAGCGTGGCTGCAGGGGCGCAGCGAAGCCCTCAACACACCTGCTGAAGATGCGCCTATTCTTACACAAGACGGCGAACGCTTTCAACTGGACTAGGCACGATGGCAAGACGACATCTCCCACGCCTGCTGCTCCTGCTGCTGTGCGCGCTGCTGTGGGGGCAATCCGCCGCCGCGCACGGCTACTTGATGCGCGCCATCCCCGCCGACCGCAGCACGCTCGAACGCGCTCCCACGCGCCTACAATATTGGTTTAGCGAAAATCTCGAGCCGCGCTTTAGCCAGCTTTTCCTGCGCGATGCCAGCGGCAACGTCATCGCCGAAGGCGCGGTAGACCCCAACAATCGCGCCTTGCTCACGCTGCAGCTGCCGGTGGGCGCGTTGAGCGACGGCGCGTACATCGTCGACCTACGCCCGGTCTTTGGCGACGGTCACGCGGTGGCGCAAAGCCAAGTGTTCTTCGTTGGCAACGCGCAAGGCAGCATCGCCAGCCAAGCCGCCAGCGACCTACCGCTCACGCTAGAAATCGTCTGGAAGGCACTGCTCACGGCAGGCAGCACCCTGTTGTTTGGCGCGGCAGGCTTGTACGTGTGGGTGTTCTTGCCGGCGTGGGGCAGCTCCAAGTACCTCGCCGGCGGGCTGCCGCCGCGCGTCATGCGCCGCCTTAACGCCATGTTCGGCGTAGGACTGCTGCTGTCGGTGGGCGCGAACGTGCTGGCACTGCTGCAACAGAGCATGGCGTACTTCGGCGTGGACGCGCCAACCGTGCTAAGCGGACAGCTGTGGGAGGTCGTGCGCATTGGCTCACGCTTCGGCGACGTTTGGAACGCGCAAATGCTGTTGCTGCTGTTGATTGGCGCGCTGTGGCTGGGCAGCCTCTACGTGCGCCGTGAGTACCCACGCAGCGTGCGCGCTTTCTGGGGCGCGCAGGTGTGGGCGGTTGCCCTGTTGATTGGCGCGCAAGCGATTGTTAGCCACGCGGCGGGGTCGTTGGTGCTGGCGTGGGTCGCGCTGCTGATGCACTGGCTGCATACGCTGGCGGTGGCGTTCTGGGTGGGCGCGCTAGCGGGCTTGGTCATCGTGCTGCCGGCTGCCCTGCAACCTTACGCGGGTGAAGCACGCGCTGCCGCGCTGCGTGCCGCCATGCGCCGCGCCAGTGCGCTGCTGGTAGGCGTGGTGGCGGTCGTCGTCCTCACCGGCATTTACAGCAGCACCAACTGGTTTTTCAGCCCCGAAGACTTCGCCTCACGCTACGGCGCGACACTGGGTGTGAAGTTGCTGCTGGTGGGTGGTCTGCTGGCGATGGGCGGCGCGCACTGGCTCGCGCTGCGCCCAAAGGCGGGCGGCGTGCTGGCGCGCTTTGCCCAATTCGGCATGACGCTGCGGCTGGAGCTGCTCGTGGCAGGGTTGACCGTTACCGCCGCTAGCACGCTCAGCGCAACGCCTCTTCCCCAGCCCGAGTTCCTCACCCGCGACCTCTCTGCGCCGACCGCGCAGGCGTACGAGGGCAATTACAGCGTGACGCTCACGCTTAGCCCGGGTGGCGTGGGCGTGAACACGCTGGACGTGCTGGTCTTGCGCGACGACAAGCCACTTGATGCCGCCGACGTGCGCGTGCAGTTCGTCCACCCCGAGCGCGATTTGCACCGCCGCGAACACCGCGCCGAGCCGGTCGAAACCGGCTTGTACGTGGTAGGCTTGGGCGATGTCGACGCGCTGGGGGCATGGTGGACGCTGGTGGACGTGCTGCCCGCCGACGGGGAGCCGGTGCGCGCCGTCGCCACGTGGGACGTGACCGCCGAGAGCAGCCTCATCGTCGCGCTGCCGCCCTCACCGCTGGCGGTGCTGGTGGCACTGAGCGTGGCGGGCGCGCTGGTCTATATCGCGCTGCCGACGCTGCGGCGGTGGGCGGGCAAGCTCAACTTCGCGCCGCAGTCGCTGTTTGCGGCGGGGGCGGCAATTGTGCTAACGAGCGCGGTCTTAGCCTTTTCCGCTTGGTATATCGAGGAGCAAGGGCGCGCCACCAGCCTGTTAGAGAACCCACCGCCCACGCTCTTCAACCCCATCTTGCCCACACAGCAGTCGCTGCGCGAGGGGCGCGCGCTCTACGAGGCGCACTGCATCGGCTGGCAAGGCGTGACCGACTTTCGCGCCCTGATAAACCAGATTGAGACCATGCGCGACGAGACGCTCTTCCGCGCCACGCAGGAAGGCTGGCGACGCATGCCCGCCTGTCAAGGCGACTTGACGGACGAGCAGCGTTGGCATATCGTGAACTACGCCCGCACGCTGCGCCGTTTGTTCGTAGGATAGCAGGCATGGTGCGCCATGTCCGCTCAGCAAAATTATTCACACGCAAGAGAGAGAACTCATGCTCAACATCACCTTCGCCACCCAAGATACCGACAAAGCCAATGCCCTGCGCGACCTGCTGGCGAACGCCACCGACCTCGCGTTGGAGCAGCCGCTGCTGATTGTGCTAGCCAGCCGCGTCAGCATGGCGGATGAAACCGTGCAAGCCGCCGTTGCCCAGGCAAAAGCGCAAGGCACGCACATCGCCGTGCTGAAACTAGATAACACGCCTGTTCCGTCGGGCTTGGGGGAACTGCCGCCGCTGGACATCGCCAAAGACCTGAACGCCAAGCGCATCGTCGCCTATCTCAACCGTGCCGATTTGGGGCGGGCGCGCCTGCAGCGTAGTCGCCTGCTGCTGGGTTGGTTGATGGTCGCCATTGTGCTGATGTTCGGCGTTGCCTTGTGGAGCATCAGCAGCGGGCGCGTCGCCTTTCCGATTGACGAGTTCGCCACCCAAAACGCCTTCGCCGAGCAGCAAATTCAGTTCTACGCCATGCCAACACTCGAGCAGTGGATGCCGCGCAATACGCAGGACGCGCTGACATTTGACGCGACGGTCGACGCGGTGCCGACGCGCTTTTTGATTTATCTGCTGCAAACAGCGACCGCCATTCCAAAGAGCGTAAGCGCGACGCAGCAAGCCATCGCCACCGCCGCCGCGATGACCGCCGCCGCCTTAACCGCTACGCCGACACCTTAAGCCATTGCACGCCATGAAACGCGCAATAACAACGACGCTGTGCGCGCTGGTCGTGCTGACGGCGTGGGCGCAGCCGACCATTCCCGACCCCATGCCGCTGGTGGACACGAGCGGGCGCGAGGTCCTCAACCTGCTGCTGATTGGCACGGCAACCTACAGCATGGAAGCCGCCGGGCTCACGGATGCCTTGCTGCTGCTGTCGTTCGACCGCACGCATCAGCGCGCCGCGATTGTCAGCCTGCCGCGCGACTTGTATGTCTACCTGCCCAGCTTTGACATGATGGCGAAGCTCAATCAGGCGTATTACTTTGGCGAGCGCAACCTAAGCGACGGCATCACGGGCATCGACGCGCTCAAAGCCGCCGTGCTGTATAACTTGGGCGTGCAGGTCGATTACACGGCGCGGGTTAATTTCACCGGCTTCGTGCGGCTTATCGACGCGCTGGGCGGCATTGACATCACCGTCGATTGTGCGCTGCAGGATTGGAAGTTGAAAACGCCCGATGCCGACATTTACGCCGAAGAAAGCTATGAGCTGTTCACGCTGGAGCGCGGCTATCACCATCTAGACGGGCATACCGCGCTGTGGTACGTGCGCAGCCGCCGCACCACCAGCGACTTTGACCGCAGCCGTCGCCAGCAAGATGTGCTGCGCGCCTTGTGGCGGCGCATCCAAGCGCGTGGCTTGCTCAACGACTTGCCCGCGCTCTGGCAGGCGTGGGAGCGCAGCGTGCAAACGGACATGCCGCTTGAGGTGGCGTTGTCGCTGCTGCCGAGCGTGGTGAAGATGACGACCGCCGACCTCGACTACTACACGTTCAAGCTCAAACAAGAGGTCGAAAACGGTTACACGCCCGACGCTGACCGCCGCTTTATTCTCATCCCCAACCGCGACGCTATCGCGCGTTTGATGCGTGACGTGGTCGCGCCGCCGACCAGCCGTCTTGAGATGCAGCGTCCGCTGGTGGCGGTGGTCAACGGCACAGGCGTGAACGGCATGGCGCGCCTTGCGGCGGACCGGCTGGAGCTAGAAGGCTTTCGCACGGTGATTGTCGAAGAGCCTGTTGGCTCGCGTCGCTTCAACCTCGTCATCGACTACACCGGCTTGGAGAAAGGCAACCCCATCGACCGCATCCTATCGGCATTGGCAACCACACCACAAGGCGTGCGCCGCGAGCCAGACCCCGCCCGCCAGTACGATTACAAGGTGCTGCTGGGCAGGAACTATCCCTATTACGCCTGTACGCGCCCCATTGACCAGCCCGTGTTGGTCACGCCCACCCCGCCCAGCTCCGAAGCGACGGAAACCCCCGCGCCTTAGGGCGTGTAGAGCAGCGTGTCGGGGTAGGTCGTTGACCACGCAAACCAGAAGTACGGGTAAGCGGGCAGCGGCGCGAGCAACGTGCCGCGCAAATCGCCTGCCACACACTCACCAAAGATATTCCACGCGCTGTCGGTTTCGTTGTCGTGGAACATGCCGTCCATCTCGTAGCGAAACGTCAGGCGCAACTCGCCGACTTGGCGGCTGAACAGTGCCGCCATGCCCACATCGCGCGAGTGGTCGATGCTCACGTTATCTTGCGCGCTCGCCGCACCGCGCTGCCAGAAAGCAACGACCGGCTGCGTGCCAACGTTGTCGTTAAGGACGGCGCGCTTGCTCAGCAGGCTAAACGGGTAGGCAACCGGTTGCCCGTTGACCACCCCCGCCAGCACGCGCTCGGTGGCGAACAGGCGCGTGTCGCTGGCTTGCACGTAGAGCATGGGCTGTGGGTGGCTGTCGTAGCCAATGTAGGGGTTGCGCCCGTAAGCTCTGCCCTCTTCACCCGTCAGCACCTGCCCATCGGGATAGCGCGTCACGAAGGTTTGCCATCCCACCACCTGTGATGGGATGATGGTCAGCCGCGTGCCGGTGTACGCGCCGACCAGGGCCTCGCCGGTGAACTGCTGCCACCAGCTTTCGCTTTGCGTGTCCCACATGATGAAGCCATTGTTGCGCAGCGTGCCCGACGCGCCGAAGCGCAGCGTCACGTTGCCCACACGCCGACTAAAAACCATCGGACTGTTGCACAGCGGGCAAAATGTCACAGCAATCGGCAGGTCGCCGAGCATGTCGTTAACGACCAAGTGCTGCATCAGCACGCCGAGCGGATAAGCGCGCGCCACGTCGCCGCGCGTGACGGCAATCACCGGCGAGCGGCTGCCCAGCCATGTGACGCTGTCGGCGCGCACAAAACGCGGCGCGTCGATAGGCTGGATGCTCTCGCGTCCACCCATCTCCATAAACTCCGACATTGGCACGGCGGCTTTGCTAAAGTCCGTGTGCCACGCCGTGCCATCAGGAGCGGAACTCATGTGCTGCGACAGCCACACGCCTGCCGCGACGAACACGCCCAGCGCACCCAGCAGTGCCGAAATGCCTGAAAAACGTCGCGCTTTCCTCACTCGTCTTGCCCAAAAACGCTCGTATTCGGTTGAAAAGCAACCCACGCAAACCAAAAGTGTGGCGCAGCACGTAGCAGCTGCAGGCGTGCGCCCGCCAATTCCCCCGCCACCGCGTAACCAAAGGCATCCCACGTGCTTTGCGTCTCCTTGTCGACAAACGCACCCGCCGCGTC
Organism: uncultured Anaerolineae bacterium; assembly: GCA_938022205.1. Taxonomy (GTDB): domain Bacteria; phylum Chloroflexota; class Anaerolineae; order Aggregatilineales; family Phototrophicaceae; genus JANWYT01. Next base: position 44,366 of record CALIEB010000016.1, on the reverse strand, counting down.
TAGCGCAAAGGTCAGCACGCGCCCGTCATCGAGCGTGCGCGCAAACAGCCCCGCCGTGCCAATCTCCGCGCCGTCGTCGAGCGTGCGCGTGTCCAGCGCGCTGGCAACGCCTGCCTGCCAAAACGCCACAACGGGCTGCCCATCCAGCGTGTCGTTAATGACACGCTGCGCGCTCAACACACTGAAGGGGTACGCTTGTGCCGTGTCACCGAACACGCCCGCCAGCACGCGCTCCATAGCCGGCAAACGTTTGTCCAGCTCGCCGCGATACAAGAAAGGAAAGGGCGCGCTGTCGTAGCCCTCGTAGGGGTTCACGCCATAACGACGCGAGAAGCCCGTCTCGCGCGAGACAACCAAGCCCTCAGGGTAGCGCGCGGCGAACTGGGCAAAGCCCATCACTTGTGACGGAATGACCTCAAGCCGCGTGCCGTTGTACACGCCGACGATGCCCTCACCGCTGAACTGTTGCCACCAGCTTTCCGTCTGACGATCGTACATCACCATGTCGCTGTTGCGCAGCAAGCCCGACACGCCAAACGCCAACACGGCATCGCCCACGCGGCGGTCAAACACAAGGCTGCTGTTACACAGCGGGCAGAACGTCACGGCAATCGGCACGCCGCCCAGCGTGTCGTTGGCGATTTCGTGCCACGTCAGCACTGCCTGCGGATAGGCACGCGCTTCGCCGTTGATTTCGACAGCAATCACAGGGGCGCGCTCACCTAGCCACGTTTGCGCTTGTGCGATGCTCTCGAGTTTAGGGTCAGTCAGGGCGGGAATGCCGTCCTTAGGCGGACCACCGGCGATAATCTCGCTAAAATCGACCGAGCTGTTGCAAAAGTCGGTCATACCCCAGTCAAATTGCCACGACGGGCGCGGCATACAGTCGCCCGACTGCGCCCAAGCCCACGACGCAACCAATCCCAACAGCATCATCATCATCCCCAACAGACGACACACAGGCTATCTCCTAAAGCTAAGGTCAGATGCCTTGACAATGCCGAAAAAGCCTTACAAAAGGGTGACAAGCACACAAAAAGCGCGAGTGCGCTTTTTGTTGTCATGCGATGCAGTTGTCAAAACGTTGGGTTAATCGCCGGCGGCAGCTACCATCGGGCGGCGTGCAGAGGCGAGTTTTTGTTGAAGCTGGCGGGTTGAGTAGCGTAGTTGGGCGCGTAGATGAGCGTTCTTGATGAGGTTGTACTTTTTGCGGAGTAAGGCATTGGCTTCTTCGTTACACCGCCGACAAAAGACGGCTTCGGGGGATTCAAAACAGGCTTCTGGTAGTTCTTGTTCACAACGGGCGCAAGGTTGCAGCTTTTGTACGTGATGCAAGGTAAGCCTCCTTGAGAACTCATACTAGGTGTTCCGACACAGTGTAGCATAGAAACGCGATTTCGTCACTATATTCTCATAATTCGGTGGGAAAGCGTCAGGTTAGCGGCGCGCTTTTGCCCTACGCAGGCGTGACGACTAAGCGTATAATAACGCGCCGACGTACCCATCAGCAAACACACCATCTATGACCACGCCAGAACCGGACATCATCAGCCCTCAAGCCGCCCGTGCTGCTATCCAGCGCGCCATTGTCGCACGCTTGGGCGCGGACTGGGACGGCGACGGCGGCTGGGAGGTCGTGCATCAAAGCGACTATTTCGTGCGTCTCAGCAAAGGCAGCGTCAACCTCGACGTGGCGTGTGACCTGCTGGGTGAGGTGAGCTTCAGCGAAAGCGCGCTAAACCCCTTACAAGCCAGTGGACGGCTAGTCGCGTGGATGGTGCTGGGCGCGTCGCTGCTAATTGCGCTTGCTATCGCGTGGGCAAGCGGTGTGCTTTAGCCTATGCGCGTCGACCTGTTGCGTTCGCCTGCGCTGCGCCTCGCGCTGCTGATTGGCGTGGTAGTCTTGGGCGCGCTGCCCATCCTGCTCTATCCACTGGGGCGCGACCAAGCCATGTACGGCAACATCGCCCGCAGCATCCTCAACGGCGGCACGCCCTACCTCGACATGTGGGACATCAAACCCCCGCCTATTTACTATCTCTACGCTGCTGCCTTGGCGTTGTTCGGCGAAAGCACCGCCAGCGTGCGCGCGCTCGATTTGCTGCTCGTGCCGTGCGGCATGGTTGGGCTAGCATGGCTGGGGCAGCGCGCGGGCATAGGCGTGTGGGGCGCGCTCTTTTACGGCGTGTTCATCCTCAACGAAACCTTCGCCAGCTTATCACAAAACGACTCGCTGGTCACCGTGCCGACCATCGCCGCCGCATGCGCAACATGGGCGGCGGGCGCAAAGCCCCGCGCCAGCCGTGCCGCGCTAGCGTTCAGCGCACTGGCGGGCTTTTTAGCGGGCGTACTGCTGTGGTTCAAGCCGCAGCAGGCGTTCGTCGTGGCGGCGTTCGTCCTGCATCACATCGCCACACGACGCGCCCTGCCGCTGAAAGAGGCGGCGGCATTCGCACTGGGCGGAACAGCCAGCGCGGGCAGCATGTGGGTCTTCAGCGTCGCCAGCGGCATGTGGGACGAAATGCTCATCGTGGCGGCGGGAACAGCTGCCTACAACGCGCAAAACGCCACGTGGGAAGCCTTTTTTGCCGCAATGGGCAACTACCTGCGCTTCCGTTGGGAACAGTGGGGCGTGCTGTTGCTGGCGGCGGTGGCTTGGCTGCCGCTGCGCCTTGCGATACGCCTGCCCACACCCGCGCCCACCCTGCGCTTGATAGGGTTTTGGCTGTTGGGCGCGCTGGCGTTCGCCGTCGTGCAGCGGCTGGGCTTTGACACGCATTGGCTTCCGCTTGTGCCGCCGCTGGCGTTGCTAGCAGGCGACAGCTTGCGCCGCGCGCTCGCTGTCACGCCGGTGCTAGTGCGCGGCACGCTGCTAGCGAGCGTGCTGTCCGTGTTGTTCGTCACGACGTGGTTGCCCGCCTTGCCCTATTTAGCGGGGCAGCAAGATCGCGTCGCCTACTATCGTCACTTTCAAGCCAACGACTTCAAAGCGTGGGAGTCCTTGCAAGTGGTGGAGTACTTGCAAGCGCGCGTCGCACGCGGCGACACGCTGTTTGTCTACGGCTTTCGCCCGGAAATCGCCTTCATGGGCGGCTGGCGACCCGCCACGCGCTTTCAAGCCCAGTTTCCGCTGGTCGCCCCTTGGTATCCGTCTGCGTGGCGGACTGAAAACGTGCAGACGCTTTGGGCGGCAATGCCACCCTATGCGCTGGTGCTGCAAGATGACTTTATGCCTTGGGTCACCAGCTATCACGCCGACTCCCACACGTTATTACAGGATGATGAAGACCTTAACAATTGGCTCATGGCGAACTATGAGCGCGTCGACCAAATAGGAGATTTTCTCATATGGCGCAGGAAGTAATTGTGCGCAAAGCACGCCAAGACGACATCCCCGCACTTAGCAACTTCATCAGCATGTTTGTGGCCACCGGCGAGCTGCTGCCGCGCACGCTGGACGAGCTGCAAGAGCTGCTGGAAACCTTCTTTGTGGCAGAGTTAGACGGCGAGATTGTCGGCTGTGCCGCGCTGGAAATTTACAGCAAAAAGCTGGCGGAGCTGCGCAGCCTCGCCGTGTCGCCCAAAGTACAAGGGCGCGGCGTGGGCAAGCGGCTGGTTGAAGCGTGCGTAGCGTTAGCATACGAGCGCAACATCTTCGAGGTCATGGCTATCAGCGCGTCGGAAGACTTCTTCAAACGCTGTGGCTTCGACTTCACCCTGCCTAACCTGCGCAAGGCCTTCTTCCTGCAAACTCGCGACAAGCTGTAGAGAAATGCGGCAGGCGATTGCTGGTTTCACTTGCGAGTGGCAAATGATTACCCTGTCTTGCCTCGCCCGCCGCGCAAGCGCGCAAAAATGCGCTATGATAGAAGCAGGACTTTTCGCACTTTATCTTATTGAGAGGCGATTATGATGACACGAATCTTGCTTTTGCTGGGTTGCGCGCTCGGGCTGGCTTATGTGGTGGCGGCACAAAGCACCATCACGCTGCCTATCACCCAAGACGTGGTCTACACCGTGCGTCCCGCCGACACCGTAGACGGCATTGGCGCGGCATTTGACGTAAGCCCCACTTGCATCGCCGAACAAAATAACCTCAAGAACAGCTTCATCCGCGTCGGGCAACAGCTGACCATCTCGGTGTCCTGCCCGCGCTATGGCGACGACCCGCGCGACACCGGAGCGCGCACGGTTACCACGCCGCGCACGGTCGTCACGTTCGTTGACACCACTTGCCCAGACGGTTACCGCGTGCGCCGCAACGACTCACTCGACAGCATTGCCTTTGCCAACAACATCAGCACGATGTCGCTGGCGATGGCGAACGGCTTGCGTCTGACCGACCGTCTCAAACTAAACCAGTGCTTGACCATCCCTAGCGGTGCGGACGTGCCAGCGTGGGGGACGTATCCCGCGCTGGCGATGGCTGGCACAACCGACGACACGGCAGGGCAAGGCGGCGGTTTAGCCATCCCCGAAGGCGCGAAGACGCACGTCGTGCAGCCGCGCCAAGTGTTGGTGTTAATTGCCATGCTTTACAACGTGGACGTAACCTGCCTTGCGCGCGCCAACGCGCTGGCACGCCCTTCGCGCTTGCGACCGGGCGATGTGCTGGTGATTGACGAGACCTGCCCACCCTATGACCCGCGCATCGGCGGCATACTGCCCAACAATCCTTAAGCTGCGCGAGGGGAAGCACGCTGTCTCACTTCCCCTCGTATGTGAACAAGAAGACGGCAAAGCCCGCCACGTTGCGCTCGCTGATTGTCCACCCTTGCGGCGCGAACGCTTCGTTCCAGACCCAATAGCGCGGTATGCCCACCGCCGCTCGTGGGCTGATTTCGTCAAGCGCGACAAAATCCGCCCAAAAGGCGGCGGACGTGTCGTAGTGCGTCAACCGCTTGTTTGTCCATTGCCCCATGTAGTAGCTTAGTTCCCACCCCAACTGATGATAGTAGACAGCAGTCGCTTCAGGCAGCGCGTTGAGCGCGTCCGCCAACTGGTCAAAGGCGCGGGTGCTATAGTCTTGCTGCTGTGTCAACCCACCCCGATAGCCTTGTGTCAGCAGTAGGAAGCTCAACAGCAGCACACCCCACGCTTGAGCGCGCAGAACGCGCCGCAGCGCACGCCAACGCGGCGAGCGTTTCTTGGCGCGCCGCAGCCGCCACAGTGCCGCCAGCACGCCCAAGCCCATCACCCACAACAGCACCCACACGGGCAGCAAGTAGCGTTCGTAGAAGGTGATGCCGCCGAACAAGTGCAGCGCAAGATAGCCCGCGCACCATATCCCCACCAACACGCCGCGCCCACCCACAAGCAGGCTCAAGCTGACGAGCAGGACGCTGACGAGCCAAAGCACAAAAGCGGTTTCGTTGTGGATGGGGGCAGCGCGCAGCAAGTTGTTGGCTGCGCCGAGCATGAAGATGCTTGCGCCCGCCCGCGCCGTGTCCCATGCTAGCAGGGTAAGCCCGCCCACGCTCGCGCTGAGCAGAGCGCGCAAGGCTTGTTGGGGCGCGCTCTGCCACGCAGCAACCAGCACCAACGGCGCGAACAGCGCGCCTTGCGGCTTCGCCCATAGTGCCAACGCCAGCCAAACGCCCGCGCCTGCGCCGCGTCCGCGCCGCGCCCACAGCCAGCCGCACAAAGCAAACGCCAGCATCGGCATGTCCATGAACGCCGACGCGCCGTAAAGCTGCCACTGCGGCAGCAGCGGCACAGGCAGCAATCCCATGCTAGCGGCAAGCGGCGACCATCCCTCTTGGCGCAGGACGCGCCACAGCGCAGCCAGCCCAAGCATGGCGCACGCCGCACTAAACAGCCGCCCTGCGAATTCGCCTTTATGTGCGTCGAGCGTTAGCACGCCGTTGGGCAGCGTGTCGACGGCGAAAAAGTTGAGCGCGAGCGCGTTGGCGTACAGCGTGAGCGGTGGCTTGTCCAGCGCGCCCGTCAGCCACCAATCGCCCCCAACGGCAGCGCGCCGTGCGAACGTCAAGAAGAACGCTTCGTCACCGTGAAGGCGGCGCGTGGGCAACACGGCAGCAGCCAGCAGCACCGTCCACGTTAGCAGCAGCAACAGCAGCACGCTGACACGGCGCATTCTACAAGCTCTCGCGCCCGAAGCCCCGCGGCAGCAGCGCGTCTAGCGTGCTGTCGATGACGATGTCGCCTGCTAGCGTGACGCACACCACACGCAGGCGCGGCGCAAACTCAAACAGCATTTGCCGACACACGCCGCAGGGTGAGCCTCCGTTTTGCGTGGCGACCACAAGCGTGTTAAACGCCTGCGCGCCCTCGCTGACGGCTTTCATCAGCGCGCCGCGTTCGGCACAAATGCCCGCAGGATAGGCAGCGTTCTCCACGTTGCAGCCCGTGAACGTCCGTCCGTCCGTCGCCAGCAAGACCGCGCCCACACGGTAGCCGCTGTAAGGACAATAGGCGCGCGCGCTTGCTGCAATCGCCGCCTGAATGAGGTCGGCAAGCGACGCGCTCATGCGCTGTTCTCGCTTTCGCTGGCACTTTCGTCGCTGATGGGCGTGTCATCATCAGGCGCGGGTGTTTGGTCGCTTTGGCTGGGCTGCTTGCGCACGAAATGCACCTTGCGAATGCGTCGCCCCTCCACCGAGCGTACGGTCAGCGTAAAGTCATCCGTCTCAAGCGTCTCGTCAACGTGCGGCACATGCCCCATCGCGGTGTAGATATAGCCGCCCAGCGTGTCGTACTCATCGTCGTCAAGGTCAAGGTCGAGCAGGTCGTTGATGTCGGCGATGTTCATCGAAGCGTCCATCAAATACTCGTTCTCGCTCAACTGGGTGTACTCGACCTCTTCGTTTTGGTCGAACTCATCGCGGATGTCGCCAACAATCTCTTCGATGAGGTTTTCGATGGTGATTAAGCCGGCGGTGCCGCCATATTCATCGACGACAATCGCCATGTGGATGTTGCGTCCCTGCAGCGTGCGCAACAACTCGTCCGCGCTTAGCGTCTCGGGAACAAAGAACGCAGGGCGCACCATGTCGTGGATGGGGTGCGTTTGCGCGCCGCCGCTGCGCAAATACACGAGAAAGTCTTTGGCATAGAGCAAGCCGACGATGTTGTCGATGTTGTCCTCGTACACGGGAATGCGCGAAAAACCGCTCTTGATGAACACATCTAACGCATCCGCCACCGTCTTGGTCGCCTCAATTGCCACGATGTCCATGCGCGGCACCATGAGCTGGCGTGCGTCGCGCTGGTCAAGCTGCAGCACGCTGTAAATCATGTCCTTCTCGCCGTCTTCGATTTCGCCGGCGTTGACCAGCGTCATGATCTCTTCTTCTGTCACCGTGTTGACCAGTTCGCCGCCGCCGAACAGACGCGCCACCGCCTTGCTCATTGCCAACGCAACCAGCGTCAGCGGGCTGAGCAAGCGCACCCAAACCGAGAACGGCACGACCGTGAAGCGCGTGAGCATTTCCGCGTGGACGCTGGCAATGCCTTCGGGCGCAAGCTGGGTTAGCACGAGCATCGCCACCGCCACCAGCACCGCCGCGCCGACACCCGCCAGCACGCCATACGCCGCCACCAACGGCGCAAGCCATTGTAACGTCAAAAGCGTGAGCAAAAGGCTGTAGGTAAGCAAGTGGCTTAGGGCGTAAGCTGCCGCAAGTTGTGTGCGCGCATCCAGAAGTTTGAGGGCGAAGCCGGCGTAGTACCTGCCGTCCTCATGGTGTTCTTTCAGAAGAGAGACCCGCGTGTTGTTCAAGGCAGTGTATGCGGTGGTGACGAACATGTTGACTGCCAAAAGTCCTAGCAACGTAAAGCCTAAACTGCTGTCGTCCAAGTAAAACCTTTCTACTCATGTGGACGAAGAGAGCATTGCTTGCCCAAAGTATAAGGCATTGTCATCCGCCGCGCAATAGATGTGCGCACAGGGCTAATGCGCTGAAAAACGCAAGCCTCCGCGCGGTTGCCAGCGCGGGCGTGTGCCGCTACAATGAACGCCACGCATGCTACCGCTAAGAAAGTGAGCCATGTCCGAAGAAACCGTCTATGAGTTCGTCAACGACGTGGTGGGCGAACGCCTTGACACGACGCTTTGCGCCCACTTGCCGCAGCTCACGCGCACACAGCTGCAAGCCCTTATCAAGACCAAACGGGTCACGGTCGACGAAGCGCACATGAAGGCGGGTGAACGCCTGCGCGGCGGCGAGCGCGTGCGCGTCCTCGTCCCGCCCGAGCCGAGCAGGATGCTAGCGGCGGAGGACATCCCGCTAAACGTGGTCTACGAAGATGCGCACCTTGTCGTGCTGAACAAACCGGCGGGCTTGGTCGTGCATCCCGCCGCCGGCACGCCCAGCGGCACGCTGGTCAACGCCCTGCTAGCGCGCTATCCCGAGCTACACGACATGCTTGACCTTGACGACGACAGCGAGGACGAGCTGCGCGTGGGCATTGTCCATCGCCTTGACAAGGACACCAGCGGCTTGATGGTCGTGGCGCGCACCCACGACGCGCAGCAAGCTCTTGCCACCCAGTTTGAAGAGCGCACTGTCGACAAGGGCTACCTTGCGCTGTTGGAGCGCGTGCCGAAGACGCTGAAGGGCGTGATTGACGCGCCCATCGGACGCGACCCGCGCCAGCGCAAGCGCATGAGCGTGCAAGCCAACGGCAAGCCCGCCAAGACGGCGTTTGAGGTGCTGGATGTCGACTTCAGGGGCGGGCAAGCGTTGGTCAAGCTGACCTTGTTCACCGGGCGCACGCACCAAATCCGCGTGCATATGGCGTTTATCGGCTGCCCGATTGTCGGCGACAGCGTGTATGGCTATCGCAAGGGGCGCACACCGCTCAAACGGCAGTTCCTGCACGCGGCACATCTTGCCTTTACGCACCCCTTTACTGGCGAACGCTTGACCTTTGACGCGCCGCTGCCCGAAGACCTCGCCGAAACCCTGCAGCAGCTGCGCTAAGCACACTCCCCCGTGCCTTTTTGCCCGCCTTCCGCTACACTAAAGCCAACAGCAAACACTATGGCATGAGGAGCATTTAGCATGGCAAAAGAATATGACGTGCTTGTCTTGGGCGCGGGACCGGGCGGCTACGTGGGCGCAATTCGTGCGGCGCAGCTGGGCTTGAAGGTCGCTATCGTCGAAAAGCAGTACTGGGGCGGCGTGTGCCTCAACATCGGCTGCATCCCCTCAAAGGCACTGCTGCGCAACGCCGAGCTTGTCCACATCTTCACGCACGAAAAAGCCGAGTTCGGCATGACGGGCGAGGTCACGTTTGACTACGCCGCCGCCTTCAAGCGCAGCCGCAAGGTGTCCGAACGTCTCGTCAAAGGCGTACAGTTCCTCATGAAGAAGAACAAAATCGACACCTTCAACGGTTGGGCGACCTTTACCGACGCGCACACGGTCAGCGTTGCTCTTAACGACGGCAGCAGCGAAACCATTCGCTTCAAAAAAGCGATGCTAGCGGTCGGGGCAACCACGCGCCTGCTGCCTAACACCCATCGCAGCGAGCGCGTTGTCACCTACGAAGAGCAAATCATGGCGGACACGCTGCCTAAGAGCATCATCATCGCCGGCGCGGGTGCTATCGGCGTTGAGTTCGCCTATGTCATGCACAACTACGGCGTGGACGTAACGCTTGTCGAGTTCCTCGACCGCGTGCTGCCCAACGAGGACGAGGAAATCAGCAACGAGCTTGCCAAAATCTACAAGAAGATGGGCATTAAAATTCACACCAGCACCCGCGTCGATGCCATTGAGGACACCGGCAAAGACGTGAAGGTCACGGTCACGCTGCCGGACGGCAAACAAGAGGTGCTAACGGCTGACAAGGTCATGCAGGCGATTGGCTTTAAGCCGCGCACCGAAGGCTATGGGCTGGAGAACACAGGCGTGAAGCTCAGCGAACGCGGCGCGGTGGAGATTAACGGCTTCATGCAGACCAGCGTCCCGCACATCTACGCCGTTGGTGACGTGACCGCCAAGCTCATGTTAGCGCACGTGGCGGAGACGATGGGCATTGTGGCGGCGGAACACATGGCGGGGCAGCCCGTCGACGAGCTGAACTTCGTCATGATGCCGCGCGCAACCTACTGCCAGCCGCAGGTCGCCAGCTTCGGCTACACCGAAAAGCAAGCGCGTGAGCTGGGCTACGATATCAACGTCGCGCGCTTCCCCTTCCAAGCCAACGGCAAGGCATTAGGGTTGGGCGACACGACCGGCTTTGTCAAGCTCATCAGCGATAAGAAGTACGGCGAGTTGTTGGGCGGGCATATGATTGGTCCCGATGTCACCGAGCTGCTGCCTGAGCTGACGTTGGCACAGCGTTGGGAGCTTACGCCCAACGAAATCGCCCGCAACGTCCACGCCCATCCCACGCTGAGCGAGGCGTTGAAAGAGGCGGCGCACGGGCTGGAAGGTCACATGATTAACTTCTAGCCTCATGCCTCATCTTGTCCCTCACCGCGTTGGTGGTGAGGGACTCTGCCCCCGTTGCTCTCTTGCAAGCCCAGCTCCTACATTGTCAGACAGCATAAACGTGCTATCCTTTTGCTATAGCACAACGTATGTAGAAGGTTTGCGTCATGGTGTTCGCGTCTAATGGCATCAAGAAGCTCACGCGCTGGCAACGCTGGCACGTGCTGCTGCTGTGCGCGCTGCTATTGGTGGCGCAAGCACAAGCGCAAGACCCGCCGCTGAGCGCGCCGCTCGTCGCGCTTAGCACCCCCGCACAGGACGCAGTGCTGCTCTATGACGTGCGCTATGCCACATTGCGCCGCTTGCAGTGGGGTGCGGGCATACAGCGCGCTTGGGGATTTGTGGCGGACGGCTGCCGCGTGCTGCTGACGCTTGACGACAAGCTCTACACCGCCAAGCTAGATGGTGACGACCTGCGCGCGCTCGTCACCTTCGACGAGCTGCCTGACAGCGCGTGGGGCGTAGACGACCCACAGCCTGCGCCCGATGGGCAGCAAGTGGCGTTCACATTCTGGCGCGACACGCCCAACGGGCGCACGCATCACATCGCCGTTGTGCCAGCGCAAGGTGGTACGCCGACAGTGCTTAGCCGCACCGGGCGCGAGTTCACGCCACGCTGGTCGCCCGACAGCAGCACGCTGGCGTACGTCAGCTACCGAGAGCGCGTGGCAGGCGCAACGCCCTTCGCCACCGCCGCGCCCACCGTGCCGCCACCACCCAACACCACGCCCGCACCGCTGGTCATGCTCAACGAAGCGAGCCTGTGGCTGGTGCGCGTTGCCACTGGCGAACGCTTTCCGCTGACAGGCTTCGCCACCGGCAGCGTCAGCGCGCCGCGTTGGTCGCCCGACGGCACGCTCATCGCTTTCATCTACAGCCCGCAGCCGTTTAGCGACTTGCTGTGGATGATCGCCGCGCAAGAGGGCGCAATCCCCACCCAGCTAAGTCGCGCCACCACGCTGTTGCTCGACACGGCGTGGACACCCGACGGCACGCAGCTCATCTTTAGCGCGTATCGCTGGCAAGGCACAAGCGACAACCGCCTGTGGCGCACGCCCATCGTCGGCATTGCTGACATCGACGGCGCGCCCTACCTGCCCGAACACGCGCTCACGCACGCCGACTTCCCACGCTTTAGCCCCGACGGACGCTATGTTGCGGCGCGTACCGCCTACGCGCTGGCGATTGTTGACCTTGAGGCAAACACGCACACGCTGCTGCCTAGCTGGGCGGATGGTAACACGCCCGCCTTCTGGTCGCCCGCCGCGTTCGTCGGCGAAAGCGCGTGTCATAAGTGAGAAAAGACGCTAAAATAAAGTCACGCTATTGCGCTTAACACCGCAGCCTAGATTGCCGTTGGACTGTTGCTTACTTTTATGACAGGATTTGTGTGTCTATGGGAATGTCGCGCAAGCCCACACCGGGCGAAAAAATGATCGGCGACCTCTTGCGCAAGCTGCCCAAAAACGAGTATTTCGTGGCGACCGAGCCGCGCGTCCCCGCACCGGGCGGCTCGCTGCGTCCGGATTTCGTCGTGATTTCGCGGCGATACGGCGTGCTGGTCATCGAGGTCAAAGATTACCTCGAGATTCTAGAGGGCAGCAACCAAAAGACGCTGCGCGTGCGCACCGCCAGCAAGGGCGTGCTGACGTTGGAAAACCCTGAGGAAACGTCGCTCAACTATGCGCACGCTCTCGCCAACAAGTTCCAAGAGTTTGAGGAGCTGATGCACCTTTGGGAAGGCAAGAAACGCCTCGTTTTCCCCTATCAGAACGTGGTCGCGCTGCCCAACATCCCCAAAAGCGAGGTCAGTTACCTCGAGAAGCAAGGCATCTTCTCACAAGGCATTGTCTGGTCGCGGCAAACCTTTAGCAGCGTCGAGACGCTCAAAGCCGCCATCGAAGCCCTGCCGTGGCGGTTTAAGCCAACCCATCTGCTGGATGATACGGTGCTGCACACCCTGCGCGGCGTGCTTGACCCCCAGCTGGTCGTGCGCGACCAAAACAAACGCCCCATCGGCTTTCTCTCTATCTCACAAGAGCTGCTGACCAAAGAAGCCGTCGAAGCCGCCGAAAGCAGCACCGTGCGCCTCGTGCGCGGCGTAGCAGGCAGCGGCAAATCGCTTGTGTTAATTCACCGCGCCCACTACCTTGCCGAGTTCTATCCCGAGCTGCGCGTGCTTGCCATCACGTTTAACAAACATCTTGCCGAGCGGCTGCGGGCGCGTATTGAGCCGCAAGAGGTCGAAGTTAGCACGTTTCATCAGCTGTGCGTGCAGGTGTTGAAAGCCAGCGGCATCGCGTGGCATTCGCCTATCCGCCGCGACACTTTCTTGCAGGAATACGTGCGCAAAAACTCCGCTGCCCAAGCGTTGGGCGTGGACTTCCTTGACGAGGAAATTGGCTGGCGCAAAGACGTAGGGTTGTCAGACAACGTCGCCTATCTGACCGCCGAGCGCAAAGGGCGCGGCAAAGGGCTCAACCGCGAAGGACGGATGGTCGTCAACGCGACGTGGGATGCGTATCGTGACTACCAAAACAAGCTAGCATTCAGGCGGCAGCCGTGGCGCGATTGGGAGGACGTGGTCAACGAAGCCCTGCATTTGCTCGAAAAAACCGACCACATGTTCAAACACCATTACGATGTCGTGTTGATCGACGAGGCGCAGGACTTTGCGCCCGTGTGGATTCAGACCATCAAGCACGTGCTGAAACCTAACGGCACGCTGTTCATTTGCGACGACCCCACGCAGAGCATTTTTAGACAGTATTCATGGGAAGAAAAGGGCATTTCCGTGCGCGGTCGAACCAAGCTGCTGACTGTGCCGTATCGCTGCACGCGGCAAATTACCGAGTTAGCGTACAGCCTTATTCAGCATGACAGCGTGCTGAAACAGCTGGCGGACGAGATTGTCTCGCCCAACATGGACTCACCGTTTGTTCTATCGGGTGATGTCCCGCACCTTGCGCCCTGTTACAACGAAGCTGAGACTATCACGCGCACGCACGACTACGTTGAAGAGTGGGTCGGGCGCGGCATCGACTACAGTCAGATTGCCGTGCTTTGTCCCAACAGAAACGTCGTCAAGCACTTCGCGGGGCTGCGACAAAAAGGCGTGTACGTGGAAAACTTCGAGAAGATGAAGGGGCTGGAGTTTCAGGCGGTTGTCATTCCCTTCTTGTGCCGCAGCATGGGCAACCCTGACGAAACGCTGGACGACGAGGCACTCAGCCACAAGCGGCGGCGGCTCTTTACAGCGATGACGCGGGCGCGCCTGCTGCTGGCCATGACGTATCACGGCACGTTGCCACCCGCGCTGGATGACATCATGCCGCATGTGTTCGTCAACGTTTAATCTAACTCGCTGAGCGTAAGACTGCGCAGCACCAGCGACTGCGGTTGGGCAATGCCGACCGTTCCCGTCGCCAGCGTGCCTTGCGGTGTGACGCGCGCCCACTGGTTATCGCACCACGCGACGAAACCCAGTGCTTGCTTGGGGGCATAGGGGCTGCGTAGCACGACTTCGTTGTCGACGGCAAACGTCACCCCCTCGCGCAGCCAGTCGATGCGATAGGTGTGTTCGCCCTCCAGCAGGCTTGGCTCTAAGGCGCGCTCTTTCACGCCGATAGCGCGCTGGGCGATGCCCCAAAGCAAGTTATAGAACAGCGGCACGCGCATGAGCAGGAAGCCCAGTGGCGCGAGCGGCAGCAGCAGCTTTGCCAGCGGGCCCGTAGCATCCAGCGTGGCGGCTTTCCAGCCCGCGCCTGCCACGCCCTTCGCCAGCCGCATGTCGCTTTCGGGGCTGCTGAAAAAGAACCACGCCGCTTGTGGCAGGCGGCTTTTTGTCAGCGCAAGGTCGGGGGCAAGCGCGTGATTCCAGAAGCCAAAGCCTGCCGTGCCTTTGAAATGAGAGGGCGCGATGCCCATATAGGCGACAATTTCAAGGCGTAAGGGCGGCACAAGGCGAAAAGTGCGCGTCTGCGGGGCATAGTCTGTGATTTGCGCGTTGTGGTAGCTGCCGTCATCGGCAGCAGGAAACAGCGACAAGTGCAGTGAACTGTAGCGGCGAATGACGGTGCCGTTGCCTTGCTCTGTGACTTGCCAGTGGGTTTGCGCAATGTCGTTAAACTCGTCCTGAAAAAGCACACGTGCCATATACCCCCTCCTATACTTGTCTCGTAACTGCTATCATAGCATACGAAACGACAGGACATAAGCCGCTGAAATGCTATTCAGGAAGCAAGCATGCGCAAAAGATGGTGGTTAGGCATTCTAGTGCTGGGATTGGGGCTGGCAGTTGTGGGGGTGCTGCTGTGGGCGCAAGCACAACCGCAGCCAGCCAGCGCGTCTGCTGTGGATGAGGCGTGTCCTGTGCTGCTCGCGCCCGAACAAGACCGCGTCGATGCGGACGCGCGCGAACGCCTGCTCGACCAGCTGGAAAACAAACAGGGCTTGACGCTGACCATTCCCGACGTACAAGCCCTGCAGCCGTTTGAGCTAACGCTGCCCACGCCCGCGCAAGCAGGAACATGCGGACCTTAGACCGCGTCTTTGCCCCAGAAGGGCGCGCCAATGATGGGCGAAATCGCGCAGAAGTTGAGCGCGCCCGCCGCTAGCGGCAGCACACCCACAACAGCGAGGATAATGCCCGCCACATCGCCCACCACGAACAAGCCTGCGCCTATCATCGCCAGCCCGACGACAATGCGCACGCCACGCCCAATCGGTGAAGCCATAAACTTTGCGAACGCCATAACCACCTCCACACTGTGAATATAGGCAAATCTTTTGCTACACTGACGTGGCTTGCCGCCTTGTTCTTACACGATGCTGCCAACAGCGTGCGGGCTTGGTGCGCGTTTTTTGCTTATATCTTTCCCTACGTTTAGGTTATGTTGCCCATGCGTATCCCCAAACAGCACATTTTGCTCGTGCTTTTGCTCATCGCGCTGGCGTTTTTCTTGCGCGTGCGCGTCCTCGTCGAGCGCGCGGGCGTAGACGAAACGTTCTTCCCGCCTATCGGCGACATTGCCACATACTATTGGGGCGCACAGGCGGTCGTGCGCGGTGAATCCGTGCTGACCACGTTTCAGCCCGCCATTCGCTACTACTTCGCGTTGGGCATGCTGTTCATGCGCGACGACAACCCTTATCTGCTGGCGGTCTGGACGGCGTGGATGGACGCGCTGATGGTCGGCATCATCGCGGCGTGCGGGTGGCTGCTGACGCGCCGCTGGTGGGCGGGACAAATGGCAGGTCTGCTGTTTGCCGTCTACCCTCTCAGCGTTTTTTACGCGACCGTGCTGATGATTGAGGGCTTCGCAACGAGTTTGTCGCTGCTGTTCTTCTGCTTGTGGCTGTGGCAGCGCGAACGACTGGCGTGGTGGCGCAGCCTTGCGCTGGGCGTGCTAGCCGGCGTGATGGTTCACACACGCTTGAACCTCGCGCCGCTGCTGGGCGTTTACTTGCTGTGGCTGTGGGCTACCCCGCTGACGTGGCGAACACGCCTTGCACACGGCGGTGCAGCACTGGCGGTCACACTGGGGCTGTTTGTCGCCATCTACACGCCCAATCCCGTTGGCTATCAGCTTTATAGCGCAAACAACCGCGATGGTGACGGCACGGGCGGTTCTTCTCCCGCCTACGCCACCGTCGACATCCCAATGGAACAAGCCATTTGGCGCGACATCGCGCTTGACCCCGTGCGCTTCGGCGGGCTGCTGCTGCGCAAGCTGGCGATTGCGTGGTCAAACGCCGAAGTGGCGAACGTGGCAAACTACCCCGTCACGCGCGCGCTCTCGCCCACGTTACAAGCTCTAACAGGTGACTTCACGCCGCTGGCGGTGTTTGGCTTGCTAGGGCTGGTGGCGTTGTGGCGCAAGGAACGCAGCGTAGCGTTGGGCTTTGCCGCATGGCTGCTTCTCGTCACGCTGGGGATTGTGGTGAGCTTCGCGCTCAGCCGCTTTCGCCACCCCATCACGCCCGCGCTCATGCTGTTGAGCGTTTATGGCGCGCTCGCGCTGGCGCAAGATGCCGCGCGCGGCGTGCGAGCGTTCTTGCGCGCGTGGGGGCTGCCGCTGGCGGCTGTGGGCGCAGCGGTGCTGCTCTTTCCCGCGTGGGCATTGGGTAGCGACGTGCCACCACTGCCGCCTAAGCGCACCTATGCCGAGCTGCCTGCCGATGCTCGCCCCATTGGCGCGGTCTTCGCAGACACGCTGGAGCTGGTGGGGTGGCGCGCCCTGCCCGATTACTGGCAAGCTCCCGCGCGCGGCTACGCTTTCCCCAATCAAGCCTACACGATTGAGCTGTTTTGGCGGCTGCTGCGTCCTACGCCGCATCGCTACAGCGTGACGTTTAACTACGCGCAGGGCGACACACGCCTCACAGGCATCGACTACCCTATCGGCGAGGTGGCGTATCCCCCCGTTCACACCTACCGCTGGCAGGTCGACACACTCTACGCCGAGATACTCGCTTTCCTGATAACAGGCGACGAGCCGCAAGCCCGCAGCGGGGAGGTGCGCGTCGGCGTGTATTACACCGAAGATGAGGACAGCGACCTGCCGTACCGCGTCAACCTGCAGGTCACCACGCCCTACAGCGCGCCCTACGTCGTGCTAGATACCCTTGCGGTCTATGCCGCGCCCGTAACAGACGCGCCTGCTGCGCCGCTGCGCACCTTCAGCGCGCTCAACGGCGACACCCTCACGCTCCTAGCCAGCGACCTCCCCGACAGTGCCAGCGCGGGCGAGACGCTCACGCTGCGCATGACGTGGGCGGCGTTGGGCGACGTGCGCGGCAACTATCGTCTGTTCTTGCACGTGGGCGACGCGCAAACGCCCGTCATCACGCAAGGCGACGGGCTGCCGATTGCTGACTTGTTGACATCCAATTGGCTGCCGTTCGCGCCGCTCACGGGGGAGCTGCGCCTGCCGCTGCCCGACCGCGTCGGCACGTACACCGTCTACTACGGGCTAATCGACGAGGCGGGCGAGCGCATGACCACCGACGCGCCCGACAACCGCCCCGCGCTGGGCGAGATTACGCTGCGCTAAAGCAGCAGCTTGGGCGCGTTGTCCAACAGCAGCAGCGCGCCCAAAATCATGACGAACCACGCGAAGGCTTGGCGCAAGCGCGCCGCCGGCAGGCGTTTCGCCAGCTTCGCGCCCACGAACGTGCCGCCCAAGCCGGCCCCCACGAACAGCGCGATGAGCTGTGCGTCCAGCGTCGCGCCGTCGAGATGCCCCAAGAAGCCCGCCGCGCTGTTCATGGCGATAATCACCAGCGACGTGCCGACCGCCTCGCGCATGGGCAGCCCGACCAGCATGACCAGCGACGGCACAATCAAGAAGCCGCCGCCCACGCCCAAGATGCCCGTCAGCGCGCCCACGCCTGCACCACCGCCCAACACCTTCCACAGCACAATGGGCTTGCTGCTTTGCGCTTCTTGGCGGGGTTGGCGCAGCAAGCTCACGCCGATGACAACCATCAGCGCGGCAAATGCCACCATCAGCAGCACCGGCGAGACGTGCTTGCTCACGCCCGCGAACAGATACGACACGCCCATGCCCACGCCGCCGAACAGCAACGCGACACGCCAATTCAGCGTGCCTTGCGCTTGATGGAACATCATGCCCATCGCGCTGTTTGCGCCAACAATTGCCAGCGAGGTCGTGACCGCCATTTGTGGCGTTTGTCCGATAACGTAGACCAACGCAGGCACAGTGAGAATGGAGCCGCCGCCGCCCAGCAAGCCCAGCAGTCCGCCAATGACAAACCCCAGCAGCAAAGCCAAGCCTATCATGTCAACGTCCTTTTCGTTTATTTAGGCGTGTCTTACGCCCTGTTGCCCCAATGGCAGCAGATAGAACACCTACTTGCCCTTCTTGATAGGCAGGTTTTGCTGCTGCCAGCTTATCATGCCGCCGTCGAGGTTGATGGCGTGATAGCCCGCTGCTAGCAGCTGGCGCGTCGCCATGCCGCTGCGTGCGCCTGAGCGACACACCACCAAAATCTCGCGGTCTTTGGGTAGCTCGCTCATGCGTTCTGTGAGCTGCCCCAACGGTATCGCCTTGGCTTGGGGGATATGACCGCTGGTGTATTCGTCGTACTCACGCACGTCTAGCACGTAGAGCGGATTAGCACCTTTGAGACGCGCCTGCGCGTCGCTGGCGTTAAGGCTAGGCATGGGTGTAAACATCGATTTGAGAATGTTCATATGCTGTTCCTCAATGTGGTCAAGGTTGATGGTACATGTTATCGCAGGCGCGTGTGAGGGCGTTGGCTAGCCTTGTTCAGTCTCCAACACTTGTGACCAGACCGCCTCGCCGTCGACAAGGCTCAGCACGTTGTCAAAGCCATGACGACGCAGCAGGCTGGCGGCAATCTGCGAGCGGTAGCCGCTGGCACACTGCAACACGACGGGCTTATCCTGCGGAATTACGTCTAGGTACTTGGGCAAGAAGCCAAGCGGGATGTGCTGCGCGCCGGCGATGTGGCGCGCCTTGTACTCGTTGATGCCGCGCACGTCCACTACCACCACCTCGTCACGCTTGCGCGCCACTTCTTGCGCGTGAATCGTGGGCAAGTAAGTGTCGCTGGGTTGAATGACATCGGGTGTCCAGTAGCCGCGCACGTCGTCGATGCCAATCGCGCGAAAGGCATTCAAGATGCTAGGCAGCTCTTCACGGTCGGCAATGATGTAGGTCGGCTTGCTGTAATCGACAAACCAGCCGATATGGTTGACACAGCCACCGCCGATGTTGGGGACGTTAATTGTGCCAGCCACGTGCGCTTCGGCGAAGGCTTGCGCGGAGCGCATGTCAAACACCCAATGTCCTTCCGCCAACACACGGTCAAGCTCAGCGCGCGGCAGCTCTTGCGGCTGTGGCAGCGACGACACCAGCGGGCTGCCCACCTTGTTGACATATTTCATGCGCGCAAAGTAGCGCGGGGCTTCCGGCTGCCCTTCGAGCAGCCACGCGACAAAGTCGTCCTCGTCGTCGAACTGAAAGGCGGGGTTGACCAACTTCTCATAGCCCAGCGTCGTGCTTGGCAGCGCGCCCAACGCCTTGCCGCACGCGCTGCCCGCCCCGTGCGCGGGGAAGATTTGCAAGTGGTCAGGCAGCTGCTTAAACCGTTGCACGCTGTGGAACTGCGCGCGTGCGCCGATCTCTTTGCTGCCAATCATGCCCGCCGCTTCTTCCAGCAGGTCGGGGCGACCGACATCACCAACGAACAAGAAGTCGCCCGTGAACACGCCAAACGGCACGTGCGTGGCGGCAGTGTCGGTAATCATGAAGCTGACGTGTTCGGGCGTGTGTCCATCCGTCCGCAGCACCTGCACGCGAACGTTGCCTACCATCCACTCGTCGCCATCGCGCACTAGCGTGACGTTGGGTTGGTCGGCAAAGGCGTACTTCCAGTTTTCATCGCCCATGTCGCTTAAGAACATGTGCGCGCCGGTAGCGTGCGCCACCTCGCGAATGCCGCTGACAAAATCGGCGTGAATGTGCGTTTCGGTCACGTGCGTGATGTGCAAGCCCTCTTCTTTAGCCGCCTTAAGATAGGGCGCAATGTCACGCATGGGGTCAATCACCATCGCTTCCCCCGTCGCCGCACATCCCAGCAAATAGGAGGCTTGCGCCAGCTTCTTGTCGTAAAAGTACTTGAGAATCATCTTGCCTGCTCCTTTGGGTTAGTAGCGAATGGGAAAACCAAGTCGCTGCCAGTCGATGATGCCACCCAAGTCATAGACCTCGCGGTAGCCTGCGTCCGCCAAAATCTGCGCGGCGGTCGCGCTGCGGTTGCCGCTGCGGCAGTAGACGACAATCGGCATGCCCTTCGGCACTTCGTTCAGGCGGCTGGCGAGCGTCTCCACCGAGATGTTCACCGCGTTGGCGATATGCCCGCTGTTGAACTCGGCAGGCGTGCGCACGTCTAGCAGCACATGACCCGCTGTACCAGCAAACTTGCTTTGATATTCCTGCGGGTTGATGCGCGCCAGCGTACGCCCTTGCGCGGCAGTCGGCAGCGGCACACTAGTTAAGAACGCAAACAGCGCGACTGCGGTCACGACAGCAAGTAACAAAATTACAATCGAACTGTTCATCTTTCTGGTACTCGCTTTTAGGGCAGGCGTGCGTTTAGCGCGGGTCGAATGACCACCTTTTTTCGTCATTGTTCTCTCATCGCTTTCCTTACAAGAATGCCGTGAGTATAACGCAAAAGCGGGCGCGTCGTGCGTCCGCTCTCTTTATGCCGAGTATAAGTTTTACTTATAGTTAACTTATTCCGCCAGAGCCGCCCACTCCTCAAGCAAGGCTTCCAGCGCGTGTTCAACGGCAGCGTACTGCGCACCCAACACGCCCGCCGCTTCGGCATCACCCGCCGCGCTCGCCGCCGCCAACGCCCGCGCTAGCTCCGCTTGCTGCGTCTCGAGCGCGTGAATTTCCTCCTCAACGGCAGCAAGGCGTTTTTGCCGCTGGTAACTGTTGCCTTGTTTGGGCGTAGGCGCAGCCATCGGCACAGCTGCCGCTTTAACAGGCGCGGCTGCTGCGAGGGCGCGCTGGTTGCGCGCCGCCACGTACTCGTCATATGTGCCGTCGAACACCTCAAGCTCGCCCTCACGATACCCCACCGCCCAAATTTGCGTGGCAAGCTGGCTGATAAAGTAGCGGTCATGGCTGACCAAAATCACCGTGCCGGTGTAGTCCTCAATGACGCTCTGTAAAATCTCTTGGCTGTCAATGTCGAGATGATTGGTCGGTTCGTCCAACAACAGCAGGTTCGCGCCCGCTAACGCTAGTTTGGCAAACGCCAGCCGCCCGCGCTCGCCGCCGCTGAGCGTGTCCACCGTGCGAAACACGTCGTCACCGCTGAAGAGAAACGCGCCCAAGAGGTTGCGCGCCTCACTTTGCGGCATCGGCTTCACCTCGTACAGCTCGTCAATGAGCGTGTTGCGCGGGTTGAGCTTCTCATGCGCTTGCGCAAAATAACCCACTTGCACGCTCGCGCCCAGCTTGGCTTCACCCGCAAGCGGCGCAAGCTCACCGACCAGCGTCTTGAGCAGCGTCGACTTGCCCGCGCCGTTTGGTCCGACCAGCGCGACAATCTCGCCGCGCTGCACCACGAGGTCAGGGACGCGAAACAGCGGCACAGGACTGTCAGGGTAGCCGACTTGCAAGCTCTTGGTCTCAAGCACTTTGTCGCCGCTACGCTGGCTGGCGACCATTTGCAGGCGCATCTTGCGGCGTTCTTTGGGCGGAGCAGCGATGATTTTGCCGCGCTTTGCCATGGTCTCGAGCTTCTTCAGCCGCCCTTTGGCTTGCGCTGTCCAGCGGCTGCCCATGTGCTTGCGAATGTACGCCATCTCTTTGGCGATAAACTCCTGCTGTGCGTCAAACTCCTTCTGCAGCCGCTCACGGCGTTCCGCGCGCTGGCGCAAGTAGTGCGAGTAGTTGCCACGATAGACTTCCAGCGTGCCGAACTCCAGCTCCCAAATCGTGCTGGCGAAATTGTCCATAAAATAGCGGTCGTGGCTAACCGCCAGCACCGCGCCCGCGTAGTCCTGCAAGAACTTCTCCAGCCATTCCACCGCTTGAATGTCCAGGTGATTGGTCGGCTCGTCCAAAATTAGCACGTCGGGGCTTTCAAGCAGCAGGCGCGCCAGCAAGGCGCGGGTCTTCTGTCCGCCAGAAAGCTGCTGCAGCGGCGTGTCATAGTCGCTCGGGGCAAAACCCACGCCAGTTAGCACCATGCGCGCGCGCGTCTCGTAGGTGTAGCCGCCCAGTCGCTCAAATTCGGCTTGCAGCGCGCCATACGCCGCCAGCGCGTCGTCATGTTGGACGGGGTTTGCCAGCGCGTCGGCGAGAACGTGCAGGCGCGCCTCCATCGCGCGCAGCTCGGCAAAGGCGGCAAGCTGCTCTTCCCACAGCGTGTGGTTGCCCACCAGCTCGGGACGCTGCGGCAGATAGGCAACGCGCGCGTTCTTGGCGCGCGTCACCGTGCCTTCGCTGGGGATGTCGCGCCCTGCCAGCAGGTTAATCAGCGTCGTCTTGCCCGCCCCGTTGGGACCCACCAACGCGATGCGCGCCCTGTGGGGAATTTCGACGCTCACGCCGCGAAAGACCTCGTCAGCGTTGTAAAGTTTGGTGAGGTTGTGCGCCACCAACAACGACATCCCGTTGTCTCCTATGCCTCTCGGTTATACGCGCCGCGTATTGTAGCACAAAGCAAACGCACAATAGCATAGGCGATAGGCGTGTGCTATGCTTTGCCCCTTAGCAAGCTGGCGTTAGAAGGACTTTTGCCCGATGACAAAAACGCACGAACGGTTCACTTGGCTGTGGTCATGGCTGCAGACACACTGGGTGGGAATAGCAATCTATGGCGGCACGCTGCTGCTGGCAGCGGGCATTCGCTTCAGCATCTACGACCGCTTTTTGCCTTACATCGACTACAGCGACGAGGTCGTCTACGTGGCAATGGCAGACCACGTGCGCGGGCTTTCTGACCAAACGGGGTTGATAGAGCTTTATGGCACGCTCGCGCCGCTTTACATCACGTTTGTTCAAGGCGCGCTGACGATTTACGACGCGCTTAAGCCACACGACTGGCACTTGCCCGCAGAATACTTCTCCGTGCTGCGGCTGATCAACGCGACACTGTCGGTAGTGACCGTGTTGCTGCTGGTCGACACCGGGCGGCAGCTGGCGGGATGGCTGGCGGGCGCGCTCGCAGGCTTTGTGTGGGCGGTCAGCCCGCACCTTACAGAGCATGACATTCTCGCGCTGCCCGACGCGCCGCTGTTCTTCTTGGGCGCGCTGATGCTGTGGGCGACGCTGCGGGCGTGGCAAGCGCGCTCTTACGGCTGGCTGTTTGTGTCCCTGCTAGCTGGCATCGCCATGATTTACGTCAAGATTTGGATTGTGACAGCGGTCTTGCCGTTTTTATTGGTAGCAGCGGTCTTCTTTTGGCGCGACCGCTGGCAAGCATGGCGATGGTGGGCGGTGTATGCGCTGGTTGCGGGAGCCGGAGCTTTGGGCATGCTGCTTCAATTTGATAACCTTGCCATTAGCCGCGCGTCTAGGTCGGAGATTGAAAACTTATGGGACATGGGACGCATCGCCAACAACGCGCTTCATCTGTTTATTCCGCTGCTGACCAACCGCGCCAGCTCATGGCAGCTGGGCGTGGCGGGGCTAGTGGTAGGCGCGCTAGCGTGGGGCGTAGCGCGCTGGCGTGGGCTGCCGCGCGTGCCACTTGCGGTGTTGGGCGTGTTCGCTGCTTACGTGCTAGTTAGCTTGCCGCTTTCGTCGTTCGTGTCCTACGTTAACATTGGCAGCCTGTGGAAAATTCGTCACATCCTGCCGTTTAGCCTTGCCGCGCTGTTGCTTTGGGCGGCGGCATGGCAGCAAGTCGCGTGGACGGCACAAGGGCTGCTGCGCGGGCGCGTGCGCCTCGTCTTGCCGCCGCTGGCGTTCGTGCTGGCGATTGCGCCCGCCGCAGGCTGGTATGCCGAGCAAAACGCTTTGTTCGTGCGCAAGTTTGCCCAACCGCACGTCATCAACCGCGTGACAGAGTGGGCGGACGTGAACTTGCCCATCGAAGGGGACAGTCTCGTCATGATGCCAAGCCCGGGTTTAACGGACAGCTTGTGGAATCGCTATTGGGGCGCGTATGACGGCAGTCGCCCGCGCGAGTGGTGGAACGAGAGGATTGAAATGATTTATGCCAGCAGCCCACAGGAATACGTGGCGCGCAACATCCGCTACCTCATCCTCTCGAGCGAAACCATCGCTTATGGCGAGAGCCAAGCGTCAACCACACACGACGAGTTCCTCGCACGCGGCGATTGGCAGTTGGTGAAGACCTTTGCGCCCGTAGAAGGAGTCTATCATGGCGGCAACTTCATGTACAACACTGAAGGCACGACGGTATACGTCTACCGCTTCGGCGCGTTCGACCTGCCGTTAGACGCGCTTTGGGGTGAGCAGCTGCGCTTGGTCGGCATCGATTGGAACGGCGCGACGCATGCAGCAGGCGACACCTTGACGCTGCGCTTTTTCTGGCGGCGTGAGAACGCGCCAAGTGCCAATTACTCAGTGTTCGTCCACCTCTATCCCGCCGACCGTGATGACGTGTTAGCACAGGCCGACGGCGCGCCGTCGCAGCCACAGCGTCCTACGCTGACATGGGATGACCCTGACGAGCTTTACATCAGCGAGCCATTCGTGCTTACGCTGCCGTCCGACCTGCCAAGCGGTGACTATCGGCTGGCGGTTGGCGTGTACGACTACACCACGTTTGCACGGTTGACCTTGCCTGACGGCGCGGACTATCTCAGCTTGCCGCTGACGATACGCTAAGGGGCGGCGATGCGCGCGCGCAAGAACCTGCTGTGGGGCGTGTTGGTGCTGCTAAGCATCGCGGCGTTTTACGCGCCCGCTGTGCGGCTGCCCTTCTTCAGCGACGACATTCCCACCCAGCGTTACTTGACGCAGGCGACGCTTTGGGACATCTTGAGCCGCATCGACATGAACGGCACGTACTATCGCCCTTTCGCCAACCTCTTCTACAAGTACGTGCCGCTGGAAAGCACGCTTTGGCACAGCGTCATGCTCTGGGCGCACCTGCTCAACACTGCGCTGCTGGGCGTGTTCTTGCGGCTGCTAGGCGTAGGAGCAGGCGGGCGCATCGCAGCAATGGCGTGGTGGGGACTGTTTCCCTTCAACGTGCAAGCAGTTGTGTGGGTGGGCGCGGGCTTCCACGTGCTGCTCGTGGGGCTAGTGCTGTTGGCATGCGTGGGTGCGCTGAGCTGGTGGGTCACACCGCACCGTGTGCCGCTGCTGGCGTGGGTGGCGGGCTTCCTCGCGCCTTTTGCTCACGAAACGGGCGTGCTAACCGCCGCGCTGGTCATGCTGGCATTGTGGATGCGCGGCGGCGGGCGCGTCGTGTGGGCATGGCGACGCGTCGTCGTGCTGCTGCTGCCGATGTTGACAGGCGCGCTGCTTTACACGCTGGTGCGTCAGGCGATTATCAACGGCAGCGCGGGCGTGCTGCGCGAGCCGCTCGAGGTGCTGCACAACGCTGCCTTTTTTGCGCAGGGTTTCAGCCTGCCAACACAGTTCGCGGCAGGCGTGCTGGGCGGCGACGCGCTAGGGCGGTCGCTGCTAGCGAGTGCGCTTTGGACGACGGGCGTGCTGCTGTTAGCGTGGCGCGTGCCTATCCAGCGGCGGCGCGTGCTAGGCGCGCTGGCGTGGGCGGGCGTATCGCTTGCGCCGGCTTGTCTGCTGCTGCACCCCGCCTATGTCGGCTACGGCGAACGGCTGGGGATGGTCGCCGTGCCGAGCATGGTCGTGTGGGTAGCGGTAATCTGGGAGACAGGCGGGCGGCTGGCAGTGCCGCTGCGTTTGGTCTTGCTGCTGACGCTGGCGGCGAGCTTAGCGTTCGGACGCGAGTATTTGCGTTTGCACTTGCTGCACGGCGAGGCGTTGCGCACGCTGTTTGTGCAGCTTGCCGACGAGGATGCTCAAGCGCGGCACGTGTTCGTCAACATGCCCAGCCACATCGAACGCACCACGCCCACGCTGCCGCTGGCGCGCGCGCACGCCGGCTTGTTTACCGACTGGTTGACGCTGCGCGACTTCTTGTGGCTCAACACAGGCTTGCGCGAGTGGCACGCCGCTGACGCGATTTACACGCCCGACTTGGTCACGCTGTGGGATGGCTACTGGCAGCGGTTCGGCGGTGACGTGACGCTGGACATGTACGAGACGGCAACACGTTGGGGCGCGGCGGATGTCGTCTGGCGCAACCACAACGCCACACCGCAGCACTACTTTATCGACAAGCTAGGTGAGCGACTGCCCCAAGAAGCGGGCGCACCGCTGGCAACCTACGCTGACGCGCTGGCGATTGAAGGCGTGCGCCTGCGCCATTTGCCCGACGGGCGCGGACAGCTGGCGGTGGATTGGCGCGTGCTTGCCCCGCTAGACGACAACAAGACCGCCTTCGTGCATTGGCTGTGCGGCGACGTGCTGGTGGCACAAAGCGACGGCGACCTCTTTGACAACCTCTATGCGTTTAGCCGCGTGCCTGTCGGCGTGGGCTGGCGCGACTTCCGCTATAGCCCGCCGCTGGACAAGGCGTGCCTGCAGGCGCGGGTCGGCGTGTACGACCGCACGAACGGCGCACCGCTGGGCGAGGTCATCATCGTCAACACCGAGTGAGATGGCGGCTTGATGCGCTTGTTCTGGCTTGTTCCCTTCTTGCTGGCGGTCGCGCTTTACGGGCGTGCGGTAGGCTTGCCCTTTTACAGCGACGACATTGAGTTTTACCCCTACCTTGCCAGCATTACGCCGCTGGAAGTGTTCACGCGAGCGGACGCAAACGGCATGTACTTTCGCCCCGTGCCAATGCTCTTCTATCACACGCTGCCCGCCGACAGCACGCTCTGGCACATGCTAGTGCTGGCGACGCACTTGCTCAACGTGGCGTTGGTGGGCGCACTCACGCGGGCATTGGGTCTGGGCAAGGGCGCGGCGGTGCTGGCGATGGGCACCTTCGCGCTGTTTCCGTTCAGCGCGCAAGCCGTGCTGTGGGTGTTGTCGTGGGGACATGTGCTGTCGACAAGCGCGCTGCTCGTGACAGTATATGCCACGCTCGCCGCGCTGCGTGGGCGAGCGCGCTGGCGATGGGCAGCGGTTGCGGCGGGCTGCCTTGCGCCGTTCACACACGAAAACGGCGTGCTAGCGGTGGTGCTGGCCGGCGGCGTAGGCATGGGCGCGGCGGTTGGTCTGTGGGGCATGGGCTGGCGGCGGGCGGCGCGTGCGCTGGTGGGGCTGCTGCTGCCGATGGGCGCGGTCGCTGCTATCTACTGGGTTTACCGTGCCGGGCTGGTAACCACGCGCGTGAGCTTGGGCGATGACCTGTTGGCGCGGCTTTGGCAGGGCGGCGCGTACTTCGTGCAGGGCTTAACGCTGCCCTTGCAGTTCCTCTTCAGCCATACAACGACCGCCACACACGCATGGCTGGGCGCGGGTGCGTTCTTCGCGGTGGCGGGCATGCTGCTGCTGCGCCCGCAAACTTTCGAAACGCCTTATCGCCGCTTGCAAAGGCTCGGACGCAAGGTCGACATCGCCGACACGTTGCTGATGCAGTTCTTGCAACACGCCACCCAAGCGGCACGCACGCGCCGCCGCGTCGCGTTAGGCGCGCTGTTGGCGTGGGGCGTGTGTGCGTTGCCCACCGTGATTGCCCTGCCGAGCCACTACAACCTGCTCTACGACGAGCGGTTGCTCTACGTGAGCGCGCCGGCGGTGGCAGTCTTTTGGGGCGCGCTGCTGACGACGCTCAAACGCCCGCTGCTGCGCTGGAGCGTGGCGGGCGCGTGGCTGCTGCTGCTCTGGCACGTGGCACAGCTTTACGTGGGCTACACGACGTTCATGGGCGACGGCTGGAGGCAGTTCTTTCGCCTTGCCGCCAGCTTGCCCGACGACACGCGCGGCGTGGTCATCAATCTGCCGCGCTTTATCGAACACCCGCACCACCTGCTGCCGCTGACACGCCCCAACGCGCAGATGATGCAGCACGACTTCACGCTGCGAGACATTCTTTGGACGAACACGCGCCGCGAGCTAGCGGGATGGCAAGGTCTGAACGTGCCAGAAGCCCTGCAGTTCGCCGCGTTTCCCTTTCCGCTCGACGTGTGGCGCAATTACATCGGCTACGGGGCTTTTGCTACCCGCGCTGACGTGCCGAGCGCGCTCGTCGAGGCGGACGCGCTGGTCGCGTTCGCCGTGAGAGACGGTCGCTACGACGTGCGGCTGTTGGGACGACGTGCCAACGGCGATACGTCCGCGCTGGCGGTGTTCGGCGAACACATCGCCTTGCTCGCTGTTGAAGACACGCCGACAGCACGTGGGTGGCAGGTCGCGCTCACGTGGCGGGTCGACGCGCATCGCGACCTGCCGCTGGTGGCGTTCGTGCATGGGCTGTGCGGCGACACGCTGATAACTCAAGACGACAGCGCGCCGCTGGCGGGCTGGTATCCCTTTGGCGCGTGGGCGGTGGGCGAGGCGTGGACAGAGTACCGCGCTCTGCCGACGGTCGCGCCCGATGCCGCTTGTCGTGCGCTGCGCGTGGGCGTGTATGATGTGCGTGACGGGCAACCGCTGCTCACGTCAGACGGTGCGGCGGCGGTTATTAAACGCTCGTTTGATTGAATTTGCGACACATTGTCTTAATTGCGTTGATTTTTTGGTCAATATGTTTGAAAGTCAACGAAACACGTGCAAAATATGGCTAGGTTGGCTATACTTAATTAGAGTTGATTGACTTACGCCGACAAGGGGGAAAGCATGGCGTTAACAGTAGGGATGACCGCAAGTCGCACGCGCACTGTCACCGCGCAAGACATTGAGCTGTTCGCGCAGGTGTCTGGCGACACCAACCCCGTGCATCTCGACGATGCCTACGCCGCTAACACCCAATTCGGCAAGCGCATCGCACACGGCATGTACACCGTGAGCATCATTAGTGCCATTCTCGGCAACGACCTGCCCGGCGAAGGCACGATTTACTTAGGACAAAACACCAAATTCAAAGCTCCTGTGTTCGTCGGTGACACCATCACGGCAACGGTGGAGCTGATAAACTACCGCGAAGACAAGCGCATCGCCACCTTCAAGACGACCGCCACCAACCAAGACGGCGTGTTGGTCGTGGAGGGCGAGGCGGTGGTGCTTGCGCCCGCGACCTAACTCGTTAGCGTTCTCGGCGGCTGCCGAGTGCTAAACTTTTGCTGAAATAAAATCTATTGAGGAGTTTTACGGCTATGAAGAAACGTCTTTTGGTGGTCTTGGCGGCATTGCTGATGGTGCTGCCCTTCGCAAGTGTACGCGCGCAAGAGCCGTTGGTGATTGGCTTGCTCACCGACCTCAGCGGCGCGCTCACAATTTACGGCATTGAGCTGGAACAAGGTTTTAAGCTGGGCTTGCTCTACGCGGCAGGCATCGACCCCGCTGACTACAACAACGACATCAACGCAGCATTGGCAGACCTCAAGATTGCCGGTCGCCCGGTGGTCATCGAAGTGCGCGACAACCGCAGCGACCCCGACACGGGCGCGAGCCAAGCGCGTGACCTCATCGAACAGAGCGGCGCGGAAATCTTGGTAGGCGCGCCGTCTTCAGGCGTGACGTTGGGCTTGCAGCAGGTGGCGTTAGACAACGACGTGATTTTGTTCGTTGCGCCCGGTGCCTCGCCTGCGATTACCACGACGAACTTTAACGTCAACTCCTTCCGCGTTTGCCGCAACACCACACAAGACTCACTGGCATTAGCTTCCTTCGCCACCGAAGGCTTGGGCAAGAAGTGGGTGATTTTGGCAGCGGACTATGACTTTGGGCGTTCGTCCGCCACGACCTTCACCAACGTGCTGAGTGCTTACGGCGTAGAGTTCGTGCAAGATCCCATCTTCGCGCCGCTAGAAACGACCGACTTCACGCCCTACCTGCAACAGGTGATGGACAGCGGCGCAGAAGCTCTGCTGCCGATTTGGGCGGGTGACACCAGCGTGGCGTTGTTCCAACAAATCGCCGAGCTGGGCGTGAACACCAAGCTCAACGTCGTAGGCGCGTTCAACAGCAACGACATCGTCAAAGCCAGCGACCCCAGCACCATCGGCAACGTGTCGTGGATTGTCTATCACTACAGCTTCCCGCAGACCGCCGCCAACGATTGGTTGGTGGAGAAACACCTTGCTGTTTACAATGACGTGCCGGACCTCTTCACCGAATGCGGCTTCGCCACCGGGCAAGCACTGTTTACTTCGGTGACCGCCACAGAGGGCGACACCCTGCCTGAGGCACTCATTCCCGCGCTGGAAGGCTTGATTTTCGAAGGTCCCAAAGGCGTGTATGGCATCCGTCCGTCTGACCACCAAGCACTCGTGCCGATGTACATCGCGCGCTTGGTCAACCTCGACGACCCTGACCAAAAGTTCTATGAACTGGTCGGCGAAGTGAGTGCCATTAACGCGGCACCGCCTTGCAATCTGCCCAACGCGCCCGAACGCTGCGAGCTTGACGCGGACTTCAACGCCGCGTTCGCCGAAGCCACCGCGAGCGAATAAGGCACACGAAACGCGACAGACCTGACGGGGCGTGTGCTGTGTGAACAACACGGCACACGCCTTTTTTACCTATAGCCACCGAGCGATGCTCCTAAAAAACAAAAAGAGGAGTTTTTTGACGGATGACAGACTATATTTTACAGACAGAAGCCCTGCGCAAGGCGTTCGGCGGGTTAGTAGCGGTCGATAACGTAAGCGTCAACATTACGCGCGGCGCGATGCACTCCATCATCGGTCCCAACGGCGCGGGCAAGACAACCTTCTTTAACCTGCTCAACGGCACGTTCAAACCCACCAGCGGGCGCGTCATTTACAAAGGTGAAGATATCACCGAGCAGCCTATGCACCGCCGCATTCACCTTGGCATCGGGCGGTCGTTTCAAATTACCAACATCTTCCCTAACCTCACTGTGTTAGAGAACGTGCGGCTGGCGGCGCAGGCAATCAGCGACGTAAACTTTCACTGGTTTCGCCCCGCCAGCCGTTACACACAGTTCGAGCGGCGCGCCTTCGAGGTGCTAGAGCTAGTGGGCTTGCGTGACGAGGCGTTCTATCCCGCCAACGTGCTGCCGCACGGCGGCAAGCGCAAGCTGGAGCTGGCGATTTTGCTTGCGCCGGACCCCGAAGTCATGTTGCTCGACGAGCCGACAGCGGGCATGGCATCCGAACAAGTGCCACAGCTCATGGAGACCATCGCCACCATCAAGGCGCAGGGCAACAAGACCATCGTCATGGTGGAACACAACATGAATGTCGTGATGGGCGTGTCTGACCGCATCACGGTGATGAACTTGGGGCGCGTGCTGGCAGAGGGTGCGCCCGCCGAGATTGCCAAAAACGAGACCGTGCAGCGCGTCTATTTGGGCGAGCTTTACGGTGACTTGAGTGAAGCAGGAGGCGCACATGGCTAACCTTTTAGAGCTGCGCAACGTTCACACCTTTATCGGGCAGTTCCACATCCTCGAGGGCGTAAACGTCAGCGTGCAACACGGGCAAATTACGGTGCTGCTCGGGCGCAACGGGGCGGGCAAGACGACCACGCTCAAGAGCATCATGGGCATCACACCGCCCAAGACGGGCGAAATTTTGTTTGAAGGCAGCCCCATTCATGGCAAGACCTCTTTTGCGGTGGCGCGCTTGGGCATTGGCTATGTGCCGGAGCATCGCGCCATCTTCAAACAGCTTAGCGTGCGCGAGAACCTTGAAATTGCCGCCCGCGAGCGCGGCGACCTTGACCGTAGCCTAGACTTTATCTTCGACCTGTTTCCTGACCTCAAGCGGCTGTATCATCTGCCGGGCGGCAACCTAAGCGGCGGTCAGCAGCAAATGCTGGCGATTGCGCGCGCGCTGGTGCCTAACAACCGCTTGCTGCTGATTGACGAACCCAGCGAGGGGCTTGCGCCCGTCCTGATTGAGCAAGTCATGGAGGCGATTAAACGCCTTTCAAGTGAAAAAACAGTGCTGTTGGTCGAACAAAACTTCCGTGTTGCCAGCAAACTCGCAGACAGCTACGTCATCATTGACGAGGGCCAAAGCGTCGCATCGGGCAGCATGGCCGACTTGAGCAAAGACCAAGCACTCATCAACAAGTATTTGGGGGTGGCGTAATGCGGACAATTTTAGGCTTACTGCGACTATTTTTCTCGTTTGGCAAGTGGTTGTACAGCACGAGCGCGTTCACGCTGGTGGTCGCGCTACTGCTGATTGTGGTGGGCGTAGCGTTGTACGCCTCGCAGGGCAACATGGCAACGTTTAGCATCACGATTTTGTCGGGCTTGCTGCGAGCAATGCTGCTGTTCTTGGTGGCGGCAGGCTTAAGCATCATCTTCGGCTTAATGGACATCCTGAACTTCGCGCAGGGCGCGTACTTCATGCTCGGCGCGTATGTGGCTTACGACTTCCAGCACAGCAACATGGGCGTGCTGCGCATGGGCGACAGCATCCCCGACCCCAACCTGCGCTTTGTGGTCGGCGTGCTTTTGGCGATTATCGTCGGCTTGGTGCTGGGCTTCGTCTTGGAGCGTGTGCTGCTGCGCCCGCTTTACGAACGCCCACTCTTTCAGCTGGTGTTGACGTTCGGCGTGTCGATTGTCATGCTGGAGTTCATCAAGGGCGTGTGGGGAACAACCCCTAACTCGTGGACTGCGAAGCTGGCGTTGCAAGACGCACAGTTTGAGCTGTTCGGGCAGCCCTTCAGCATGTACCGCCTGTTCATCATTCTGGCGGGCTTCATCATGATTTTTGCGGTAGCATTGCTGCTGCGGCGCACGCGCATCGGGATTATCATCCGCGCCGGCGTGGAAGACGACGAAATGGTCAACGCGCTAGGCATCAACGTGCGCGCGGTCTTTACGCTGGTGTTTGCGCTGGGCTGCATGCTGGCATCGCTGGGTGGCGCGGTTGCCGCACCTTTCTTGGGCGCAACCCCTAGCATGGGGGCAACGTTCCTCTTGGCAGCCATCGCGGTCATTGTGCTGGGTGGCTTGGGCAGCTACGAAGGCACAGCCATCGCCAGCTTTATCGTCGGCTTGGCGTGGGCAACGATGGAACAATTCAGCCTGTTCACCAACATCGGCACCGTCTTGTCCAGCACCACGCCCATGCTGCTGCTGGCGTTCATTCTGCTGCTGCGTCCGAATGGGTTGTTTGGGGAGGCACGCTAAATGAACAGAGTAGGCAAATTTCTCAAAGAGAACTGGCTTTATCTCACTGTGCTAGTGCTGCTTATCCTGCTGCCGCACCTTATCGGCTGGGCAACCGACAGCAGCCCGCTGGGCGTGCAGCGCGGCGACCGCTTCATTATGCGCGGGCAGTCGACATACTGGCAGTCGGTGTTTATCGAGCTGTTCGCGCTCGCCATCCTCGTCATGAGCTACAACCTGATGTTTGGCTTCACCGGCGTGATTAGCTTCGGTCACGCGCTCTTCTTTGGCGGCGGCGCGTACATTACCGGCATGACGCTAGAGTTTATGGGGCTAGAGCCAACGCTAGGCTTGCTGGTCGGCGTGCTGCTCACGCTGGGGATTTGTGGGCTGTTAGGCTTGACGATTGGGTTGGCGACGCTGCGGCTGCGCGGCGTGTACTTCGCCATCTTCACGCTAGCAATCGCCGAAATGGTCTGGGTGTTTTTTGGGCGTTTTCCCGCCACCAACGGCGAAGACGGGCTGACGCTCAAGAGCCTGCCCACCTTTATCGACCCCACGCAAAATCGCATCTTCTTGTACTACATTGCGCTGGCGGCGTTCGCCTTCACGTTCTTCTTCATCCGTCGGCTGGTCAGCTCACCAACCGGGCGCGTCTTCCAAGCTATTCGTGAGAACGAAGAACGCGCCAAAGCTATCGGCTACCACACGCTGCGCTTTAAGCTGTTTGCCATCACCGTCGCTAGCACGATGGCAGGCGGCGCGGGCATCCTGCACGGCATTCTCAACAAGAGCGCGCGCCCCGAATACCTCAGCGTCACCCACACCGTCGACGCGCTGCTAATGACCATTATCGGCGGCGTAGGCACGTTCGTCGGACCTGTGCTGGGGGCGGCGGGGCTAGAGCTAGCGGACGTGCTGCTGCGCGACGCTAAACTCACGCTCGGCACGACCGTCATCAACGTCGGCGAGAGCTGGAACTTCTTGCTCGGGCTGGTCTTTATCGTGGTCGTGCTGGTGTTCCCTTATGGCATTGTGGGAACATGGCACCGCTGGCGCGCACAGCGACGCAAACCAAAGTAAATAAAAAGCCACGCTCACAGGTTGCTTGTGAGCGTGGCTAGGTACTATGCGGGTTGCGCTTGCTTAGGCGCATTTACACAGCCTCCTGAACGCGGTCCATCATGCTCACTGCCAGCGGGCGCGTGGAGGGATGCAGCATCCCCGCAATCGACTGCTGTACAATCATCAGGCTCGGTGCGTCTTCGGTAGGCTGACCCTCCGCCACCAAGTAGGCGCAGCGTTCCACCAGCGTAATAGCTTCCTGCGAGAGCGCGTTGACCATTGCGGTGTCGAGCATGTCGCGGCGTTCCCACCATTTGCCATAGCGGCTGTAAGCGTTGGCGACGGCTTGCGGCGCGAGCAGGTTGGCAATGTGCGTCTGTTCTGCCATCGCTTGGCGGTACAGGTCGAGCGCAACGGTGGAGCTGCTGTCGTTAATGCGATAATCACGCCCGAAGCGCGCTTGGAACGTGCCGACGATGCGGGCAAGCTGCCCCACGTGGTTAAGAATGGTCTGTGCTTTGTTGATGTTCATCAATCCCCTCACTTTCTGCATAAGGATGTCAAGGCATCCTGTTTGGTTAGTCTCTTTATGTTAAATCAAGTTTAAGTAAATGTCAATACCCTTAATGATTGATTTTTGGGCAACTTTTCATTTTTTCGCCTTTATTCCTAAAAATTGGCGGAATAATCGAGAAAATTTTCCCAAAATAGTTTTTACGCAAACTGTCATGATTGTTAAGTGATACTTGACTTTTCTTAACAAAAAGAGCCCGCAAGCAGCACGAACGCCTACACTCGCACCGCCAACTTGTGTTACACTAGGGGCAGCATCAACCCCCGCACCTGAGGAGAAGCCGCATGGAAGTTTTAGAGACCCACGTTCGCACCGACGACGAACGCTTTCAGCAGCACGCCGCCGCTAACCGTGCGCTGGTCGCTGAGCTTAGGCAGCGGCTGGCGGTGGTACGCGAAGGCGGCGGCGCACGCTATCAGCAGCGACATCGCGAGCAGGGCAAGCTGTTCGTGCGTGACCGCATTGACAAGCTCTTGGATACAGGCTCGCCCTTCTTAGAGATTGCGCCGCTGGCCGCCTACCACCTTTATCCCGACGAAACCCCTTGCGCGGGCTTGGTGGCGGGCATCGGGCGCGTGCAAGGCGTGGAGTGCTTGATTATTGCCAACGATGCCACCGTCAAAGGCGGCTCTTACTACCCCATGACGGTCAAGAAGCACTTGCGCGCCCAACAAATCGCCCTCGAAAACCATTTGCCCTGTATCTACTTGGTCGACAGCGGCGGCGCGTTCTTGCCCATGCAAGACGAGGTGTTCCCCGATGCGGACGACTTTGGGCGCATCTTCTACAACCAAGCGCAGATGAGCGCGCGCGGCATCCCGCAAATCGCCTGCGTCATGGGCAGCTGCACGGCGGGCGGTGCGTACGTCCCCGCGATGTCTGATGAGACGGTGATTGTCAAAGGCACAGGCACGATTTTCTTGGCGGGTCCGCCGCTGGTCAAAGCCGCCACCGGCGAAGAGGTCACCGCTGAGGAGCTGGGCGGCGCGTATGTCCACACCCACAAAAGTGGCGTGGCGGACTACTTCGCCGAAGACGATGACCACGCCATCGAGATTTTGCGCGGCATCGTCGGCACGCTCAACACGCGCAAGCGCGTTGACCTCGACGTGCGCGCCCCAGAGCCGCCGCTTTACGACCCCGAAGAACTCTACGGCATCATCCCCACCTCGTTCAAAGAGAGCTACGACGTGCGCGAAGTCATCGCGCGCATCGTCGACGGCAGCCGCTTTCAAGAGTTCAAAGCCAACTACGGCACGACGCTGGTCACCGGCTTTGCGCGCATCGAGGGCTACCCCATCGGCATTGTCGCCAACAACGGCGTGCTGTTCAGCGAATCGGCGTTGAAGGGCGCGCACTTCATCGAGCTTTGCACGATGCGCAACGTGCCGCTGCTGTTCCTGCAGAACATCACCGGCTTCATGGTGGGACGCGAATACGAAAATCAAGGCATCGCTCGCGACGGCGCGAAGATGGTGCATGCCGTCGCCAACGCCGCCGTGCCAAAGTTCACCGTCATCATCGGCGGCAGCTTCGGCGCGGGCAACTACGGCATGTGCGGGCGGGCTTATGCGCCGCGCTTCCTGTGGATGTACCCCAACGCCCGCATCAGCGTCATGGGCGGCGAACAAGCCGCCAACGTGCTGCTCACCATCAAGCGTGACCAGATGCTGCGCAACAACGAGGGCGACCTCGACGAAGCCGCCCAAGCCGCCTTCAAGCAGCCCATCCTCGACAAGTACGAACGCGAGGGCAGCCCCTACTATAGCACGGCGCGTCTGTGGGACGACGGCATCCTCGACCCCGCGCAAACGCGGCGCGTGCTGGCACTTGCGCTCAGTGCCGCGCTCAACGCCCCCACACAGTCCACCAAATACGGCGTGTTTAGGATGTGAGGTAAGCACAGATGCCCCGCAAGCGACTGATTTTCACACTGATTTTGGCGGTGGTTACGCTGATAGGGCTAGCGGTTGGTTGGCTGACGTTTGTCAGTCGCAACGCCACGCTGCAGCTAGGCAGTGGACGCGCCGACACCGCCGCGCTCGCCGAAGCCACGCCCGACACAGCGGCAGGCATTCCCTTTGCCCCCCCGCCCGCCACGCTGGCGTTCAGCAGCAACCGCACGGGCAGCTGGGATGTCTACCGCCTTGACCCCGACGGCACGCTGCAAAATCTGACCGATGACGGCAGCGGCGCACATCATTACTTCCCCAGCTTTGCGCTGGACGGCGGCATGATTAACTTCATCAGCTCACGCGGCAGCAACGAACTCGTGCCAACGCAGGTCAAGCCTGACGGGACGGGGCTGCGCACGCTCAGCATCGTACAAGCGGTGCTGATGATGGTCGGCGAGGGGCGGTTTGACTGGGATCCGGTGTGGTCGCCACGCGGTGACAAGCTGCTTTGGTCGTCGCTGCGTGACTTCAACCTCGAGCTGTACGTCATTCCGCTAGCGGACACGCTTGACCTCGCCAACGCGACGCGGCTGACCCGCAACGGCGCGCGCGATTGGTTCGGCGCATGGTCGCCCGACAGCGCGCGGGTCGCCTTCGCCAGCGACCGCAGCGGCAACGAAGACATCTACGTCATGAACGCCGACGGCAGCGACCTCACGCGCCTGACCGACAGCCCGCACGACGACTTGCGCGCCATGTGGGAGCTTGACGGCACGCGCCTGCTCTATGTGCATGATGCCGACGACAGCGCGCTGCTGGCGGGGCGCGTCGTGCTTTGGGGCGTTGACCTCGCCCAAGACGCGCCCAAACCCGCGCCATTCGACGGCACGTTCGCAGGCGCGGCGGTCTGGTCACCCGACGGACAGCACGTTGCCTATGTCAGCAACGCAGAGGGCAACTGGCACGTCTACGTCATGAACGCCGACGGCAGCAACGTGCGCCGCGTGACCGACGGCAACAGCGACCACCTGTTCCCCGTGTGGATGCCCTAACATGCGCGCCCGACTTCTGCGCGTGCCGTCGATTTTGCTGGGATTGGCACGCTGGACACTGCTAAGCGCAGCCGTCGGCATTTTGTCAGGCAGCGCAGCAGCGGTGTTTCTGCGCTCGCTCGATTGGGCGACAACAACGCGCCTCACCACGCCCGTTCTGCTGTTCGGGCTGCCGCTGGCGGGCTTCGTCGTCGGCTACGTCTACCATCGCTTCGGTGGCAAAGCCAGCGAAGGCACGCATCTCGTCATCGGCGAAGTCCACGCCAACCGCGAGCGCGTGCCGTTGCGCATGACCCCACTGGTGCTAGCAGGCACAGTCATCACGCACCTCTTCGGCGGCAGCGCGGGACGCGAAGGCACCGCCGTGCAGATGGGCGCAAGCCTCGCCGATACCCTGCGGCGCGCCCTGCGCTTGCCACGAAGCGAGCGCCCGCTGCTGTTGCTAGCAGGCATCAGCGGCGGCTTCGGCGGCGTGTTCGGCACGCCTATCGCCGGCTTCGTCTTCGGCATGGAAGTGAGCAGCGTCGGCAAGCTGCGCTACGACGCGCTCATGCCGTGCTTAGTGGCAGCTGTCGTCGGCGATTGGACATCGCACACGCTTGGCGCGGGACACAGCATCTACCCGACGCTAGCACACGTGGAACTCGACGCGCTGCTGCTGATAAAGGTTGCGCTGGCGGGCGTGGCGTTTGGGCTGACCAGCGAGTTCTTCGTGCGCGGCGTTGACCTCGTTAAAGCGTGGCAGCGACGTTTTGTCGCCTACGCGCCGCTGCGCCCGGTGGTCGGCGGGCTGGTGGTCATCGCGTTGACGCTGCTCTTGCAAACACAGGACTATCTCGGCTTGAGCTTGCCGCTCATTCAACAAAGCGTGCGCGGCGAGGATGTGCTGTGGGCAGCCTTCGCCCTCAAGCTGCTGTTCACGGTGGTGACGCTGGGCAGCGGCTTCATGGGCGGCGAAGTCACACCGCTGTTCGTCATCGGCGCAACGCTGGGTTACACGTTAAGCGCAGTGCTAGGCGTAGACACCGGGTTGCTGGCGAGCGCGGGCTTTGTCGCGGTGTTCGCCGCCGCCACCAACACACCGCTCGCCAGCGCGTTGATGGGCGTGGAGCTGTTCGGCAGTGGCGCGACGCTCTACCTGTTCGTCGCGTGTGCAGTAGCATACGTGTTCAGCGGACACGCCAGCATCTATCACACGCAGCGCGTGGAAACACGCAAATGGGAAGGAGTCACGTGATGATGATGTCGTTGTTGTTAGCAGGCGTTGGCATGTTCTTGATGGGTTGGATGGGCTGGCAATTCTTGCTGCTCTTGGCACGCTTCTTTGTCGACATCAGCGACGGCAGCATTTTAGGCGGCATCGTAAAGTGGGCTTATGTGGGCATGTTCTTCTTGGCAAGCCTCACCACCTTGCTGATGTTCGTCGCGGTGCCGTATTTCCTGTTCTTTCCGAGCTATACCTACTATGGCTATGGCATAGGGTTTTTCGAAGGGGTGATGATACTCGGGTTGATGTACGCGCTGCCGATGCACTTCTTGCGCTTTGTGCAAGCCACGCTCAGCCTGATACAGGGACGATTTGCCGAAACGCTGCCCGGACAAGTTCTCGCGTACCGTCGTTCCATTCTCGGCGCGCTTTGGCGCGCTCTCACGCCCTCTTTTGCGCCCGATGCCCTTGACACAAGCGCAAAAGCCGCCGCCAAGCCCAAGCGCAAGGTCGAGGAGCTTAAGCAAGATCGTGAGGCAGCGGCTGGAGAGAAGCGCAAGCGGGCTGTGACTGAGTGGGCGGCTAGCTCCATAGACTTTTCTGAGCGTAAAACTTCCGACAGCGATGTCAAGACGCTCGCCGAACTGTTGGCAGAGCAAGCCCAGCGGCACCAAACAAAACGATAGAAAATCCTCACTTCGTTGGGTTAATCATGGCAATATCGTGTATACTTCGAAGTATAGGCACGTATCACACGCAAAGGAACAATCCCTTGCCCAACACACCCGAAAAAGATGACACCAAAAATCGCCGCGAAACGAACGCGCTGAGCTTGCCACCCGCTGAACCCGCGCCGCCGCGCGTGCCACGCGACACCACCACCGAACTCAAGCAAGGTTGGAGGCTGCGCTGGCGTTTTGAACAAAAACAGGTCGTCATGCCAGTACGTGACAATCTCATCGTCGGGCGTGTGCTGGACGAAGAAGACCAAAAAGCCGTTGGCTTTGACCTCACGCCGTACGGCGCATTTAGTGCCGGCGTGTCGCGCCAGCACGCACGCATCACGCTCATCGATGGGCTGCTGTACTTAGAGGACATGGGCAGCACCAACGGCACGCGCATCAACGGCTTTCAGGTCACGCCACACCAGCTTTACCGCCTGCGCGACAACGACGAAATCGAGTTCGGACGGCTGCGCGTCATTTTACGCTTCGAGCGCGATAGTGCCTAAGACACATCCCCTTCTTGCATAAGCTGACGCATTTCCTCATAGCTTCTGGGCATATCATGCCCGTCTACGTATAGCTGATAGTCAGGGGTAATCCACGCCGCAAGGTGCTGCCAGTGCGTGGGCGTGAGAAGCATATCATGCCCGCCGCTGGCGGTGGGACAGAGCGCGTCACCCAAGAAGACGATGCCCGCCGACGGCAAACGCACAATGACGCTGTCAGGCGCATGTTCGCCGCCAACATGGCGCAGCTCGGCGTAGTCGCTTGCGCTGTAGTAGACGCGCAGCACGCTACGAAAGGTAATGGTCGGCAGCACGACACGAAACTCCGCCCAATCGCCCACAGCAGCGTGCATCAGGCTGTTGCGCTCCTCTAAGATAGGGTTGCGGTAGGTCTCTTCGCGCAAATAGCTTGACCCCCAAGGACGCATCACCTGCGCCTTTAACGCCTCATAGCATGCTTGATGCGCAATAACATAGCGCGGGTTAAACCCCATCGTGCCAAACGTGTTGTCCCAATGATGGTGCGTGTAAATCACCGTGTTCACAGGCTGCAGGGGCGTGCCAACCATCTCCGCCAGCACTTGGCGGGCGTGGCGCGGGCTGTTACCGCTGTCGATAAGGATGGTCTGGTCATCCGCCTGCAATAAGCCAATGTTAGGTTGGAACTCGCGCGGGTTATCCGACTTCGGGAACAGCCACACGCGCTCGTGCAACTGCTGCAAGTCACGAAAGAACGGCATAGGCTACTCTTCCGCAAATAGCCGCAGCAGCTTCAGCGCAACGTGCAAGTTCATCCGTGTCAGCGGATCTTGCAAATCCACTTGGCAAACTTGCGTGATGCGCGACAGGCGGTAGTTGAGCGTGCTGCGGTGGATGTGCAGGTCTTCCGCGGTGCTTACGCCGTTGCCACCTGCGTCAAGATACGCCTCCAGCGTTTGCAGCAGCTCGGTTTGACGTTCGTCAAGCAGGCGGCGGACAATCGCCACAAAAGGGTTGTCGTTCAAGCTGCGCGCCCCCGCCAAATAAAGTGTGTGTAAATAGCCCAAACTCTCGAAGCGCACCACGTGCTGGTTGGGCATCATGCGCCGCATAATCGCCAGCGTGTCGCTGCAGTTTTGATGGGCGATGCGCACGTCTTTCGCGCCTTGATGCCGCGCGCTGACCGCCACGCGCGGCGGTTTCGTGTGGCGTGGACGCTCCTTAAGCAAGCTGTCTGTGATGCGCCCCAGCACCGCCTCAAAGCGATTATCGACTTGCACCAGCATGACTACCTGTCCGGCATACTGCCCGACCACCGCGCTCCAGCCTTGCATGCGTGTGAGCTGGTTCAGCTGATGGTAGATAGACAGCAGCAGCGTTGGCTCACAATCGACCAGCAGCATGACATACGCCGAGCGCAAATCCACGCCGTAGCGCAGCGACTGGTCAATGAGCGTCGTGTCGCGCCGTACCTCGCCCTGTATCAGCTGCGTGAGCAGGTTGCCTTTTAGCGAGGCTTCAGCGTTTTGGGCGGTCTCTTGGTACAAAATCATCAAGGCAGCGATGGTCGCGCCGCTCTCAATCGCTAGCAGGTCAATGTCACTCAGGGCGTGGTCGTCGGCGATAATCCACATGTAGCCGTAAATCGTGCCATGCACGACAATAGGCGCGAGAATGCGCTCCATCTCCAAGCCGACTTGTGGGATTTGCGGCAGGCGCACCGGGCGTAGCGTGGCGCGCAGGCGCGGCAAATAGCCGCCCTTTTCCAACGCTTCAATCAGCGCGGGGTTGGTGCGCCCGTGCGCTTGCGTGTAGCGACGCGCCTCGTCCACGTCAGCGATGTTGACGGTGGCAATCATCTCAAAGGTGGCGGTCTCAATGCTGATGCTGTGGCCAACCAACTGCGCCAGCTGCTGGGCGAGCTGGGGCAGCCCACCACCCTCTAAGACAATCTGCGTGAGCGATTGGTTGATTTGTAGGGCGCGCCGCACTGTGTCAATGTTCTCTTGTGCGATGCGCTCGTTCACGCCGCGTACGATGTCAACAAAGCGTTCTGTGTAGGGAATTTCAATGAGCGGAAAGTCGTATTGGTCGGCGACATCGCACAGGTGCTGTGGGATTTCTTGGATGTAACGCCCGACGGTCATAATTAAGCCCGCGACATTGCGCTCGACAAGCTGGCGCATGTAGTCGCGCTGTTGGTCAGTGTCGGGCGGCAAATTGATGATGGTCGTCATGACCAGCTCACCGCCGTTAAGCCAGCGCGGCGCGTCCGGCACGCTGGCGTTGTGCATCCAAGTGACTTGTCTGCCTAAACCACGCGCGCCCGCAACCACCCGCGCGCGTGCCAATTTTTCAAACTTAAGAACGTCCGCGACCGATAACATAGCCCTCTATTTCAGGATAAGCTGTGCGTGAAGACGTTCTTATAATCTATCTCATGCGTGCGCGCAAGGGTGGCGGGGTGCCGGGGCGGGGCAAAGAAAAGGGGCGCGAGGTGCGCCCCTGCGGGTGTGCTAGCCTAGTTCAAGTTCTCGAAGATGCCCGCCGCGCCCATGCCGCCGCCGATGCACATCGTCACCATGCCATACTTGCTGCCGCGCCGCTTCATCTCGTGCATCAACGTGACGGTTAGCTTTGCGCCCGTGCAGCCCAGCGGATGCCCTAACGCAATCGCGCCGCCGTTGACGTTGACGCGCTCGGGGTCAAGCCCAAGCTCGCGGATGACCGCCAGCGACTGCGATGCAAACGCCTCGTTCAGCTCGATGAGGTCGATGTCGCTCAGGGTCAAGCCGGTGCGCTGCAACACTTTGGGGATGGCGGCGATGGGACCCACGCCCATGATTTCCGGACGCACCCCGCCCACGGCAAAGCCAACAAACCGCAGCAGCGGCTTTAAGCCCAACGCTTCGGCTTTCTGGCGTTCCATGACGATGACCCCTGCCGCGCCGTCGCTGAGGGGGCTGCTGTTGCCCGCCGTCACGCTGCCGTCGGGCTTAAAGGCCGGCTTGAGCGCGGCTAAGCCCTCGATGGTTGTGTC
Source organism: uncultured Anaerolineae bacterium (assembly GCA_938022205.1). Taxonomy (GTDB): domain Bacteria; phylum Chloroflexota; class Anaerolineae; order Aggregatilineales; family Phototrophicaceae; genus JANWYT01. The sequence continues at coordinate 1,081 of CALIEB010000016.1, read as the reverse complement.
ACGGCGCAGGTGTTCGTCCTGCACCAGCGTGCGCTTGATGGTGGTCGGCAAGCCGTTCTCGCCAAGCACGTTCTCTTCCCACTCAAACGGCACGATTTCTTCGGCGAAGTAGCCCGCGTCAATCGCGCGTGCCGCCTTCTGGTGGCTGTGGTAGGCGAACTCGTCCATGTCAGCGCGCGCGACATTGAACTCTTTCGCCACGCGCTCGGCGGTCAGCCCCATGCTCATGTAGACGTTGGGGTCATGCTCCGCCATGTACGGGTTGGGACTAAGATGATGGCCGGTCATCGGCACGCTGGACATGCTCTCTGCGCCGCCCGCGATAATGACATCCGCACCGTTGGCGATAATGCGCTCGGCAGCCATCGCAATGGTCTGCAAGCCGCTGGAACAGAAGCGGTTGACCGTTTGTCCCGGCACATCGACAGGCAAACCCGCCCGCAGCGCAATCACGCGGGCAAAGTTCATGCCTTGACTGCCTTCAGGCATAGCACAACCGACAATGACATCCTCGATTTGCTCAGGCGCGAGCTTGCCCTCGACTTGGCGCATCAGCTCGCGCACGACCGTCGCCATCATTTCATCACTGCGAGCGGCGGCGGTCGAGCCGCGCACTGCCTTGCCGACGGCGGTTCTTGTTCCTGCCACAATTACTGCTTCACGCATGGTTTACCTTCCTCTGTTCTCTCATTAGGGTCTATTAAGGTCTATTCGTCTCGCTTGTTCGGTGGGTCGCCCACCATGTCTTGGAAAATGTCGGCGACTGGCACGGCAAACCCCGCCAGCACGTCGCCGCCCGTCAGCACGTCACCCTCGCCCAACAGCTCAAAGTCGTCGTGCGTCAGCACCTCCACCTTGCGCTTCTCGGGATAGACCAGCCACACCAGCCGCGTCCCGTGCGCCAAGTAGCGATACGCCTTCTCACGCATGGACTTGTAGCTGTCGTCGGGCGACTTAACCTCAACAGCAAGGTCGGGCAGCTGCGGCACGCTGCCCACGCGCACCGGCGGCTCTTGCGTCACGCGGTACGACACGTCCGGCATCAGCACCGTGTGCGCCTCACCCGCCACGCGGTGGCGCG
>CALIEB010000015.1 GCA_938022205.1 uncultured Anaerolineae bacterium | reverse complement strand
TGTCGTCGTCCTTGTCGTCCTTTTTGCCGCTGCCAAAGAGCGAGCCACCGCTAAAGTGGCGGCTGCCGGAAAGCAAGCCACCGCCAAAGGGGCGTAAGCTGCCGGAAGGCTTGTCGTCGTCCTTGTCGTCCTTGTCGTCCTCCTCATCATCATCTTCATCCTCTTCGAAGAACTCAGAGGCTTCGTCGTCAAGCCTAGACGATTTGACAGACCAGAAAAACGACCCTATGCGCGGGCGGCTACTGTCACCCTTGTCACGATCTTTGCTGTCATCGTCTTGTACGTCTGATGACGAGTCCGGAGCAGGCATGCCATCCAAGCCCAAGTTCTTATTGATGAACTCCTCGAAAGGGTCACCAGAGCGTTTGTCGTCATCGTTTGGGGGAAGTTTCGTTTCGTCAGCCACACGCACCACCTTTGCCTTCTTAAAGAGACTTATGTCTCTCATTATACGGCAAAAGTGGGCGCAGTGGTGTAATGTTTCTTACGAATTTGTAGGCTAGATGGCGACGTTGAACAGTGCGCTTGCCGCGTTAGCGTTGGCGCGCCCAAATGCCAGTCGCACTGTCGCTGTTAGTTGGTAGCTGTCGGTGTAGGGCAAGTAGTCGACGCTGACGGCAATTTTGCGGCGATAGCCAACGAACCAGCCGCCGCGATAGACGCACAGTGCCGTGCCGCGATTGTTCGTGCCGCTCCCGACCTTGCCGTCCGCTTCTGTGAGCGGCATAAGGTGCGAGACGCACACGGGAATGCCGTCCAAAAAGCCGATTTGCCCGGTTTGCGCGGTCGCCAGCGCGCCGGCCTTGTCCATCGTCACGAACTCGCTTAAGCCCAGTAGCTTGGCATACGTGCCGCCGTCTACCACCCACGCCAGCTCTTGCGGGCGCGCGCTGTAGCGATAAGGCATAGCAAAGCGTGCCTCGCGCAGCTTCGCCAGCGTGGGGGCGGCGTTGCCCATGTCAACCGCTTGCGCGGTCGTCGTCACCAGCGGCAACTTGCGTATGCCGTCCATCGCCAGAAAGACGCTGCCTGCTGTTGGCGCGGTGTGGTCGCTGTTGATGTTGCCCGTCGCGCCGGTGTGCGTGTCACCGTTAAGCAGTGCGTGGTCAATTGCGTCGCTGATGGCGCGCACCGCTTGCTCGCGATAGATGGTCAGCACTGGCACGATGCTGTCCTCAACCAGCTCGCTGCTGAAACCCACACGCAGCGCGAGCTTTTTGGCGTGCAGCGTCACCTTGTCCGTGCCAATTTTGCTGTCGGGGATGGGGTTGCCCGCGCCCAACGTTAGGTGCGCTTCGTCCTTGCTCTCTGGCACGTAGTAGACGGTGGGATCAGTGCCTTCGATGGGCAGGTCGTAGGGGTTGCTCGGCAGCTCCACTGCCTTGAAGAGCGGCAGCACGACGTTTTCTGTGCGCGCTTGCCGCCAAAGCTGCGCGCTCCAAAGCTCCGGCACCCACTCGTCGCCGTAGCCCGTTTGCGTGCTGTGCGCCAGCTCATCGCTCTTGAGCGCGGTCAGGGCAGCCTTGCGCGCCTTGTGTGCCAGCGCGTTGGCGTAGCGTTCGCTCACGCCGCTGAACTGCTTGCCCGCCCGCAGCAGCAAATACCCGTAAAGCATGTCGTCCACGCTCAAACTGTCAAACTCGCTGCTGACTTGCACGCGCAGCGCGTCGCTTGCCGAAGCGGTCGGCAGCCGTTTGAGCGGCGTGTCCTGTGAAGCATTGTGCATGGTCTTGCCTTTCGTCTCGTTGTCGTCTAATGGTGGCGGGGTCATCCCTAATAGCCTGTACGCGCTCTTGATGCGCTGCGCGTCCGTCAAACGCGGCTCGGCGGGCGTGGGTGTGAGGCTGCCCTCGACGATAATCCAGCGCGTGATGCGCCCGTCGGCTTCGCGCTTGACCAAGTGCGGCAGGCTACCCGACGACCAGCCCAGCGCGCCCGCCTCAATCAACCGCTGCACCGCCGCCGCATAGCGATGTCGCTTGTCTAACTGTGCCTCCGCCCACACGCCAATCTCGTCCGCTTGCAGGCGGTCAATCGTGCCAATCACCGCCGCCTTAATGCTCTCGTCCAGCCCGTGCTGATACAGCAGCGGGCGCACGGGATACCAATCTAGCCCTAGCTCGGTCTCGCGGGTGAAGTAGTCGCCGTGCAAATCTTTCTGCTGTGGGTCGCCCCATGCTACTAGATAGCCGCCGACGCGCCCCCCTTCTCCATCCAAAAGTTTTAGCGCATACATGCTGCCTCCTGTGTTTGCGCGTTGATAGGTGTTTGCCTGTGTTTGTTAAGCTGCAGCTGCCCGCCTGTCTTTACCCTAGCGCATACCCAGCGAAAAATGCGAACATTTGTTTGTTTTTGCGCGCGGCAGCAAGCGCACGCCCATAAAGACAATTGCAAGGCGGCGCACATTGCGCTAGTCTAAAAGTCGTCCACACACATAGGAGCAGTCGCTTGAACCCCATCCTCGACCGCATCAATGCCAGCCGTCTATTTGACCTGCCTGTTGACTGGGCGCATGAAATCATCTTCCCGCATTACAACGGGCTGTCGCTGCGCAACATCACGCACAGCGTTGCCGCCGCGTTGGGCGCGCCGCTGCCCGACCACGCCCCGCTCGACCCTGCTGTCTGGGGTGAAGTCCCGCCACCTGACGTGCAGCGCGTCGTGCTGTTCCTTATGGACGGCACAGGCTATCTCTACTTACAACAGCTACGCGAAAGTGACACGGAAATTGCCGAGCTGCTCGATGAGCTGGGCGGCGGGCGCGCTATTGTCCCGCTCACGTCTGTCGCGCCTTCCACCACCTGCGTAGCCTTGACGACGCTTTGGACCGGCGCAACACCCAATCAGCACGGCGTATTTGGTACGCTGCAAGTGCTGCGCCAGTTTTCGACAATTGCCGACATGCTGCACTTTCGCTCGCCTACGCAAAAGAACAGTGACTTCGACGCATGGGGGCTAAAGGCGGAGACATTTGTGCCTGTGCGCGGCTTCGCCGAACACTTGGAAGCGTGCGGCGTGGAAGCGTTCTTGCTGCTGAGATACAACCTCGTGTATACGGGACTGTCGCGCTTCTTGCATCGCGGCATCGCGAAAGAGCGCATCTTGCGCCACGCGGGCTTCCACGACTTCCCACTACGGCTGCGCGACGCGCTGCGCGCCACACGCGGCAAACGCGCCTACCTCAACATCTATTGGGACGGCGTGGACACGACCTCGCACGCCTATCACGCTCACAGCGAATACGCCCGCAACGAAATCTTGCAAAACCTGCGGCTGCTGCGTGACGCGCTGCGCGACCCCGCCGCACAAGACGGGCAAACGCTCTTCATCTTGACCGCCGACCACGGGCATCACGACGCGCCCAACAAGCTCAACATACTGGAAGACGCGCGCCTGCAACCTGTGCGCGACGCGCTGCGGCTTGGCACAGGCGGCGACAATCGCTTGCCTCAGCTCTACCTGCGCGAAGGCACACGCCAAACCGTGCTGGACACGTTGGCAGCGCGCTTCGCCGACACGCTGGCGGTCGTTGACGCACAAACCGCTGTTGAGGCGGGCTTCTTTGGCGCGCCGCCGCATCATTGGGAAACCTTCATGCGGCTCGGCGACCTCATGCTTATTCCGCGTCTTGGCACGATGCTCTATGACCCTAGCGTAGCGGAATACGACATCGTCAGCTATCATGGCGGGCTAAGTGCGTGGGAAATGCTCACGCCCTTTCTTTGGCGCGTGCTTTAAGGTATCTCAGCAGGGAGCAATCTTCTATGAAGGCGATAATATGGCGCGTCGGCGCGATTGCGCTAGGTCTAGCCCTTGCCGCCGTCGCTTTCTTCAGCTATGAGCTGGGCATTAGCAACAGCCCCAATTGGGGCATCGGCAAACTGGGCGGCGTAGCAGCGGGTATAGGGCTGTTGCTCATCGGGCTGGCTTGGGGACGGATTGGACACGCCTATAGCTTGCTGGCGGTCAACTTGCTCAACCTTGTCATTGTGCTCGGCGCGCTCGAATTCGGCGCAAAGCTGGCACTAGACAACTTGCCGCTGGACAATACCCCGCAATTTGAAGGCAAGCCCTATCGGACGACGTACTTTGAGCATGTCGCGTGGGGCGCGCAATTCCTTGCCGACAGTCGCGGCGGTCCGACCGAGCCGCGCTACGTGCCGTTCACGCTCTGGCGACCGCGTCCTTATGTCTCGCAAACGATAAACATCGACGCGCAAGGCGTGCGCCGCACGCCCAACGCACGCTGCGACGACGCGAACGCTTTTCGCGTGTGGGTCTACGGTGGCTCGACGGTGTGGGGCGTGCTGGTTCCCGACAGCGAGACCATCCCCGCTCATTTGCAGCGGCTGCTCACCAAACAGCTAAGTCAACCCGTGTGCGTGGTCAATCAAGGCGTGTCGGCGTGGGTGCTGCAGCAGGGGTTGATTGATTTGCAACTGCGCTTGCAGCAGGGCGAACGCCCCGACCTTGTCATCTTTTATGGCGGCAGCAACGACACAAACTACGCTTACTTTAACAAAAACGTGGCGGCGCACTATCTCTACCCAGAGTTTCAGCTGTGGATTTTTAACAGCAACAATACGTCGACGACTTCGTTTTTCGAAAAAACCTACATCTTCAAACTCCTGCAGCGGCTAACCACGCCCGCACAGTCGTTCGTCGCCACCGGCACGCAGGAGGTGGTCGGTGAGGCGGATGGCGACGTTGTCGCCTTCAGCGCGGAGCTGTTGCGCTTTATGCAAGGACAACAACGCACGCTTGCGGCATTGGGGGCTGAATACGGTTTCGCCACGCTCTACGCGCTGCAGCCCTCGCAAGTTATCTCGCGCAAGCCGCTCAACGACGAGGAACGCCTGTTGTTGGCGAACGGTCCCTTCTTCAATCAGCCGCTGAACGCGCTGGTGTCGCAGGGTTTCAAGGCGTGGGCGGACGAAGACCCTGATGATGGTGTCCTCTGGCTGGTGGACATTTTTGACGACGTGGCGGCGGAGGTGCAGATTTGGTTTGACCCTATCCACGTCACGCCGGAAGGCAACCGCATCGTTGCTGAAGCCTTGCTGGCTAGCTTGCCGCTGCGTTAGTCACAGCTAGCAAAGGAGCTGACACATGAGCAAATGGCGCGTTGGGGTATTTAGTGGCGCAAGCAACTTTTTGCTTACATAGGGCAGAATTAAGCCTGCATTTGACCGCTGAAGTGGTATGATAAAGACACGGTTAGCGATAAAACCATGGCAATGATGAAAAAATCTCATTTGCAAGGCATTGTCTTTGGAGTGTTTCTAGCGGTAGTGGTCATAGAAGTAGCTGCGCGCTTGTGGCAGTGGCTACCTGTTCCACCACCTCCTACTTACTATGCCTTGCGAGATGCGCTTGGTCAAATTCCCGAGCCATACACTGCTTTTCGTTATAACTACACAGGCGAATTCAACACGTTAGTGTCCTTTAATTATCGCAGCCTGCGCGATATTGACCATGAAATCCCTCGTGACATGAGTAAGACCAGAGTGCTTTTTGTCGGTGATTCATATACATCAGGTTGGCAGGTTGAGCTGAACGAAACGTTCACAGCATTGTTACGAGCAAACCATAAAGGCATAGACCCTATCAATGCCGGCTGGCACGGTTGGGGAACAGACCGCCAGTATCTTTATTATCTTGTTGATGGCAAACGCTATGCTAGTGATACCGTCGTACTACAGTTATATGCTGGCAATGACGTATTTGAAAATGGGCTTAGTATATTACAGAGTGGGCTGTCTTTGAACGGACGAGAAGTCGCTGTGTATCCACTTGAACCTTTCATGCCGTTTTTTCGCTACGAAGGCGACACTTTGCAGCTTACCCCACCGCGCAGAGTAGTCAGCAGCAGTTTTGAACAGGTGCAAGGGGTGCGTAGCTTTCTCAATCAGTATAGCTTTACGTATCGAGCACTCAACCAATTTTTGTCAACGCTGCAGCGTCAACCTAGCGCACGACAAGTGGTTGCTGAAAGCGTGGACATCACGTCTGCTACGTCGAAAATTCCCATTGAATATTATCAATTGCTCCCTGAAACCCTTGAGGAAGCGGCGTGGCAAGAGGCGTATGCGATTACCTTTGCGCTTTTGGATGCTTTTAAGGCAGATGTGGAGGCAAGCGGCGCGACGTTTTTAGTGATACTTGTCGATAATCGCTGGTTTCATGACCCTGCAGGCTGGCAAATGCGCCGTGAGCAGATGGGATTGCCAACTAACCTAGATATAGGCTTGGTCGGCAACATCATGCGCGATTATCTGAAAGCGCAAAATATCACGTTTTTAGACCTTACGCCGCGTTTGTTGGCGGAAGAGAACCGCTTAGGTGAGATGCTTATCTTTCGTAAAGATGGGCATTGGAACAAAAAAGGGCATTGTGTGGTGGCACAAGTGGTACAAGATTTTCTAGTACAAGCACAAGTGCTTGCAGAAGCTGCTCCAATCCTTTGTCCATAAACGGTCATCTGGCTGGTGGACATTTTTGACGACGTGGCGGCGGAGGTGCAGATTTGGTTTGACCCTATCCACGTCACGCCGGAAGGCAACCGCATCGTTGCTGAAGCCTTGCTGGCTAGCTTGCCGCTGCGTTAGGGGATGACGCGGTGCATGAGCATCTCGTTGGCAGCCTTAACGAGGCGGCGCAGCTCGTCCTCAAGGTCGGGGGTGAGGTCATCGTGCGCCAGCGCGTCGCGCAGCGCGTCGCGTCCTGCGCGCAAGTGTGCCACGCTTTCGCGCAGGTGCTGCAAGCCTTGCCGGGCAATTTCGCGGGCTTGGCGCGTGCTGGGGTGGGCGTGCAGCTGGGGGAAGTCGCGTCCGTGCAGCACCGCTGCCGCCTGCAAATCTTGGCTAAACGCCGCCACGCTGGTGTAGCTCATCGCTGCGCCCTTTTGCAAAAGCGACTGAATAGCGGGGCTGAGCAGCGGCTCCATGCTGAAATCGAGCGTGCGCACGTCGGTGTAGCGCGCTTCGACCACGTCTAAGCTGCCGGGCTGTGGGCGCAGCGTGCCTTGCTGTGCGGGTTGTCCTGTGAAGATGGGGTAGAGGATGCCCACGCACAGGTTGTGCAGGTCTTTGGCGAAGGCTTGCGTGTCGTTTTGTACGCCGGCTTTGGAGCTGTTGAAGTCGATTAACTTGAGCGTCACGCCGTCCCAGTAGACATGCTCGAGCTTGTGGTCAAGATAGACGATGCCCTGTTGGTGGGCTAGGCGCAGGACGTTAGCGAACTGCAACGCGAGCGTGATGCCCTCTTCGCTTGGCAGCCGCCAGCGCACGCCTGCCTGCGCGGACTTCATCAGGTAGAACAGGTTGTTTGTGCGCGGCTGATGCGCTAGCGTCACGTACGGTCGCCAGCCTTTAGCGGCATACTCGTAGAGCGTGCGATTGAACTGAGCGATGTCCAAGCCAAACGAGACCAGCTCGCCGCTGTCGGGGGCTTCGCTGATGGTCGAGATGTAGCCGCAGTCGCGCAGGTGTGCCACGTGCGGGCTGTCCTTGAGCGCGTGTAAGATGCTTGCCTCGTTGTGGAAGGCGCGATATTCCCAGCGTACATCTCCGTCCGCTAGCAGGTGTTCGGGGCGCAAGACTTTGAACGCCACCGTTTCGCGGGTGAGCTTGTCGGTGGCTGCCAGCACGCGCGCGTAATGCCCCAGCGCGAAGGTGTCGATAAAAGCGTCGATCTGGTAACGGTCAAGCAGTTGGCTCATAGGCTTGTGGCTCGTGATGGTTGTTCGTGCGCAGCACCATTTCACCACATTCGCGCGCAAAAGAGTAGGGTGGTGTGCGGCGCGTGACGGGCTTGACCCCTGAACGGGATTTTGCCTCTTAGTGAGCCGAAGGTATCGTTGAAGGAGGCAGGCGGTGAGGCTTAAAGTTAGTTCTTTAGAGTTTTAGCGGGCTGCGCATGGTTAGGCCTTTTGTTTCGTACATAAGCCTTAATTGCCTTGTGAATTGCTTGCCTATGAGCTTGTGTTTGTTGTAGAATTAAGCGTGTCTGCCCTGTTAAAAAGTGAAGGTTACGATGACTTCGACATCTGTCTTTTTCTCCTACGCTCGCGCTGACGATGACGCGAACTATGACGACCCGACCAAGTCATTCATGCGGCGGCTGTACAACGGGCTGACCGCCGCTGGCTTCGACGTGTGGTGGGACCGCGCCTCGCTGCCCTCGCGCAGCCTGACCTTTACCGTCGAAATTGAGCAAGCCATTCGCGCCTGCGAACGCTTCGTGCTGGTGGTGGGGCCGGGCGCGGCGCAATCCGACTACGTGCGCGCGGAATACGAGTTCGCGCTGGCGCAGTGCAAGCCCATCACGCCCATCTTGCGAGCGGGGGATTACCACCTCATCCCGAAAGCACTGGGGATCGACAACGTCAACGCCATCGACTGTCGCCCGACGCGCGACGAGGCGGCGGCTGTTGCGGACATCGTCGCGCGCTTGCGCCAGCCCGCCCCCATCGGGCCGGCGATTGGTGTCAAGCCCCTGCCGCGCGGCTACATCGTCCGCGAGCAGGTCTACCGGCGCGCGCTTGATGCCCTGCAAGCCGATGCCATCCAAGCCACCGTCATCAGCGCGCCCCCCAACAACCAGAGCGCGGTCGCTGTGTTTGGCATGGGCGGGGTGGGCAAGTCGACGCTGGCGGCGGCGCTGGCGCACGACTGCCAGATTCGTCGTCACTACCGCGACGGGGTCATCTGGCTGGAGGTGGGGCAGGACCCCAACGTCGCCGCGCTTCAGGCATCGGTTGGCGTTCACTTCGGCGACAGCCGCGACAACTACCCCGACGAGCGCGTCGGCGCGCTGAGCCTGAGCCGCGTGCTGCAAGGCAAGACCGCGCTGCTCGTGCTCGACGACGTGTGGGATTACAAGTTGGCGGATCACTTTCGGCTGAGCGGTACGGCCTGCCGCCTGCTCATCACGACGCGCAGCGGCGCGCTGGCAACGCGCGTGCAAGGCGCGGACATCCAGCTCAACACGCTGACCCCCGAAGAGGGCGCGCGCCTGATTGCCAATTTGACGGGCGGCGACCCCAACGACCCCGACAGCCGCGCCATCGCCGAGTTTTTAGGCGGGCACACGCTGGCGATTGTGCTGGCGGCGGCGCAAATCGCGAACGCCTACGCCGACTCGCCGGCGGACATGCTGCGCCTGCTGCAGAAGCAGCAGGCGGCCGGCGATCCCTTCGGCGATTTGCAGGTTGAAGCCGACGACAAGGACTTCAACCTCTCGCTGTCGCTGTCGCTGAGCTACAAAGCACTGCCTGATGACGACCTGCGGCGGCGTTTCCGCGCGCTGGGGGTTTTCGCGCTGGAGGGCACGTTCGACCGGGCGGCACTGGCGGCGGTGTGGGGCGATGCCGATGAGGACAAGGCCCGCGCCCCGCTGAAGAAGCTGGTGGATGCCGGGCTGCTCGACTGGGATCGCCAGAGCGGGCGGTACAGCCAGCACCGCCTGCTGCGCGCGTATGCCCGCGCCCTGCTGGCGCAGGCGGGGGAAGACGAAGCAGCACTCAAGCGTCATTTCGAACACTACTACAGCCAGCACGGCGACCACGATGCCAACAACGACGAAGCTCGCCACCCCGGTATTGCAGCAGACTGGGAGAACGTGCAGGCGGCGCTAGCGTGGGGTGTCAACCACGCCCCAGAGCCGGCCTGCGATTTGGCCTGGGCACTAGATTATTACATGAAGATGCGCGAGACACTCGAAATCCGGCGCGAGGTATTCACTCAGGCACTCACCAGCGCCGAGCGTGCCGGCTATGCGCTGGGGCTGGCCAACACGCTGAAGGCGCTGGGCGACTGGAGCGTCCGCCAGGATGACCTGGACGCGGCGCGCGGCTTTTTCGCTCAGGCGATGACGCTCTATCAGGCGATTGGTGACCGAGTGGGGCAGATGAACACGCTGATCAGCCTGGCGCGCATGGCGCGGGACAAGGAAAACGACCTAGCAGCCGCTAAACGCCACTTTGAGGCGGTCTTCGCCATCGCCGACCGCACCCCAGCATTTCGGGATCATCCGGTGGTTCAAGGTTGGCGGCGCGAATACGCAGCGCTCTCGGGCGACGCGCCTGCGTCTCAAGACCAGATGGCTGAACTTGTTATGGAGCTGCTTAAGCTGCTGTACGCGGCGGGCGGCGCGGACGCGGTGCGCGAGATGCTTAAGGGAAAATTACCCGATGAGGACATCGAAGCCATCCTAGCTCAGTTGGGCGGGGAGGCGTAGCAGGCACGATAGCCTTGCGCACGTTTGCCGTGAAAAAAACGCCGTCCGATGTTATCATGCGGCACGCAATCTGTCTTTCAAAGGAACGCTTATGCGTATTG
>CALIEB010000014.1 GCA_938022205.1 uncultured Anaerolineae bacterium | reverse complement strand
TTGACCGCAGCGAACTTTTAGACGGCGTGAGGTACGAGAAAATGCCCACTCTCTTGCATGGTTGGCTTGTTCAACTCATTACGGCGGCATTGCATAATTACATGTTGCGTCAGCCTTTAGGGTGGGTGATTGTTGAAGGACATTACCGTCTTGCGGGGGATGAAGCTAACAGCGTAATTTCTGACGTGTCTGTGGTGTTGAAGCGGGAAGGGCGCACGTTAACGCGGGAAGGTGCTGCGCCGTATCTGCCTGACCTTGCGGTGGAGGTGCAGTCGCCAAGCCAGAGCGATTGGCATATGGCGCAGAAGGCGCGCTATTACTTGGCGCATGGGGTGGCGATGGTGTGGCTGGTGTATCCTGACAAGCGGATTGTCGAGGTGTTAACGCCTAGTGACCGTCAGCTGCTGACGGCGGCGGACACGTTGGGAGGTGGCGCGTTGCTGCCTGATTTTGCGCTGCCTGTACAAGAGCTGTTCCGCGAGCTAGAAAGCTAGCGCGGGTAATCGTAAGCGGGAGGCGGTGCGAACAAGGCAGGTCGGCTGTACAGCACGGCGGCAAACTCTTGCCGTATGGCGAGCGGCGACGGTTTGTAGGTTTCGCCGCGCCACGCCGCCGCGATAGCGTCTGGTACTTCGAGCAGCGTGCCATATAGGCGTGCAAGGTCGAGCGCGTGGGCTGCTGCCTGTGCGTCGTCGGCGTGTACGGCGCGCGCGTAGCTGGCGTGATAGTCGCCGCGTCGCGGTGCAAGCGCAATGGCTTGCGCGAACGCCGTTTGGGCGCGCTCTGTGTCGCCTGCTGCTAGTGCGTCCATGCCTGCTATCCACCACGCTGCCGCGCTCTGGGGTGTATCGCTGACGAGTGCTGCGGCTTGGTCAGGCGCGTGTGCGCGCAACACGGCGTACTGCACATCTAACGGCTGTGTGGCTATCCACTGTTGTAAGGCGGCTTGGCGCAGCGGCGTGGCGCGCCAAAAGCCTGAGATAGGCAGCGTGCGCGTCGTGCGCAAGCCTTCGCGGATGCCGCGCACGTAGGCGGCGATGATTGCGCTGTCTTCGGCGAAACCACTACTCTCCGCCAAGCGCGCCCATGCTACCTGCAGCGGGCTGCGCGGTTGAATGGCGAGCGCACGGCTTAGCGCATCGAACGCCGTTTGTGTGTCGCCGCGTTGCTCGTGCCATGCTGCCAAGTGCGCCCAACCTATATCCCACGTTGGCTCTAGCGCGAGCGCGCTTTTGAGTGCAACATCCGCTGCGTTCGCGCCTGTCCATGCCAGCACAAACGCCTCGTGCAGCGCGTAAAGGCGCATCTGTGGGTCGATGGCTTGAGCCGTTCGCGCGTTCGCCAGCGCGTCAGTAGCGGTTTCGCTGCGCAGGCTCGCCATAAAGTAGCCTTGCGCGCTGTCCCAAACGAGCAAAGCTGCGCCATAACTCAGCACGACAGCCAAAAACGCCCATGCCGCCACGCGATAGTGCCGCACAGGGCGTGCTAGCAAAGTCGGCGGATGTTCCACAAGCAAGTAAGCAGTCATCACCAGCAGCAAGAAGACAATCGGCGTGACGGTGAACACGTCAACGACGCTGTGTGCTGCCACGCCGAGCATGGCAGCTGCCACGCCAGCGTAGCGCGTGCGCCGTGTGCCGCGCGGCAATCCCAGCCATCGCCTTCGCATAACGCGCAGCCCCTGCAAGGCGACAAACCCCGCTATGGTCGCGCCGACAATCCCTGTTTCGCTCAGCGTGTTGAGATAAAGGTTGTGCGCGCTGGCGAGCTGGTCTTGGGCGATGTCGGGCTGGCGATACTCGCGGAACACCCGCCCGAACATGCCGTAGCCCACGCCGAAGAGTGGGTGGTCAGCTGTGATAGCCAGCGCGCTTTGCCACATGTCACGCCGTCCTGCGTTGGAAACGCCCGCTTCACCTTGTGGCAGCGTTAGCCAGACAAATGCTAAGATTGCCAGCGCACCCACCGCTGCGCCCCCTGCTAGCACAGCTCGCGCGAGCTTGGCTGAACGCGCTTGCGCCCACGTAAACAGATGATACAGCGCAAACGCGCCCGTTCCTACGCCAAGCGAGAGCATGCCGCCGCGCGAGCGTGACAGCAGCACGACGATTGCCAGTGCGCACGCCATCCCCCACAGCACCACACGATAATCGCGGCGGCTGGTGCTGCGCGCCCAAACTATCGCCAGCACGGCAAGCGGCGCGGCATAACCGCCTAAGAGCGTGCTAACGGTCATCGCCAGCGATGTGCGCGGCAGCAGCGCGAGCGGTGGCAACAGCTCGCCGGTGACGAGCCAGCCTACCTGTGTGTTAGGCAGGATGCCCCAACCGAAGTACCACGACCCTAGTTCAAGCAGGGTAATGAACAGCACGAGGCTCGCCATGACGAAGACCGCCTCGAAGAGCATGCGCTGTCGTCCGCGCTGCATGCGTTCGACAAGCAGCCAAAACAGCAGCAGGTGCAGCAAGCCGAACCAAACATGCTCGAAAGCCATGCGCGGGTCTACGGCAAGCAGCGCGTTGACACCCCAATAGCCCGCCAAGATGAGCAGTGCGCCGTTGAGCGGAAGCGCGGGCAACCCACCCACGCGGGCGCATCGCCAAAGCCATAACGCTAGCACAAGGCTCATCACGACATGATGGAAGACGCGCACTGCAAAGATGGTGTTGTAATAGCTCGCGCCGCCCAAAAAAGTGAGATACAGCGCGAACAAGACCCACAACAGGCGTTCTGAGCGCAACATTTACCCTACCCCTCGCGTGACATTGTCGCTATTTTAGAGGCGACGGCGCGATAAGAGAAGAGAGGTTACCATGCGAGTGTTTTTGCTCGTTTTGGTGATTTTGGCGGGCTGCACTGGCACGGACGAAGCGGCGCAAATGCGCGAGGAAATCGCCCTTTACGCTGAAGAATCTAACGCACTGCGCCAGCAAATTCAGCAGCAGCTCACGCAGACTGCTGCCACCGCCGAGTATGCCAACGCGCAAATACAGCAGCTTAGCGCGTTGAATCAGCAGCTTTTGGCGACGGCACGCGCAGGCGAAGCCCCAACGCCGCAGCGGCTCGTCTCGACCGACGGCGGCGCAATGGGCGCGGAGATGTTCAACCTGCAGGATGAGACGATGCGCTTTGTACAGATTGGTATAGCGGGCTACGTGCGCCCGTCGGATGAGTGTTTTGAAACGCATCAGCAGTATTACACGCTTAGCGCGACGCGCACGGTATATATGACAGCTGTTGCGGTGCAGCTGCGTGCAGGAACAACGTTCGACGTAGAGTGGCGACACGAGGGCGAGCTAGTCAGTCGCACGTCTTGGACTGCCCCAAGCAACCAAGCGGTGCGCTGCATTGCGCTGCCTCTCAACATGCCGTTGCGCGTGGGCAATTGGACGGCGCGCTTGTTTATCAACGGCACTGGCTACCCGTCCTCCGCGTTTATCGTGCAAGCGGGATAAGTGGCGGCATGGTGGTGATGCTGCTATCATTAAGAGGGTATTCTCAGCGGCGAAGGGCTAAGACGTGAGAAAAGTTTGGGTGGTGCTGGGGCTGCTGCTGGCATTGATAGGCGGCATGCTGGTGTTGGCGCAAAGCACGAACAACGCCAATATCGTCATCCCAGAAAGCGTGTTTGTGCGCGTCGCACCTAGCAAGAGTGCCGTGCCAATTGGCACGCTGCGTGCGGGCGACAGCGTGCGCCCTGTCAACCTTAGCGAAGATGGTACGTGGGTGTTGATTGTCTATCGGCGCGGGTTTGGTTGGGTGCAGCGGGGGTTGGTGGCGTGGGCGGATGAACGTGCCTTAGAAGCTCTGCCTGTCTTGCCTGAGAATGCCACGCCCACAGCAGAAGCATCGCCTAGCTCTACGCTTGTTCCACCAACCTACACGCCTGTAGGTCATTACCTTGCGCTCGAGAACGCAGCGAAAGCGTTCGTGCGCTCGGGACCATCGCAAAGTTACGCGCGCTTGGGCGAGTTGCCTAATGGTGCGACGGTCGAGCCAGTCGGGCGCAATGCCGACACCACGTGGATTTTGATACGCTTTCAAGACGCGCCAAGCGGTTTTGGTTGGATAGGGCGGTGGCTTGTGCGTTGGCAGGACGCGAACGCGCTACAAACGTTACCTGTGCTGTTAGAAACCGCGCTCACACCGTCGCCAACCTTTACGCCTGTTACACCCTCCGCCACACCGAGCCGTACCCATACGCCGACCAACACGGCGACGGCGACGGACGTGCCGACCAGCACGGCGACTAAGCAATCAGAAATTATGCTGCCGGCGACGGCTGTACCAACGCCCGTCGTGAGCGCGGATGACGATGGCACGGGTGGCGGCATACGCCCGGAAACCGTGTTGGCAATCGTTGTGGTGCTGGTGCTTGCCGCGTATGTGGTGCTATACTTGCTGCTGGCGATGAATGCTGCTAAGCCTGCGCCCGCGTTTTTGTCCAAGCCATGCCCTGTTTGTCAGCGCGGCACGCTTTACCTTGAGACAAAGACTGAACAGGTGCTTGGGTTGCCTGTCGTACGGCGTACCGTGCGTTGCAACACGTGCCGCTCGCTGTTGCGGCAAACGCGGCGTGGACGCTGGCGTTATGCCGTCGACCGTTTGGAAAATCCCACGTTATATGCGCGTTACAACGCCCGTGAGCTGAGCGACACGCAGCTTCTCACTCTTGGGCGCGAGGCTAGCCGCGCCGTTCGCCCCGAGTTTATCGAAGAGGACAAAGTTTAAGAGGACAATGGTAAGGATATACCTGAGTTTGGGCGCGCTTGTGCTGCTTTGCGTGGCATGCAGCGCGCCGTCAATGCCAGTGCCTACGCTAGAACCTACGCTTGAGCTGGTGTACACGCCGATTGCGACGGCGGAGCTGCCGCCTACTGCCACGTCCACGTTTACGCCCACCGCCACGCTCACGTTTACCCCTTTACCAAGCGCAACGCCAACGCACACGCCAAGCGCGACGCTGCCGCCCACTGCCACGCCTACGTTTACGCCTACTGCCACGCTCACGTTTACGCCTGTGCCGACGATTGCCATGTACGTTGACCACTACGTGCTGCATCGTCCGATTGAACGCCGCGACGATTTGATTGACTACATCGACCGCTCTTATCCCTACGGCGGCACACAGTTTGGTCAGCGCGAGGTGCATTTAGGCGTAGAGTTCTTCAACCCGCGCTTTACGCCTGTTTTGGCGGCGTTGGACGGCGAAGTCTACTATGCGGGCGACGACGCAGCGCGCTTGTTCGGACCGCGCTTGGACTACTACGGCAACTTGGTGGTGCTGGCGCATGACGTGACTGCTCCTGAAGGTGGGCGGCTCTTTACGCTCTATGCCCACTTGCAGCAGGTTTTGGTGGCAGCAGGCGAGCGCGTGAAGACAGGACAAACCATTGGCACGATTGGCGATACAGGCATCGCCGAGGGACCGCACTTGCATTTTGAGGTGCGTGTTGGCGACCCCGAGAGCTACTTGACAACGCGCAATCCCGACCTCTGGCTGAAGCCTTATCCGAAATTTGGCACACTAGTCGGGCGGTTGACTCAAACGCGCAGCAGCAGCGAAGGCGTGATAATCTACGTGCGCACGCCCGAGCGCAACCGCGAAACGTATACCTATGGCGGCGACCGCGTTAACAGCAGTGGCGCGTGGGGCGAGAATTTCACGTTGGGTGATTTGCCTGTAGGGACATACGAAGTGCTGGTGAGCGACCGCAACGGGCGCACCTATTTTCGCGAGACGATTACCATCGAAAACGGTAAAAGCACGTGGCTTGAGATTGTGATTGACCGCTAAAGAGGGGCGCACTTGCAAGCGCGCCCCTTTGATGGCTTAATTGTACATTCTAAAAGTAAACGTCAAGTTGCCGCCGCTTACCGCGTTGTTAATGAACAGCACGCCGTATTTGTTGCCGCCATCGGTTTGAATGGCGATGGCTTGGCCGGGCGCGATGCCTGCCAGCGGCGCGTTGAGCAGCGGTGAGGCAACAATCGCGTCATAATGCACTTGGTCGATGTTGGTATACCCTGCCATCAGCGCGAGCTTGGTGTTGCCGACGGGGACAAGCACGCCGCCTGACCATTGAATGTCGATGGTGCCACCGTCTAGAACAAATGTGCCGAGATTGCCAATCGTTACCGTGCCGGTTGGTGTGCCGCTCAGCAGCGGTGCGTCCGCAATGTAATTGTAGAAGAACGTGTTGTTGTTGGCTTCACCCGCTGGTCCTTCGTTCACTTCGTTGTTGAGGTCCGCGATAATGGGGATGCTTTGCGGTCCCGTCGGTCCTACGCCGAGCGTGCCCGTCAAGTTGGTCAGTACTTGCTGCCCTGCGCCTAAGCTACCAAGCACTTGCGCGGTGTAGACGTTGCCTGGGTTGAGCGAGGCGGCAACAGCAAATTGACCGGCGTTTAGGCTGCCGATGTTCTGCACCAACACAGAGACGTTAAACGGCTGCCCGACGGTAAGACGATTGGGCGATGCTGACACGATGATAATGTCAGCGGTGGGTGGCGGCGTGGGCGTAGCGGTCGCGGGCATCGGCGTGGGCGTGGGCGGTGCTGCGACAACTGGCACGGTGTTGCGGTCGCCAAAAAGGTCGAGAATATCGCGCGAAAGCCAGCCCTGCTGTCCTCTGAAGTTGATGACGACCCACGTAAACGGCAGGTTTGCGCCGATGACTTGGGCAGTTTCGCCGCGCTGAAGCTGCCCAAGCACGTCATACTCTGTGCCGGGTCCTGTGCGCACATTTTGCACGTTGCGCGTGATGACGACGTACACCCCCTCTGGCGTGGCGGTAGGCGCAGGCGTGGCGGTGGGGCGTGCGCTTGTCGCGGCGGCTACTGGCAGCCGTTGATTGCCTTGAAAGCGTGCAGTGAGCTGCGGTGCGCCGAACCTGCCGAGCTTAGTGACGATGACGTTGCTGCTGGTCTCACCGCGTGCCAGTCCGGCTGGATTAAGGATGCCTTGTACGCCTTCAAAGTCCCGAATGGTGCGCAAGTTGTCGAGCAGCGCGCCCGGACGACCAATTGCTTGGGCTATCATGTTGACCGCGTCGTATGTCGCGGCGGCGATTTCGTTGGGCAGGCTACCGAAAGCGCGAATGTAGGCGGTGACGAACTCTTCCGCTTTGTCGCTGGGGTCGGCATACGACCACGTGCTAGTGCTTAGCACGCCGGTGAGCTGGCTCTGCTGTACCGCTTGGCGAAACTCTGGCGTGTTGGCACGATTATAGGCAAACACGCCGTCCCAGTCGCTACCGC
Organism: uncultured Anaerolineae bacterium; assembly: GCA_938022205.1. GTDB lineage: Bacteria > Chloroflexota > Anaerolineae > Aggregatilineales > Phototrophicaceae > JANWYT01. The sequence goes on along the minus strand of CALIEB010000014.1, from coordinate 87,094 downwards.
GCAGTGCGTTATAAAGTTGACTGACCAACTCAGGCGCGCCATAAGCCGCTACCGCGTCGAAGTTTTGCCGCAAGATAGATTGCGTGATGGTCTCGATGGCATTGTTGTTGTCGAGCAAGAAGGCTTGGCGCGGCGGTGTTCCGAGTGCAGAAAGCGCGGTGGTAAAACCAACCACGCTGGCAGTGCTTTCGATGTCCATCTGCACGGTGGCAATATTGCGCGCGCCAACGTCAGTAATCAGATAGTTGGCAAGCGCACGCCCCTGCAGTGCTTCAGCCGCGCGCGTGCGGATAATCAGACCACTGTTGTCTAGCACTATCAGTGCGTCGTCGGTGGCGGGCGTGAGAATTGGCACGCCTAGCTGCTGTAGCGCAGCGAGGTTGCCGACAGCATCTTGCGAGCGTTCGGGACCTAACACGGCAATGACGCTGGCTTGGTTGATGTTGGCGATGGCATTGCTAAAGCTAAACGCATCGCTGCCTTGACGCACCAGCTCAAGACGAAAGAGCGTGCCGTCTGCGCCGCGTACGCCGCCCGCATTGTTGATTTCCTCAACGGCTAGCAGAGCAGCTTGGTAGATGCTGCCGTTTTCGTCGTCCAGCACACCGATGCGGAACACTGGCTGCTGTGCCAACGCAACAGGCAGCCCCAACAGAAGTAAGCCTAACAGCAGGGTGAAACGTCGGAAAAAGGTCGTCATTTCTAAGGCATCCTTTGCTTGTAATGATATGCTTGTTTATAATGTAAGGCATAACCAGAGATTTAAGCAACTAGGTCGTGTGTCCGTATGCAAAGAGAGCGCGTCACGGAAAGTGTTTATGTTTTTACCAGCGGATTGTACGCTCAGGTTACGGCGACTTTGATTACAACAGCAGAAGGCGCGGTGTTAGTGGACACACTGCTGTATCCCGAAGAGACGCTGCAAATCTCGCGCTTTGTACACGAGCGGCTGAACATGCCAGTGCGCTATGTTGTGAACACACACTACCACGCTGACCACACGCTTGGCACTTGCTTTTTTCCGGATGCGCTGGTGATTGCGCACCGCCAATGCCGTGACTTGCTAGACACACGCGGGCGCAAAAGTCTCGAGGTCATGCGCGCTAATGCCAACGACTTGGATAACGTGCAGGTCGTGCTGCCGCAAGTGGTGTTTGATGACCAGCTGACGCTGTGTTTGGGCAACAAGACGCTACGTTTTTGGCACGTGGGCGGACATAGTCCTGACGCGATTATTGGCTTGATGGAGGAAGAGCAGGTGCTGCTTGGGGCAGACACTGTGATGGTGCTGCCGCATTTTGTCGATGGTCATTACGAGACATTTGTGCAATCATTACAGCAGCTGCAAGGACAGAGCTATGAGTGCATTGTGCAAGGACATGGCGAAGTTATCTTACGTGGCGAGATAGAAGACCGCCTTGCCGAAGACTTAGCGTATCTTAACAAGCTGCAAGTGCTGGTTGACAAAGCTATCGACAACGCGGGCGATTCTGAAGTGCGCCTTGAGAAGGCTTTAGAAGCGATTAAGATTGAGATGTGTGGCAAGTCCAAAGTTCTTTTAAGCGGTGCAGTGCAGCAACTGCATCGCCAAAATGTATTGGCGTTGGCAAAAGCACGGCGTGCTGCGCACGGCGCGCCAATTAAGTAGAAAGAAGGTTATGAAGATGTCTGACGAAATCACCTACATTACACCGGAAGGCAAGGAAGAGCTTGAGCGTGAGCTGGCGATGCTGCTTAACGAGCGTCGTCCGCAACTGGCGATGAAGCTCAAAGAAGCGGTGGCGATGGGCGACCTCAAAGAGAATGCCGACTATCATGACACCCGCGAGCAAATGTCACTGCTGGAGGGACGCATCCAACGGCTGGAAAACATCTTGCGCAACGCGGTGTTAATTGAGAACACCGGCAGCACTGACGAGGTGCGCATCGGGTCGACTGTGACCATCCGCGAGGAAGGCTCAAGCGAAGACGAACGCTACACCATCGTTGGCGCGGCGGAGGCGAACCCCCGCGACGGCAAAATCTCACAAAAAAGCCCGATTGGCGCAGCCTTGCTGGGGCGCAAGAAAAACGAAAAAGTCACCGTCGAAACCCCTAACGGCAAGGTCGTGTTTAAGATTCGCAAAATTGAATAGGCGACAAAAAACGCCCCGACAAGGGGCGTTGTGTTTGCTGCGTTGCTATTGACGCGGAATAGGCGTGAAGTCACCTGTGCTGCCAAAGGGGTCATCGTCTTCTGGCGGCGGTGGATACGCCGAAGAGAGCGGCTGCGGGCTAAGTGGACGCAGCGGCTGCTGCGGTCCTACGCCGCTTGGAGGCGGTGGCGGGCTATATACGGGCGCGGCAGGCGGTTGATAAGCAGGCGGCTGGGGCGCAGTGGGCGGTTGATACACGGGCTGCGGCGGGAGAGGTTGCGACGTGGCGGGTGGCACGTAGCTCATCGTAGGCTGGGGAGCAGGAGCTTTGTCGCTCGCGCGCTTCCACGCCGTGATTTTCATGCGGAAGTTTTCAAAACGTCCTTTGTCGTCATAATCGACTTGTAGTATTTCGCCTTGCACGCGCAAGTTCTCGGTGTCGATAACGAGCTTTGCGCCCACTTGGGTGACCACTGCGTCGCTCATCGTCACGTCAGGGTCGCTGCTCAGGCGCGCTTGTAGGCTGCTGTCGCTGGCGGCAGTGGGCGTAATAAAGAGCTTCTTAGCGTTTTGGTTGGTGGCACGCATGTCGAACACCCAAAGCTCAATTGCTGCTGGGTCAGGCTCAATGGATTCCGGAATGACCGCGCCAAATTGCCCTAAGAAATCCCCTGTAGCTGTTTCTATCTCGTCAGATTCGTCAAAGTTGCGCCCCTTGCTGAACACCTTTAACACTTGTGTGACAGGCTCGCCGAGTTCAGCATCTGCCACTGTTTCTTTCTTCAAGCGTTCGAGTTCAGCTTTTTGTTCCTGCAGGCGTTTGAGGTCGGCGCGTGCTTTTTGGTTCTTGGCGGCAAGCTCGGGGTCGCGCGCTTCTTGAATTTTCATAATCACAGGCGCGACGAGGTTGGGGTAGATGAGCAGTCGCCACAACAGCGTAAACACCGGCACGAGGATCGTCACAAGAATAAGTGGCACGAGGAAGCCGCTCAACAAGTTGCCGATAAAGCCCGGATCTTGCGGAGTTGGCTCGCCGCGCACGCCGACAACCAGCGGGCGCACCGCCTCAAGCGCGTTGCGGTCGGCATCGCCGATACTAGGGTTGCTGAGCATGCGGTCAATAGCAGCCACAGGGTTGTCAACACGGCTTAATAGGCTTACGGCTTGGTTAACGTCGTAGAAGCGGCGTTCATAGTTGCCCGCCACCATCAAAATCCATTGGTCTTGTGCGGGTTGATTGAGGCGGTTAGGGTTTGCGCCAGTGAATACAGTGGGGCTGATAGCATATGCCCACAGCAAACCAATGACCACGCCTGCTAAAACGAGCATCACGGTGGCACGGGTTGGCATGCTAGGCTCTAGCACAATTTTGTACAACCCGTTATAAGAGTCAATCAACCACTGCTTAAGCCCGCCGCTAGAGCTTTCCTTTTTTTCTTTTTTCTCTTTCGCAGGCTTGGCGGCAGGTGCGGCTTGCTTTGCTTCCTCTTTATCTTTTGCTTTGTTTCTACGCAGTAAACTCATCAGCCTGTTGCCTTTCTCGGTAGCGGATGAAACGTCGCCCCCACAGGAGACACCTATCTCACTAGAGTATAATGCCAAATGAACCTTTGGGCAAATTTTTCTTGACCCTTTTGGTTGATTAGCCCGCGTCAGGCAGTGCGTCTGCTACACCTTCAGGTGCGTCGGCAGCGGTTTCCTCCGGCTTGGGCAGCTTCCAAGCGGAAAAATTGCACTCCGGATAGCGCGAGCAGCCGTAGAACAGCTTGCCGCTGCGGGTGCGCCGTTCGACCACTTCGCCACCGTGTGTGCTGCCGCAAACAGGGCAGGGAATGCCCGACTTCTCAAGATATTGCTCGGTATAGTTGCAGGCAGGGTAGTTGCTGCAGCCGATGAACTTGCCCCAGCGACCATAGCGAATGATGAGGTTGCCCGTTTGGCAAGCAGGGCAAGTGCGCCCTATGCTTATCTCTTGCTTGATTTTGGGCATGGTTTCGCGAGCGACTTGTAGGTGTTGCTCGAACGGCGTGTAAAACTCGCGCAGCATCGGTTTCCAAACGCTGCTGCCTTCGGCGATGTCGTCAAGCTGTTCTTCCATACGCGCCGTGAACTGGTAGTCCATTTCGTTAGGGAAATAGGTCGCTAGCAGCTCGCTGACTATTTTGCCGGTTTCTGTTGGCACAAGGCGTTTGTCTACTTTGGTGACATAGTCGCGGTCTTGGATGACGGCAACCGTTGGCGCGTAGGTGCTAGGTCTGCCGATGCCGTACTCTTCTAACGCCTTGACGAGTGTTGCTTCGGTGAAACGCGGTGGCGGCTGGGTGAAGTGCTGCTCGGGAAGCAGTTTAAGCAGCGTCAGCACATCGTTTAGGCGAAGCTCCGGCAGCACGCGCCCTTCGTCGCTGTCTTTCAGTGCGTCCTCGTCCTTGCTGTCCTCGTAAAGCGCGAGAAAGCCGCTGAATTTGACGCGACTGCCGTTGGCGCGAAACAGGTAGGGCATGTCCTCTGGGGTTAACCCAGCTTTCACGTCAATGCGCACTGTGTCGTAGATGGCGTTTGCCATCTGGCTAGCGACAAAACGCTCCCAAATCAGCTTGTAGAGCTTGTACTGGTCGGTGCTAAGATAGGCGCGTATGCTCGCAGGGTCACGCTGTACGCTGGTGGGGCGGATAGCCTCGTGTGCCTCTTGCGCGCCTTTTGCCTTCGTTTTGTACTGCGGTGGCTCGGGGGGCAAAAACGCTGCGCCGAAACGCTCGTGAATGTACGCCGCCGCTTCGGCTTGCGCGACACGCGACACGTTCACGCTGTCGGTGCGCATGTAGGTGATTAAGCCGACCAACGTGTTCTTGCCCAGCTCGATGCCCTCGTAGAGGCTCTGTGCGGTCTTCATCGTGCGGCTGGCGTTAAATCCTAACCGCCGCGAGGCTTCCTGCTGAAGCGTGCTGGTCGTAAACGGCGGCGAAGGCTTGCGCTGGCGCGTGCCTGTCTTGTAGTCACTAACGATGTACTGGCTGCGCTCAAGTACCTCGAGATGCGGCTTGACCGCTTCTTCGCTGCCTAGCTCAGCATCGGCATCGCCAATCTTGACGAGGCGTGCCAGAAACTGCCCTTTGTTCTTGCCGTTGGCACTCGGGTGCTTTAGCTCGGCATCTATCGTCCAATATTCAACGGGCGTGAACTGTTCAATCTCACGCTCGCGGTCAACCACCATGCGCAGCGCAATGCTTTGCACGCGCCCCGCCGAAAGCCGATTGCGCACCTTGTCCCACAGCAACTCTGTGATGTTGTAGCCAACAAGGCGGTCAAGAATGCGGCGCGCTTGCTGGGCGTTGACTAGGTTGTCGTCAATGCCGCGTGGGTGCGCGAAGGCTTCTTCGATGGCAGGCTTGGTGATTTCGTGGAAGACGACGCGCTTGAATCGCTCGGGAGGAATTTCGGCAGCAGCCACTAAGTGCCATGCAATCGCCTCACCTTCGCGGTCGGGGTCGGTAGCCAGAAACACCATCTCCGCGTCTTTGACCGCTTTCTTAAGCTCGTTGACGACGGCACGCTTGTCGTTTAAGACGCGATAGGTAGGCTCAAAGTCGTTCTGGACATCCACCGAAAGCTGCGTGACGAGCAGGTCACGCACATGCCCCTTTGATGCCATGACCACATAGTCCTTGCCAAGAAAGTTGCTTACGGTGCGCGCTTTGGCGGGTGATTCGACGATGACCAGCTTGTGGGCGGGCTTCTTGCGCGCCGCCGCCTTTTCTGTTTTGGTCTTTGGGGCGGTTGTTTTCTTGGTGGTCGCTTTTGAAGGGGTTGCCTTTTGGCTAGTGGTTTTCTTCTGGCGGGGCGATGACTTCGCTTCGCTCATGGCGTGTCCCTCTGTGTCTCTCAAACTAAATCCTTAAAAAGGTATCGCACAAGGCGGGTTTCGTCCATAGCGATTCTTGAGCATGCCTAGCGGGGCGCAACCTTGCACAGTCGCGCCCGTTTGTGGTTACCGTTATTTGTTTTTGCGAGCGCGTGGCTCAACGGGTGGCTTTGGCACGCTGGCGTGCGCCTCCGTTACGCCGATGCGCGTGATGGTTGTGCCACACACGCCGCACGTGCCTTTGGTGATGGCACTACCTGTCTTGGTGTAGGTCGCTTGCGGGTTGTTGATGTCGCGCTTTTCGCGGCACTTCACGCAGTAGGCTTGCGTTACGCTGCTCATAACTTGTCCTTTCTTGGGGTAATAACGGTCTATTGCTGATGTTTGGCGCGCCTAGAGATAGTCATCTTGGTTGTTCTCTCGCAGGTAGTTCACCACTTCTTTGATGTCCTGTGAACGTTCCTTACGACAAATCATCAGTACGTCCTTTGTTTCTACCACGATCAGGTCTTCTACGCCAATTGTGACGATGCGTTTTTCGCTCATGACGAACGTGTCGTGCGTGTCAAGCGCAATCCAATCGTCGGCACTCTGCCCACGCGCGACGTTGCCAAGCCCGTCTTTGTCCAGCACATCAAACAGCGCAGCCCAGCTGCCGATGTCGTTCCAGCCAATGTCAGTAGGAATGACAACCATGTCTCTGGCACCTTCCATGATGGCGTAGTCCAGCGATTTTTTCGGGAATTGCAGCCAAATCTCGTTGAGGACAGCCTCATAGTTGGGCGTGTCAATAGCCGCCTGCAGCGTTTGCAGCAGCGCGTACCACGCCGGTTGTTGGCGTTCAAACTCACCGAGCGCGCGCGCTGTTGTCCAGATGAACATGCCCGAGTTCCAGCTGTAACGCCCAGACGCGACGAAGTGCGAGGCGCGCACCTTATCGGGCTTTTCAGTGAAGCGCGCGGCGACGTGGTAGTTAAAGCCTGCCACAGTGCCGAGCTTTGCGCCACGCTCGATATAGCCAAATTCGGTGGCGGGCGTGTCGGGTTTGATGCCAAGCGTGACGATTTTGCCTTCCTGTGCAATGTGATAGGCAGCCTCTAGCACGTCGCGGAAGGTGTCCTCTTTGCGGATAAAGTGGTCAGAGGTCAGGATGGCTACGGTCGCTTGCGGGTCGCGCTGGTGAATGTGTGCTAGTGCGAGCGCGACGGCGGGTCCACTGTCGCGCCCGCTTGGCTCGACGATGAAATTTTCGCGTGGCAGCTCTGGGGCATCGGCACGCATTTGCGCCACGTATTGATGTCCTGTCGACACGAAAATGCGCTCTACAGGGAACAGCGGCTGTAAGCGGCGCACAGCCGCTTGAAACATCGTGGTGTTGTCAATAAGGCGCAGCATCTGCTTAGGCTTTTCTTGACGGCTGAGCGGCCACAGGCGCGTGCCGCCGCCGCCGCCGAGAATGAGCGCATAGTAGTGTTCCATGCGGGGTTTCCTTTGCAATGAGGTGTCTAATTCAAACGTGAACGGCAATAGTGCATGCTGCCTGTGCTTTGTGCAAGCCCTTTTAGCTCCAACAATGTGAGCGCGCTGCTAACAGCATGGGTGGGCAGACCGCTAGCACGCACCAAGTCGTCGATATGCTGCGGCTCGGCGTTGAGCAGGGCATAGAGGGTTTCTTCGTCGGTACTCATGGGCAGTAGCTTGTCAACGTGCTGCTTGGTTTCGATGTGCTGATAGGTCACTTGCAGCTCGCTGAGGATGTCGTCTGCGCAGGTGATGAGCTTCGCGCCGTCCTGAATGAGGCGGTTGCAGCCTTCGCCCACTGGATTAAAGATGTTCGCAGGTATGGCAAATACCTCACGCCCTTGTGCCAGCGCGAGGTCAGCAGTTAGTAGCGCGCCGCTGGCAAGTGGGGCTTCCGCGACCAATACGCCCAGCGCAAGCCCGCTCATTAGGCGATTGCGGCGCGGAAAATTGTAGCCGTGCGGCGGCGTGCCAATGGCAAACTCGCTGATGAGCGCGCCGCTGGCGACGATGTCCTTTGCCAGCGCGTCGTTTTGCGGCGGATACACGCGGTCGATGCCACAACCCAGCACGGCAAGCGTGCGCCCACGCGCCGCCAGCGCGCCGCGATGCGCTGCCGTATCGATGCCTTGTGCTAAGCCGCTAACGATCGTGACTTTGTGCTTGGCAATGTCGCGAGCAATACGGAACGCGGCATCGCGCCCGTACTGTGTGGCTTTGCGCGTGCCAATAATCGTCAAGGCAAGCTCATCGTAAGTCTCAAGCGTGCCTTTTACGTACAACACCAACGGGTAGTCGGGAATTTTGCGCAAGGGAGCGGGGTAGAGGTCATCTTCCCACGTGATGAGCTGCGCACCTACGCGAGCAATTTTCTCAAACTCTTGGTCAAAATTCACAGTGCGACGAAACGCGACAAACTGCTGCGCCAGCTCAGGCGTAAGCCCTGCCGCTCGTAGTGCTGTTGTGTCGGCTTCCCAAAGCACGCTGATGTCTTGAAAGTGGCTGAGCAGCTGTTGGGCGCGCATCGTGCCGATGCCTTCGGCAAGGTGCAGCCCCAACCAATAGGCGGCGCGATGCATAGGGGGCTAGTCAGGGGGCAGCAGCCCGTCAGGCGGCGCGAATGTTAGCACGCCGCGCTCAAAGTCGATGTCGACCAGCGTTTCGCCGTGCGCCGGCAGCAGCAGCTCGCCATAGACTTCGCTGTCGACCACTAGCACGTCGTTTGCGCCCGTCTCCATAATCTCGCGCACTGTGCCGAGCGCGCGCCCTTGTGGTGTGACGACCGTTAGTCCGATGAGCTGATAGGCGTAGTATTCGTCTTCGTCAAGCGGAACAGCGTCTTCTACGCGCACCATCACGTAGCGTTCGCGCAGCAGCTCAGCCTGATTGCGGTCGCGCACGCCCTTGAGCAGCAGCAGCGCGTAGCCCTCTTGGTGCAAGCGCACGGCTTGTACGGGATAGGGCGTGGCGGTTGGCTGCATGGGGTCGGTGCCAACGTAAAGCGTCTTAAGCTCAGCGAGGCGTTCGGGGAAATCGGTCAACAGCCGCACGCGCAGTTCGCCGCGCACGCCGTGCGGTCGCAAAATCTCACCGACAATCAGGTAGTGGGGAGTGCGTGAAGTCATAAGCTGTTGTCCGCGCAGAGCAAAAGGGGCAGCAGCTGCCCCTTTGCTAGGTGTTATTCGATTTCGAGGATGACGCGCTTGCCGCGCTTGAGTTCAGTGGTGGCACGCAGCAGGTCACGCATTGCGTTGGCAACGCGCCCGTTCTTGCCGATAACGCGCCCCATGTCTTCTTTGGCGACGCGCAGCTCAAGCACGGTTGATTTGCCTGCATCGCGGCGCGTTAGCTGCACTTGCTCGGGGTCATTGACTAAGTTCTGTACGATAAACCGCACCACGTCTTCTTCGACCATGCGCTTGCTCCTCTTGCTGGTTCAGAAAGGAGGTGACTACTCCGCTTTCTTGGCTTTAATTCTGGATTGCCCAGCGGCAGGCGCGGGGTAGTTCGTGCGTTGGTCGGGCAGCGCAGGTGCGCTTTGCTGCGCTTCTGCCACGAGTGTCTCGAGGGCTTCGCCCTTGCGCAGGCGGTCAAAACGTCCCATTGTGCCGGTACGGGTGAGGATGTTAACGACGGAATCGCTGGGCTGTGCGCCGACACTTAGCCAATAAAGCGCGCGCTCTTCGTTGACCACTTCGGTGGAAGGGCGTGTGCGCGGGTTGTAATAACCCAGCACTTCGATGGCGCGGGTGTCACGGGGACTGCGGCTGTCCGTTACGATGAGGCGATAGGACGGCTGAAATTTAGAACCAACGCGGGTAAGACGAATGCGTACCATGTGTAAAGAAGCTCCTCTGGATTGATATTAGAACCCTAAGCCATCTAAGCCGGGTAGCTTGGGAAATCTGCCTTTGCGAAGTTGTTCCATCATCTTTTGCATCTGATGGTATTGCTTGATTACGTCGTTGACATCGCGTACCTCGACCCCACTGCCTTTAGCAATACGCTTTTTGCGGCTGGCATCGAGAATTTTCGGGCGTTCGCGCTCTTTCTTGGTCATTGAGTTGAGAATGGCTTCCACGCGGCGAATGCGCGCCTCGACCTCTTCGCTCTTGAGCTGACCTTGAATTTGCAGTTTGCTGATGCCGGGCATCATGCCTAACAACTGGCTCACGGGACCCATTTTGCGGATTTTGCGCAGCTGCTCTAAGAAGTCTTGCAAGGTGAAGTCGTTCTCCATCATCTTCTTTTGCAGTCTGATGGCTTCTTCTTCTTCGTAGAGCGACTCCGCCTTTTCGATGAGCGAGAGCATGTCACCCATGCCAAGAATGCGGTCGGCAATGCGCTGTGGGTGGAAGACTTCCAGCGTGTCAGCACTGATTTTTTCGCCCACGCCGATAAATTTAATCGGCACACCAGTCACAGCGCGCATCGAAAGTGCCGCGCCGCCGCGCGCGTCACCGTCCACCTTCGTCAGGATAAGCCCGCTAATCTTCAGCCTTTCGTTAAAACCAGTGGCAATGTTGACGGCTTCTTGCCCGGTCATCGCGTCGGCGACGAGCAAGATTTCGCAGGGGTTGGTGAGCTGCTTAATCTCTTCCAACTCGCGCATGAGGGTGTCGTCAATTTGCAAACGCCCCGCTGTGTCGACAATGACGACGTTGGCGTTACTGGCGCGTGCCTTCTCTAACCCGCGTTTCACAATGTCGGGAGGACGTGCCGTGACCCCTTCTTCGTAATAGTCGACACCGATTTGTTTCGCCAGCGTCACCAATTGGTCGACGGCGGCGGGGCGGTAGGTGTCGGCGGCGATAAGAAAGGGCTGGCGACCTTGCTTGCGCAGGTGCATAGCGAGTTTGGCGGCACTAGTCGTCTTGCCCGACCCCTGCAGCCCGACCATCATGATGACATGCGGACGGCTGCCGCTGAAGTTGAGCTGCCCCGCTTCCCCGAGCGTTTCGATAAGCTGCTCGTGAACGAGCTTGATGACCTGCTCGCTTGGGCGTAGGCGTTTGTGGACTTCTGCGCCGATGGCACGCTCACGCACGGTATTGACGAAGTTCTTGACAATCGGCAAGGCAACATCCGCTTCAAGCAGTGCCATGCGCACCTCGCGCATCGCGGCATTCACGTCCTGTTCGGTGACGCGCCCGCCCTTGCCAAGACTGTCGAAAACGTTCTGCAACCGCTGTGAAAGGCTTTCAAACATGAACGCTAGCTTTCCCTAAAAGACTTGCACATCAGGGTAACGATTGTAGTAGACACATAAGCCCTAGTCAAGGCTAATGAAAAACGGGCAAAACGTGGTAAACTAGCCACAGACAGCCCAAAGACACATGAGAAACGTGCTTGATGAACGTTAACCCTATTGCCAAGATAGAAGCTCAGCTGGAAAACCTGATTGAAAAAGCGGTTACGAACCTGTTTAGCCGTCGCGCTACTGCTCACGACATTGCTGTCAAGCTAGCGCGCAGCATGACCGAAAACGTGCGCTCGTCACAGAGCGGTGACGGGCGGTTGCTTGCGCCTACCTTGTACACCATTGTGCTGCATCCTACTCGCCAAGAGCTGATGGTGGGCAATGCCGCGTTGGCACAAGCACTGAGCGAGCATATCGTCGCACTGGCGGTGCAGTCGGGGTATCGCTTGACTGCACCGCCGACGCTGCGTTGGTTGGCAGACCCCAATCTGCCGCGCGAGGAAGTGCGCGTGCTGGCGGCGCACGAAGACGACGAAGCGCAAAGTACGACGAGCATGAAGCCTGTCCAAATCCCAAAAGCACAGCCCGCGCAAACGCCTTACTTTTTGTTGGGCGAACGCATGATTCCACTAGAAAAATCGGTGATTAACATCGGACGCAGCGACGACAACGACATTATCCTTGACGACCCCTACACCTCGCGGCACCATGTGCAGCTGCGCCTGCGCTTTGGCGTGTACACGCTGTTTGATGTTAACAGTCGCGGTGGCACGTTTGTGAACAACGTCGCCGTGCGCGAACATCGCCTTGCGTCGGGTGATGTGGTGCGCATTGGCAGCACACAGCTTGTTTTTTTGCACGGCGCGAATAAGCCCAGCGAACCGCCTGCCCAGACGACCGACGCTATGCCGCCTGTGGGGGATGTGTGAAGAGGGGGAGCGCACTGTGTCGGTAGATGTGTTTTTGTTTGTGCTGCGTTTGCTTTCGGCGAGCGTGCTGCTTGTTTTTCTGTTGGCTTTGTTCGTGCTGCTTTGGCGTGAGTATCAGCGTTTGGCACTGCAGGCGGTCACGACGCGACGCGCTTATGGACGGCTCATTGGCTTTGTGGCGGCGGAAGAAGAGCAGAAGCTCATTCCTACGGGCAAGGCGTATCCACTGCTGCCGCTGACGAGCATCGGGCGTGCGCCAACCAACACGATTGTGCTTGACCAGTCTTTTGCCAGCGGCGAACACGCGCTGATTGCGTTGCGTGACGGGCAGTGGTGGCTAGAAGACCGCAAAAGTCGCAACGGCACGCGCCTTAACGATGAGCTGGTGACAACGCCGACCATTGTCACGGACGGCGACATTATCGGCATTGGTACGTATTATTTTCAGCTTGTTTTGGAATGAGAGGTTAGCATGGACTTGGGACTACGTGGCGCGCGGGTGTTGGTGACGGCGGCAAGTCAGGGCTTGGGCGCGGCGACCGCACGCCAATTTAGCCGTGAGGGCGCGCAGGTGGTCATTTGCAGCCGTCGCTTAGCAGCGTTACAAGAGCTGGCGAGCAGCATTGTCCAAGAGACGGGCAACCCTGTATTTACGTTCGCTTGCGATGTCACGCAGCCGCAGCAGGTCGAACGCCTGCTAGCTAACACCGTGACGGCATTAGGTGGGTTAGACGTGTTGGTGATTAACGCCGGCGGTCCGCCCGCTGGCACGTTTGAGACGCTGGCGGGCGAAGCGTGGCAGGCGGCGGTTGACCTCACGCTGATGAGTGCGGTGACGTTGGTTCGTGCCGCGCTGCCGCACCTTAAAGCCTCTCCGCGTGCCTCTGTTTTAGCGATTACGTCGGTTTCGACCAAGCAGCCGGTGGAAAACCTCACGCTTTCGAACGCCATTCGCCCGGCGGTGGTAGGGTTGATGAAGACGCTTTCGCTGGAGATGGGGCAGGACGGCATTCGCTTTAACAGCATTTTGCCCGGTGTCACGGAAACCGAGCGTGTAAACGACCTGATGCAGGCACGCGCTAGCAAAAACGCCACCACGCCCGACGAGGAGCGCGCCAAAGCCGCGCAGGCTGTGCCGCTTGGACGTTTGGGGACAGCGCAAGAGTTCGCTAACGTGGCGGTTTTCCTGTGTTCGCCTGCCGCCAGCTATGTCAACGGCGTGGCGTTGGCGGTGGATGGTGGTGCTATGAAAGGCACATGGTAGTCTTTACGTGCGCAAACATAACCGTTGTATGACGCAATTACAGCATACGTAGAAAGAGAATTTGCGATGGAGAAAGTGGCTTTTGGCGTGATTGGTGGCTCTGGACTGTACAGCATGCCAGAGCTTGAAGAGGTGACGCGCTATGCTATTGAAACGCCGTTCGGCGCGCCTAGCAGCGATGTCGTTGTCGGCACGTTGCGCGGTAAGCGCGTGGCGTTTATCGCGCGGCATGGCGAAGGGCATGTTTATGCGCCGTCGACAGTTCCGCAACGTGCCAATATCTATGCCATGAAAACGTTAGGGGTGCGTTATCTGATTGGCATAAATGCTTGTGGTAGCCTGCGCGAGGACTACATGCCGGGCGATTTAGTCGTGCCGGACCAAGTGTTTGATTACACGCTCTCGCGCCGTGAGCGGTCGTTCTTTGAAGATGGTATTGTCGCGCACGTGTCGGTTGCCGAACCGTTTGATGCGCGCCTGAGCTACCAACTGGCGGATTCCGCACAGGCGGTAGACGCGAGCTGTCATTTCGGCGGCACGTTCTTGGTCGAAGATGGCGCGCGCTTTTCAACCCGTGCCGAAAGTTCTGTGTTTCGCCAATGGGGCTGCGATATCATCGGCATGACGACCGCACCCGAAGTGTTTTTAGCGCGTGAGGCAGAAATTGCCTATGCCACGCTCGCACATATCACCGACTATGACTCATGGCGCGAAGAAACAGAGCCTGTGACAGTTGAGATGGTTATGACGACCTTTAAGCGTAACATTGCTTACGTACAGCAAGTGGTGGCGCATACTATTGAACATTTTGACGAGACGCTGCCTGCGCCTGCCCACACTGCGCTTTCTAGTGCCTTGATTACTGCTCGCCATAAGATGCCATCAGAGCGCGTTGCCGCCCTAAAGCCCATCTTAGCGCGGGTGCTGGGGCTTGTGGAGGACTGATGAGCGCGTGGCGCGAACAAAGCGCAACGCAGCGGGTGCGTGACCGCGAAAGGTTCTTGTTGCTCTTGGCGACGATGTTTGTTGGCGTGAACGCGCTGGCGTTGAGCGTGCTGCGCAATTTGTCGCCTGACCCGTTGGGCTTGGCGGCACTTTGGATGCTGTGTGCTTGGGGTGGGCATGCGCTGTTGGCGCGCTTTGTGCCGCTGCGTGATCCTTTCTTGTTTGCGCTGGTGATGTTTCTGTGCGGCTGGGGGCTGCTGTTGATTGAACGGCTCGCGCCGTTTTTTGCGGCGCGTCAAGCAATTTGGCTGCTGTTGTCAACGTGTACGCTGCTGTTGGTCGCCGGCACGCCTTACGCGCTGCGCTGGCTGCGTCGCTATCGTTACGTTTGGCTGGTGGTCGGGCTGTCGCTGCTGGTGGGGACGATTTTGTTGGGGCGCAACCCTTCGGGGGTGGCGGGCGCGCCGGAGCTTTGGCTGGGCGTGGGCGACGTGTTCTTTCAGCCATCAGAGGCGTTGAAAGTCATCTTGGTGGCGTTTCTTGCCAGCTATCTTGCCGAACAATACCCTGCATTGCACGCGCTGGGCGCGGTGTCAGGGCGGCAGCTTTGGCTTGCGCCGCGCATTCTCGGTCCCATCTTGCTCATGTGGAGCTTGTGCGTGGTAATTTTGATTTGGCAGCGCGATTTAGGCACGGCAGCACTGTTCTTTGTCGTGTTTTTGTTGCTGCTGTACGTGGCGACTGGGCAGCCGTTGATTTTGTTGAGCGGTGGTTTGCTGTTGGCGGGCGCGGCGGCGGTGGCGTACCGCTTGTTTGCGGTCGTGCGCCTGCGTTTTGACATTTGGCTTGACCCTTGGGCGGAGGCAGACGGGCGTGCCTATCAGATTGTGCAAAGCCTAATGGCGTTTGCTCACGGCGGTGTCTTTGGGCAAGGCATTGGTCAAGGCTCGCCGACCTACATTCCGGTTGTGCATACGGACTTTGTGTTTGCCGCGCTAGCCGAAGAGTGGGGACTGCTGGGCGTGCTGGTGCTGCTAGCGGTGCTGGGGGTCATGGTGTTGCGTGGCTTGCGCGTTGCGCTGCTGCAGGGTGAGCGTGCTTTTTACGTGCTGCTAGCGGTGGGGTTAACCGCGCTTATCGGCGTGCAGAGCTTGCTTATCATGGGCGGCGTGTTGAAGCTGCTGCCGTTGACGGGCGTTACGCTGCCGTTTGTCAGCTACGGCGGCAGCTCACTGCTGATGAGCTGTGTCATAGCGGGTGTGCTTATTCGCCTGTCTGGGGAGGGCAGCGATGCGCTTCACGCGTGAGATGGGACGGCTGCTGCTGCTTTTCTTGCTCGCCTATGGCTGCGTGGCGGCAGGCGCGTTCTATTGGGCAGTTAGCGGCGCGGATAGCCTGCTGCTGCGCGAGGACAACCCGCGCCTTGTCGAGCGCAACACGGCGATTTTGCGTGGCGCGCTCTATGACCGAAACGGTGTTCTCTTGGCGGAAAGCACGGCGCAAGGACGTTTTGGCACGCGCCGCACCTTTTTCAACGAGGCAACCTACAGCGCGCTTGGCTACTTTAGCTTTCGCTATGGCGCGGGTGGGTTGGAGCAGGCTTTTGACCCTGTGCTGCGCGGCGATACGCTGCCGTTTGATTGGGAGCGTTATGTGGCGGTAAACTGGCTGCATCGTCGCCAAGTTGGCTCCGACTTGCAGCTGACGCTGGATGCCGCGCTGCAAGCTGACTTATACGCGGCACTGCGGGGCGAGCGCGGCGCGGGTGTCATGCTTGACGTAGCGACAGGTGATGTGCTGGCACTGGTTAGCTTGCCAACCTATGATCCCAACACGCTTGACACGGATTGGTCGGCACTTGTGCAAGACGAGGGCAACCCGTTTTTTAACCGCGTGCTGCAAGGCGCGTATCAAGCCGGCGGCGTGCTGCAAGTGCCGCTGCTGGCGTTCGCCCAGCTCGACCGTTATGACGTGCAAGCCCTGCAGGCGCAAGCAGATGCACCCGTGCGCGTGCAAGACCTTGTGCTAACGTGTGTGCTTGCACCGAACGAGGCGGCGATGTCGCTTTTACAGGCGGTTGCGTTTGGCTGCCCTGCGCCGTTTGACGCGCTGCTGCGCAATGCTAGTCCGACTGCGCTTGAGGCGTTCATGAGCGGACTGTTACTGTCACAGCCGCCGCCATTAGATTTTGTCGTGCCGTTGGCGAACGCGCCCGCCGCCCCAGTGCCACAGCCGCTAGGGCGCGATGACTGGCTTGGGCAGGGGCAGATACGGGTGAATCCGCTGGCAATGGCACGCTTGCTGACGGCGATTGCGGGTAGCGGTAATGCGCCTGCTGTGCGCTTTGCGCGCGCCGTGCGCCCGCCTGATGCCCGCGACTGGCAGCCGTTGTTTTACGCTGGCTCAGAAACAGCGATGATGCCTGACAGCACAGCACAGCAGGTACGCTTGTGGTTGACCGATGCGCTGAACATGCATGCTGTCCAGCCCCAGCGTACGTGGGGCGGGCATGTGGCAGTTGCGTTGTCTGGCGAAGGGCAGCACGTTTGGTTTGTCGGCTTTGGCGTGCGTGCAGGGCGTACAGTGGCGTTGGTGTTCGTGTTAGAGGACAACCGAGATGTACGCGACGCGCTGGCACGTGCGCAGCGTCTGCTTGCGCCTTAGTGCGCGGGCTGGTGGCTTAGGGCTTCGACCTCTGCCTTAAACGCATCCGAAAACAGGCGTTTTCTGAAGACAATGGCGACGATTAGCCCAACCAGTACGCGAAACCACTTGTGAAAGAAGCCTTGCAAGAGCGAAGCCGCCGCCGCCACCGCAGGTGTGATAGCGGGGTCAGCCGGCGCGACAAACGCTAGCAGCATGCCTACGGTAGAGACTTCGGTGATGCCCGCGCCGTTAGGCACAAAGCTCAACGCGCCGATAGCAGAGGTAACTCCGACAATGAAAGTGGCTTGTAAACAGACTGCCCATGTAATTTCAACGCCAAAGCCCGCCAGCACCAAAATCAACGTAAGCGCGCTAGGCAGATACACGCCCAGACCTACTCCCGCCATTGGGATGACGTGACGCAGGCGGAAAATTTCGCGGCTGCTCTCGTAAAACGTGGTGAGCGGCTCTTGCAGGCGACGCAGCAGCGGCAGCTTTCCCAGCAGCTCTAAGAAAAAATAGGCGAGCGGGCGAATTTGCACCACGATTAGCCCGCCGACAATTACCGCTAGCGAGGTATAGGTGATAAAGCGGCTAAGCGCGCCGTAGTCGACATCGCCGTAGCTGCCTAAGTTGAGCAGGTCGCCCGCTATCCAAAGTGTGCCAGCCATGATGATGATGACCGCTAGCCCGTCGATGATGCGCTCTGCTAGCACGACCGGCACGCTGCGGGCTATGGGGATGCCGGTCTTGGTCTTAAGCAGCACGGATTTAAGCACTTCGGCTGCTTTGCCCGGACTAACGACCATCGTAAACGAGGCGATAAACAGCACAAGGCTGTCAAACAGGCTGATTTTGTCGTGTGCGCCGATAACGCGCATCCAATATGTCCACGTCACACAGCGAAAAAACAGCACTACAGTTTGGGTGGCGACGAGCGCAGGCAGCAGCCCCCACTGAAACATGCCGAGCGTCACGCCGATGCTGGCATCCCCTTCTAGTTGCAGCTGGTTGTCGGCAATGAACAAAAATAGGATGTAGATAGTGACGATGAGCAGCAGTCCAAACAGCAGTTGATTGGCGTATTTTTGCATGTGCTGACCTCTGGCGCGCCGAAAGCGTGGGGCAAGCGCGCTGAAATAGGGTTGTCATGCGCCGCGCTTGGCGATAGATTTGTGTATAATACACGCTTCTGTAAGAAAGAGAAGATAGGCTTGCCTAGAAGCCTGCGCGCAACGCACCGCTTTGATGGTGACGGAAGGAATAAGTATGACACATGCGACACACGACACGCAGCCAACTCGCCCGCCTGAGCTTGGTGAGGACACGCACGGGGTTAACGCGCCGCCTAAAGCACTGTTTTGGGGCGTGATTGTTGCTTTTGTGCTGATTTTGGTTGGTGTGATTGGCGGCTTGCTGGTGTTTCGTGATGTGCTACGCCCTAGCCAGCAGCAGCGTGTCCTCGAGTTTGCGCCCTTCATGCGTGTCTTTCTTGCGCCTACACCCATAGGCGGCACCCTGCCTACGCCCGTGCTAGACCGTGCGTCAGAGGATGCGGCGATGAACCTGCTGCAAATGCCGATAGTGCTGGCGAGCGAAACGCCAAGCCCATTTCCTGCTGCGACGCTGCCGCCGACCGCCACGCCGTTGCCCACTGCCACGCCCACACCATCGCCTACGCCCACGCTTGCGCCGCCTACCGCAGTGCCAGTTTCGCCAACAGCAGCTGCTAGCGGCTGGGATTTTCCCGCATCCGAGCGGCTTTTTGGCATTACCCACCAGCAGCAGACGTGGAACAACTGTGGTCCTGCTACCATTACGATGGCATTGTCCTATTATGGTTGGCAGCAAGACCAAGAGTACGCCAAAAATCGCCTGAAGCCCAACCGCGAGGACAAGAACGTTAGTCCCTCTGAACTCGTGAACTTTGTCAACACACAAACGCAAGTGCGTGCTATGATGCGCATGGGCGGCAGCCTTGACCTGCTGAAAGCATTGATTGCCAACCAGTTTCCTGTGGTGGTGGAACGCGGCATCATGTTCGAAGCTAACGATTGGTTAGGGCATTATCAGGTGCTGGTGGCATACGACGAGGCGTTAGGGCGGTTTTACGCTTATGACAGCTTCATGGGGACGGGCGAATTTGAGCGCGGCGTGATTGTGCCGTATAGCGACCTTGACGCGGACTGGCGCGCGTTTAATCGCCTATTTATTGTGGTTTACAACCCCGTCGACGAGGTGCGTCTGAAGACAGTACTCGGCGACCTTGCTGATGAGCAGCTTGCCGCGCTGCGAGCGTTTGAGACAGCGCAGTCAGAAGCTCGCCAAAATCCACAAGATGCCTTTGCGTGGTTTAATCTTGGCACGTCATTGTTGGCGTTGGAACGGCACGCGGAGGCGGCTAATGCCTTTGACCAAGCGCGCCGCTACAATTTGCCTTGGCGCATGCTCTGGTATCAGTTCGGGCCCTTTGAGGCGTATTTTGCGGTGGGGCGTTATGACGATGTCTTGAGCCTCGCGCAGATCAACCTGAACAACGCGCAAGAGCTGGAAGAGACTTACTATTGGCGTGGGCGAGTTTATGCTGCGCAGGGCGAAATCGCCAAAGCACGCGCTGAATTTAACCGCGCCTTGAGCTATAACCCATATTTTCAAGCCGCCCGCGACGCGCTGGCTTCGCTGTAATCGCAGAAAAGGAGAGCCTGCTCATGGCACAAGTTAGCGCAAACGCGCAGCAGCGCAGCCGCCATATCGCCCGTTCCACGCTGTTGGTTATGGTGATTTTTGCGGTCACTAAGGGTATTAGCTTGCTGCAGACGTTTATCATTGCGCGCTTTTTCGGCGTGGGGCGTGAGTACGATGCCTATGTGGCTGCTTTGCGTGTGCCGGAGCTGCTCGTGGTGTTGATTTCTGGCGGCGCGCTAGCGCATGCGTTTATCCCGCTCTTCAGCGGACATCTGGCACGTGATGACCGTGAGAGCGCGTGGCGACTGGCGAGCCACGTCGTCAACACGGTGTTTTTGGTCGCGGTGGCAGTGAGCGCGCTTGTGTTTGTGCTAACGCCTGTGCTTGTGCCAACGGTGATTGCGCCCGGTTTTGACGCGCTAACCGCCGCGCAAACGGTCGAACTCATGCGCATTTTGTTAGCGGGGACGATCATCTTTGCGGTGAGCGCGCTTTTTAGCGGCATTCTACAAAGCCACCAACACTTCTTGTCGCCTGCGCTCGCGCCCATCATGTACGACTTGGGCATCTTGTTCGGCGTGGTGGTGCTGCTGCAGCCGCTTGGGTTGCGTGGTGTGGCGATTGGCACAGTCTTGGGCGCGGGCATGCACTTGCTCGTTCAAGTGCCGGCGTTGGTGCATTACAAGGCGCGTTGGTTTGCTGAGCTTGGGTGGCGCGACCCACAGCTCTGGCAAGTTGTGCGGTTGATGCTGCCGCGCATTGTCGGCTTGGGTGTGTTTCAGTTCAACTTTTTGGTGATGAACAACATCGCGTCGCGCTTGGGCGTGGGTGCGGTGTCGGCATTTGATTGGGGCTGGCGGCTCATGCAAATCCCACAGACGCTTATCGGCACGGCGATGGGCATCGTCATTTTCCCCACGCTGGCGGGCTTAAGTGCGCTGGGCGACGAGCGCGGCAAACGCTTGGCGATGACAGGCGCACTGCGTTTCATCCTCATTGCTAGCATTCCATCGGCGGTGGGCTTGTGGGTGGTCGGTCGCCCGCTTATCAGCTTGCTCGAAGGCGGCGCGTTTGATGCCAGCGCGAGCATGTTGGTGTATGGCACGCTGCGGGCGTTCATGCTAGGCTTGATTGTTCACTCGATGCTTGAGGTCGTGGCGCGCAGCTTTTACGCCGACAAAGACACGCTTACGCCGCTTTGGGCAGCACTGATTGGCGCGTTGGTCAACGTCGTTCTCTCTTTTGTGCTGAGCGATGTGGCTAGCGCGGACGTGAACCGCGTCTTTTTGTTGGCGTTTGCTGTGCCTGCGTCGCTTGGCGATGCGCCGCTTTTGGGCAACGTAAGCGGGCTTGCGCTGGCGAACTCGCTAGCGACATTGGTGGAAGTGGGCGTGCTGCTGGTGATTTTGCGCCGCCGCTGGTCGGGCATTGAAGAAGGCACGCTGGCGGCAACGCTGCTGAAAACCACCGCTGCTAGCCTTATCATGGCGGGCGTGGTCGTTGCTGTTGAGGCACTGTGGAGCGCGTTGGGGTGGAGCGCACGCGGCACGCTCTTCACCATAGGCATGATTGGCGCACAGGTGCTGCTTGGCGGTGCGACGTTCTTGATGAGCGCGCTGCTGTTAGGCATGAAAGAAGTCTTTGAAATAGCAAAACTCTTGTTCAACCGTTCGACCAGACTTCAGGAGGCGGCATGAGCATTCAAATCAAGATGATGACGTTGGGGATGTTTAGCACCAACAGCTATGTGATTACCGACAGCGAAAGCAAGCAGGCGGTGTTGATTGACCCGGTCGATGACGCGCCAACGCTCTACCGCGCCGTGCAGGAAAGCGGCTGCACGCTGGCATTGGTGCTGGCAACGCACGCGCACTTTGACCACGTGATGGCGAGCAAGGCGTTGAAAGAGCTGACGGGTGCGCCGTTTTACATTCACGCCGATGCTGTGCCGATGTTGGAGATGCTGCCTGTGCAAGGGCGCGTGTTTGGTTTAGGGCTGCTTCCTGAAGCTGCTAAGCCCGACCGCCTGCTGACGAGCGTATCCGAAACGCTGACGGTTGGCGCGATACGCCTTGAGACACGCCATACGCCCGGTCACGCGGACGGTCACTTGGCGTTCTATATGCCTGACCAGCGCGTGGTCTTCGCGGGGGACACGCTGTTTGCCGGCAGCATTGGGCGCACCGACCTGATAGGCGGCGACTATGACTTACTTATGCACTCTATCCAGACGCAGCTTTTGACGTTGGATGACGACGTAAAAGTCTTAGCGGGGCATATGGGCATAACGACTATCGGCATAGAACGCCAAACCAACCCCTTTTTAGCAGGCATCTAGCCATGTGTGCCAAGCGCATTCTGTTTTTGTTTGTCGATGGCGTGGGCTTGGGCGACGATGACCCCGAGCATAACCCCTTTGCGGCGGCTCACTTGCCGACGATGACGCGCCTCACCAACGGCAAACGTTGGCTGCGTGGGATAGGGCGTGAGACGAATGCACAGGCGGCATTCGTGCCGACCGACCCGCGCTTGGGCGTGGCGGGGCGACCGCAAAGCGGCACGTCGCAAGCTGCCATTCTCACGGGGGTGAACGTGCCGCAGCGTGTCGGCGAACACTATGGACCTAAGCCCAACGCGCCAACCCGCGCGATTTTGGACGAGGACAATTTTTTTATGCGCGTGCGCCGTGCGGGCAAGCGTGCTGCACTTTTGGACGCTTACCCACCCAGCTTGTTAGCCAGCATTGCGCGCGGAAAAACCTTGCCTTCTAGCATCCAGCACGCCGCTCTTGCCAGCGGTCAAGCCCTGTTTGATGCGGACGCGCTGCGCCGCCGCGAGGCACTGACGGCAGAATGGACAGGGCAGGAGTGGCACTCGCATCTCAAGCTCACTGACACGCCGCTTTACACGCCGCAAGAGGCGGGGCAGCTGCTCGTTGAGCTTTCGCGTCGCTACGATTTCGCCATGCACTCGCATTGGCTGACGGATTACGTTGGGCATCGTGGCACGCTAGCGCAAGGAGTGGCATTCTTAGAACGCTTGGACGGTGTGCTGGCGGGAATTTTGTCGCTTTGGCAGCCCGACGAGGGCTTGGTGATTTTGACCAGCGACCATGGGAATTTAGAGGCGTTGGACATGCGCCACCACACCGAGAACGACGTGCCAACGCTCATCATTGGGGCGGATGCCGCTGCCTTTGCCGAAGGCATTCGCGCGCTCACGGACTTTGTGCCGCGCATGGCAGACTACTTGGGCGTGTAAACAAAAACGGGCGTTTGCTACGCCCGTTCGCTTTTCTCGTCGTGCTGATTTAAGGCATGTAATCCAGCCAATTGTCGCTGATGACCACGTTGGCGGCGTTTTCCTCGCGCACTCGCTTAATCCATTCGGCATACGTGGCTTGCAACACGCGGCTGCGGTCGTTCGGCGCGATGGCACGCTCTTCGCGTCCGCGCACTTGGAGAATGTGGTAGCCAAACTGGGTTTGTACAGGTTCACTAATTTCGCCAATCGGCAGCGTAAGCGCGGCAGCCTTAAACTCTGGCACGTAGTTGCTAGCAGGGCTCCAACCTAGTTCGCCGCCGTTCGCGCCGCTGCCGGTGTCGCTCGAGACAGCGCGCGCCAATGCCGCAAACGATTCGCCTTTTTCTAACGCTGCGATGACATCCAACGCCTCTTCAAGCGTCGCTACGAGGATGTGGCGGACGTTGACATAAGTTGTGGTTTCGCCGCCGTTGGTCAACGCTTTGGCGATAGCGTCTTGCAGGGCAAGGCGTTCAAAATAAGCGTCAATCGTCGCGCCGGTTACGCCGCTAGACCGCTGCAGCCCGCTGCGGTAGTTGCGCACTTGTTCTTCAAATTGACTGCGCACTTCCTCTTGGCTGCGCGTTGGCACGGGCGGGAACGTCGGCGTAGGTTCGACAGGTTCTTGCGTGGCTTCGGCGGTCGCTTCTGGGTTAGGCGTGGGCGTGGCGGTCGGCAGCGGCGTGCTAGTAGCAGTCGGCGACGGGGTTGGCGACACAAAAGGCGTGGGCGTTTCAGTCGGGATAGGCGTTTCGGTCGGTTCGGCACCAATCAACGCTACAGCGGTGGGGTCGTAGTTGAAGAAGCTGTTGATTTGCGCTTGTACAGCTGCGTCGTCGACAACCACGTTGAGCTTGGCGGCTTCTTGGCGCGCTAGGGTGTCGTTGACAAGGTCATCCAGCACGCGCCGCCCCAGCTGGTCAGGGAAGTTGACCTCGTTGAGCCATGTGGCGTAGGGTTCGCTTGTGAACAGTTGGTTGACATCCATGCCGAAGGCTTGCGCCTGCGAGGCGATGCTGTTGAGGTCGTTCACAAGGCGGGCGCGCTCGAACAGCACGCGCTCGCGGAACTCCGATACGCGAATGGCTTCGCCGTTGACAGTAGCAACCGTTTGGTTGGGAACAATAATTTGGTCATAAACCACGCTAAAGGTGATAAGCACGGCAACCACGACAATGAGCGCGCCCACTCCGCGAATGATGAGGCGATTGATGGCTTCTTCACGCTCAATGCGCGTGGTGGGATTGCCCAAGAGTTTGTCGAAAAACGTTGGCTGACCTTTGGCGGCTTCGTCCACCTTGCGAACTTTAGGCATACCCGTTGTTTGACGTTTTGACATGCAAAAACTCCTTGTGAGGCGGCAGGGGCGCAGCATCCGCGGCCCCCGCCACAGGTCGGCTAGTCTGTCACATCAACGTAGGGCAGCAGTGCCAAATGGCGCGCTCGCTTGATTTCGCGGGCAAGCTCGCGCTGGCAGCGGGCGCAGTTGCCCGTTTGGCGACGTGGCTTAATTTTGCCGGTTTCGCCAATGAAACGTTTGAGTGTTTCCACGTCTTTGTAATCAAAGCACTTGCCTTCGGGGCAGTGGGTGCGCCCGCGTGGTGTGCGTTCACGGTCAGCACGCCGCGCGCGATAGCCGCCACGCTCTTCGTTGTCACGTTCGTTATAATCGCTCACTGTGTTGTCTCCATTTCTAAGGTTAGCTAGGTTGCCAGCTAAAAGGCGTAATTGTCTGTGTCGTCTTCGGGGTTTGGCTCGCCGCTGCTGTGGGCTTGGCTGTCGTGATGGCGGTCGCCCAAGATAATCATCTCGTTGGCGACGACTTCAGTGCGGAAGTGCTTCTTGCCGCTTTCATCTTCCCAGCTGCGCGTTTGCAAACGCCCCTCAATGTAAACTTGCTGTCCTTTGGCGAGGTGTGACTTGCAAATTTCCGCAAGGTTACCCCAGGCCACGATGTTGAACCACTCGGTTTCTTCGTGGCGTTCACCTTCGCCCGATGTCCATGAGCGGCTCGTGGCGACGCTGAAGCTGGTCACCGGTCTGCCGCTGGGTGTATAGCGCATCTCAGGGTCGCGCCCGACATGCCCAATAATCAACACTTTGTTCAATCCGCGTGCCATGATAACAATCCCCCTACTAGGCTTTAAGCGTCACAAGTCGTCATCATTATACAACACGACGGACGGACGCAATGCCCTTATTCTGTTGCGGGGGCTGGGCTGTTTTTGGCTTTGCGCTCGGCTTTCTCAAGCTCTTCGTTGCGCACAATCAGGTGACGCAGCACGGTTGTGGCGAGCTTGAGGTTGAGTTCTAGCTCCTGAACGTGGGTAGGCTCGATGTCTGCATAGAACAGCACGTAGTAGCCATCGCGCTGACCGTCGATTTCGTAGGCCAGCTTGCGGCGACCGAGTGTCGTGCGGTCGATTTTGGTAACCTTGCCCTGAGGTTCACCGTCGTTGTCGGGCTGTTCAATCCATGCCACGATTTGGTCGATGGCTTGCTGGGTTTCCTCGTCGTTAGAGAGGATACGAATCACAACGGCAACTTCGTATGGACGTTTCATGGGGTATGTAATGATCTCCTTTCCCCGGGTATGCCCCACCTTCGCCGTGCGGCTACGTTGTGGAGCGGAAAGCTGCTGAAAAATAAAGCCCGCACAGTATAGCAAAGTCATCCTGCATTGGAAAGGGGCGAGTCGCCGCGCAGGATGAGGCGCGAGCTGGCGAGCGCGAGCGCAACCACCAGCCAAAACCACGTAATGGAGGCGTGGAAGTCGAGACGGAAGAAGTACAAATCGGCAACAGCGTTGAGTAGCGCGACCAGCAGCGCGATGTGAAAGCCGAGATGGATGGCTTCAAGCTCGGGGTTGGCGCGCGCTAGCTGCCATGCTCGCCATGCATAGACGAACACACCTGCCATAGCCAGCAAGAAGAATGCTACACCTACCAAGCCGATTTGGTTTGCCATGATGAGATACATGTTGGCAACGTCGGTGTAGAGGTTGCGGAAAGGCGTGCCAGTAAAGCCGATGCCCGCGATGGGGTAGCGTTGAATAAGTTCAAGGGCATCTGTCCACTCGCCAATGCGCATTTGTGTGGCGAGGTCTGCGCCCTGAAATGCCTCGAACACGCGCCCGATGTAGCGTTGCGTCTGTGGTAAGCTGACAAATGCCAGCCCACCTACTATCAGCAGCGGCAAATACTGTCGATAGCGCAACAGCACGATGCAGAACAAACCCACCGCCAGCGCGAGGAATGACGCGCGCGACGACGTGAGAAAGAGCGCGAGTGCGGTCAAGCCAAACGCGCTCCATGTTAGCCAGCGGTGGCGGATGAGCGGGCGGGCGGCGAACAGCTGTGGCGTGAGCATGGCTGCGCCTACAGTCAGCAGCCCGCCCAACGTGTTCGGGTCGACCCACGTGCCGATAGCACGCTCGCCCAGCGCGGGATTGGACTCAATATAACGAATGACACCGCCGTCGGGATAACCGATGCGCGCTAGCCGCAGCAGCAGGCTTTCCGCCAGTCTATCCGGCAGCGCGTAGAGCGTTATGGCGAGCAACGCTTGCAGTGCTAAAAACGCCGCAATCACTAGCACGACGCGTCGCAGCAGCAACGGTTTGCGCAGAAAATCGACCAAGATAAACACCAAGCCAATGCTTAGCAAAGTCTCGGTGAACTGGCGCAGCGTGGTAGACGTAGGCATGCCGTACTGCAAGCCTAGCAAAAAGGCGAACACCAGCCACATGACGTATAATGTTATCAGCGCGTGGACGGGCGTGAGCTGCAAGCCGCGCCGCTGCCCGGTCATCCACTCGGCGGCGTAGACTGCAACGAACGCGCCCATTGTCAAATCTAAGAACGTGGGGGTGATGCCAATGCGAAACGGCAGTGTGCCAAAGGGCAGCAGCATCAGCACGGCAATCATGGCGTAAAGCGCGAGCTGAATGTCTGCCAGCACGATGAGACCGGCGACGATGCCCAGCACCGCTGCCAGCGCGGCAATCGGACTGACGACAACGGCTAGCAAGCCCACCAAGCCCGCCGCAACGCCCATCAGCAAGCCGACAACGACCGCAACGCGGCGCGGGTTTTGGCGTGCAAACCAGTTTTGAACAGCTTGAGTTGCGGTCATACTTGTTTTGTCCTTCTGCGCCACAGCGCGTAAACTAGCCATATACCCGCGCCTGCCCACGTGATGAGGCTTAGCCCTAAGCCGACTTGGTAGCTGAGCGGGTCGTAAACCAGCTCCAGCGTGTGGCTGCCGGCGGGAATTTCCAACGCCATCGTCACGCCGTAGGCGCGCAGGATGGGAATGTTTGCGCCGTCTAAGCGCGCTTGCCAGCCAATGTAGTCGACGTGTGCCAGCGTCAAGATGCCGTTTTCCGGCGTTTCTAGCGACAGCACGAGCTTCTCAGGCGCGTAGCTCACGAACTCGGCGCGTGCGCCTTCTGGTGCCGCTTCAGGCAGGGTGAGCGTGGGCTGCTGCTGCAGAATCACCTTGTCACGCGGACGATAGTTGGGGTCATTGAGCAGCGCAAGCGCGAACTCGTCGCTGTCGACGACATCTGCCGCGTAGACAAAATGCGCGTAAGGACGTGGGTCAACCAGCTTGTGCAAGTAGACCACACCGTCGCGGTCTTCGCTAGCTGCGAGGCGTTCAGTGGTGGTGGTGATGTACTGCTCGCGCTCGCTCAACACGTAGCGCACGGCGAAAACTTCCCAAGCGCGCGGGTTGTTGATGTAATGTTGGTAGATGAGCTTTTGTGCGCTGGTTAAGAACAGCGGGCTGATGCCGCGCATGTCCATTATTTCAAGCTGGCTGCCGTAGTTGTCGCGCAAGCCGCGAAAGCCGTCGACGCGGAAGGGTTGGTTGTTATCTGCGCGCACGATGTCGAGCAGGTCTTGGGCATAAGGCGCAGGCTGCTTTTCGGCAGGGAAGGGGTCATATACGGCTTCAAGCTGCCTGTTGAAGGTAAATAACTCCAAAGTAATTAAACCGCCAAACCAGAAAAGTGAATTGAGCATTACGTAGTGTTTTTGGTTATAAAACAAGTTGACGAGGTATCCGATTGCGAAGATGAAGACAGTCAGCAACACAGTAGCTAGCTGCGCTTCAATCAAGCCAACTACCCATAGGATACCGCTTGTAAACCCTAGCAGTACTACCAGCAGGCTGACTATAAGACTTAAGCAGCTTGTGTCTAACTTGTTATGATGATGCCAATAACAA
Source organism: uncultured Anaerolineae bacterium (assembly GCA_938022205.1). GTDB lineage: Bacteria > Chloroflexota > Anaerolineae > Aggregatilineales > Phototrophicaceae > JANWYT01. Next base: position 58,875 of record CALIEB010000014.1, on the reverse strand, counting down.
AGGGTGTGGCTTACAAGCGTAGCCATGCTGAACATAACGACAAACGCCGCGCGCTCTTGTCCGCGAAAGTAGCTCAAGCCCGGCAGGACATGATACAGCACGGAATAAACAGGGGTGTTACCGCCAAAGCTCAGTAGCAGCGCAACGATCCCTACGACCATCCAAAAATAATTGTTGTCTTTTCTGATACTTTCACCATTGTGAAAGCTAATGAGCATGACGGCACCAAGTCCAACGTAGAGCGGCGCAAACACGGTGGTTGTGTAGGGCAGCCAAAACTGCACAACGTCGTGTAGGGGAAAACCGCCCGCTTTGTCGGCGAATGTGAGCAGCTCGGCGCGTCCGGTTTGCGGCAAATACTCCAAGCCGGGCAGCAGTGTGACAGCTGTCGCGCCTAACGTCACGGCACCAAACATGCCTAACGCCAGCGCACCCCTTGTCCATGTGGCGCGCGCGCGCCAGCCGCGAAAGCTAAAGTAAGCAACGGCAAGATAGGTGATAAACCAGCTTGTTTGCGGGTGTCCAGCTAGCCATGAACAACCTAGCATCATGCCCGCGAAATACAACCATCCCCAACGCAGAGCTGCGCTGCGTGTGGTAAGGTACACGCCCATGATGACCAGTGGCGACCATGCCGCAGCTTCGAGTATTGCCAGCTGCAGCGGGGGGTATCCGCTCGTCCAGCCGCTGTAAGCGGCGATGACCGCGCCTATTGCGCTGCTAACCTCGCTTGCCCCTTTGTAATGCGCCGTCATGGCGCGCAGCATGGCGTAGAACGCCAGCGAGAACGCCAGCACGTGCAGCATTGCCTCCAACTCTAGCGTGCGATAGCTCCAGCCGCCGCTAAGCGAAGCTAGCGCAATCGTCAGCAAGCGCGGCGGATAGAACACAGCGGCTTGCGGGTCAGCGATGAAGGGCATGCCGCTGTTGTTGTAGGGATTCCAGAGTGGCACTTCGCCTTGTACCCAGCGCGCGTACTGATACGCGCCGAACGCCACAAACTGCCCTGAAAAGTCACCCTGCTTGAAGCTCGAACGTTCGTTAAAGTTGGGCGTGAGCATGTGTCCAAAAAATACTAGCCAAAGCACGCATAGCACACCGATGGCGATGAGGTCTTTGCGCCATTGCTTGAAATAACTCACGGAACATTTTCCTCCTCTTGTTGCGGATGTACGCGCAAACGCGACAAGAAAACAGCGTTTTCGCTGCTGCCGTCCACGCGAAGCCGCAAAAATCGCCCGCTTTCGTCACGAGTGTATAAGCCGATAACAAGTTCGTATAGCGCGGGCGGCGTGTCGGCGGCGACGATGAGCGTGTGCGTGTCCTCGACAATTTCGCCAAGCTGCCATGTGCTGGTTGGGCGCGTCCACGCGGCGGGCATCGCGTTGGAGCTGGCGTACTGCGTGGCGGTAGAGGGGTCAAGCAGTTGTGCGAACACCGTGTAGTCTTTGTCTAGTGGGCGTACCGCTTGCCAATAGAGCGTGAGTTCGACGGTGTTGCCTGCTTGTGGGCTGAGTGTCGAAAGGGTGTAGCCTAAGAGCGCGATTTGCCCACCAAACGTGAGTGTCTGCGGGTTGGGCAAGTTGTGTTTATTAGGACGTGGCATAAGCGTGACCTGCCCGACGTGTAAGGTATCGCCCGCATCATGGCGTAAGCGTTCGCCGCTGGGAAGGTGATACCAGCCGACGACAACGTCTAAGGTGAGCGGCGTGTAGGCACTGGCAGGCACATACACGGCGATGGGATTGCGCCACGCGCGCCCCGCGACGAGGTCACTGGTGGCGAACAAGCCGCCTGCTGGGTAGAGGTCGCGCTGGCTGATAATCACGCCGTTAGGGTCGACCAAATGCACGAACAAGCTCCAGTCGCGTGCGAGCGGCTCTAGCACGGCAACATCTAGGACGAGGTGAACAAAGCTGGCGGGGGTGGTTTCGTGGGTCAGCAGCTCTGTGCGCATGATGCCCAGTTTGCCGCCTTCGGGCGCGCTGAACGTGGCGATGCTGGGTGTGACGGGCAGCGGCTCAGGCGGCACATAGGTGGGACGAATGATTATCAGCGGCGTGACAGCTGCCAGCATGCCCAACGCGCCCATGCTCACCGCTAGCACACGCGCTTGGGCGCGGCGCGGCAGCCACCACACCATGCCCCACATCAGCCAAACGGCAATGACCGAGAGCGCGCCGAAAATCAAACGCCCTTGTGAAGCGATGGTTTCGGATGTCCAGCGAGCGTAAGCGAGCAGGCTAATGGCAATCCAAAGCCACGTAAACAGCACTTGCACGCGCAGGATACCGCGCCATGTGCCGCGTACGAGCCGCAGTGCCGTGAAGACCAGCGCGCTCACAGCGGCATATAGTCCCACTGCGTTGAGGGTGGCGTAGATTGCAGCGGGCATTGGCACGTTCATGCCGCCGAAGAAGCCCCAGAAGGCTTGCAAGAAGCTGTCGCGCTCCGCCCAAATTTGCCCCCAGTCGGCTGGTACAGGTCGTCGCCCGACGATGTCCAGAAAGCGGTTTAACCCTGTTGGGTCGCCATAGGTTTGCCAGTTGTGCCAATACCACCAGCCGGCGATGGCAATTGTCAGCGCGCCCGAAACCACGCCACCAATAACGAACGGTCGCCAATCGCGAGCGCGCAGGCTGACGAATGCTAGCACCGCTGCCACCAGCGGAATGAGAAAGCCTATGCTGAGTTTGGAAAGGATACCCGCGCCGACCAGCACACCCATCAGCGCGTAGGTGCGCCAGTGCGAGCGTAGTGCGCCGCTCATCACGCTCAACAGCACCCATACCAGCGCGTTGCTCAGCAAATTGGACAGATTATCGTTGTTGACCGACGCGCTGATGAACAGATACATCGGCAAGAAAGCGTTGAACGCACTAGCGGCTAGCGCGATGTGCTGTGCATCAGGGAAAAGCAAGCACGCCGTGCGGTAGGTCACGTAAACGGTTACTCCGCCAAGGATTGCTGAAAATAAGCGACTTATGTAGCTGGCGAGAGCTGTGCCGCGCAGAGGGTTGATGTTGTGGCTGTGCGTCATCATGTTGACATTGCCGTCAGGCGGCACGATGCCAATGTCCGCATGCGGGTTGACGCGACGCACGGCGGGCATGTCACTGGTGTCAATTGGCATCGTGAGCAGCGCGGCTAGCATGTAATAGAGCGGGGGTTGGCTGCCTTCTTGTCGCCATGCTCCTAAGCTGTCGAGGTCTTGCGGCGGCAGGCGCAGCCCGTGCGTTGCCATGTACTGCACCATCGGGTAGTGCCAAAGCTCGTCGGAGGCTTCGTAAAGTGGCACAACAACGATGTAGAGGCTGACCAGCAGCGCGTAGGCGCAGAGAACTGCGATGATACCGCGCCGACTTTGCGAAAACAACGCCTTCATGAGTTTAGCGTAGTCCTGACTTGAGAATTTGCCAATAAGCCTGCACACGTTGGCGGCGCAGTTCACGCTTGTGACCCAGCATGCCTTTTGCTGTTTCGAGTAGCAGCTGCCCGCTGTAATCCGCCAGCAGGAAGGCGCGCAGCACTGCTGCGAATGCTGCGCCGTGATGCTTGCGAAAGTAGCGCAGCTTGCTTTGTTGGAAGTGAATGTGCTTCTGTGCGCCGATTTGCACGCTGCTTTGTCCGCCGTGATGAATGATTTGCGCGTTGCCAAGATAGTGAACTTGCCAGCCTGCTGCTTTGGCGCGCTTGCACCAGTCCATCTCCTCGAAGAACATGACATAGCCTTCGTCGAGCGCACCGATTTGCTCGTAGACCTCGCGGCGTGCCATCAAACACGACCCCTGCACCCAATCGACCGCTAGCGTGGCAGTGTCAGGCGCGCTGCTGACGTAATAGTCTGCCAGCCACGCGCGCGGCGCAAACGCTTGCCAGCTCGTGCTTTCGAAGAAGGCGATGCGCTTGTTGGGGAAGTGTCGGCGTGTGGACTGCGTGCTGCCGTCGCTGTTGAGCGTGTGTGGTCCGACGATGCCAACTTGCGGGTGGTCGTCGAGATAGCGCATCATTGTGCCGATGGCATCGCCTAGCACCAGCGTGTCGGGATTGAGTAGCAGCAGATGTCGCCCGCGTGCTTTGGCGAGCGCAATGTTGTTGCCGCGCGTGAAGCCTACGTTCTCGCGTTGGGCTAAAACTTTGACCTGTGGGTAATGCGTCGTCAGATATGCGACAGTGTCATCGCTGCTGGCAGAATCGACCACGATAATCTCGACGTGTGGGAGACCTTGCTGCGGCGTGAGCGTCACGGGCGCGGTAAGGATGCTGTCAAGGCAGGCGCACAGCAGCTCGCGCACGTTCCAGCTGACGATGAGAATAGAAACATCAAGCAAGATAAGCAACCTTCCTAGTTGTTGAGCGCGTGGTTGAATACCGCGTCGCTCTCATGGCGTGCCGTAGAACAGTTTACCATTCATTTACATATTCGATGAGGTTTGATTACATCTTTGCCGTATGGTAAGGGTAATGACCGATGATACACGAGGAGCGTAACCATGTTAACCAAAAAATCTCTCGCGGTGTTGTTTATTGTTGCCTTGTTAGCTTTGCCTGCCGCAGGGCTTGCCCAAGCGCAGCGCGGTGGTTTTCCGCCATTTGGTGGCGCAAATCCTCCGGTAGGTGCGGACGCTGTGCATCAGCTTATCACGCTGGCGAGCGAAGCCACCGGGCTGACGACGTTTGAACTCATGCAGGAGCTGCGCAGCGGCAAGACGTTGGCGGATATCGTGACGGAGAAGGGCGGCGACATGGCTGCGCTGACCAGCCAAGCCCAAGCCGTGATTACTGAAGCGATTAACAAAGCAGTGGCGGACGGCAAGCTCACGCAAGCGCAAGCGAACTTGCTCTTGGCAAATTTGCCGCAAGTCTTGCAAGACTTTAGCACGGGCGCACGCAGTGAGCGTGGCATGTTCCCAAACTTTGGCGAACGCAGTGGTCGCGGTGGTCGCGGCGTGAGACCTATGCCCGATCGCGCCAATATTATGCAGCTTGTGCAAGAGAAAACAGGGCTAACGCTGGCGCAAATCCGCGAGCAAGTGCTGGGTGGTAAGACGCTGGGGCAAATTTTGACCGATGCCAACGTGAACATTGACGAGTTTGTCAACGAGGCAATCGCGCCCATGCAGACACGCTTGACCCAGCAAGTGACTGACGGCGTGATTTCGCAAGCTCTGGCGGACGCACGGCTTGCACTCTTCCGCGTTGAACTTACTGAACGCTTGAACAGCAACACCCCGTTGCGGCTGCGTGGCAATCGTCGCTAAGCCACTTAAGCACCAATTTATCGCCCTGACCGAGTGGTCAGGGCTTTTTGTCTTATGGGGTGATACCGAACAAGCGCAGCGCGTTGTCGGTCGTTTGCGCTGCCATTTGCGCGCTGGTCATGCCGTGTATGCTCGCCAACCTGTCGACGATGTAAGGGATATAAGCAGGACTGTTGCGCTTGCCTCGAAACGGCTCGGGCGTAAGATAAGGCGCGTCTGTTTCCACAAGCAGGCGGTCGGGCGGCAGCGCACGTGCGACCGCCTGCAGTTCTTCCGACTTCTTAAATGTTAACGGACCCGTGAAGCCAATGTAGAAGCCAAGTGCAACGGCGCGCTGGGCGATTGGCAGGGGCGCAGAGCAAGAATGCAGCACGCCCGCGCGTCCCTGCAAGCTGGCAGGCAGCGTGCGCGCCCATGCCTCAAGTATCGCCAGCGTGTCCTCGTGCGCGTCACGGTCGTGGATAATTACCGGCAGCTCCAGCGCGCTTGCCAGCTCAAGCTGTGCGGCAAAGGCGGCAGCTTGACGGTCTTTAGGGCTTTTGTTCCAATAGTAATCTAGCCCAATTTCACCAATTGCCACAACTTTGGGCGCGCTGGCTAGCGCGCGTAAGTCCGCAAGCGTGCTGTCGCCAAAGGTTGCTGTGCTGTTGGGATGCACGCCTACCGCACAGTATAGCCCGTTGTGCGCCGCCGCCATTGCCGTCACGTCACGGCTAGTCTCTAGGTCAATCGCCGGCAGCAAAACGCGCGCTACGCCTGCCGCGTACGCTTGCGCTATCACGTCGGCGCGATCTGCGTCAAAGTCATGAAAGTTGAGATGGCAGTGGGTGTCAAACATTTATACCGCGCTGTGCGGGTCTTTCTTGAGTGCTTCGAGGTCTGCTGCTACCATCATCTCAATTAGTTGCTCAAACGTAATCGTTGGCTCCCAACCCAGCTTAGCGTGTGCTTTGGCGGGGTTGCCTACCAGCAAATCAACCTCTGCCGGGCGCATGAAACGCTCGTCTTGCACTGTGTAATTGCGCCAGTCCAAATCAACACAGCTAAACGCGACCTCGAGCAGCCGCTCGATAGAGTGGGTTTTGCCGGTGGCAATAACGTAGTCATCCGGCGTATCTTGTTGGAGCATCAGCCACATCGCTTCGACGTAATCGCCCGCAAAACCCCAATCGCGCTGTGCGTCAAGGTTGCCAATGCGCAACTCGTGCGCTAACCCTAGCTTGATCTTGGCGACATGGTACGACACTTTGCGCGTGACGAACTCCAAGCCGCGTCGTGGGCTTTCGTGGTTGAACAGGATGCCGCTGACAGCGAACATGTTGTAGCTTTCGCGGTAGTTGACGGTAATCCAATGCCCGTAGACTTTGGCAACACCGTAGGGGCTGCGTGGGTAGAACGGCGTTTCCTCGCGTTGGGGAACTTCTTGCACCTTGCCGAACATCTCGCTGCTGGAGGCTTGGTAAAAGCGCGTGTCGGGCTTGACGGTGTGAATGGCTTCTAGCATGCGCGTGACCCCTAGTGCGGTCACTTCGCCCGTGAACACGGGTTGATTCCAAGATGTCGGCACGAAGCTCTGTGCGCCGAGATTATAGACCTCGTCGGGGCGAATGTCGGCGATAGCGCGGGTAAGGCTGGTCTGGTCTTGTAGGTCACCTTGTACGATGTGGATTTGGTCTTGGATGTGGCGGATACGCTCATAGCGCACGGTGCTGGTGCGGCGTACCATGCCGTAGACTTCATAGCCTTTGGCTAACAGGAACTCGGCAAGGTAAGAGCCGTCTTGTCCTGTGATGCCTGTGATGAGTGCTTTTTTGCTCATGTAGCTCCTCTTACGTGGTGATTTGAACGCGCTGCCGACAATCGGCGAGGATGTCGCGCAAGGTAGTTTCTAAAGGAATTTGCGCCTGCCAGCCGGTCGCAGCGTGCAGCCTCTGGCAATTCACCGCAATGACGGGCAAGTCAACAGGGCGTAAGCGTGCGGGGTCAACCTCGACGCGAATGTCAACAGGTGAAAGCGCAAGCAAGCCCTCAAGCAACGTGGCAATGCGAATAGAACGCCCGGAAGCAACGTTATAGGCTGTGCCGCTCTCGCCGTGTTGCATTAGCAGGGCATAGGCACGCACGACATCGCGTACGTCAGTAAAGTCACGCAGCGCGTCAAGGTTGCCCACGCGAATAACTGGCTCTTGCAGCCCTTGCTCAATGCGAGCGATTTGTAAGGCGAACGCGGTCGCCACGAAACGCTCGTTTTGTCCCGCGCCGATGTGGTTAAAGGGACGGGCGCGCAGGACGGGTAAGGCGTGGCTGTAAAAGAACTGCTGCCCGAGCAGGTCTTGCGCGGCTTTGCTAACGCTGTAGGGGTTGGCAGGGCGCAGCGGCGTGTCTTCTGTGATGGGCAACTCGTTGGGCTGCACGCGCCCGTAAATCTCTGCCGACGTAACGATGAGCGTGCGCGGGGCAAGGTTGAGCGCAACACACGCCTCAAGCAGGTTAAGCTGAGCGCGGATGTTGTTTTCGAGCGTTCCCCACGCATCAGCAAACGAATCGCTAACAGAGGCTTGTGCCGCAAGGTGAAAAATCGCATCCGGACGCACTTCGTCGAGCAGGCGGCGCACGCTTAGCGCGTCGCGCAAATCCAACACGCGCCAGCTCACCTCGTCGAGCGGAAACGGTTCGCTATGTACACACGTGCCGAACAGCTGTGCGCTGCTGTCTTGGGCGCGCAGGTGCTGGCAAAGGTGTCGTCCGACAAAACCGCTTGCGCCTGTGACCAAAATACGCAAGGTGAACAGCCCTTAAGGTTGGGTGAATAGAACGCACGACACATTATAGCAAGTGTCGTGCGTTCTTCTAGGCTTAAGGTCGCGTGTAGGGGACAATAAAGGCATCTACAAGGGGCGTAAAGCGGTCTTGTATGGCGATAACGTCGTAGTGGGTGTTCTCACGCACGAGTACAGCGGGCAGAATGTTGGAAACGCTGGCAGTGAAGTTGTCGATGACGTAGAAATCCTTGCTGCCTAAGCTGCCCTCGATAGGTGCTACGGTCGATGCGGCATTTGAGGCGATGTTGTTGTTTTGGCGCACCAGCCCACCGAGAATAGACAGACGATAGGTCTTCTCTTCGATAACCGTTTCGTAGCCGATGACGTTGCCGTTTTCGTCCAAGACCTCTTGGGTAGACACGATGGGCGGCTCATCTAAGGTGCGTAGGTCTGGAAACGGCTCAACGGTGTTGGTGGAAACGTTGTATGCCAAGCCCATCTCAGTGCTGACCGGACTTAGGTTGATGAGACGTGTGGTAGGTGCGCTGCCAAATCGCGTATCTTCCAGCAGCATAATCGCATAACCCGTCTCAAAACGCCCGTGCGCGATGAACACGTACGCTTTGCCACTTTCAAGCTGGGTGATAAGACGCGCCAACAGCGTTTGGGTCTCATTGTTGACGACCGTGAGGACACGCTCACCCGCTAGCAGCGTAGCAGGCGTGCTGCTGCCTGTGCGGCTGGCAATCCCGCTGGCAATCGGGACATCGTCCACGCGGAACTCGACGGTTAAGCCCGCAATGGCGTTGATAGCACGCATGACAGGCGGCAGTACAGGCGTGGGCTGCGCGGCAACTTCGGCGGGCGACGGTGTGGCGACGCGCACGCCCACGCGCTCGCTGAGCAAAAGCAACGGCAAGTCGGTGCGCCCGCTAAAGATGTACAAGTATTCTTCGCCTTCGTTTAGGCGTATGCCGTCGATGGTCTGCAGCTGTTCGCCGAGCTGGCTGCCGCGCTGCACGTTCCACGTTACCCCAAAATCTCCAGCGGGAATTTCGCCAACTTGGGTCACTTGACCATAGGCGAGATTAATGCTGGTTTCTGTGACCATTTGTCCTTGCACGCGCGGCACTTCATACAGCCCATGCAACACGAACAAGCGCGCTTGGGCAACGTTGGTGGGTGTGCCGTTGGCGCGGTGTGTGACCACGCGCAGGTCGTTGCCCTTGCCGATAATCACCAGCGTGATGCGCTCGTTGGGTTGCGGCGAGAAGCGCGTCAGCACCAACGGCTCAACGCTGCTGCGGTCACTGCCACTGGCGTAGACGCGCAACTCGTAGTCTTGGGTGGCGAGCTGCTGAAAGTCGGTAACGTAGTGTGTGCCGAGCTGTTCAGCGAGCGGCTTGCCGTTGAGCAGCAGGTCGAGCGTGTTGTCTTGGGCGATGCTGACAACGCGCACTTCCGCCAAGCCCGCTAGCCGTGAACGCAGCACCATGACGCGCACGTTATTGAGGTCATCGGCGGGTGCGGTTACGACAAACGTGTAGCTTTCGCGGGCGGCGATGCGTTGGCGGCTGCCGCGCAAAATAGCCCCGTCTAAGCGCAAATTGTAGACCAGTTCGCCTGCTTCGAGCAGTCGCGGTGGCGACATTTGCCCGCTGGCACTGGTGGTGAGCAAGGCTTGCGTGCCTTCTTGCAGCGCGAGGTTAACGCTTTTGGGCATGGCGTTAATTAGGCTGATGCGGCTTTGGCTGCCTGTGACAGGGCGCATGTCTTCCTCAAACAACGTTACCTGCGGCTTGCCGTTGCTCTCGTAGAGGACGACATGGTAGGTCTTCAGCGCGTCGATAACAGCAACCATCTCGAACACGGGCGGGGCAGTGTCGCGCTGTCCGACAGGATAAACGCGCAGGGCGTACATGCCCGCCTCAATGCCGCTGGCTTCGATGAACTGCCCGTATTCTAAGTAGGGTGCGAACAGCAGGTCATCGAGATAGACATCCACCGCAGGCAGTGCCGCGTTCGCATGTACCACGCGTGCATAGGACTGGCGGTTAGGGTCTTCGCTTTGTGTGCGCGGGATTTTGGGCGTTGGGCTGGGCGTGAACGTCGGCGGCGGTGTTGCGCTAGCAGTGGCGGTGGGCGGGGCAGGCGTGGCGGTCGGCACCAGCGTGGGCAGAGCCTCTTCTTCAGTGGGCGCGCACGCCGCGAGCAGCGTGAACAGCAAGCTGCTTAGAACAAACCAAATCCTCGAACGATTGGTCATAGACCCTCTTTTCCGTGCAGCATAGTCGGCAAATTGCCTTTTTATTATGCCACAAAACAAAAAGCCTTGCGCAGGCGAGCAAGGCTTTTGGGGTTTCCGCTGGGAAGTGTTTAGTTCTCTGCCAACGGGATTTCTGTGAGGTCGACAATGCGCCCGTTATATGTGACACGCACAAACTGCGCAGCGACCCAACCGGTGCTGCCCTCGAACGTCACGCGCAGCCAATCCGCCGCTTCTGTGCGGGCGGTGACGACGAGCTGTGTGCCGCTAGGGATAAGGTTGAGCGATTCGCTAGTCGCATCGGGGTAGCGGCGCAACTGCAGGTTGGCGGTGGGGTCGAGCTGTACGACTGCCACAAACGCATCGCGCAGTGGGCTTGGCGTGGCGACTGTGACGGGGCGCACATTGCCTAAAACTTCGCCCGGGCGCGTGGCGGGAATGATTTCAAACAGGGCTTGCGACGTAGAGCGCGAGATGATGTTCTTGAAATCTTCGAGCTGATAAACCCTGCCGTTGTACTCATAGCGCAGGTACTGTGTCGACACCCAGCCGACGATGGTGCCGCCTTCGGGCGCAGCGTACTCAATAAACGCCCAGTCGTCGGTTTCTACCATGCCAACGAAGACGAGTACCGTGTTAACAGGAATTTTGCCGATGACTTCGGAGTCGGCGTTGGGATAGCGGCGGATGTTGAGGTTTGCGCCTGGGTTGATGTTAATCACGACAGCAGTGAGCGTGTCTTGCGTGACGGGCGGCGGTGTGATGGCGGTGGATTCAGCGCGCCCGGGAATGTTGCCGCCGACTGTGTCGAGATCGCGCAGCTTTTGCCGCTCGCCTCTGGCGTTGCGCACGTCAAGAGGTTGGGCGTTCGCCCAAGCGGTAATCGTGCCGCCGTCAGGCGTGTTGTAGACAACGCGCAGCCACGTTTGCGCAGGGTCGAGGTCAGCGCGCTCGTTCTCAAGCAGCGTCACCGGGTCAACCCAGGTTTCAGCTTCGGGCGGCGGAGCCTGTCCCTCGACTAACGCTACTGGGCGACCCTCGCGCCCGCGCACAATTAACACGCTGCCTGAGGGCGCAAGCCCCAACGACAGCGAGGTCGCGTTGGGGTATTGGCGTAGCTGCAGGTTCGCGCCCGGGTTCAACACAACGCTGGCAGTAATCTCATTGCCTGTGCTAGCAGTGCTGGGCTGCTGCACGACAGGCGCGGCGGGTGTTGCAGTGACCACCTCGCTAGCGGCAGGCGACTGCGCAGCTGTTGTGCTAACGCTGCGCGTGGCAGCACTGGGCGCGCTGCCGACGGTTTGCGCTAGGCTGGTGGGCAGCACGAGCATGGTGGGTGGGGTAAACAACCCATCGCCTGCTACCGCGATGACGTTGTAATACACGCCGCCATAGAAGGGCTGGCTTGCCGTGCTTAGCGTGCCGCTTTGTCCGCTAATCGTCAGCGTGAAGCTAATGCTGCCGTTTTGCGGGCGCAGCGTGACAGCGGGCGCGGAATTGCCGGCTTGTAGGCTGTTGGCGAGGGTTGTGCTGCCTAACTGCACACGACTTACTTCGCCACCTACGATGGTGTTGGTGACTGTCAACGCGGCGGTATCGGCATTCACGCCGCTGAGGTCATCGGTGACGGTGACGAGAACTGCGGCACCTGCCGCCTCTTGAACGACGAGCGTTTGCGCCTGCCCAGCGGCAACCACCAACGCGGCTTGTGCTAGCTCACCATCGCTGCCAGCGACGACGACTTTTACCGTGTGTTCGCCAGCAGGCAGCGCGATGTGTTCCGAAGCCGTGCGCGCGCTTAAGTTCGGCACAAGCAGCGTGTTGTTGACCAAGATGTCCACGTTGCCCGCGCCAATTACCCCATGCACGAAGCGTACCAAGCCGCTGTCCGCGTTGGGTTGGGTGGCGCGATTGAGCAGCAGCACGGAAGGCTGGGCGGGCGTGCCGTAAACAACCGCCATTTGTGACGTGCCGCTGGGGAGCGGTACGCTAACCTCGCTTAGCACGGGAGCTTCGCTGCCGCTGGCGACGACGTTCACGACATAATTTTGGGCGGGCAGGTCAAACGCGCCAAACGACGTGTTGTAAGCCATGCCGCTGGCGATAGTGGTGCCTACGGGCTGTTCTACGCCGCCGAGCGTGACGCTGCGCGCCAGCTTGACATCAACAGGCGGCGCGCCTTCAACAGCATGGATGAGCAGCAGTCGCCCGCTGCCAAAGCCTGTGGTCGTTAGGTTGTCGGAGAAAGCGGTAAACTGTGGCGTATTTGCCGACGAGGCTATCAACGTCGTGGCACGTCCGGCATCTGCACTAATCGATTGCTGCCAAAGAGGCGTGCTTGTGCCGCTAGCGGTGACGCTGACCGTGTGCTGTCCGCTGGGGACAGTCAGATAGGTCGAAGCGTTGCCAAACGCCAGCGTTTCAACAGCGAGCGTGCCGTTGAGGAACACGTCAACCGCGCCTACATTTGGAACGACATGCACGAAGCGCACGAGGCTGTTGCCTTGTGCCAAGCTGGTAGCCGCGCCGAAAGTCAGCAGCACCACAAACCACATCAAACGCGCGAGATTTTTCATAAGACTTTGCCCCCTTAAATGAGCTTGACTTTAGCTTAGGTGCCTTCTTGCCATTGGTTGAGATATGCCTCTTGTTCGGGCGTGAGCTTGTCAATGTGAATGCCCATCGCTTCGAGCTTGAGGCGCGCAATCTCCATGTCGATGTCTTCAGGGATGGTGTAGACGGCGGGTTTGAGGTTGGCGGCGTTCTTCATCATGTATTCCGCGCCGAGGGCTTGGTTGGCGAAGCTCATGTCCATCACGCTCGCGGGATGACCTTCAGCCGACGCAAGGTTAATCAAGCGACCCTCGCCAAGCACGTAGATGGGGCGACCTTGCACAATGTACTCTTCGACGAACGGGCGCACGAGGCGAGGTTCGCCTTGCGCAATCTTCTGTAAGCCCGCAAGGTTGATTTCCACGTTAAAATGCCCGCTGTTACAGACAATTGCGCCGCGCTTCATGACTTGGAAGTGCGGCACGTCGATGACGTTGATGTCGCCGGTGGCGGTGATGAAGATGTCGCCAACCTTAGCGGCTTCTTCCATCTTCATGACGCGGAAGCCGTCCATGACCGCTTCGAGGGCGCGCAAGGGGTTAACTTCGGTGACGATGACGTTGGCACCCATGCCTTGTGCGCGACTGGCGATACCGCGACTACACCAGCCGTAGCCCGCCACGACAACCACACGCCCCGCCAGCAGGATGTTGGTCGCACGGATGACCCCATCAATCGTGCTTTGCCCTGTGCCGTAGCGGTTGTCAAACAGGTGCTTGGTGTTGCTGTCGTTGATAGCCATCACAGGGAACATCAGCGCGCCGTCTTTCGCCATTGCGCGCAGACGAATGACACCCGTTGTTGTCTCTTCTGTTCCGCCGATAATGTCTGGCAGCAGGTCGCGGCGCGTTTTGTGAATGACGCTCACGAGGTCTGCGCCGTCGTCCATTGTGATGTGCGGCTTGTGGTCAAGTGCAAGCTCGATGTGACGATAGTAGGTCTCGTTGTCCTCGCCTTTGATGGCGTACACAGGAATTTCGTCGTGTACCACCAGTGACGCAGCGACATCGTCTTGCGTCGAAAGCGGGTTGGAAGCCGTCAACACCACGTCCGCGCCACCAGCTTGCAGGGTGCGCATCAGGTTAGCGGTTTCGGTGGTAACATGCAAACACGCCGAAACTCGCAAGCCTTTGAGCGGTTTTTCTCTTTCGAAGCGTTCGCGGATGGCGCGCAAGACGGGCATCTCTTGCTCTGCCCACTCAATGCGGAAACGCCCGCCGGTGGCGAGTTCGGTATTTTTCACATCGTGTTGAACTTTGGTCATGATTGCTCCTCAAATAGTGACCATGCAGCTAAACGCGGGACAAATTTTAACACACGATGCCTGTTCTGTCGCTATCCCTATTGGTTAGCGTGTGACAGCGTAGGGCAATCGTTCTGTTACGTGCGCAGTCGGTCAAGGTGACCGTAGTCAGGGTAGTGTTGGCGAAAGCGTGCGATGAAGTCATCGAGCGTGTAAACGTGGTTCTGTGTGCCGACATTTTCGAGAACGTAGGTGGCACATAGCGCGCCGACCTGTCCGGCAATGTCAAGCGGCATCCCTTTAAGAATGCCCGTAATCAAGCCGGCGCGGTAGGCATCGCCCGCACCGGTGGGGTCGACGATGTTCTCGGCGGGGAAAGCCGGCACGTGTAGCACGTCGCCGTTGGTGTAGATGGTAGAGCCTTGTGCGCCGTGCGTTATCACGAGCAGGTCGATGGTACGGCGCAGGTCTTCCAGTGTCATGCCCGTTTTGTCGCGGATGAGGGTGGATTCGTACTGGTTGACCACCATCATGAACGCGCCCTCCATGTCGCGGTGCAACGTTTCACCGTCCATACGCGCAATTTGCTGGCTGGGGTCATAGACAAAGCGCAGCCCACGCTCGCGGCACTCTTGCGCGAGCTGGCTCATGGCTACGGGGTCGTTGGGCGAGATAATCACCAAATCTGGTTGGTAATCGCCAAGATCGGCAATGCGATATTCGCGCGCTTTCATCATTGCGCCGCCGTAAAAAGAGGCGAGCTGGTTGTTTTCCTTGTCGGTGTTGCAGAAAAATGACGACGTGAACACGTCGTGGTACTGCCTGACCGCGCTGGTGTCCACGCCTGCCGCTTCCAGCCATTCGCGGTATTCGTTAAAGTCGCGTCCGACGGTTGCCATCAAGCGCGGTCTGATACCTAGCTTTGCCATCGTGAACGCGATGTTCGCCGCCACGCCACCCCAATGGCGCGTCATGTCGTCTACAAGAAAACTGAGGCTGACTTGGTGCAGGGCATCGGTGAGGATGTGTTCCTTGAAGCTGCCCGGGAAACGCATGAGGTAGTCGTAAGCGACTGAACCTGTGACTAAAATATGCATTATCAACACTCATCACGTGGAATGAAATCAACAATAGGGTGAAGCAGTCGGGCATTATACCATACCACATTTGCCTTATGCGATATATAGTTGTTGGCACTTTTGAAAGGGATTGCGATGACCATTTTCGACCAAAAACGCCTCTCCGCCGACCTTGTGCGCGTTGACGTAGAAGGGCTGCGTTCAGGTGATTACACCGACCGTTATTTTACCAATGTGGTGTTTCTTTTAGAGCAACTGGCGGCGACGGGCTATCGCTATGCGGGCAGTAACCCGCGCCGCGTGGCGCAAGCAGAAACGCTGGCGGTGGGTGATGCGGTCGTCGAAGCGCAAGTGTTTCACCGCCGCAGCCCTTACGCTCTGGTGGCGGGCGTGGACGTGGTGCTGCACATGCTGCGCGCTGCGACAGGTTATTGGGGCGCGGACGGAAACTTTGTCCCGACGTGGGACGCGCTAGACGTGGACGCGCTGCACGACGGTGCGTTGGCGTACTATGACGGTGACCCTGCGCAAGTGCAGCCTGTGCTGAAGGTGCGCGGACGTTACCGCGACTTCGCCACCCTCGAAACGCCGCTGTTAGGCGTGTTGACGCGCGCTAGCCGCATCGCCACCAACGTTTATGACGTACTACAAGCCAGCAACGGCAAGCAAGTGCTGTATTTTCCCGCGCGCTTTGACCTCATGGCGACGCAAGAGCTGGACGGCTACGCCTATTGGCTGGCGGTGCAGCGTTACAATCACGACAGCGGTCGCACGCTGCGGGCAATGGTCAGCACACACGCGCAGGCGCGCTGGTGGGGTGGACGCGGCGGCGGCACCATTCCGCACGCGCTGATTGCCTCGTTCTTGGCGGACGATGTGGAGGCGATGCTGTGCTTTGCACAACACATGCCGTTAGAAACGCCGCGCATCTTGCTGGCGGACTTTGAAAATGACACGCTGCGCGCCGCACGCCGCACGCTGGCGGCGTTCTGGGAACGCTATCGTGCTGCCTATCTCGCGCAAGACGAGGTGGGCATGCGTCGCTGGACGCTGGATGGCGTACGGTTAGACACGTCGGCGAACATGCGCGACGCGGGGCTGCCCGAAGGCGCGGAAAAGGGCGTTTCGGCGGCATTGGTGCGCGCTATGCGTGAGGCACTCAACACCGCGTGGCAGGCTTGGGATGTGTCGGATGCGCTGGTTGACGTGGCGCGAGCGTTTTGCGCCGGCGTACAAATTGTCGTTACCGGCGGCTTTAACCGTGAGCGCATCGCCGCTTTTGAGCGCGACGGTGTGCCGGTCGACAGCTATGGTGTGGGGTCGTCGTTCTTAGTTAACGGCGTGGGCAGCAACACCGACTTCACGATGGACGTGGTGCGTGTCAAGGTGGGCGGCACTTGGGTCGATGTCGCCAAAGTCGGGCGTGCTGCTTGCGACAACCCCAATTTACAACGAGTGCGTTTGGAGGAGTTGAGCTGATGCTAGATGGGTTTGATGTGCCGCCCCCTGAAGAAGAAAGCAGCAACGAACAGCTGCCGGAGTTTGTACCGTCGCTGCCCGGCAAACTGGTCTCGATAGGGGGGCTGCTGGAGCGCATTATCGAGCAGTTTAACGCCGAGTTTGATGAGATGTCTGAGCGGGCGCGTGCCTTTGAGACCGTGACACAGCGGCGCGCTATTCTGCGTGAAATCAGCGAGTATGTCTTTGCGGTCGAGAGCGTGCGGCTCAGTCCATCCGAGCGCGCGCGTCTGCTGGCAATGGCGTACAGCGAAATTTTTGGCTATGGCGGGCTTGACCCCTACTTTGAGGACGAGCGGGTGACGACCATTGCGCTCGAGGGCGCGCACAAGTTGTCGGTGCGCTATGGCGCGGGTGGCGAGCTTACGCCTGTGCCGAGTGTATTTGATGGGCAAGCGCACCTGCGCCGCACGGTCTTGAAGATGCTGCGTGATGCCGACACCGAGCAGCGTCCTGAACATCCTATCCTCGAGCTTGGGCTGGTGGTGAAAGGGCGGCGCGTGCGTGTGAGCGTGGTTTTTCCGCCGCTCTCGGCAGAAATTAGCGCAGATGTGCGCTTGCACCCGCTGCAGCCCGTTACGCTGGATGATTGGCAAAAGGCGGGCGTGCTGACCTCCGACGTGGCGACGTTCTTGCGCGCTCTCGCTGCTTCGCCGCATGGCTTTGTCGTTGTGGGGGAGAGCGAAAGCGGCAAGACGACGCTCCTCTCTGCGCTGCTGTCCTATCTTCCTAACATGACAGCCAGTGTCGAGCGGGCAGGTGAGCTAGCCATGCCTGAGGGCGCGCCGCGCTATCTAGTCCGTTGGGCGAAAGGCGAGCGCAGCACGGTATCGTTTGCAGAGTGCGTGCGCGCCGCCTTAGATGCACATCCCGACTGCATTCTTTTGGACGAGGTGCGTGCCGACGAAGTAGAAGCCATTGCGCCTTTGCTGCAATATGAGGTTGTGCCGCGCCAGATTTGGGCATTTCGCGGCACGGCGGACGCGAAGCGGCTGCGCAGCGCACTCAGCATGGTGGCGCGTTTTGCCGACAGAAGCCAGCCTGAAGCAATGGTCACCGCGCTCTATCAGCGGCTGCCGTTTGTTGTAGCACTCAAGCGTCGGCGCGGCTCTTTAGCGTTGGTTGAGGTGGCTGAATGGCAGTATCCACCGGGCGAAGTGTACCCCGACTATGTGCCGCTGTTTCAATATGACGAGACGCAAGCGCGCCTCGTCAAAACGCGCCGAATGCCCCAGCGAACGCTGGCGGGTCTTGATGAGGCGTTTTGGCGTGACTAACCGAGCGCGTCCTGCGAGGTGACGAGTGTTAGCCCTTGCGCGCTAAAGCGTTGGAACGTTTCGTTTGCCAGCGCGTCGAAGTCAATCTCGGGATGCGCTACCGACGACATGCAGTCGGTCAGCAGCCGCAGCTTGGCAATCTGATGCCGAGCATTGGCGTAGTAGCGCATCATCGAGCTAACCGTCTCTAATACGCAGTGGCTTTTGGCTTGTCCGGCGATGTAGATGAGGTCGTGGTCGTTGGCGAGCGCGTCCATGAAGCTGGCGTTAAAGTCTAGCTCGGGGCGGTCGGGCAGCTTGACCTCTGGCTCGAGAATTGAGTAATGCTCAGTGCGCGGCTCATCACCTTTGAGCAGAAAGCGCGGCTGCGTCTTGCGAGCGGCGGCGTGGTAGGCAATCGCTTCGTAAAGCGGCGGAATAAGCGTTTGCCCTATCGTGCCGATGAGCGTGTGGTAGGGCCAAATCATGAGCTGCTTCTTGCTGTTCTCTTCTAGTCGTTCGACGTACTCGATTGACCATGCTGCTTCGTAGAGCGGTCGCCATTTCCCGCTCTTCACGTCGGCATGGGTGATGACCGTGAAAGGTGCGGGGTGGCTGCCCGTCGCGTCTGCCCACCACGATGGCGAGAAAATTTGCACAGGCAGGTGGCTATCCAACGAGGCGGCGATGGTCGTCAGCTGGGCGGCGTGTTGGTAAATCCAAGTCAGCGTGCGGCGCGCGTCCTCTACCGCGTTAGGCACGCTTAGCGCGCCATCTGTATGCACGAAATCCACTTGCGCGTCAATCAGCAAGAGCGCAATGCGGCGTGTGTCGCTGCTGGCGGGCGTGAACCCTGCTTGGCTGCCTTCCGCAATGGCTTGGGCGGTGTTGGGCGTATAGAGCGTGCCAACGCTAGCGGGATTATAAAAAGACGGATGCGTCATAAGAGGTCGCTTTCTCTATCAACTACTGAAAACATGTCCAAGCTGCTTGTGTGCAAGTATGGCATATGTTCGCGTTTATTCAAACTGCGCCATGAAGCTGCGAATTTGCGCGATAGACGGACGTGGCCCAAGCTGTACAGGTGGGTTCTGCAGCGTGCCGCCATTGTAGCGCACTAAAACGGTTGGTGTGCCGCTCACGCCTGTTGAGATGGCAACGTTTTGGTCAGTGACGAATTGGCGCGCATTTGGCACGCAGTCCAGCACCTTGTTGTAGTCAATGCCCAAGCTGGCGGCAAACTCGCGCGGGCTGGTCGCGTCGTTGAAACCGCGTCGCGCCATTGTGAACAGCTGCTCGCGCCCCTTCCAAAAGCTGTTGGGCTTAATTTCTTCGGCGCACTGCAGCAGTTGGAACATGAGTGGGCTGCGGCTGGTCGACATCATCATGCGAAACTCGAGCTGGGCTTTGCCTTTCGCAACGTACTCTTTGACGAATTGTTCTAACTCTGCCTCATACGTTTGGCAGTGGGGACAGCGAAAATCTTCGAACACAACCAGCGTCACAGGAGCTTCAGGACTGCCAAGCACAAAGCCACCGTCGGCGGTGCGAAACTGTGGCAGTGCGGCGTAATCGATGCCGGAGCCGGTTAGCCCGCTTCCCGAAGACACGACAATCAAGACAGCTGCTACAGCAATTGCGGCGACAACGATGCCAATCAACAAGGTGCGTTGGCTGATGGTGCTTGATTTGTTGACTGTTTGTGACATGGGGCTTCTCTTTCGACTTGCGAACACGTGTAAACAAGGCTGTTTTAACGCGCAAATGTTACCACTTTATTGCTAGGATAGCATGGGCAAAGTACAATAGCCAAAACAACACACGGGAGCGATGTATTTTATGCGCATGGTCGACATTATTGAGAAAAAGCGTGACGGACACGCCCTCACTGAACAGGAAATAGCGCACTTTATTCAGCACTACACAAATGGCGACATTCCCGACTACCAAGCGTCCGCGCTGCTGATGGCGATTTACTTTCGCGGTATGACTCGTGACGAGACGGTGCAGCTAACGTTGGCGATGGCACACAGCGGGATGATGATGGACTTGTCGGACATTACAGACTATGTGGTGGACAAGCACTCGTCGGGCGGGGTGGGCGACAAAACCACGCTAATCGTGCTGCCGTTGGTAGCGGCGTGCGGTGTGCCTGTCGCTAAGATGAGCGGGCGCGGCTTGGGCTTCACCGGCGGCACGTTGGACAAACTTGAATCGATTGCGGGCTACCGCGTGAGTTTGAGCGATGCGGAGTTTCGCGCTCTTGCTAAGCAACATGGCTTGGTGCTATGCGGGCAAACGGGCGAGCTTGCGCCTGCTGACGGCAAACTTTACGCGCTGCGCGATGTCACCGCGACTGTGCCGAGCTTGCCGCTGATTGCCGCTAGCATCATGAGCAAGAAGTTGGCGGCGGGCGCGAACGGCATTGTCCTGGATGTGAAATGGGGCAGTGGGGCGTTCATGCACACGCTTGAAGATGCGCGTGCGCTGGCGCAGCTTATGGTGAATATTGGCGCGGACGCAGGGCGCGATGTCGTTGCGCTGCTTTCAGACATGAATCAGCCGCTTGGCTACGCTGTCGGCAACGCGCTAGAGGTACAAGAAGCCATTGAAACCTTGCAAGGCGGCGGCGCGCCTGACCTGCGCGAACACTGCCTAGAAGTGGCGTGGCAGATGCTTCGGCTTGCTGGTCGCGGCAAGCAATGGCAAGATGAGGACGAAACGCGCCGCATGCTCGCTGCGAAGCTCGCCAACGGCGAAGCGTTCGACCGCTTCCGTACGATGGTTGAAGCGCAGGGCGGTGACGTGCGCATGGTCGATAACCCTGCGCTGTTGCCGCAAGCGCAACACGCGCACACGCTCTACGCCGAACGCGGTGGACATGTAGCGGCGTGTGAAGCCCTGCGCGTTGCCCAAGCCTCGCTGGCACTAGGCGCGGGGCGAGAAAAAAAAGGCGACCCCGTCGACCATGCGGTTGGCGTGGTCGTGCATGTCAAAGTCGGTGACAAGGTGCAGCAGGGCGACCGACTAGCGACAGTTTACGCTAACAGCACCAGCAGCCTTGAGGAGGCACTGCCACTTGTAAAAGCTGCCTTTACGCTGTCGGATGCGCCTACCGCGCCGCTGCCACTGTTTTACGGCGTGATTGAAGCGACCGCGCGCTAGGGGGTAAGCCTGTTAATGGGTGCGTCTTGCCAATAGCCGTCGCGAAAACGCAGCGTGCCGCTCATGCCGCTGTAGGTTAGTGTGCTTAGCGGCTGTCCTTGCTCGATGCTGACCAGCAGCAGGCGCATCGCGTCATATGTGAGCATGGCGAGATGATTAGGAGCAGGCGTGTGCGGCGCGCTTTCGCGGTAACGCTGCGCAAAGATGGGGGCGGCGGGCTGCCCGCTGCTGCGAAAGGTGGGCAAAGTAGGCGCGTCCGCCAAATAAGGCAGCACCGCTAGTGCGTAAGCGTCACTGTCGTCCGCCTCTGCCAGCAACGCGCTGCTCAGCACAAACGTTTGCGCGTTAGCCGGCACATGCCCCCATGCGCCGACGATGAGGGCTGGGTGTCCGAGTGTGTTTTGCACTTCGGGCGTGGTGGCGTGTTGTCCGACTAGCAGCACCGCGCGCACGAGCGGGTCAGTGGCGATAGCACGGGCGTGGCGCAGGGCAGCTTGTAGCGTGCCGCCGTCGTCGACTGCTAGGAGGTCGACGGTGCGCGTGCCGCTGTCAGCTAGCGCGAGGCGTGCCGCATACAGCGCGTTGTAGCCAACGGCGCGGTGTTGCCCCTCGAACGGCGCGAACAGCACTATTCTTCCCGTTTGTGGCGTGGGCAAGACCGCGCAGCCCGTTAGCAAGAGCAGCAGGCTAACAACCGTTTGCCAGATGCTGCTCATAGGTGGTCGCAAAGTTGTGATAGTTGGAACGGTCACAGCGCGCCCTGAAGTAGTAGTAGCTGGTTTGAGCAGGATAAATGGCTGCGCGAATGGCAGACAGGCTGGGATTTGCAATCGGACTAGGCGGCAGCCCTTTGTACAAGTACGTGTTATACGGCGACTGCACGCCGCGATAGTCTGACTGTGTGATGTTGGGCCACCATGTGCCGCGCGCGCCGTTGAGGGCGTACTGCACGGTGGGGTCGGCTTGCAACAGCATGTCAATGGCGAGACGATTGCGGTAGACGCTGGCGATGAGCGGGTGTTCGTCCGCCCACACGGCTTCGCGTTCGATGATGGAAGCGAGCGTGACGGCATCGCGCATGCTGTAGCCTTGCGCGTTGATGTCTGTGATGAGCTGATTGCCGACTGCGCTCAGAAAAGCAGCGAGCAGTTGGTCACGTAGCTCTTGGGCGGTGATGTTGGGCGGCAAGATATACGTGTCGGGGAACAAGAAGCCTTCTAAGGACGCGCCCGCTGGCAGCCCAACCAACGCGGCAAAGACAGGGTCAACCGGCGCGCCCGCTTGCACGAGTGCCAGAAAATCCGCGCCCTTAAAGGCAAATTTGCGCGTCGCGTCAATGGCTTGTGCCACTTCTTCGCTGCGCGTTCCGGCTAGCACACGAAACGTGATGCTGCTGTTGCGTGCGTCCAGCAGGGCGTGGGCGATTTCTGGGATGGTTTGGTTTTGGCTGAGGAAGTAGATGCCCGCCTGAATTTGTGTGTCGATGCCTTCAGCGCGCAAGTAATCGACGAAGAGCGCGGCATCGCGAATGAGCGCGCTGTCGGCAAGGTTGCGCGCAATGCGGGCGGCTGTGTCGCCCGATTGGACGGTGAAGCGGATGGGTGTGTCGTCGGTGCCGTAGGGCGTGTTCAGCTCTTCGGCGCGGCTTGCCAGCGTCAGGCGTAGCAGCGACTTTTGCACATAGTCGCTGATGTTGCCGCCAGAAACGATGTACAAAAAGCCTACCGCGACAACGAGAGCGAATAGCCCGAAGAGGCTAAGCACGATAAACCATTTGAGAAGGCGCAGCACGCTTGATGGTTGTCCTTGTTTGTTGTGTGTGCCTATTGTAGCAAAAATTCGTGGCGCGCGCAGCGTGCGTTAGGGAAACGTGGCTAAGCCGTCATGCAGCGCGTCGAGATAGCTTTGCAGCATGAGGCGTGCGGCAAGGTCATCAATTGGCGCGTCGGGCTTGCGCCGCTGCTGTCGGGCGAGTGCGCGCGCGTCTTCGCTCGTGAGGCTTTCGTCCCACTCGACGATAGGCAGGTTAGTGTAGTCACGCAAGCGCGTAAGCCACAGGCGCACCGTGTCTGCTTGTGTGTGTGCGTCGGTGGGTGCGTCGTGTGTGGGCATGCCGACGACGATGCCTACCACGCCTTCTTGGGCGATGATGGCTTGCAGCGCAGCAAAGTCAGCCTCGCGCGTGGTGCGCTTCAGCACCTTAAGCTCACGCGCCAGCATGCGGTTGGGGTCGCTGATGGCTAAGCCAATGCGCTTTATCCCGTGATCGACACCTAGCAGTCGTCCACTCATGGGTAAGTCACCGTAAGCGTAATGCGAATGGGCAACAGCGGCAGCACGTTCATGCCGTCGGGAAACGTTTGATAGCGCGGGTCAGCGGCAAGCGGCACCGTTTGCCGCAACAAAGCCGTCGCTTCCGATAAGGATTTGCCGCTCAGGCTCTCTTGGAGCAGGCTTAGGTCGGCTTGGGCGCGGGCGACGACGCTGCCCTGCGCGCTGAACAGCACGCGCCCCTCTGGGGTGATGTCTTGCACTGCGCCGCGCGTGTATTGGTAGCTGTCGGGGTCGAGCAAGTAGCGCGCTGGCTTTTGTGCCGAAAGCTGTGCGAAGACGATTTGGCGCGCAAAGCGGTCGTCAATGACGTTTGCCTCGACAACAGCGCGCATCGTCAGCGATAGAGTGTCGCTGATGTCGCCCACGTTGTGGCTGAACGCCTTCCAGTCCTCGCGCTCTTCCACGATGCGAATAGTTTCAATGATGATGAGCTGGCTTTCGCTAAGCTGTGTTTGCATTTCGCTGTACGCGCTGGCTTGCAGTTGTCCGCGCAGCCGTGCCAATAAGGAGTCGCGGTCTTGCTCCGTGACGCTAGCAAAGGTGCGACTTTCGCCACCCGTCGTCGGGTTGAGGTTGCGCACGCTTACGACATTTTCCAGCGGTCCAACAACTGTGTTAATCAGCCCTGCGCCCACGTTGCCGACGCTGCCCGCCGAGCTTTGCATGGCTTCTACGCCGACATCGACGCGCTCGCCAATGCCTGCCGGCAGCGTCACTTCGGTGATGGTCTTAAACAAAATGGGTGTGCCTGCGCTGGTGCTGACGGTCGTGCTGGCAGGAATGGTCACGGCGTTGGCGGTCTGGTTGGTGAAGGTGACAATGCCAATGGCGATGGTGTCTGCTGTGCGGGTGATACCGCTGGTGGCGACCGTGCCGCTGCTCTGCACGGTAGCACGCAGGCGTGTCATCGGTATCACGGCGGCTTCTATGTCAATGTCGCTCGCGTTGGGGTCGGCGATGAGCAGCGTGTCGGTCGTTAGCGTTTGCGTCGCCAGCGTGAGGGTGATGGTCGCGCTGGGCAGCACAACATAGCTGCACGTTGCCAGCACGCCCAACAGCAAGAGCAGCACCAACGTGCGCTCTAAGACGAAGCGCAGCGCGGACGTGCGCGCACGTGGCACACGCACGCGGCTTGCGACAGGCAGCAGCTCCTGCGGCGTGGGGCTGTCTTCGGGCTTGTGGTGACGTTGCACGAAAACTTTGGTGCGCCCGCGTTTCCAGCGCGCTTTTTCCGACGCGCCGATGGTCTCGAAGACGCTGATGTTTAGCTCGTGTGCGTGCGCGGTGACTAAGGGGTCATGCGTAACCAGCGCAAGCTGAATGGCACGGCGGCGCGCCTCGCGCTGAATAAGCACGAGGTCAAGTTTGCGCGTGAGAGCTGTACCCTGTTCGGGCCAGATAATCAGCACGCGCTTGCCGCGAATGAAGGAGAGACGGTCACGCACGTGCGGCACGTCGTCTCCCGCTGCCAACTGAATGTATTCGATGCGCTGGCTCATAACCCCTTAGAGCAGTTCGCGGGCTTTGGCAAGAGCTTGCGGCAGCTTGCTGCTGTCTTTGCCGCCCGCTTGCGCCAGATTGGGGCGACCGCCACCGCCGCCGCCGATGAGGCTGGCAAGCGGTTTGATGAGTTCGCCTGCCTTCATGCCCTGCTTCACAAGGTCATCGGTTAGCGCAACCACCAGCGTAGGCTTGCCCTCGTAATCTACGCCTAGAACCAGCACGCCGTTTTCGCTCACTTTGTTGCGAAACCAGTCCGCCATCTCGCGCAGGGTGTCGGGGTGGACGTTTTCCACTTGGGCAATCAGCGCGCTTTTGCCGTTCAGCGTTTCCATGCGGGCAAGCAGCGCGTCAAACTGATATTTGGCAAGGCGCGTTTGTAATTGAGCAATCTGCTTTTTGCTGGCGGAAAGCTCGCTTTGCAGGGCATCGAGCTTGGCAAGCGCGTCGCCGCCACCCAGCCGTGCTTCTAACGCGGCAAGGGTTTGCCGCCGCTCCTGCATATAGCGCACCGCCTCGCGCCCGGTGAGGGCTTCGACGCGGCGAATGCCCGCGCTGATGCTGGTTTCGCCCACGAACACAAACGCGCCAATCTCGGCGGTTTCGTTGACGTGGATGCCGCCGCAAAGCTCATAGCTGTATGGGGTGTCGCTGCTGCCGATGCGCACTGTGCGCACAATGTCGCCATATTTCTCACCGAACAACGCCATTGCGCCCTCTTTGCGCGCTTGTTCCAAAGGCTTAAGCGTCGCAACAACGCTGTAATTGCTTAAGATGGCGTTGTTGATTTCTTGCTCAATGGCTTGTAGCTCAGCGTCACTTACTTTCTTGTCGTGCGAAAAGTCAAAACGCAGGCGGTCGGGCGCGACCAATGAGCCGCGCTGTTCAACGTGCTTGCCGAGATGCCCACGCAATGCAGCGTGCAGCAAGTGCGTGCCGGTGTGGTTGCGCGTGATGTCCGTGCGGCGTTCGAGGTCGACGCGGGCGGTCACGCGGTCGCCGGTCTTGGGATTGCCTTGCACAACTTCACCTACGTGAACGATTAGCCCTGCTGTGGGCTTGCGCATGTCTTCGACCTCAATTGTCCAGCCATCGCCGATAAGCCAACCCGTGTCGCTGACTTGTCCGCCGCTCTCGACGTAAAAGTGTGTGCTTGGCAGCACGACCTCAACTTTTTCGCCCACAATCGCGTTGTTGACCAGCTCGCCCTCGCGCAGCAATGCCGCGACTTCGGTAACGGTGTCCTCGCGGTCGTAGGGGTGATAGTCCACGCCCTCGCTGGGCAGTTTGCCCTCGTGTTGCAGCGTGCTGAGCAAATCATTGTAAAACTCGGCGGATTCCATCTTGCCCATCGCTTTGCCGCCGCCGCTGACAAGCGAGTGCTGCGCTTCGGCAGCTTCAAAGCCGTCTAGGTCGACGTGATAGCCGCGCTCTTCAGCGATGTCTTTGGTGACTTGCATAGGCAAGCCCAACGTCGCCTTGAGATAAAAGGCTTGCTCGCCCGAGAGCGTTCCGCCTGCCGGCAGTGCTGCCAGCATCGCGTCCAGCTCATTTAAGCCATTTTCCAACGTGCGCAAGAAGCGTTCTTCTTCGACGGTAATGACGCGCTTGATGAAGTCGGCGCGCTCGACAAGCTCGCTGTAATGTTCCCCCATAAGGTCGATGACGGCATCGGCAACGCTTGCCAAGAATGGCTTGTCAAAACCTAACTTCTTGCCAAAGCGGCAGGCGCGGCGCAGCACAAGGCGCGTGACGGACTCGCGCCCTTTGGCACCGGGCAGCACACCGTCAGCAATCAAGAACACAGCGGCGCGGATATGGTCGGCAATCACGCGATACGGCACGTAGTTGGCGCGCACTTCCTCATCGCTTTGCCCCGTGAGAGTCTGCGTTGCGCGGATAATATGTGTAAAAAGGTCGGTGTCATAGTTAGCATCGACACCTTGCAAGATGCTGACGATACGCTCTAAG
This sequence comes from uncultured Anaerolineae bacterium, assembly GCA_938022205.1. Classification (GTDB taxonomy): domain Bacteria; phylum Chloroflexota; class Anaerolineae; order Aggregatilineales; family Phototrophicaceae; genus JANWYT01. The sequence goes on along the minus strand of CALIEB010000014.1, from coordinate 31,907 downwards.
CCCATGCCTGTGTCAACACTGGGCGCGGGCAGTGGCTCATCAAACGCGCCTGTCATGGCGGGGTCGGGCTGGGTGCGATTGTACTGCATGAACACCAAGTTCCAAAACTCCAGCAGGCGATTGTCGTCGTTTTGCAGCGAGGCGATGATGCTGGCTTCGCCTTTTTCCGGCTCTTTATCCCAGAAGATTTCGCTGCAAGGTCCGCAGGGTCCCGTTTCCGCCATTTGCCAGAAGTTGGTCTTTGCGCCCATACGCGCCACGCGCGTTTCGGGCAGCCCAATCTCGTTCACCCAAATGTTATAAGACTCGTCGTCACGCTCATAGACGGTCACAGCGATGCGGTCAGCGGGCATCTCGAACACTTTGGTGACCAAATCCCACGCATAACGGATGGCTTCGCGCTTAAAATACGCGCCAAAGCTGAAGTTGCCAAGCATTTCAAAGAACGTGTGGTGGCGCGGTGAGGGACCCACGTTCTCGAGGTCGTTATGCTTGCCTGAGACACGCATGCACTTCTGGGCGGTGGTGGCGCGGTCATAGTCGCGCTTGTCGCTGCCCAAGAACACGTCCTTAAACTGCACCATGCCGCTGTTGGTGAACAGCAGCGTCGGGTCGTTGGCAGGCACAAGCGCGGACGAGGCAACATGCTTGTGTCCTAGCTTTTCAAAATACTCCAAAAAGGCGCGCCTTACTTCTGCGCTGGTCATGCGTTTCATGGCGTGGTTGTCCTCTAATGATTGGGTGTTTTGGCGGCTGAAAAGGTGGTCAAAAGCGGCTTCAGCGGCGCGTATTATAGCAGTTTCGGCGCACACTGAACAAGTGCATAGTGTCGTGCTATACTCGTGCGCTAGTTAAACACATGTACTTGTGGGGAGCGACACACAATGGTGAGCATTGAAGAACAGCTAGAGGTGTTGATGAGCGGGACAGAATATGGCGACCCCCGCACTAAAGAAGAGATGCGCGAGGAGCTGCGCCAGCGGTTGATAGAGACGGAGCGCGAAGGTCGCCCGCTGCGGGTGTACTGCGGCTACGACCCGCGCACGGCAGACTTGCATCTTGGGCATACCATTACGATGCGCAAGTTACGCCAATTCCAAGATTTTGGGCATGATGTGACGTTCTTGGTCGGCACGTTCACGAGTTTGATAGGCGACCCTTCTGACAAGGACAAGGCGCGCGAGCAGCTGACAGCGCAGCAGGTGGAAGAGAACGCCCGCACCTACGCTGAGCAAGCGTTCAAGATTCTTGACCCGCAAAAAACGCGCGTGCGTCGCAACGACGAGTGGCTGCGCACGCTGGATTTTGCCGACATTATTCGCCTTGCTAGCCACTTTACCGTGCAGCAGTTTCTTGTGCGCGAGAACTTCGCCAAGCGTATTGACAGCGGGCAACCGATTTACCTGCACGAGTTCTTCTACGCGCTGATGCAGGCTTACGATGCGGTGGCGCAGGAAGCAGACGTACAGGTCGGCGGGCAAGACCAGCTCTTCAATATCTTGGTGGCGGGGCGCAAACTCCAGCAAGGGCTGGGGCAAAAGCCGCAAATTGCCATTATCATGGGCGAGAGCTTGCCCGGCACCGACGGCAGCGCGAAGATGAGCAAAAGCACGGGCAACCACATCCCGCTGCTTGCTGAGCCTTGGGACATGTATGGCAAGGTCATGAGCATTCCCGACCACGCGATGCCGCTCTTTTACAAGCTAATTTTAGGCTGGCAAGCCAAGCAGCTTGAGGCGATGCAAGCAGGTCTAGCGGACGGCACGCTGCATCCTAACGAGGTCAAGATGCAGCTTGCCCGCGAGATTGTCAGCATTTTCCACAGCGAAGCGGACGCGCAAGCTGCGCAAAAGCGTTGGGATGACGTGTTTCGCAGCGGCAGCAAGGACGCTGTGCCGGACGACATTCCCCACGAAGTCTTGCGTGAGGACAAAAAAGTGGTCGACATTTTGCGCGAACTAAAGATGGTGGCAAGCAACAGCGAAGCCAAGACGCTGATGCAGAACGGCGGCATCCGCATGAACGGCGAGAAGGTCGAGGATGCGCACGCGATGGTGACGGTGGCAATGCTGCCAGTTGTTCTGCAAGTGGGTAAACGCAAATACGTGCGCCTTGTGCAGGCGTAGGCACGCCGCAGCGCGGACGAGCGAAGAGGGCAGTGCGCCCTCTTCGGGGCATTGGTCGTTAGGAGGATGGTGGGCGTTTGCCCGTTTCATGCGACCACGTAATCTGTTCGCGCACCTGCAAGTCCGTGTGGCGAATTTTCATAGCAAGGTCAGCGGCAAGGTTGCGCATGAGTTTATAGCCGAGCTGCGGGTAGGTGTCGCACAGCAGCATTAGCTTGTCACGCGGGATAACAATCAGGTGCGTGTCTTGCAAAGAGCAGCGTGCGCTCGCGGAGCGCAAACCCTCGTCGACCAGCGACACTTCGCCGAAGGACTGCCCGCGTCGCAACGTGGCAATGGTGTGCGACTGCCCCGACTCACGCCCAATCATCGCGGGGTTGACTTGGATTTGCACTTCTCCGCTGGCAATAACGTACATCTCATCACCCGGTGTGTTCTCCTCGAAGATGACATCCCCTGCTTGATAGTGACGCTCGGCGCAAATTGAGCCGATAAGTTCAAGTTGGTTGGCTGTCAGTTCATCGAAGATGTCTGCTTGGCGTAGGACTGGAACGACAGACATCGTAAGCTCCTGATTCTTGAATGAAGCGAAATCTTATAACAATACAAGCTCAATTTTAGCATACTTATGCGTTTTCTGACAAATGCCGTTTGTTTAAACAAACCTTAGCGTGCGATGAGCCATTCGCCTAGTGTGCGGAAGCGGTCGGCGGGGGTGCTGATAAAGCCTAGCTGCACGTTTTGCACGCTGTTGCGCACGCTGTAAGTGAAGAGCGGATAGTAAAGCGGTAATGCGATAGCACGCTCAATAAACAGGCTTTGAAATTGGCGATATAGCTGAATGCGATTGATTCCAAATGGGTCACGGCGCGCTCGCTCTAACACTTCGCTGAGGCGGTCATCGGCAACGCTGCCGTAGTTCTTGCCGTCGGGTGCTTGCCCGACGTGCCAATAACCGAAAATGTCGGGGTCAGCGTTGAGCGGCAGCTCGACAATCGCCACTCGAAACGCGCCATCGGCAATCCGTTGGGCGAAGACTTCGGGCGCGGCGGTCTCGACGGTTACACGCAAGCGCAGCTGTGACCACTGCGTTGCGATTTCTTGGGCGATACGCGCGAGGCTGGGGTCATCGGCTGGCACCAGGATGCTGAAAGCGTAGTACACGTCTTCTCCGTTGGCCTTTTGCGGTGTGACGATGTTGGCGTTTTCTAGCAACCCTAGAGCTTCTGGCACGCTGACGGGGGGATAGGGCAAGTTGACGTAGCCCCATGAGTTGGGCAGCAACGGACTGTCGGCAGCGATGGCTTGGTTAGCCAGGTGCGATTCCACAGGTGTAGCGCGATTAAGTCCACGCTGAAGCGCAAGGCGCACGCGCAGCTCGCGGAAGAAGCGCACGTCCTCGCCTTCGTCCCAATTGTAAAGCAGGATGCCGACGGCGGGCGCGAGGGCTGTGTAACTGGTCATGCCGCGCAATCCCAAAAGTTCAACGCGCTCTTGACGTACTTGCGCCGCCATGCCGTCCGCTGCGCCGTCTTGCAGCCACTGCTTGGCGGTGGCAAAGCTGTCTGCTAGCAGGAACGAGAAGCGTTCAACGGCAAAACCTGTTTGCCCCTCAGGGCGTTGGCGGAAGGTGGGCGCAGCGCGCAAATCGACGCGCTCGATGTTCACGCCGTCGCGGCTGCGCAGGGCTTCAAGCTGATACGCGCCTGTGCCGATGGGCGACAGGTTGAACGGGTGCGCCGCAAGCATCGCGGCGGTTGTGCCGCGCAGCGCGTGTTCGGGCAAAATGCCTATCGTGAGATTGTTCAAGAAGCTGCTTAAGGGTTGTGTGAGGCGAAAGCGCACGAGATGCGCGTTGATGCGCTCGGTTTCAACTGTGCGCCAAAACTTGCTCACGTCAGGCGCGGTCGGCAGTGCGGGGTCGTGCAGCAACCCCATCGTGTAAATCACATCGTCCGCACTGAACGGGATGCCATCTTGCCACAGTATGTCATCGCGCAGCTCAACCACGTATTCGAGCCCGTCGCTGGAAACGTGCCACGCTTTGGCGAGGCTGCCGACAGGCTCACCGTAGCTGTTGATGCGCGTTAACCCTTCAAAGATGAGCGCGCTGATGTCGCGGTCAACGGGATTGAGGTCAACAAAGAGCGGGTTAATGCGCTGAACTGTGCCAACGATGACTTCGCGGAAAGTTGGCACGTCATCAGCGGGCTGTGTCAGCAACGCCGCTTCTGTCGTGGATGCCGGCGTGGCAAACGTGGGCGTTGCGCTGGCTTGCGCTGCCAAAGTCACGACGGTGGCAGTAGGTGCAGCAGGCGTTGAGACGGGAACACGTTGGCTAATGCGATAGGCTAGCACGCCGCCGAACAACAGCACCGCCAGCAGCAGCGCGAGAAGTTGCCAACGTATCGCATGCAGCATGGCGGGTTAGCGCGAGGCGACGACCGAAAACAGCGAAATCGCCAAGAAAGCAATGCTCAAGAAAACGGTAATCTGGAAGATGGTCTTTTCCAAGCCGCGCCGCGTGCGGGTGATGCCGCCGCCAGCATCGCCACCAAGCAGGCTGCCGAGTGCGCCGCCGCGCACCTGCAGCATAATTAGAAACACCAAAATCACCGATACCACGATCGATGCAATCTGTAAGACGGTTGCCATGCGAAATCTCCCTCAAGTGCGTCAAATTCGAAAAGGCAGTATAGCACGCCGCACGGCACTTGACTAGGCAAAACAAAGAGGGCATCACGCGGATGCCCTAGACGTTGCGCTACTTGGACGCACTCTTGATAATCTCGATGGCTTTTTCCAGCTGTGGGTCAGTGTCGGAGCTTTGCGCAGCAGGGTCATAGGGAACTTCCACGTCGGGCGCAATGCCAAAGTCATGAATCCAATTGCGATTAGGTGTGAGCCAGCGCGCAATCGTCAAACGCAGCGCGCCGCCGTTAGAGAGTGGTTCTAGCGTTTGCACCGTGCCTTTGCCAAAGGTGGTTTCGCCCACAATCGTGCCAACGCCGCGGTCTTTGAACGCGCCTGCGAGTAGCTCGGAGGCAGACGCGCTGCCCTCGTTGACCAGCAACACAATCGGCACGGTGATGCCCAAGTATCTACCGTTCGCCTCAAAGACTTGTTCGCTGCCGTCGCCAAACGCTTCGTAAAGGATGACCCCGCGCTCAATGAAGAGGCTGCTAATGTCCACGACAGACGTAAGCAAGCCGCCGGGGTTGTCGCGGATGTCTAAAATTAAGCCTGCGCGGTTGTTCACATCGAGAGAACGGATGGCTTCTTCCAATTGTTGGCGGGCGCGCCCGTTGAACTCTGACAAGGTGATGTGAACAATGTCCCCGTCTAGCACCTGATATTCTACCGTCGGCACCTGGAAGCGCACGCGCGTGATGGTGAACGTCACAAATTCTTCGCCGCGCTTAAAGGTGATGGTGACGTTGGTGCCAGCCGGACCACGCACGATGGCGGCAAGGTCGCTCTGGTTCATGCCTTTGACGCTTTTGCCGTCAACTTCCCAAAAAATGTCGCCGGGCAGCACGCCGGCTGCTGCCGCTGCCGCCCCGCGAATGAGGCTGACGACGACAATTTCGCCTGTCTCTTCAATCGTGCGAATGACTACGCCGATGCCTTCCACATCACCGCTTAGTTCGTTGATGTAGGTTGCGTAGCGTTTTGCGTTGAGGTAACCGCTGAAGGGGTCTTCTAAAGAGTCGACCATGCCCTTAATCGCGCCGTCAATAAGCGCAGGCAGCTCAATATCGCGCGCGTCGACATAACGTGAGCGAATAAGGTCAACAGCTTGTTCGAACGCGCTGAAGAGCTGGTCTTTATCGCCCATGCCTTGTGCTTGGCTGGGCGTGTTGAGGTTGCCAACAATAAAGCCTAGCGTGAAAACGGCGACGATGAGCAGCACTGTTTGTAAGCGTTGGACATGCTTAGAATATGCTTTCATGTGTTTTGCTCCGATACGAACACTGGTTTTATTACTATCATAGCGTAGGATAGATTTATTGCACGAGGCTAAATAGTTTAGTGAGTGTCTGATGAGCGTTTTACAAGCGCAAGGTATCTTATTGGGTTTGGCGTTGGGGGATGCGCTGGGCGCGCCAACCGAGTTTATGCGGCTGGACCCGGATATTTTGCGCACCTATGGCATGGCGGGCATTCAAGAGCCGCCCACTCCCGCCTTGTATACTGATGACACGCAAATGACGCTCGCGTTGCTGCAAGGCGTGCTAGAAGCGGGCATTGACGCGCCGCCTGAGGTGATGATGCCTGTCGTGGCGCATCACTTTTTGGCGTGGGGCATCTCCCCAGAAAATAATCGCGCGCCCGGCACCACGTCCATGAGGGCAATTGCGAACTTGCGAGCAGGGTATGATTGGCGTACGTCGGGCATAGCCAGTAGCAAAGGCTGCGGCAGTGCTATGCGCGTAGCTCCGCTTGGGTATCTCTATCAGCATCAGCCCGAACGTCTACGCGAGGTAGCGCACTTGTCGGGGCTAATCACGCATGGGCATCCTGCAGCAGTTGCGGCGAGCATTGGCGCGGCATATGCTGTCAAACTAGCGTTAGACGGCGTGCCGCCTGAGACCTATTTGGCGCGCATGCTCGCTTTCACCGATGGCATTAGCGAGGACTATGACCGTGCGCTGCTGCGCGTGGGGCATGTGCTGACGTTGGGCAGCGAAGCGCATGCCATGCGTCACATCGGCGAGGGGTGGGTGGGCGAAGAGGCCGTTGCGCTGGCGTTGTACTGTGTGCTGCGCTATCCCGATGACTACGTGCGGGCGGTGCAGCGTGCCGCGAACAGCGACGGTGACAGCGACAGCATCGCGTGTATTGCCGGTGGCATTATGGGCGCGCGCTTGGGCTTAACAGCAATTCCCGAGAGTTGGCGGGCACGCTGCGAAAACCAAGAGCTGCTCATGGAATTAGGGCGACAGATGAAGGAGGCGAGAGATGGCAGGCGATGAAGAAGCTCGCGCCAATCTTGTTCAGCTAAAAAATTTGTGTTGCTAATGCTACAAATTTGTGCATTGATTTGTTTTTGTCTTGCTGCTAGAATAGGACCGAACTAAAAACCCGTTGACCGGGGGAGTCCATCCATAATGGGCTGAGAGGGTGTGTAGCGGCACACCGACCCCACAAACCTGAACCAGATCATGCTGGCGTAGGGAGTGTCTCGTGAAAATTGCTGTTGCACGACCACCCCTGACGCACCCCTGCAGGGGTGGTCTGCTTTTGGGTCATGTGTCCCCCGTTCAACGCCAACAAAACCGCTTAGCAGCATAAAAGGAGTTTGTGATGAAGCGCATCATGACGGTACTTCTGGTTTTGCTTTGGGGGTTCGCGGCGCAAGCGCAGCAGCCCACGACGCTAACGCTGGTCACACACGACAGCTTTAACCTGAGCGAAGACGTTTTGGCGGCGTTCGAGCGCGAACACAACGTCAAGCTCAACATTTTGCGCGCCGGAGACACGGGGCGCATGGTGACGCAGGCGGTGCTGACTAAGAACAACCCGCTTGGGGACGTGCTGTTCGGTGTAGACAACACGTTTTTGAGCCGTGCGTTGGACGCTGACATCTTCTTGCCTTACGCCTCGCCCGAGCTGGCGTTTGTGGACGAAGCGTTTGTGCTGGACAAAGCTCAGCGTGTCACGCCGATTGACTATGGCGATGTGTGCTTAAACTATGACATTGCCTATTTTGAGGAGGCAGGGCTTGTGCTGCCTACGTCATTGGCTGATTTGATTTTGCCGGACTATCGTGGGTTGTTGGTAGCGATGAACCCCGCCACGTCGTCACCCGGCTTGGCGTTTATGCTGGCGACGGTGGGGGTGTTTGGCACAGAGGGCGACTATACCTACCTAGACTTCTGGCGTGATTTGTTGGCGAATGACGCGCTCATCGTTGACGATTGGGAGACGGCGTATTTTGGCAACTTTACCGCAGTTGGCGGCACTTACCCGTTGGTGGTCAGCTATGCTAGCAGCCCGCCGTTTACGGTGGACGAAACGACCGGCGTGGCATCGACCGCCAGCATCACCGCTCCGGGCACGTGCTTCCGCCAAATTGAGTTTGCGGGCATTTTGCGCGGTACGGCGCACGAGGCTTTAGCGCAGGCATTTATTGACTTCTTGTTGAGCGAAGAAGTACAAGCCGACGTGCCGCTGCAGATGTACGTGTTCCCCGTGCGCGAAGGGGTGACGCTGCCGCCGCTTTTCGCTGAGTTCGCTGTGGTGGCGGAAGAACCCGCGCAGGTCGATTACGCCGAAATTGAAGCACAGCGCGACGTTTGGATTCGCGCGTGGCTTGAGGCTGTGGCGCGCTAACGATGCGCGCGCTTGCACTGCGGTATGGGCTGCTGCTCATACCGCTTTTGTTTCTCGCGCTCTTTTTTTTCTATCCCCTGCTGCGCATCTTTGACTACAGCTTTGGACTGTCGCAGTCTTCGGGGTTTGAGGAATTTTTGCGCGTGGCGACCACGCCGTATTACCGCGGCACTGTGCTGTTTACCGTGTTTCAGGCAACGCTGTCGACGCTCTTGACGCTGGGTTTGGCGTTGCCTTGCGCCTATGTCTTCGTGCGCTATGACTTTTGGGGCAAGCGGTTGCTATTAGCGAGCGCGACGCTGTCGTTTGTGCTGCCGACAGTGGTGGTGGCTATCGCTTTCACGCTGCTTCTGGGTAGGCAAGGCGTGCTTAACCAAGCACTGATGGGACTTTTGCGCAGCACAGCCCCTCCTATTCAACTCGAGCGCACGCTGGGCATGATTCTCGTTGTGCATGTGTTTTACAACTTTGCCATTGCGCTGCGCGTCATTGTCTCCTATTGGCTGAATGTGTCACCGCACTTGGAAGAAGCCGCGCGGCTTTTGGGTGTAAGCGGTTGGCGACTGTGGTGGCAAGTGCGGCTGCCGCTGCTGCGCCCCGCGTTGGTGTCGGCAGGGTTGCTTGTGTTTACCTTCACGTTCACCAGCTTTGGCGTGGTGCTGATTTTGGGCGGTGTGCGCTTCGCCACGCTAGAGGTGCAAATCTACTATCAGGCATTAACGGTGTTTGATTTGCCGATGGCAAGCGCGTTAGCGGTCGTGCAGCTGGCGATGATTGGCGCGCTGACAGCGGTTTATACGCGCACTCAGCGGCGGCTTGCGCTGGATTGGCGGGCGGCGCGCGACGTGGCGCGTGTGCCGCACACGTGGGGCGCAAAGCTAGCGGTAGCGAGTGTTCTGCTGCTGGTCGTTCTCCTGCTGTTTATGCCGCTGTTCGTGTTGGTTTGGCAGTCGCTGACATGGCGACAAGACGGCATAAGCCTCAGCTATTACGCGGGCTTGCTCGTGAACGAGCGGCGTTCGCTGCTGTTCGTGCCGCCTGTTGTGGCGATTGGCAACTCGTTTGTGTTTGCCCTGCTGACCACTGGGCTTAGCGTTAGCTTGGGCGGTATTTTGGCGTATTGGGTGTATGCCTTCAGCGGACGTGCGGCGCGCTTGGTCGAGTTTCTTGCCATTTTGCCGCTTGCTGTCAGCGCGGTAGTGTTAGGCTTTGGCTTCTTGCTTGGCTTAGACACGCCACCACTGGCACTGCGCACGTGGTGGGGGTTAGTGCCAATCGCGCACACACTGGTCGCGCTACCGCTAGTGCTGCGCGTGCTGCTGCCCGCGCTACGCCGTTTGCCGCCTTCATGGGTGGTGGCGGCACGCTTGCTTGGTGCAGGTCGTTGGCGCGTGTTGTGGACAATTGAGCTGCCACTTATTTGGCGTTCCGTCTTGGTGAGCGCGGTCTTCGCCTTCACCACCAGCATGGGCGAATTCGGCGCGTCGTTGTTTGTCGTGCGCCCAGATACACCGACGCTGCCGCTGGTGATTTATCGCCTCATCAGCCAGCCCAACCCGCAGTATTACGGGCAGGCACTAGCGATGAGCGTCATTTTGCTCGTGATTTGTGCGCTGGCGTTTATCACGATTGAGCGGCTGCGTCCCGTTGGGTCTGCCTCAGAGCTTTAAGCAAAAACCCCTCTTGAGCGAGGGGCTTTTGCGCTTAGATGTCGAGATTTTTGACTTGGCGGGCGTGCGTTTGGATGAAGCGGCGGCGCGGTGGCACGCTGTTGCCCATCAGCATGTCGAATACCTTATCCGCTTCGGCAGCATCCTCAATGGTCACCTTGAGCAGCGTGCGATTTTCCGGATTCATGGTCGTCTCCCAAAGCTGCTCGGGGTTCATCTCACCTAAACCTTTGTAACGCTGCACGGTCACTTTGGCGTTGTCTTTGTACTTCTTCAGGGCTTGCTCAAGCAGCTGTGCGTCGTTTAAGCCTGCTTTGGGATAGACATACTCGTGCTGTTTGCCGCTCTTGAGCAGGTAAATCGGCGGCTGAGCGATGTAAAGATGCCCATTTTGGATGAGAGGCTGCATGTGGCGGAAGAAGAACGTGAGTAGCAGCGTGCGAATGTGGCTGCCGTCTACATCAGCGTCGGTCATGATGATGACGCGCCCATAGCGAAGTTTCTCGATGTTGAAATCTTCGTGGATGCCGGTGCCGAGCGCAGCAATCAGCGACTTGATTTCGTTGTTGTCGAGCATCTTGTCGAGGCTAGCGCGTTCGGTGTTGAGGATTTTACCGCGCAGGGGCAAAATCGCTTGAAAGTGACGATCGCGCCCTTGCTTCGCGCTACCACCTGCCGAATCGCCTTCAACGATGTAGATTTCTGCGTCTGCACCTGTGATAGAACAATCTGCCAGCTTGCCCGGCAATGTGCTGCTCTCGAGCAGGCTAGGTCCGCTGCGCACGAGGTCGCGTGCTTTGCGTGCTGCCTCGCGAGCGCGCTTGCTGGTCATACACTTGTCGATGATGCGGCGTGCCTCGCGGGGGTTCAGTTCAAGAAACTCCATGAAGGCTTCCGAGACCACTTGAGAGACCGCGCCTTGCACCTCTGGGTTGAGCAGCTTGACTTTGGTCTGGCTTTCAAATGACGGATTAGAGACTTTGACGCTGACGATAGCGGTGATGCCTTCAAGCGTGTCATTGCCGGAAAAGTTAGCGTCTTTCTCTTTGAGGAAGCCTGCTTTGCGGGCGTAGCGGTTGATAACGCTGGTAATCGCCGAGCGCATGCCTGTGAGGTGCGTGCCGCCGTCGGTTGTCGAGATGGTGTTAGCAAACGCTAATTCAATAATGTTGGAAGAGTCGTTGTACTGAAAGGCAACTTCCACGCCAACGGTGCTGGTGCCTTTGTTCTCAACGTTGATTTCAACATCTTTTTCGGCATAAACAGGCGGATGTAAGACAGTGCGGTAACGGTTGAGGGCTTGCACAAAGGACTTCACGCCACCCTCAAAATAGAACGTTAGCTCGCGCGGCAGTGGGGTAACGCGGTCATCGCGCAAAGTTAAGCTGACGCGGCGCGTGACAAATGCCATCTCGCGGAAACGTTGTGCGAGGGTTTCAAAGTGGAACTCATTGCGGTCAAGCACACTGAAGTCAGGCTTAAAGGTGATGCTTGTGCCGGTCGGTTCGTTGGGTTCAAGCGGACGCACTTTTTGCACGTCAGTGACGGGCTTACCGCGATGGTGCTGCTGTCGCCACATAAAGCCTTCGCGATAAACCTCTGCCACAAGATCTTCAGACAGGGCGTTCACTGCTGTCAGACCGACACCGTGCAAACCACCGCTGACGCGATACGCGCTGCTGTCAAATTTGCCGCTGCTGCCTGTTTTGGTAAGAACGACCTCAAGAGAAGATCTGCCGGTGTCTTTTTGGATGCCGACAGGAATGCCTACGCCATTGTCCGCTACGGTAACAGACCCATCAGCGTTGAGGATGACAAAAATTTTGTCGCAGCGTCCTGCGAGTGCTTCGTCAATTGAGTTATCTACCACTTCGTAGATGAGATGATGCAGGGCGCGAATGTCCGTGCCGCCGACATACATGCCCGGACGCAGGCGAATGTGGTCAATGTCTTTGAGATATTGGATGTTATTTTCGTTGTACTGTACGGCTGCAGCAACCGTTTTGTCCGTCATAGGGTCTTGTTCCTTCAACGTCTCACGATAAATAGCGTAGGTTTGGCGCAATGTACACACAAGCTAGTATATCACAGCTTAGGGATGGTCACAAGCGGCGCACTTGAAAATTTGTTCTGATTTGCACCACACAAAAACTGCAAGCATTGCTTGCAGTTTCTCACATAGGCTAAACGCTCTCGGAGGGAATCGAACCCCCGACCAAGTGCTTAGAAGGCACCTGCTCTATCCTCTGAGCTACGAGAGCTTATGGCATGTATTCTAATGAGCCAGCGCGAAGGCTGTCAAGTTAACGTTTGTCTAAGGCGTTGCTATACCTTGTACGGTGTAGATGAGGGCAAGCGTATCCTCATCGAACTCGTGGTTTTGCGCTTGATAAGCGGTTTTTAACGCATTGACGTGGGCGATAGCCTCGTTGCGTCTGCCCATGCTGAGATAGGTGTTCAGCAAAGCGCGATGAATGTCTTGACGCAGATAATCTTCTTCAAGGGCGCGCTCGTAAAGCCCTAGCGCAGACTCATAGCGTTCGCGCACGACCCAAAGCCGTCCTAAGGCACTAAGCGCATCGACAAAACCCTGCGAAAATGCGTGTCGCTTTGTCAAGATCCAAGGCTCTTGGTAGCCTTGTAAGAACTTGCCGCGATACAGGGTGATGACGCGCTGCCACATCTCAATGGCGAACGTGTTATCTAGGTTGCGTGCTTGCGAAAGGGTTTCGACGAAATCAATCACGTCGTAGTAAATGCTGAACTTGGTGTTGACGATATAGTAATCGTCGTCATGACTAAGCAAGTCAAGCTGGAGGGCTTTGTGCAAACGCCGTTTGGTCACGTGGAAGACGTTTACCGCCGATTCATTGTCAGCGTTGGGCCAGAAGTCACGGCAAAGCTCTTGGCGTGTGATGCGGTGCTTGTCCAACGCATAGAACAGCACAAGACGAGGCAAGTGTCCTTCCCAGGTATCAACGGTTTTGCCTTTGAGAACAATGCTGTTTTGCCCAAACGCATAGACCCTGAGCAGCGGTGAATCTTCACGTAAATGCCCATAAATGTTTTTGGTAAGCGAATCTCCGTCACGAAAGAGGCACGCTTTGTTCATAGCAATCAGCGACAGCCAAGATAGGCGCGGCAGCGTGCGACTGTTTAGCAAAAGCGTGACGTGCGGCGGCAGTGCGCTCGCTAGCTGCTCAATGAAGGCGTTTAGGTCATCGGCAATGTCGACATAATCGTAATCGTCAAGAATAATTGTGTAGGGTGCGTCGCTAAATTCGCTTAGCTCGCGCATGAAGATGCTTAAAAGCTCGTACTGTTCGTAGGGGCTTTTGCGGTAAAAGCCAACTTTGATGCTTTTAAGGTACTGTCCTGATTGCGAGCGCAAGTTGATGAGATGCCGCGTGAAACCCTCAACAAAAGACTGCAAGGACGTGGTGTCTTGCAAGTTATAATAAACGGTGTGATGCTCAACATCGTGAATAAGCTGCGTCACTAAAATGGCGCGGTATGTGCTTTCGGGGTGAAGCAATACAAGACGCTTAAGGCGCAGCTCTTGCTTGAGCTGCTCATAGATGTGTGCTAAGTCGGCGTTTAGCATAGCGACCGCCTGTCTTGATTGGTGGTATTTTAGAAATAACACAGACAAAACATTATGAGGAATATTATGGAGAATTATGACAAAATCGGCAAGCCCCGTCGTCCTTTCGGTTTAACTTTGGCGATGATTGCTGCTGTCATGTTGTTCACGCTCTTGCCGTTGATAGAGGTGCTGTTTGTCTTTGCTATGAACGAAGTCCTTGTGCCGCTGGAAGCAGGCGGTATGATAGGTGGCTCAGTGATTGGGTTTAACTTGCGGCCGCTGCTTGTGCAGATGGGAGTGTCGCTTGCCTTTTTGTTCCTCACGCTGGTAGCGGCGCGCGGCAAAATCGCTGCAATGCGCTGGCTTTACCCACTGGCAGTAGTGGTCGTAGGAACAGGGTTTTTGCTGCTGCGCGTGCTGCCTGCTCCAGAAGGCATCGACTCGCTCACGGCAGTGCGGCAAACGCTGGTAAGCTGTGGCTTTTGGCTCATTGTGGGGTTGATGCTGTTTACCGTGTGGTTTTGTCGGCGATGGTCGGTGCAAGCGTTCTATCGCGGCTATTACACCGACCAAGACGTGGTGACCATGCAGCATTTAGGGTTTTTGGGCGAAGAGAACGCCTGATGCGCTCGCTTCGCCCAAGTCTAGAGTGTGTTTAGCTGTTGTGTTTGCTGGCTTCTTCAAGCTCTAATCTGACCAGTTCGCGGCGCAGCGTCTTGCCCACAACAGTTTTGGGTAGCTCCTTAATAAAGCTGATGCGGCGCGGAATTTCGTAAGGAGCGAGCTTTTTGGCGCAGTGGTTGATGATTTCTTCCTCGCTGACCTGCGCATCGGGGTGCAGCACAATCCATGCCTTCAGCGATTCTAACCCCTCTTTGTCCGGATTGGGGATAGCGGCTACGCCTACTTCGAACACAGCAGGATGCTCTTTGATAACATTTTCAACGTTAGCTGGGTAGACATTATAGCCGCCGATAAGTGCCATATCTTTCTTGCGGTCGACCAAGTAGAAGTAGCCGTCTTGATCCATATAGGCGATGTCGCCCGTGTGGAGCCACAGCTTGCCATCACGTTCGCGCAGGGCGTTGGCGGTCTCAGTGGGCAGCTTGTGATACCCCTTCATAACGTTCGGTCCGCAAACGACCAGCTCGCCGATTTCCCCAACCGGCACCTCTTTGGTCGGGTCGTCGAGGCTGACGATAGCAGCATCAATGTCAGGATAGGGTAACCCAACCGAGCGGATGCGATGTTCGCCATAAATTGGGTTGGAATGCGTGGCAACAGGCGTTTCGCTCATGCCAAAGCCCTCGATGATGACGCTGCCACTAAGGCGTTCGAACTCTTCCTTCACGGTGGTTGGCAACGGCGCAGACCCGCTGGAATTCAGCACGAAGCTGCGCAGCGACACCTCACCGCTTTGAACGCGAGGATGGTTGTTAACGGCGTTATAGAGGGCAGGTACACCCAAGAACACGTTAGGCTTGTAGTGTCCAATCACGTCGACAACCTCTGACACGTCGCGTGGGTTCGGCACCAGCACAATTTGCCCGCCCATCGCGGTTGCTTGCGTGAGCAACGCCACAAGCCCATAGGCGTGGAACATCGGAATTGCACCCAAGTACACTAGCTCGGACGTTGGCACACCTTTGAAGCTGCCGCTCTTGATGTCCGTCCACGTTTGCAGCATCTCAGTGTTGCAAACCAGCGCACGATGTGTCGCCATCGCACCCTTAGAAACGCCGGTTGTGCCGCCAGTGTACTGAAACAGCGCGAGGTCATCGGGCTGCACGTTCACGCTGGGCTTTTGCCCGTGATAGCGTTTGAGCAGGTCTTGAAACCACACGTCGCCCGCGCCAAGCTGCTCGACGCGATGTCCGTCTTTTTTCTCGCGAGCAAGGGTAAACAGCAGGCGCGCCAGCGGTGGCAGATACTCTTTGATATTGCTCACGATAATATGCTTGACTTTGGTTTGTGACTGAATGCGCTTCATCTGCGCGTAAAACAAGCTCAAGGTGACGACAAAAGGCGCGTCGCAGTCGTTAATTTGAAACGCCATCTTGTCGTCGGGGTAGGTGGGGTTGGCAGCTGCGACCACGCCGCCCGCCTTAAGCACACCGTAGTAGGTGATGCCGAAGGTGGTGCAATTGGGCATCACAATCGCAACGCGGTCGCCCTTTTGCAGTCCCATATCGACCAGCGCGCAAGCCAGCGCGTTAGAAGCATCCTCAAGCTCTTGATAGTTGAGGTAGTGGCTCATACGCCCGAAGAGCGGTAGCTTGGCGGTTGTCACCAATGCCGGCGCGTGCGGGCGTTTGCTGACGGTTTCGCGCAAATAATCAAAGATAACTTTTTCTGGATAAGGCGCAAGCGAGCGAGGAACGTGCTTATCGTAGCGTTTGACCCAAGGGCGTTCAGCGTAGGTGACCATAACAAGCTGCCTTTCAACAAAATATTTTGTGTGATTTTTACGTACGAGTTTGTTGATAATGTGGGGCGCACCACGTGGCACGCCCCGTCTTTTGGCTTATTTTTGTTGTTCCATTCTGATGAGTTCGCGGCGCAGCGTCTTGCCGACAGCGGTCTTAGGCAGCTCGGCAATGAAAGCTATGCGGCGCGGCACGGCATACGGCGCAAGGTACTTTTCGCAGTGGGCGATAATGTCCTCAGCTTTTGTGTTTTGTGCTTCAGGCTTCAGCACAATCCACGCTTTCAGCGATTCCATCCCTTCTTTTTCAGGGTTGGGAACGGCGGCTACGCCGACTTCGAGCACGGCGGGGTGGCTCTTAATCACATCTTCCACTTGGGTGGGATAAACGTTGTAGCCACCGATAAGTGCCATGTCTTTCTTGCGGTCGACGATGTAGAAGTAGCCATCTTCGTCCATGCGCGCAATGTCGCCTGTGTAAAGCCAGCGTTTGCCGTCGCGCTCACGCAGCACGTTGGCGGTTTCAGTAGGCATGCCGTGATAGCCTAGCATGATGTTGGGACCAGACATGAGTAACTCGCCGACTTCGCCTACTGGCACGTCCGTTTCGCCGTCGTCTAGGCTGACGATGCGCATTTCCATGTCTGGCAAGGGAAAACCAATCGAGTTCTTGCGGTTCTCGCCGAACAGCGGGTTGACGTGGGTTGCGGTAGGGGCTTCACTCATGCCAAAGCCTTCGCGCACCGACGCGCCGCTGAGGCGTTCGAACTCTTCTTTCACCGCAGTGGGCAGCGGGGCTGAGCCACTGATGCAGTATTTGAGCGAACTCATGTCGACTTTGCCCGATTTTACTTTCGGGTGGTTGTTGATGGCGTTATAGAGCGCAGGGACACCGGGGAAGAGCGTTGGCTTGAAGTGGTTAATGTTGTCAATCACGTCATTGATGTCGCGGGCGTTTGGCACAAGCACAATCTTGCTGCCCTGATAAGCACTGAGGCACAACACGACGACTAAGCCGTAGACGTGGAAGAGCGGAATTGCACCTAAGTAGATGTGGTCTTTACCGTCGATACCTAGCAACTTGACAACGGACTCAAGCTGCAGCATGTTGGCGACTAACGCTTTGTGCTGCGACATTGCCGCCTTAGAAACGCCTGTTGTGCCGCCCGTGTATTGGAAGATGGCGAGATCTTCCGGCGTGACTGTAACGTTAGACTTTTTGCCGTCGTACTTTCTCAGCAAGTCTTGCAGCCACATGTCGCCGCTGGCTAGAGCTTCAACGCGATGCCCTTCTTTTTTCTCTTTGGCGATGGAAAAGAGCAGTGCGGCGATGGCTGGCAGGTACTCTTTGATATTGGTGACGATAACGTGCTTGACTTTGGTTTGGCTTTGGATTGATTTGATAGTTTGGTAGAACAGGGAGAGCGTAATCACGAACTCCGCGCCACAGTCGTTAATCTGATAGCGCATCATCTCGGCGGGGTAGGTTGGGTTGGTCGCGGCAACCACGCCGCCTGCCTTCAAAACAGCGAAAAAGCTAATGGCGAACGCCACGCAGTTGGGCATGACGATGACGACGCGGTCGCCTTTTTTGAGCCCGTTGTCGATTAGCGCAGCCGCTAAGGCATCAGAGGCGCGCTCGACTTCGGCGTAAGTGATGTTGCGAGCAAGGCGACCGAACAGTGGCACACGCGCTGTGGAGATGAGCGCGGTTTCGTTGGGGATGCGTTTGGCGGTGTCTTGCAAGAATTGGTGCAGCGGCACACTGGGGTAATTAATCGTAGCAGGCATGCCCTTATCATAGTTCTTTATCCACGGCTTATCTGCGTAGGTAACAGTTGATGCAGTCATAAAAACTCCTATTTCTTAAGGTGATAGTCATAAACTCTTGCGTTGATTATAGAAGGCGAACGGATGTCGGTCAAATACTTTACTGCATCCATGCCAACCAATCGGCGGGAATTTTAGCAATCTTGCCGCTCTTGTCGATGCAGATGTGTTTGGTTTGCCCGGTCACGCAGATCTCGCCCGCTGGGTTGACAATCTCGTAGGCGAAGGTCATGCTGCGGCTGCGCGCCTCTTCCAGCCAACAGCGTACCGTGATTTTCTCGTCATAGTGCGCGGGCTTAACATAACGTGCGTGAACTTCAGTCACCGCCATGTAATAGCCAGTGCGCTCAAACTCGGCGTAGCTGCTGCCGCGCGCGCGCATGTAGTGGCTGCGTCCCTCCTCAAACCACACAATATAGCTGGCGTGGTGGACAATACCCATTGCGTCGGTTTCGGCGTAGCGCACGTGAAATGTTGCTTCTACCACATAAGGTTTTTTCTCGCTCATAGTATCTCACTTTGCTTGATGCCGTTGCAGTAGCACCTGATTAACGTCCTCTAAAGATATGCCTAACTCGTTCATTAACACGAGTGTGTGATATAACAAGTCCGCCAGCTCCTCTTGCTGGCGCGCTTTGTCTTCCGCCAGCGCGGCAACGACCACTTCTACGCTCTCCTCACCGACCTTTTGCGCGATTTTGGCACGCCCGCGCGCCATCAGCTGGTTCGTGTAGCTGCCTTCCTGTGGATTGGCGCGTCGCGCGGCAATGAGCTGCTCTAAATAGCTTAGCATGTACATGGTTTAAAGCTCCTCAAGTTTTCTGAAAAAACACGACACCGCGCCTGTATGGCAGGCGGGACCTTTGGGACGTACCAGCAGTAGCAGCACGTCCTCATCACAGTCAACGTATATAGCGACAACCTGCTGTGTGTTGCCGCTCGTTGCGCCCTTGTGCCAAAGTTCGCGGCGGCTGCGCGACCAGAAGACCGCTTCGCCTTGCTCTAGCGTTTGCTCTAGCGCGGTCTTATCCATCCACGCCACCATCAGCACTTGGCGCGTTTCGGCATCTTGCACCACAGCCGGAATCAACCCCTCGCTGTTCCACTTGAGTTTGCTGAAGTCGAGCATGTTGCCTACTCCCATCCGTGCAAGCGAACGGGTATGCCTCGCGCGGCAAGGTACTGTTTCACGTCGCGCACACGCAGCTCGCTGAAATGAAAGACGCTAGCTGCCAGCGCAGCAGAGGCTTTACCTACCGCGAAAGCGTCGTAGAAGTGCGCTAGCGTGCCTGCGCCGCCCGACGCAATTACGGGGATAGACACCGCCTCCGCGATGGCTTGCGTCATCTCTAAATCATAGCCGTTTTTTGTGCCATCTGTGTCCATGCTGGTGAGCAAAATTTCGCCTGCGCCGCGCGCCTCGACTTCCCGCGCCCAGTCCAATGCGAGCTTGTCGGTGGGAACGCGCCCGCCGTTTACGTGTACGACCCACTTGCCGTCCACGCGACGCGGGTCAATCGCCACAACGATGCACTGGCTACCGAATGCCCATGCGCCGTCGTCGATAAGCTGCGGCGTTTTGACAGCCGCGCTGTTGATGCTGACCTTGTCCGCACCCGCTAGCAGCGTGTCGCGCATGTCTTCAATCGTGCGAATGCCGCCGCCAACACAAAAGGGGATAAAGATGCTGTCGGCGACGCGCCGCACCATCTCCAGCGTCGTTTTGCGTCCTTCATGCGAGGCGGTGATGTCGAGGAACACCAACTCATCTGCGCCTTCTTGGTCATACACTTTGGCTTGTTCGACGGGGTCGCCTGCGTCGCGCAGGTTGACGAAGTTCACGCCCTTAACCACGCGCCCTTCCAACACATCTAAACAGGGAATGATGCGTTTGGCTAACATTATGCCTCCTTAACAGCGGCAAGCGCGTCTGCCAGCCGCAGCTGCTCGGTGTAGAGTGCCATGCCGATGACCGCGCCGGCGACCACGCCGCTGGCGGCAAGGGCGCGCAGCTCGTCGAGCTGGCTCACGCCGCCCGACGCGATAACCGCTAGCCCGGTGGCTTGTGCGAGTGCGATGGTTGCCGCAACGTTAACGCCGCTGAGCGCACCGTCGCGGCTGATGTCGGTGTAAAGGGCGTGGCGTACGCCGCGTGCCGCCATCGCTTGTCCTAGCTCAACAGGTGTGAGGTCACTGAGCGTTTGCCAGCCGTGTGTAGCGACCTTGCCGTTGCGGCTGTCGAGCGCGACGCACACGGCATCCGCGCCAAAGCGCACGACCGCTTCCGTCACGAGGTCAGGGTTTTGCAGCGCAACCGTGCCGAGCACAACGCGCCGCGCGCCTAACGCTAGGGCTTGGGTGATGTCGTCTAATGTGCGCAATCCGCCGCCGAACTGGACGTTTAACCCCAGTTTGGCAACGTTTTCCAGCACGGTGAGATTAGCGTTTCGCTCGCCAAACGCGCCGTCAAGGTTGACCATGTGTAGCCAGACCGCGCCGCTGGCTTGCCACGTCCGGGCGATTTGCAGCGGGTTATCGCTAAAGGTCGTTTGGCGGCTTGGGTCCCCTTCTTGCAAGCGCACCACCTTGCCGCCGCGCAAATCAACAGCGGGATAAATGATCATGAGTTTTCCTCACAAGGCTAAGAAGTTAGATAAAAGTTGTAAGCCAACGCGCTGGCTTTTTTCCGGGTGAAATTGTACGCCAAAGATCTGCTCGCGCTGCACGGCAGCAGTGAACGAGATGCCGTAGTCAACAAGAATGAGCGTGTCTTGGGCGTGTGTTGGCACGCAGTAGTAGCTGTGGACGAAATAGGCGTAGCTGTCGTCGGCTAGCCCGTTTAACAGCGGCGATGCTTTGGTTGCTGTGAGCTTGTTCCAACCCATATGCGGCACTTTGAGGTCAGCAAACGTCGGAAAGCGCGTGACATAGCCTTCTAGGATGCCTAAGCCCTCATGGTGACCCATTTCGTCGCTGCGCTCAAACAAGAACTGCATGCCTAGGCAGATACCCAAATAGGGGATGCCGCGCGCGACAGCTTCTCGCAGTGGCTCGACAAGCTGGCGTTCACGCAAAATCGCCATGCCTGCGCCGAACGCGCCAACACCCGGCAAGATGATTTTGTGCGCCCCCCGCAATTGGTCGGCGTGCTGCACCAGCACCACCTCTTTGGCGTTAAGGTGATGTAGGGCGTGCATCACGCTGCGTAAGTTGCCTGCCCCGTAGTCAATAACCGCTAACATAGCATTTCATCCTCGCTTTTGCGCGACTTTGGCGCATACAATACAAAAAAGCCCCGCAAAAGGTGCGGAGCTTCGTTTCACAAAACAGGGAGCAAACGGCAGCGAGCCAACACCGCAGCGGCGTTAGAGAAGGGCGTGATGGTAGCGATGGTGGGCGCGAAAGATGCTCATGGCGTGAGAGTATAGCGCGCTATAATAGAGGTTGTCAACAAAGACTTTGCACAGTGAAGGTGAACAACATGTCTGCGACGATAGCACTGCTGACTGACTTTGGCTTAGAGGATATCTATGTGGGCGTAATGAAGGGAGTGCTGCGTGGCATTTGCCCGCAAGCCGCGCTGATTGACATTACGCACCACGTGCCACCGCAAAGCGTGCGCGGCGGCGCGCTGGCGTTGCTGCACAGCTATGCCTACATGCCTAAAGGCACGGTGTTCTTGGTGGTAATTGACCCCGGCGTGGGCAGTGCGCGCCATCCTATTGCGGTGAAAACCCAGGACTACACATTTGTTGCACCTGACAACGGTGTGTTGAGCTATGCACTGGCGGAATTGGGCGCGTATGAGGTGGTACGCATTCAAGAACGCAAGTACTTTGCCGAGCGCGTTAGTCCAACATTTCACGGTCGTGACGTGTTCGCGCCGGTGGCGGCACACTTGGCGGCGGGTAATGTGACGCTTGTGCAGCTTGGCGAGCCGCTGCCTGAAATTTATCAGCTGCGCATGCCGCTTTTAGAAGCACAACCTTATCGCATTCGCGGCGAGGTCACGCATATTGACCACTTTGGCAACGTTCTGACGAGCATTCGTAACTTATATTGGACGACGCATGGACTGCGCTTTGAGCCGATGGGCGGCGGTGAGGGCATGATGGTCAACCCCAGCACCGCCAAAGTGACGACGCATAACGACACAATTTACAGCATCAACCGCGCTTACTACGAAGTGCCGCGCGGTCAGCTGATGATGCAAGTCGACAGCAACAACTGCCTCGAAATCTCGATTAATCAAGGCGACGCGGCGGCGCGCTTGGGCGTGAACATCGGCGACGAAGTAGAGCTAAGCTGGCACGAAGAGGAATAGCCGCAAGGGGCGCGAACACGCCCCAACGCGGCTATTCGCTGCGCGCTGCGCCATTTTGCTGCGGTGCGGACGACGGCATGTCATATTCGCTAAGCAGGGTTTGGTAACGTTCACGGTAAAGCTGCGCGCGGGCGCGCTCTAAGTTCCAAAGGCGCGCCAAACTATCGGAAAGAACGGGCAGCTTGCTTTCCAGCTCGTTGATGCGGCGGGTGTAGGTCTCAAACTCACGGTCGTGGTTGCGCCAAATGTCATCTTGCGCCACCTTGATGTCGCGCCAGCGCAGCTGTTCAGCCTCTTGCCACGTGTTCCACTCGTTGCGGAAGCGGTCTTCGCTCAGACGCTGCAGCTCGGCAACCTCACCAATGCGTCGGTCAAGGTTGCTTGAGATGCGTTCAAAGTTGTCAACAAGGCGTTTCATATCGCGGTAGGTTGCTTCCCACTGCCCGAAGCGTTCTTCAAACGCCTTTAGCTCGCGCTGTCGCTCTTCAAATCCGCGATAGATAGCATTGAGCTTAATTTCATGCTGTTGCCTGTGCAGCTCTTGCGCTTCGATAAACGATTGCAGCTCCTCGCGGCGTTCGGGCTCGCTGTTCTGTAGGGCTTTGATGTTGGTTTCGTTGCGCAGTGTAAGCTCCTCAAGCAGGGGTATGCGAGCGCGTATCACCTCAATTTTCTGCTGGACTTCACGCATGTCAGACTCCAGCTGTCCGAGACGCTTGGTGTCGCTGCGGCTTTTGTCTTCGAGAACGGTTAAACGCCGTTCAGGCTCGTTAAGTTTGCGCTCAAACTCGTCCATGCGTTGCTGAAGCTGTTTGCTGAGGTCATTGAGACGTTCGGCACGTTCGCGCAGGTCGTGGACTGCGCGCAGCGAGGTGTTCATGCGCTCCACTTGGGCGGCGAGGTCATTGATGGATTGGCTTAGGTTCTCACGCACGGTCATGATGCGCTTGTCGGTTTCAGCTTCGGCGTGTAGGCGGCGTGTCTCGCTTTGCTCAACGATGCGCTTGACCTCTTGGCGCAGCTGCTCATGGGTGCTGCTTGGCAGCGCACTGGGCTGCGCGCTCTCCTTAAGCAGCGATTGCTCAGACTCTAGCCCGTTGACACGTTGGGCTAACTGTGCAATGAGTTGGTCTTGTCTGGCGAGGCGTTCCTCAAGCTGTAGGATGAGTATCTTGTCCTTGCGACGCTCTTCGTCGAGCCATTCAATCATGTGTGTAAGGGTGGTGATGTCCATAGGTGCTGCGCTCCGATGACAATACGAGTTGCTGCGCATTATAGCACAACCCTGTCCATTCGCGCATGTTGGCTAAACGCGCTACAATAGACACGAAGGCTTAACACAGAGAGGTGTGTGCTATGTTTGCGAACCGCGAAAAACTTGAGGTGATTGAGCTTGAGACGCTTGCGCCTTATGCGCTGTTTAGCCGTCACAGTCGCGGACGCTTTCACCGCGAAAATGAGCCGCAGTATCGCACGGCGTTTCAGCGCGACCGCGACCGCATCGTGCATTCGGCAGCGTTTCGGCGGTTAGAGTACAAAACGCAGGTCTTTGTCAATGACGCGGGAGATTACTATCGCACGCGCCTCACGCACACGTTGGAAGTTGCTCAGATAGGGCGCACGCTGGCACGGGCATTAGGCGCAAACGAGGAGCTTACGGAAGCGATTTGCTTAGCGCATGACTTGGGGCATCCGCCGTTTGGACATGCGGGCGAACATGTTCTTAACAAGCTCTTGAGCGACTACGGCGGGTTTAATCACAATCACCAAAGCTATCGCGTTGTCACCGAGCTGGAAATGCGCTATCCGCAGTGGCGTGGACTTAACTTGACTTATGAGACCTTAGAAGGCATCGCGAAGCATGAGACCGAGTATGACCTGAGCGAGGTGACGACATTTGACGTAGCGTTGCGCGGCAGCCTTGAGGCACAAATTGCTAACGTTGCCGATGAGCTTGCTTACAACGCTCATGACCTTGACGACGGTTTGCAAGCCAACCTCATCACGCTGGGGCAGTTGGAGACGCTGGAGATTTGGCGCAAGCTCTGCGACCAGCTGGGTTGGCGCGGCAAAGAGCTTAGCGAAGTTGACCGCCATCTTTTTGTGCGTGAGCTGGTGGGCATGATGGTGAATGACGTGCTGCACACGACTGCTCAACGGCTGGCGGCACTTGCGCCACAGCGAGCGTATGACATTCAAGCGCACACGGAGAACGTTGTGGCCTACAGCCCCGAGCAAGCGGCTTACAACCGTGCGCTTAAGGATTTTCTCTATCAGAACATGTACTATCATTTTCGTGTGGTGCGCATGTCACAGCGTGCCGAGCGTTTTATCGAGGGCTTATTTATGAGCTATACCCGCGAGCCGCGCCAGCTTCCTCAGCACTATCAGGCACAAATTGAGCATGAAGGGGTGCATCGTGTTGTCGCGGATTATATTGCGAGTATGACAGACCGCAGTGCTTTGTTAGAATATCAGCATCTCTTTGACCCAATGACGCGCCCATAGCGTCGGTGTGAGGAATAACATGGCGGCAGAGACTATCTTAAACGGCAGATATGAACTGGTTGCGCAGCAAGGCTCAGGCGGGATGTCTATCATTTACCGCGCGCTTGACCGCGCGCTTGGGCGCACAGTGGCGGTGAAGGTGCTGCGCCCAAGCCTTATCACGCAGGATGCAGGCTTCTTAGAACGCTTTAGAGATGAGGCGCGCTCGGTGGCGCGCTTGTCGCACCCTAACATCGTGACGGTGCATGATGTGGGCAACGACGGACCCACGCACTATATCGTGATGGAGTTGGTGGAAGGCACAGACCTGAAGAAAATTATCAAGGCGCAGGGGGCGATGCCGATTGAGCGCGTCCTCAAACTTGCCATCCAAATTTGCGCGGGCATTGGCTATGCGCATCGCAGTGGGCTCGTCCACGCTGACATCAAGCCGCAAAACATACTGGTTACCCCACAAGATGTGGTCAAGGTGACCGACTTTGGCATTGCGCAGGCGATGAGCGACACGCAGCCACAGACCCGCGCCGAAGTGGTTTGGGGTAGCCCGCACTACTTTGCGCCGGAACAAGCGCGTGGTGAGCAGCCTACGCCTGCGAGCGACGTGTACGCCATTGGCATCGTGATGTTTGAGATGCTCACCGGGCGGCTGCCTTACGGTGGCGTGAACATGCAGGAGCTGGCACTGGCACACATACGCGAGCGCATTCCTTTAGTCACCGAATTGAACCCCTCTGTGCCAGAAGCGTTGGCAGCGATTGTGCAAAAAGTGATGAGCAAAGAGCCACACGGACGCTACCGTATGGCTGACCAGTTGGGACAAGTGCTTCAGGACTATCGTGACCGCTCACGCAGTGCCACGCTGAACACGCCACAAGTGCCGTCGCAAGGCGCACAAGTGCCGTCGCAAGGCGCACAAGTGCCGTCGCAAGGCGCACAAGTGCCACCGGCGATTAACGCACCTGCTGGCAGCTTGCCTACTGTGCCGCACACGCCACAAGTGCCGTCGCAAGGCGCACAAGTGCCGTCGCAAGGCGCACAAGTGCTGTCGCAAGGCGCACAAGTGCTGTCGCAAGGCGCACAAGTGCTGTCGCAAGGCGCACAAGTGCCACCGGCGATTAACGCGCCTGCTGCTCGTTCAACCGCTGAGCCAACCGCAAAGTTTAGTCCTGCGCCGTCTGCGCCGCAGCCTTACAACCCGCGCAGTGTGCAGCCTTCTGTAAGCGCGCCCACGCCGCCTCAACCGTTAGTACAGAATTACATGCCACCGCCACCGCAGCCGGCGCGCGGAGACTCGCGCCAGTTTACCAACCCCTCGCAGCCGCTGCGTCCTATCGCCGACGATGAGGGCGTGGATTGGGTGACAATTGCGCTGGCGATTTTGGCAATTATCGCTGTTCTGGGCTTGTTCCCTGTGTGGATTGCCGCGCTGCTGGCACGCGCTTAATTTTGCCGCTGTAGTACCGCCAGCAGTGGGCGTGGTTGCGATGTGCTGTCAATCACGCTGTAAAAGCAGGCTTGTGCGTTGTTAGCGGCACAACCGTTGAGGTTGTCGTAGACCATGCTCGCGACAAAGCCCGTCTCTTGCGCCAGCGCAAACGCGCGCGCTGCGTAGTCGGCTTGTGCTTGCGGCGTGTTTTGTGCTAGATAGGGCGTTTCGTCCATGTTGGGCGTGGCTAAGCCGTTGTTTTCCGCTGTTCCCCAGCCAAAGCGTGTCACCCAAAGCGGCGTGTTGCTGCCACCGTAATCGCGCACGAGGCGGCGATAGTCGCGCAGTGTTTCGCCTGCGTAAAAGTTTACCGCGTTCTTGAATGCTTCAGCCTCGCAGCACGTGGCATCGGGCGCGTTGGCGAAGCCTTCTAGCCGAACGCCAATCGCATCGCTAAACGACAGCGCGCCGCCTTCGAGCATTTGTCGCAAAAACAGCCTGTCCTCGACGCTGTTGGGCGCGCTGTTGAGGTTGGTTAGAGCTAAACCACCGGTGATAACGAGGCTTTCGGGGGCTGCGGCTTTGATGGCGTTATAGCTTTCGCGCAGCAGGTCAACATACGACAGCGGGGCGAGGCGTGCCGTCTCGCGGGACACAGTGGTGGGGTCGAGCCACATGCGCCGCAGGTTTTGCTCCGCCCAAATTTCATAGGCTTGCACCTTGCCCTTGTAGCGCGCGGCGATGCTGCCCGCGAACGCGCCGAAATCGGCAGGATTGTCGGGTGGCGTGAGCTGGCGCAGCCCAAGCACAAACGGGGTTGCGCTTGGTCGTGCCCAGTCTGGCGCACCAACCAGCGTGAGCATGACGCGGTAGCCCGCGTTGTGCAGCGCGTCGATGGCAGCGTCATAAGCGGCGAGGTCGGGCGCGCCGCGCACGGGTTCAATCTCACGCCAGTTGAGCGTAAGCCGCACCCACGCTATATCGAGCGTGCTTAGGGTGTTCAGCGTTGCGTTAAACTCGGGGACGTTAACGAAAATGCCGATGCCGCGCTCGGGCGTAAGGTCGAGTGACAGCGCGGCATCCGCCGACGGCACGAATAACACTTGTCCCACGAAAATCAAGTTGACGTTGGCGATGTTGTTCAGACGCACCAGCTCGTCAACGCTGGTGTTGAACTGCTGTGCGATGCGAAATAGTGTGTCGCCTGCCTGCACAGTGTACGTGTCGGTGTTACGCGGTTGTTCTTGCGCAGCAACAACCCACGCAGCACAAAGCCAAAGCATAAGCATGAGATAGCGAAACGCAGCGCGCAGCATAAAAGCAGTCCTCTTGGTTGATTTATGGCGATTTTATCACAGGCTGCGCGTGTTATAATACCATCACGAGCGACCATCAAGGGGCAGGGCGGAGATGCAGCGAGAGCGTGTACTAGGCGGGTTGTTGGTGCTGTTGGGCGTGGGGATTGCGGCGTTGATGGGCTTAGCGTTGGCAACCGCTCCCGTGACCTTAGCAGAGGATGCGGGGGCGATTTTGCTGCCTGCGCTGTTGGCGTTCCTGCTGACGATGCCGCTGCTGTTGGGCGGTGCGTACTTGCTTGTTAAGACCAGCGCGCCGCGCGAAGCCAGCCGAGAGATGACCGCTGCCCGCGCGCTGACTGATGCCTTGCAAGGGCGCGGGGTGGTGCTGTTGGCGGATGTGGCGGCACAGAGCGGGCTTTCTTACGATGAAGCCGCGCAAGCCCTTGATGACCTCATCCGTTTGCGCGTGTTTAACGGCATGTGGCACGCTGGCAGCGGTCAAGTGGGCATGCTAGAAGTGGGCGTGCTAGAAGCATTAGAACGCTGCGTGGTGTGCGAGCGTCCGCTGCGTTTGCAAGGTGCGGTAACGACATGCGCGTACTGCGGCGCGGTGTATGCGCGCAGCCAAGCTGAAACCCCGCAAACTTAGGGTATCTGTCGGGCGCGAAAATTGCTTTTTGCGTGTACTATAGAGGGTGTATTGATGCTAAGGGAGAAAGGGGTTTCCATGTCATCCCGTTTGTACGATGAAATTGTGTCACAACGCGGTGGGTTAGAGAATTTAATTGCGAAGATACCGGGCTTCAAGGGGTATCACGAGAAGAACGCCCGTCGTCAGGCGGACACGCTGTTGCGTGACCATCTCGCCGAGCGCATCGAAAAGATTATCGAGCAGTTTGTGCGCGGTGAAAACAAAATTCTCGACGGTGGCAAGGGCTTGAAATACATGAGCCGCACCCGCGAAGTCAAATCCAAGATGCAATCCTATCGTGACCGTGTCAAGACCGCCGCACCCAAATACAGCGGCATGTGGGCGATGGTAAAAATCAATGAGGCTGACCTCGACCGTATTTACGCCTTTGACGAAGCGCAAATGCGCTACATTGACAAGCTCGAAACCGCAGTGGGCATTTTACTAGCGACACTTGACCGCGGCGAGGATTTCGGTGAGGCACTCGAGGCGGTCTACAATGCCGCTGTGACAGCTATTGACGCTTTCGCCTTGCGCGACGACGTTCTTTTGCAAATTAGCGAAATCAAATAAGCACAGATTGGGAGCATAACCATGCGCATTATTGATGTTATCTCGCATCCAAACGTGATGGCTGACGAGTTTGTCTATCGTGAGCCGCAGGGCGGCGATGGCGACTTTCGCTTTGGCTCGCAGCTTATCGTTAACGAAAGCCAAGCCGCCATTTTCGTGCGTGGAGGTCAGGCGTTAGATGCCTTCGGTCCGGGACGGCACACGCTTTCAGTGGCGAACCTGCCCATCTTGTCGGGGCTGATTGGCTTAGCGACGAGTGGGCGCACGCCGTTTACCGCGACGGTTTACTTTGTCAACCTGAAAGACATGCCACAGGTGACGTGGGGGACAAACCCGCCCATTCCGATAGAATTGCCCGGCACGGCGATGGGCGCGGCACTGCTCAGCACGTTTGGCACGATGAACATTCGTGTTTCTGACCCTATGCGCTTCTTGAAAAAGTTCGCAATTGGCAAGCCTATCATGCGCGTGGATGACTTAAAGACTGCCTTGCAAACGAAGCTCATGGGCGAAATTACCGTGTTGCTGATGAACGCCGAAGTCAAGAGCGTGCCAGAAGCTAACAAGTTGCTGAACGACCTTGAAGGCGCGGCACTTGCTAAGCTCAGCAGCCAATTTGAGGATGAGTACGGTCTAGCGATTACAGCGTTTGATGCGAATCCCTTTACCGCTAAGCCCACCCCCGTCGACGAGATGATGAGCTACATGAGCGCGGAAACCTACGAGCGCGTCATTCGCATTCAAGCTCTACGCGATGCTGCCAAGAACACAGGGGCGGGCGGCGCACTGGCGGGCGCAGGTGTTGGCTTTGGCGTGGGACAGCAGCTTGGTGCAGCGTTCGCTACGCCTGAACAGCAGATGGCGCAGCAGCAGCAGCAACTGATGAACCAGATGATGATGCAGAAGATGATGGAGATGATGAGCGGTCAGCAACAGCAGCAGCAAGCCCCTGCTGCACCACCACCGCCTGCCGCGCCGAGCGTGCCGCAAACGGTGGATGAGGTGCGCAAGGCGATGGAGCAGCTGGACATGCGTCTCATCAACGGTGAGATTTCGGAGGCGATTTACACGCGCCTCCACGCTAATTTGGAAAAGCGGCTCAAAGAATTGGGCGGCTAAACGAACGCTGAAGGGCGCAAACATGCGCCCTTTTTTATTGGGATGGTGAGGATGTTTGTGCCATGTGATACAGCAGCACGTCATGACCCATCACCCGCCACGTCTCAACACGCGCTGCTCTTGCCGCTAGCCAGTCACGCACGACGGCGGTGTTTTGCCATTCCGTATGCACGAAATACCACACACGCGCGTAGCCAGCCGTAATTTCTTCTAGCAGGGCTTGCATTTCGGCATTGGGCGGGAAGTTGGGGCTGACTGGCAGCGCGCCGTTGGCTATCTGCTCGCCTGCTGCCATGTAGAGGTAGTAGGCAAACGCGCTTTCAGGCGCGCTTTGTAACACGTAATCGCCAGCTAGCACATGTTCACGGACGAAGTCGCGCACCGCGTGCCAATCTGGGGACTTGCTAGCAGGGAAGGCGTGGTAGTAGTTGTACAAGCCGAACGCGGACATGCCTATCCAAAACGTTGCCACCGCTGTTCGCAGCAGCAGGGACAACCGTGCTTGCCTGACAAAAAGCGCGACGAGCAGCACGAACGCGGGAATGACTGCCATTGCGTAGCGCGGGATAAAGACACTCACGCGCAGCGACACGAAGCCCAAAAGCAGCAAAGGCAGCGCGCCCCATGCCAACAGCAACAGCGCGGTTTTGCGCGCAGGCATTGCCCACAGCATGCCTGTGTAAAGCGCGGCAAGCAGCAGCCCAAGCGGCGCGAACCACGCGGGTGGCAGGCTGTCGCCGAAAGTGAGGACGGGCAAGAACTGCGTGACCCACTCGGCGGGCGCAAACACGGAGGTATTGCCTGCGTAACCACCGCTGCTAAACAGTCGCCCTTGCAAAGTGATAAACACGGCTAATACGCTTGCGCCTGCGGCGGCATTGGTCGCTAGCCATGCCAGCGCGGCACGGCGGCGCAAAAAGAGCAGGCCCGCTAGCCCTAATCCCGCAATAATCAGCAGCTCAAAGTAGAAAATAAGCGCGGAAACAACCGCCCATGCCCCATATTGCCAGAGGTGGCGCGGTTTTGGTGCGTGCCAGTAGCGCACTGCCAGCATGCCTAAGAATGCGCTGCTACTTGCCCAAAGCGCGTAATTGCGAAAATCTTGCGCGTGCCACACCTCGAACGGGTGGATTGTCCAAAGCAGTGCAGCGAACACGCCTACACGTTTACTGTGCAGCCTGCGCCCTAGCTGATAGAGCAGTGGCACGCCGAGTAAGTTGCCCAAGACGGGCAGCATGCGCAGGGCGAACTCGCTGTAAATGCCAAAGATGCGCCCCCAAAGGTGGAAGAGCGCGTAGGTCAGCGGTGGATGTGGTTCAATCGTGGCGATGCGTGCTAGGGATTCGCTGAGGGGGAGCTGCGCCCAATACTGTGCTGAAAACGCTTCGTCGCCGCGTAAGGGCGTGTGTCCGAGCTGGTGGGCGCGCAGCGCGAACGCGCCTAGCACCAGCAGCGTTAGCCAGAATAGTGGCTTGTGCATACGCTCAGGCTTTGATGGTGGCGGCTTCAAATGCCGCGAGCTGCTCCTCGCTCAACGGCATTTTAACCTTTTTCACCGCTTCGACCGGAGCTTTGGCGTTTAGCTCGCGCAAATAGGCTTGCAGCGTCTTGCCTAGCGTGTCGTCGGCAAACAAAATTGGCACATCGGACGGTTCTTCTTCGACGACTTTCACGCGGTTGCTCAACATAAGGATGAGCGGTTGTACGACAACATCAGGCGCGTGCGGGGACAGCAAGGCTTGGGCATGTTGGGCGGCTTGCTTGGCTTCGCGGGTGGGATTGCCAATGCCATCCATGCGCAACGTGGAGAAAAACCGCGACAGCACGTTGGCTTTAGACCGCCATTGGTCACCTTTCACGCTAAACGTGCCGTCATGCCAGCGTGTGGTGATGGCAAACACGCCTTGTGGACAAATCAACAGGTGGCGCGTGGGAATGTGGTGATAATGGTAAAGCACGCTGCGCTTGTTTAGCCCCTTGAGGTTGGCTTCGATG
>CALIEB010000013.1 GCA_938022205.1 uncultured Anaerolineae bacterium | reverse complement strand
GCGCCACCTGCGCAATCTCACCAGTCCCAACCTTATTATCAATCAGCAACCTGTTTTTACCGAAAATTGGGAGAGGTGGTTATGTGAAGATGACCCTTGGGAATGGTGTCTCACATATGCTGCCCTCACCGGTATGGCAAAACAAACCCCAGATGATTTTCCGCAGTGGATTGCTGTACCTATCGACCTTGGCAAGATTTACGATACTACCGAATGGACAATCACGCTACCTAGTTTACAAGGTTTAGAGCTTGGCGGTACATATGGCTATCACGACCGAAGCTATCGTGGTGAAGCTATATATGGTTGGCAGTTCAACGATACAACTTCTATCTATCGCTTTATCGTGCTTAAAGATTGGCGCATCGCTTGGAACAACAAGCTAGAAAGTGCCAACGTGCAGAGCTTCTACTTTGACGAACAGGGCAACCGCCACCCTATCAACGGCACGCTTAAAATTCACGTGGTCGTTTTTCTAACGGGCGGGATTTTGCACTACTACTAACACTCCATCTTGTTCATAAGCGGGCAAAGGCTACAATCAAAACTGTATCAAGCAAAAAGAGGGGAACGCACCATGCCAGCCTACGCACGCTTAGACGTTTACTTTCCAGATGGGCAGATTAAGAGCTTTTTGCTGGATAAAGAAACGGTGTCGGTTGGGCGTGCGCCTAGCAACACGATCGTGCTAGACACGGACACTATCTCGCGCCACCATTTTAGCATTACCAAACACGGCGACCACGTGACAATTACTGACCTCGACAGCGAGAACGGCACATGGATTGATGGTGCTGCTTTGAAGAGCAACGAGCCGCAGCTTCTTAACGACGTAGAAGAAATCCAAACGGGTTACTTGCGGCTGGTTTATCATCGGCTTGACGAAAACAGCACCCAACCAACCGAGCCAAGCGCAGACGAAACGCAGCCATTGCATCGCAGCGGAGATTTTATCGTCTCTGCTGATTATCAGCACGTCAAAGTTTGGCCCGCCTCCAGCACTTCACTAGAAATCCATGTGCAAAACTTGCTCAGCATATCGCGCCGCTTTCGGCTGGCGGTGAGCGGTCTACCAAGCGAGTGGCTGCGCGTCAATCGCCCTGAGTTTGAGGTATTGCCCAACGAAGGCACGTCTATTTTGCTTAATATCAAGCCGCTGCGTCGCCCGGATGTCAAACCACGTGTGTACACGATGTTGGTTGAGGTACAGCCCCATGACAAACCCGAAGAAACAGTGCGCGTGGAAGTTGCGGTAGATGTACGTGGCTACAGTGGATTTGGCATTGCGCTGTCCCAGCGTTACGTCGAACCAGACGAACGTTTGATGGTTTATTTGCACAATCATGGCAGCGAAGAGCTTACAATTGCTTTAAAGGGGCAAGCAACTGCCAAGCTCGGCGTAAGTTTTTCGATGCCGCGCGTCACGTTGGCGGCAGGTACGCGCTCACAGGTAGCGGTCAATGTCATGCCGCGCCACCGTCCGCTGTTTGGCAAGCCACAAGTACACCCTTTTACGGTGATTGCTAACGCGCAAAACGCCTCACGCTTTGTCGCCGCGCTCGAGGGCAAGGCGCAGGTTGTGCCGCTTTTGCCAAACTGGGCATTGATTAGTTTCAGCGGTATCATGGTTAGCTTGCTGATCGCGCTTTTGCTGACACTTGCGGGCGTGTTCACGCCACCCAAACCACAAATCACCAACCTACGCACCAACGACACGGTGTACCAGCAAGGCGACACGGTGGAGGTTCTATGGCAAGCGGAAAACAGCGAGCGCGTCAACGTATTGGTCAACCAAGTGCTGCGTGCCGAGCTAGACGGTCGCAGCACCAGCTACGCGCTTAACACCGACAACCTCGAAGGGACAGTAAGCATTGTTTTACAAGCAAAAAATCGCGGCATGGTGAGTGAGGCAAACACAGACATCATGGTTTATCCTCCTATGCGCGTGCGCACGCTGCGTGCCGAACCCGATGTGCTTTTCGCGCATGTCATCACGCCGCTCACGCTGATTTGGCAGGTTGACAATGCGGTTACGACGCGCATCGAGGGCTTAGAAGCGTTCACCAAAGAGCCTATTCCTGCTGAGTTCCTCGGCAGCGGCGCGGAAACTTTCTTGGGTTTAGCAGATGCCCCGCTAACCTTCACGCTGTTGGCAAAAGACAGAGCCGGCAAGGAGCTAAGCGAGATGTTGTTCGTGAACGTGCTGCCGGCAACGTGTGACATTGCAGATACGCTGGTAGTTTACGACGGCCCCAGTGAACGTTACCCAATCAACGCTTTGCTAAGCGCGCCGCAGGTACTGACGCTCATCGCCCGCGATGCCAATAGCGGCTGGCTCAAGATGATTACAGACGGCGCACAAGGCTGGGTTAACCAAGAGGGTCTGAGCTGCCACGAGGGCTTTGCGCTAAGCGACTTGCGCCAAGAGGTCACAATTCCCAACTTGCTAACTGCCACGCCAACCCCGCTGCCCACGCGCATACCTACGCGCACGCCAAGGCCAACCAGTTCTCCAACCCCCACCAGCACGCCTTAGCAACTAAAAAAGGCGCGACGAAATGAGCCGCCGCGCCCTTTTGGCTTGTTCGCTGTCAAGCGCGCCGCTTATTCAAAAATCCAGGGGTCAACATTACGCGACCACGACACAAGCTCATCGGCGGCAAAAAAGTTGTTGACTTCCGCAATGCCGTTTTCGACGCTGTCGCTGCCATGCACTAGATTGCGCCCAATTTCTAGGGCAAAGTCACCGCGAATCGTGCCAGCAGCCGCCTCGTGAGGCTTCGTTGCGCCGATGGTTTGACGCGCTGCCGCTACGGCATTTGTGCCTTCCAATGCCATCACGACCACTGGCGCGGAAGTGATATAGTCCACCAGCGCATTGAAGAAGGGGCGTTCGGCATGAATGGCGTAATGCTTCATCGCCAGCTCGCGGCTCATTTGCATGAACTTCATGCCAATAATCCGTAGCCCACGCGCCTCAAAGCGTTTTATCACCTCACCGACTAGCCCGCGCTGTACGCCGTCGGGCTTGACAATAATTAACGTGCGTTCCATTAGGTATGCGTCCTTTGTGATGAGAGTAGCAAACGCAAAATATGATAAAACACAGCTGCCCAAGTATGCAAGAACGGCATTTTTAGGTATCATGGATAGGGAAAGACTCACAGACCCCACAGGGAGTGCTGCCGTGACAGATGACCAAAAGAAAAGTTTGCGCCAGCAGCTTCAGGCGGGCATTGAAGCCGCGAAGCTAGGCAACAGAGCCACCGCTCGCCAACTGCTTGAGGCTGTAATTGCACAGGATGCCACGAACGAACTCGCGTGGATTTGGCTGGCGGGTGTTGTCGAAACCACGCAAGAGAAGCGTGTCTGCCTAGAGCGCGTGCTAAAAATCAACCCAAACAACGAGCGCGCGCGCCAAGCTCTCGCTAAGCTAGGCGGCAAAGTGACGGACGGCTCTCGCCAAACCCAAAGCACGCCCGTTGTGAAGCCAGCCGCAACAACCAAGCCAAACCGCAGCAACCGCGCGCTGCTGCTCTTGCTGCTCGTTGTTGTGGTGCTAGGTGTGGGGATTGTGGTCTCTAGCCTGCTTAACAGCAACCGCGACAACGTGGTGGTTGCTACGCGCACGCCGCTGCCTGTTGGCTTTGTCGAAACGGCGATTACCAACACACCGCTACCAACCGCCACGCCGCTGGTCGTCATCGTGCGCACCCGTGAGCTGCCCACATTTCCACCAACGTTTACGCCGACAGCGACCGAAACGCCGCAGCCGACGCGCTTCCCCACTGCTACCCCCTTTCCCGATAGCATGTACACGCTATTTTACAGCAGTCGCGGCGAGCTAGAGGCGCAGCCTTCGCTGTACACGATACGCGGCGACGGCACAGGGCTGCAGCCGCTCTTAGAGAACGCGCGCCACATCGCTTTTAACGCCACAGGCGAACAAGTGGTGTTTGTGCGCGATGTGTTAGTTAGTGGCGCGCCTTCGGACCCTGAGGACACCGCTGAGGCGAACGCAACGCAAGGGAGCCAGCTCGTAGGCGAGCTGTTTATTGCCCCCACCAACGACCTTGCCAATGCCCGCCAGCTCACACGACTGGGGCGAAGCAGTGCCTACACGCCGCAGTGGTCGCCTGATAGCCGCCAGATCGTCTTTGTCAGCGATTACACCGGCAACGATGAGCTGTTTGTCATTGATGTCGCCAACGGCATTGTACAGCAGCTGACCAACAACAACGCGATCGACAAAGACCCGCACTGGTCACCTGACGGCACACAGATTGTTTACGCCAGCGACCAAGACAGTCCGGGCATCACGAGGCTGTACCTTATGACGTTTGTTTTGGGTGAAGCTCCGACCGTTCGTCAGCTCAACCGCGACGCAGGCAGCAGTAGCCAACCGCGCTGGTCACCCAATGGAGAGCGCATCGTCTACGTGAACGACCGCAGCGGCAGCGGCGACATTTACAGCATCTCGCGTGATGGGCAGCGCACAAGCACCATTTTCGCCAGCCCTGCGGAAGAGCGCGCGCCTGTGTGGTCACCCGACGGGCGGTTCGTCCTGTTTTTGTCTAATCGCGAGGACGACGTGTTCCAGATGTATTGGGTGGAGCCACCGCAGCGCGCTCCCCAGCGCATTAACCGTGACGGACGTGAGACCACGGATGCGGTTTTTCGTCCTGACTTGCTGCTGCGCGTTGTTGGTGAACGCCGCTAAAGACTATTCACGCTAAAAGGAGTGACCCTATGAGTTCAAGCGAAGCAGCTGCTTTGATGCGGCAAGCCAAAGAAATGCTAGAACACAACGAGCGCGCCAAAGCCGCCGACATGCTCAAACGGGCAGTAGAACATGACAGCGAAAACGTTGAAATTTGGGAGTTGTTGGCGAAGGCGTTAGATGACAAAGATGAAAAACGCATCGCGCTCACGACGATTTTAAGCCTAGACCCGCTGAACAAATACGCGCAAGAAGCTCTTGCTGAGCTAGAGCAAGCCAAAAAGGTTCGCGCGCCCGACGCGGAAATTGTGCCCGGCATCACGCGCCTCCAAGCACAAATCACGGGCATCGCGCTAGCGGTGTTCACGCTGGTGATGTGCGGGATTACGTTCGCTTTTACCAACAGTCAGGCAGCAATTCGCGAGAACAATCGCCGCGAACTTACGCAGGCGGCACAGGCACAAACGGCAACTATCGACGCGCGCAACGAGATGGCGACAGCTATCGCTGCTGAGCAAACCGAACAAGCCATTGCGGCGACCGAAACACAGCGCGCGCTCGTTTCCCCCACGCCCACCGCCACGCCTACGCGCAGCCGCGCACTTCCCACACCTGTCCCGCCCACGTCCACGCCTACAGAAGTATCGTTGCGCGTGCTGCCGCCCCCGCCACCTTCGTTGCGCGGCGATATTGTGGCGTGGGGCGGCACAAACCCAGTAAGCCGCAGCTTCTTTAACTTGCGGCTGTACACCGTAGCACAGGGGGGCGCGTTCAAGCAGCTCAACAATGACCTTGTGCAGATGGTCACTGTCGATGGCATTCGCAGCCAAATCGCCTATTTGCGCTTGCTGCCCGATATTCAGCAAAGCGTTGTGGCGTTTACGGTCAACGGTCAAACGGCAGACGCGAACAGCGGGCTGCTGCTATCGGAAGTATGGCAACCGAGCGGCGCAACCAACGTCAAGCAAATGCGCTACGCGCGCAATGGGCGGCAAATGGTCTTTGTCGCCGACAGCCCGCTCATCGGCACAAGCGCGGTATTCTGGTACGACATCTCGACGCGCACCACGCTGCGCCTCACGTCTGACCGCGCCGATTACACATGGGCAGCCATTTCACCCGACGGCAGCAAAGTCGTAGCGGTAAAGAACGACGGCAGCGGTGTCGACCTTGTGCTAATTGACGCGGTGGACGGCGCACGCGGCTACCCACAAAGTAAGCTGACCAACGACGGCAACTTGACCGTTGAAGCGATGCCCGACTTCTCGCCAGATGGCGTTCAAGTGGTCTACAGCGCGACAACCACCAATCCCAACGATGCCGACCTTTACATGGGACGGTTGGTCGGCAACGCCTTTGTGCCGGGCGGTGTTATTACCGTCAGCAGCGCGTACAACGAGATCTACCCCTCATTCAGCCCCGACGGCACAGCTCTCGTCTACGCCAGCGACCAGAACGGTGCGTATAACCTCTTCATCTTTGACTTGAACACGCGGCAGACATACCAGCTCAGCGAGGAGGCTGCGCCTGTCTACCCTGCGGGTTGGTCACAATAAGCCGCCATCGTCGCCACAACGAAACACGGGCTTGCGTCATGCAGCCCGTGTTTGTTTGCGCCTAGTGTGTTTCGTCAACTTGAGGGGGCGTATCGTGCGCGGCATCGTCATGCTCTTCGCCTGCACCGTTCAAAATCGCAATGCCAACGATCTCATCGTCCTCTTGCAAGTCCATAATCATGACCCCTTGCGTGCTGCGTCCAGTCTCACGCACCGAGTTGAGGTTGGTGCGCAGCACTGTCCCCATCTTGGTCATGACAAAAATTTCATCACTAGCGTTGGTACAAACCATTTCCACAATGTCGCCTGTGCGATTGTTGCGCGCCAACGTGCGCACGCCTATGCCGTAGCGCGATTGCGGTGAGTATTCTTCTATGGCGGTGCGCTTGGCAAAGCCGTTCTTGGTGACGACCAAAACGTGCGTGTGACTATTGGGGTCTAGCACGTCCATGCTTGCGACCGTATCGCCCTCCAAAAGGCGGATGGCATTCACGCCCATGCCGCTGCGCCCTAGCACGCGCACGTCTTCTTCAGGAAAGCGAATGCTTTGACCTTGCGCAGTGACGAGAATGATGTCTTGGTTGCCGCGACTCATCTTCACCCAGCCCAACGTGTCGCCCTCATAAAGCCCAATAGCAATTAAGCCGCTCGGGCGCACGGCAGCGAACTCTTCGAGTTCCACGCGCTTAATCCGTCCCAAGCGTGTCGCCATAACAAAGTAAGCGTCCTTCTGTTCAAAGCTGCTGACAGGCAGCACGGCAGTGATGGACTCGTCGGACGAGAGGTTTAGAATGGTATGTACCAACGTGCCGCGCTGAGCGCGTGCGGCTTCCGGAATACGATAGGCTTTCTCTGAGTATACTTTGCCTTTATCGGTGAAGAACAAGACCGTGTCGCGGTTGCTTGCCACGAAAATATCCACCAAAAAATCCTCTTCTTTGGTGTCCATGCCCTTCGCGCCGCGCCCACCGCGCCGCTGCGAGCGATACAAGCGCGCCGGCGTGCGCTTGATGTAGCCGCGCGACGTGAGCGAGATAACCACTTCCTCGTCCTCGTAAAGGTCATCCTCGTCAAAGAGCGCATTGCCATATGCGACGGCGGTCCTGCGCTCGTCGCCGTATTCCGCTTCGACCGCTTGTAAGTCATCGCGGATAAGCTGCAAAATCTTCTGCGGACTAGCAAGCAAGTCCTCAAGATACGCAATGCGCGCTTGCACTTCGCTGTATTCATCTTGCAACTTTTGCCGCTCAAGCGCAGCTAGACGGCGCAGCTGCATGTCGAGAATGGCGTTAGCCTGCAGTTCACTCAACTCAAACAGGCTGATGAGCTTTTGGCGTGCATCATCCACGTCGTCAGCATTGCGGATAGTTCGTATCACAGCGTCAATGCTAGAAACGGCTTTCAGCAGCCCCATGAGAATGTGTGCCCGTGCGTGCAGCTTTTCTAGTTCAAACTCGCTGCGACGCACAATCACATCGTAACGATGCTCGATGAAGATTTGCAAAGCGCGCTTTAGCGAGAGATTACGCGGTTCACCGTTCACCAACGCCAGCATCTGAATGCTGTAAAACGTCTGCAATTGGGTGTATTTGAACAGCTGGTTGACCACCGTTTGCGGCGATACGGTCGATTTAATGTCGACGACAAGGCGCATGCCCGCACGGTCGCTTTCGTCGCGCAAGTCGCGGACAGCCTCTAGCCGCCCTTCGCGCACTAAGGCGACAATGCGCTCGATTAT
This sequence comes from uncultured Anaerolineae bacterium, assembly GCA_938022205.1. Taxonomy (GTDB): domain Bacteria; phylum Chloroflexota; class Anaerolineae; order Aggregatilineales; family Phototrophicaceae; genus JANWYT01. The sequence continues at coordinate 13,160 of CALIEB010000013.1, read as the reverse complement.
AGCTACCTTGTTGACCTGATAGGGAATAGACGTGAAGACGATGCGCAGCGCGCCGCTGCGGGTCTCTTCGATGTGATAGGTGGCGCGAACGGCAACGCGCCCTTTGCCAGTAGCATACGCCTCGCGCAGCTCATCGCCGACGATGATTTGCGCGCCTGTCGGGAAATCGGGGCCCTGTATGAACTGCATGAGGTCGTCAACAGTGATGTCGTCAACATGCTCGTAATGGTCAATCATGTAAATCGCCGCGCCAATAACCTCGCGCAGGTTGTGCGGCGGAATGTTGGTTGCCATGCCCACTGCAATGCCAGACGCGCCGTTGAGCAGCAAGTTCGGCAAGCGCGACGGCATCACCGTAGGCTCCATCTGCGAGCCGTCATAGTTTTCGGTAAAATCGACCGTGTTCATTTGGATGTCTGCTAGAAGCTCTCCGGCAATTTTTGCCATGCGCGCCTCTGTGTAGCGCATGGCGGCGGGACTATCACCGTCAATGCTGCCGAAGTTACCCTGCCCATCCACCAGCGGATAACGCAAGCTGAAATCTTGCGCCATGCGCGCCATCGCGTCGTAAACCGCGCTGTCGCCATGCGGGTGGTACTTGCCTAGCACTTCGCCGACGATGCGTGCGCTCTTTTTGTAAGCCGTAGCAGGACGCACGCCCATGTCGTACATGGCGTACAAAATACGCCGATGCACAGGCTTTAAGCCATCGCGTGCGTCAGGAAGTGCGCGTGCCACAATCACGCTCATGGCATAGTCTAAGTAGCTGCCGCGCATCTCCTCGTTGATACTTACCGTCTGAATAGCACCTAAATTGTCGCCGCCGACGTTGTCATTTTCCATGTTGTTGCGCAAAAGGCTGCGCTGCTCCTTTCCATGCGTTGCACGCCTAAATTATAGCAAATGCCCAACCTATTGACGAGTTCAGGGTTATGCTAGAATTGGAGCAGTATTGTCGCAAGCAGCGGCATTTGCGCGGTACGTTAGCTTTTCGAGGAGTTGACCGCATGCGAACCCCTTTGTGGTACGCCCTGCTCTTGGGAATTGCGTTGGCTACTGCGCGTACCACAGCAGCACAAGCATCACACCATGACTTCCTAGCGGAATGGGTGGCGCGCTTTGCCGAAAAGCAAATACAACAAGAAGATTATGCTGGTGCGCTAGCAACGCTTAACCACGCCCTCGCGTGGGCGCAAGACAACGTGCGCCTGCTAACGCTGCGCGGCGAGCTTCACCTGCTGCTCTATGAATGGGACAACGCGCTTGCAGACTTTAACCGCGCCCTTATGCTGCAGCCCAACGACGCACGCGCACATTTCCAGCGCGGCATGTTATACTACACGCGGGCGCAGCGCAAAGAGGCTTACGCGGACTTTGCTTGCTATCTTGCCCTTGCGCCAAACGGGCAATTTGCTGATTTCGCGCGGCAAGCTCTCGCTAGCATCGCACAAGAACAACGCACCTTAGGAGAATAAGTCCATGCCCCATCCCATGCTCGACTTTGTCATGCAAAACGCCGTAACGCTGATTAACCAACAGCGGCAACGCAGCATTTACCAGCCGATGGACTACGTGCAGTTTCATCTTACGGGCGAGCTGCCTGCCCTGCCTGACCCACGCAGCGCGCTGCTGCGGCGCGTGTTGGGGCGCGAAAGTTTTAGCCTGCTCGCGTTAGACGAGGCGTTTGAGCGCATCGCCAACGACCCGCGCCCTAAAGGTATCTTGCTTACGCTGGGGCAGCTTGCCATGTCCAGCGCAGACTTAGAGACGCTGCGCGCCAGCCTGCTCAAGTTTCGCGCGCAGGGCAAGCGCGTGGTTTGCTACGCGCAGTCTTATGACCTTGCCAGCTACTTTCTTGCCAGCGCAGCAGATGAGATTTGGTTGCAGCCCAGCGGTGTGGTCATCATCAGCGGCTTGGTGCAGCAGCAGGTCTATCTTAAGGACGCGCTGGCGGCTTTAGGGCTTGAGGCAGACCTCATTGCGATTAGCCCATATAAGAGCGCGGGCGACCGCTTGACACGCGACACCCCTAGCCCAGAAGCCGAAGCGCAAACCAACTGGCTGCTGGATGCCACGTTTGAGCGCGTCGTGAACGCTATTGCCGAAGGGCGCGGCATGGACAGTGCGCGCGTGCGCAGCCTGATTGACGGCGCGCTTTACACGGACACACAGGCGCAAGAGGCGGGGCTTATTGACCACGTGTGCAACGAAGAGGGCTTTACAGCGCGCCTCAACACGCCGCACTTAGTGCTGTGGGAGGAGGCACAGAATCGCCTTTTGCTGCGTTATGCCGCGCACGATGCTGTTGTTGCCGTGCTGCCGATTGTTGGCACGATTGTCAACGGCACGAGCAACAATCCGCCTGTCGATTTGCCCATTCCGTTCGTAGGCGGGCAGCAAGCGGGCGATGAGACCGTCGTTCAGCAGGTGCGCCACCTTATGAAGCAAGACCACGTCAAGGCGGTGGTGGTCTACGTCGACAGCCCGGGCGGGTCGGCATCCGCGTCAGAGGCGATGGCTTCCGCGCTGGACGAGCTTGCCAAGACGCGCCCTGTCGTGGTTTGCATGGGCGGGGTAGCTGCGAGCGGCGGTTACTACGTCGCCACCAGCGGGCAGTGGATTGTCGCGCAGCCGACGACCATCACGGGTTCGATTGGCGTGTTCACGCTGAAAGTTGTTGCCAACAACGCCTGGCGAAAGCTGCGCATGAACGCCGTCTACTACTTGCGCGGGGCGAACGCCGACATTTTGCTGCCCAACGCGCCGTTCAGCGCAACGCAGCGTGCGTTGGGACGCGCGCTTATCGAGCGCATCTACACGCAGTTCGTCAGGCGGGTGGCTGACGCGCGCAAGATGAAGCCCGAAACGGTCGACAGCATCGGCGGCGGGCGCGTGTGGACGGGCAGCCAAGCCTTTGCGCATGGTTTGGTTGACCAGCTGGGCGGGCTAAGCGACGCGCTGGCGAAGGCACGCGCGCTGGCGGGCTTGCGCCACGATGCGCCAGTGGCGTTTGTGCGCGGGCGCGTCAAACCGAGCGTTGCGCAGCTTGCCGAAGCCGTGCAGCCTGCCGCCGCCTTACAGCGGCTGTACAAGCGTGCCGAGATGTTCAACAGCGGGCAAGCGTGGCTTTTGCTGCCGGTGGCGTGGCAGCAGCGGCTCAAATAAGCGATCCACAGGCGGGGTATCCGCCTTTTATACTATTCTAAGGAGAGTTTTTTATGCAAATCAAAAACGCAGTAGCTATGGTTACCGGTGGAGCATCGGGCTTAGGCGCGGCGACCGTGCGGCGGCTAGTTAGCTTGGGCGCGAAAGCACTCATCGTCGACCTCAACGATGAGCGTGGCGGCGCGCTGGCGCAGGAGCTAGGCGATGCCGTGCGCTTCGTCAAAACTGACGTGAGCAGCGAGGAAGACGTGCAAAACGCCGTCAACACGGCTTTGAACGAGCTGGGTGGGCTGCACATCTTGGTCAACGCGGCGGGCGTGGGTTGGGCGATGAAGACAGTCAGCAAGGAAGGCGCGCACAGCCTCAAGCACTTTGAGTTTGTCATCCGCGTCAACCTAATTGGCACGTTTAACGCCATTCGCCTGGCGGCGCAAGCTATGACGCAGAACACACCCAACGAAGAAGGTGAGCGCGGCGTGATTATCAACACCGCGTCGGTGGCGGCGTTTGACGGGCAGATTGGGCAAGCGGCATATAGTGCCAGCAAGGGCGGCATTGTGGGCATGACGCTGCCGATTGCGCGCGACCTTGCCCGCGACGGCGTGCGCGTGGTGACGATTGCGCCCGGGCTGTTCGACACGCCGCTGCTCGCGTCCTTACCGGAGCCGGCGCGCATCTCGCTGGGGCAGCAAGTGCCATTCCCGTCGCGCTTGGGCAAACCTGACGAATACGCGCAGCTTGTACAAGCGATTGTCGAGAATCCGATGCTCAACGGCGAGACCATCCGCCTTGACGGGGCAATTCGCATGGCACCGCGCTAAGCACAAATTTAACGTCTTATTTGACGTTTTTTTACACAACGGGTGCTAGAATAGCGTGACAATCCTATTGATTTACTTAAGGAGTATTGCCATGCTTCAACGTTCTTTGCGAATGCTGTGCTTGCTGTTGGTGGCGAGCCTGTTGGCTGTCACGCCGTTTGTCCAGGCACAAGCGCAGGTGGTGGTTGACTTCTACTACCCTACGGCGGTGGACGGTCCGATTACGCAGACCATCCAAGAGTACGCGACAAAGTTTGAGGCGATGCATCCCAACATCAAGATTAACCCGGTCTACACGGGTAGCTACACGCAAACTCGTGACACCATCCGCACCGAGCTGGCGGCGCAAGATGTCATTGTCGACGTGGCGGTGATGTTGGCGACCGACCTGACGAGCTTTGTCGAAGAAGAGACGATTGTACCAGCGCAGCAGTTTATCGACCGCATGGAAAACGGCGAGGCGTTTGTTGCCAACTTCTTTGAGGCATTTCTTGCCAACTGCCGAGACGAAGAGGGGACGATTTGGTCTGTTCCCTTCCAACGCAGCACGCCCATTCTGTACTACAATGCTGACCTATTCCGCGCGGAGGGCGTGGAAGTGCCGCGCAACGTCAACGAGCTTATCGAGGTAGCGCAGAAGCTGCACACGCCGGAGCGCGCGGGGCTGCTCATGCCGGTGGCGGGTGGCTTCCCGATTTGGCTGTATCAGAGCTTTGCGGCGGGCTTTGGGCAGCCGTTGATTGAGGCGGACCCTGCTAAGGTTTACTTCAACTCGGATGCCTCGCTGGCGGCGGTGGAATTTTTGACGAAGCTCGGCATGCCGACTTCGGAAGGCGGCTTTGGTGTGGGGCCGATGGGCGGCAGCGTGTGGGGTGATACGCCGACTGCTTTCACCAGCGGGCAAGCGGCGATGATTTACCACACGACGGGCAGCTTGACGAACATCCTGCGCAACGCCACGTTTGAGGTTGGCGTGGCGTTCTTGCCTTCGGGTTTGCCCAACGAAAACGGCGAGGGTTACGCTGCGCCGACGGGCGGCGGCAACCTGTACATCTTCGCTGCTACAGAGCCGGAAGTGCAAGAAGCAGCTTGGCTGTGGGTGGAGTTCTTGGCATCGGATGAGGTGCAATCGGATTGGGGCGCGCGCACGGGCTACGTGGCTGCCACGCGCGGCGCGTGGGAGATTGACCCGCTGAAGACGCTGGTTGAAGAGAAGCCGCAGTACCTTGTCGCGCGCAACCAGCTTGCCCATGCTTATAAAGAGTTTGACTCCTATCGTTCGATTGACGTGCAGCTCATCATCAACAACGCGCTGAGCAGCATTATCTCGGGCAACGTGCCGCTTTCGCAGGCGAAAGCCACGCTAGACGCGGCGCAGGCGCAAATTGACAGTCTTTTGGCGGAATATCGCTAAAGCCTCGTGCTTAAGAGGGAGGGGCGCGGCATGCGCCTCTCCTGTTGGATGCAAAGAGTAAGCCATGCCTAAGACCGCGTTTCAGCGCGTTTTCCCCTACCTGCTCGTGCTGCCGACGTTTGTGTTTGTCGCGCTTTTCACGCTGTATCCTGTCACGCGCACGGTGACCGACAGCCTGTACAAGCCAGCGCGGCGCGCGGCAGACCCAAGCGTGTTTGTGTTTTTAGAAAATTATGCCGACCTTTTCGACAGCACGCACTACTTAGGGGCGCGCTTTGTGCAAATTTTGGGCAACACGTTCGCGTTTACGCTGGCGACGGTGGTTTTTAGCGTGCCGCTGGCGTTCTTGTTTGCCCTGCTGCTCAACCGCCAGCTGCGCGGGACGGGGTTTTTGCGCTTCGCCATTTTCTACCCTGCGCTGTTGCCGCTGATTGGCGCGGCGAGCATTTGGGCGTTTTTCTACTCGGACACGATAGGTTTGTTTAACACCATTTTGCGCGGCTTTGGGCTGACGGGGGTCAACTGGCTGGGTGACCCCAACGTTGTGCTGTACGCCATTGTGCTGCTGAACATTTGGAAGCAAAGCAGCTACTGCATGATTTTCTATTTAGCGGGGCTGCAAAACATCCCGCGCGACATTTACGAGGCGGCGCAGCTGGACGGTGCGGGCTGGTTCTATCAGTTGCGCTACATGACGGTGCCGCTGCTACGGCGCACGACGTTGTTCGTCGTGTTGATAACGGTCACGTATAGCTTTCAAACGGTCGAACAGCTGCAAGTTCTCAATCAAGGCAATCCGGCGGACAGGGGCAACCTGCTGCTGTATTTCATCTTTCAGAGCATCGGCGAGCGGCGCAATTGGGGCTATGTGAACGCTATGACGGTGGTGTTAGTGCTGCTGCTGTTGGCGTTTACGCTGACGAATTTTCTGCTTTTCGAAAGGCGTGACGATGACAAGGCGTAAGTGGCGCAGCTACCTTGTGACGGCGGTCACGTTCGTGCTGGCGATGATATGGCTGATGCCGCTGGTGTTTAGCGTGCTGATGAGCCTGCGTCCCGCCACCGAGCCGATTAACGTGGGCAACATCTTCTTTGGCAGCACGCTGACGTTGGACAACTACCACAACGCTTGGCAGGTTGCGCCTTGGGGCAGGCACTACCTTAACAGCCTAATCTTTGTGTTTGGCACGCTGATTGTGCAATTGGTGACGATAACGATGGCGGGCTATGCCTTTGCGCGCTTGCGGTTTTGGGGGCGCGACGTGCTGTTGGGGGTGTTGTTGTTGCAGCTGATGATACCCACCGGGGTGCTGTTGGTACAGAACTTTGCGACGGTGCGCACGTTGGGGTTATTTGACACGCACTGGGCGTTGATGATGCCCTATTGGGGGTCGGCGTTTGGCGTGTTGATGATGCGGCAAACGTTCCGCGCGGTGCCGTTTGAGCTAGAGGAGGCGGCGCGCAGCGACGGCGCGAACTGGTGGCAGCTGATACGCCACGTTTACGTGCCGTTGTCGTTGCCGGCTTACATTTCGTTTGCGATTGTTTCGATTAGCAGCCACTGGAATGAGTTCTTGTGGCCCTTTATTGTGACGCGCTCGGAGGACGTGCGCCCGCTGACGGCGGGCTTGAACAAGCTGTTTTTCACGACTGAAGTGGGTGCGCAGTACGGGCAATTGTTGGCTGGCACGCTGATTGTCATTGCGCCGCTGGTGGTGCTGTTCGTGTTCTTCCAGCGACAATTTATTGAGAGTTTTGCCAGCAGCGGGTTGAAATAAGCGGAAACAGCCGCCCTAAAGCCTATTATAAACAAAGACGGGCGTGCTTGCCCGTCTTTGTTCTTTAGAGTGTAAGCTGCGCTACTACGCCTTGCCAGTGGCAGCGGCGGCTTCTTGTTCTGCTTGTGCGCGCTGTGCGCCTGTTTGTAGGGCTTTGGCGACCATTTCTTCACCGTCATTGAGGATGGTCACGCCGCTCGGCACGGGCAAATCTTTGATGTAAATGGTCGCGCCGACGGTTTTGAGTTGGCTGAGGTCGACCTCAATTTTGCTGACCATGTCGCGCGGCAGGCATTCGATGCGGACGGTGTTTGCGCCGGCGACGAGGATGGCTTTGCGCGCGGCGACGATGGGGCTTTCACCCACCAGCACGACGGGGATAGCGACGCGGATTTTGCTCTCTTCGTCCACCGCGAAGAAATCAGCGTGCAAGATGTTGCCGCGAATGATGTCGCGCTGCACGTCACGCGCCAGCACGCGGTAGGTTTTGTCGTCCTCGACGGTGATGCTGATGAGGTTGGTGCTGCCGGCTTCGCGCAGGATGAGTTCCAGCTCGCGGTAGGCGAATTGCACGGAGATAGGCGCGATTTTGGGTCCGTAGATGGTGGCGGGAACAAGTTCTTGGTTGCGCAGGTTGCTCACCTTTTTGCCGGTGACGGTGCGCTTTTGTGCGGTGATGCTGAAGTTAGACACGGGTAAGAACTCCTCATTTCATGATAAAACCCCATGCGGATGGGGCGTTTTAGTCGGTGTGAAAACAGGACAATGATAGCGGCACAGGGGCATTTCGTCAATGCCGCAAAAAAAGCGCGCCGCCTCGTCGGGGAGGCGGCGGTTGGTAGCGGGTGACGGGACTCGAACCCGTGACATCGTGCTTGGGAAGCAAGCGTTCTACCACTGAACTACACCCGCGTATGCAGGCATTCTATGCTTTTTGCGCGCCTTTTGTCAAGAGCAAGCTGCCCTTGTCCTCACGCCTCGTCGTCGTCTTCTTCGCCCAGTTCGTCGCCCATGCGGTACTTGATGTCGTAGTTGAGGATGAAGTCCAGCTCTTCGTCCGTAAAGCCATAGTGACGCGCCAGCACGCGGTCGATGTCGTCGATGATGGGCTTAGAGAGCTTGGGATAAAACTCGTCGTATTCCACGCGCCCTGTGGTTTTGTAAAACGCCTTTTTGCGTGAAGCGTTCTTTTTCAGGTCTGCCATCAGCTTATCTGCCAAAACGCCCAACGCCTGTTTTGTCTCATCCGCCATGCTATCCAAGCCTAGTGGGAAAAATTCAATCTCTCGTAAATTTAGATGTCTACAATCCGATAAAATAACGAACCACCAATAAAACAGTGTGCTGTTCATGCTGGCAACAACTACTTTTGCATTCTCAATAGAAGCCAATTTAAGCGTTCTGACTTGCCCAGAAACCTTGTGACCTTCGCGCTCATTCCAAAAGTATGGCACGAAGTCCATCGCGCGAACCCAATAACGAGGGGCATTGTGGTAGTAAACGGGATGACTGCCCGTTAGCGAATTTATCATAGGTTTTTTTGTTTGTAATTTCTTCCAGATTGCAGGTTCAACGCTATAACCAACTTTAGGAAACGCATTTTTGAACGTGAGTTCTGTGATGTCCTCAAAACAAAGCTGGTGGAATAAATGCTCTCTTGTGCTTTCATTCCAGCGATTATAGCGCGTAGCATGCTTTTGGTTACGGTCTGCACGAGCTGTTAGATAGATGGCTAACCTTTGGTCAACACCAACAAACAACTTAGCGGGACGAATGTCGTAGGTAGAAGCCCAAAAAATACGATTTCCTTCAAATATCTGCATCACGCTTTCCATGCGGTCAGTACAAAAGACAGAATGTGGGACAATCATCCCAGAGCGCGCGTTTTTATCCTCAAGCTGGAAACTCCGCTCCATGACATAGGCATACAGATTGCCCGCGCTTTCGGTCTTGTAACCTTGTATCGCGTACTCTTTTTTGACCTTGCTGTATTCGACATACGGGGGATTGCCGATAATCACGTCAAAGCCGCCGCGCGCCAGCACGCTGTAAAACGCCGCATACCAATGGAACGGCTTGTGCGATGCCCTAAACGCCTCCACTTGGTCTTCACCAAAGCCATGCAAGGGCGCAAGTGCCTTGTCCAACACCGCGCTGATTTCCGCCTGCACCTCTTGCGCACGCTGTTTCAACGCCTTCACTTCCGCCGCCTTCACGTTGGCTTCTAGTTGCTGCTGCCGAAAGGTGTCGAGCGTCCCTTTCAACACCTCCAAGCGCGGCAGCACCGCCTGCGCAAACAGGTTGTTCTTGATTTCCGCTTCGGTAGCAAAGCCCACCAGCGCGTTGCCCGCGCGAATGTTAAAGTCAATATCCGGCAGCGGCTCTATCTTCTTCGGGTTGTCTTCTTGCGCCACCAGCTTCAAAAACAGTCGCAGCTTGCAAATCTCCACCGCCTCATCCATGATGTCCACGCCGTAAAGATTGTTCAGGATGATGCGCTTGTAGATGAAATACTTCTCGTTGGCGTGCTGGTCAACCTCTTCCAACACCTTGCGGAACTCTTGGTGCTTGGGGTAAGACCGCCCCCCGCTCTCGGACTTCTCTCCCACAAGGGACGAAGGGGTCGCATCGGCTTCCGCCACAAACCCGCGCATTCGCTCAAGGCACGCCGCGTAAAGCGGCTCTAGCACGTTCAACGCCGCAAACAAGAACGCCCCGCTCCCACACGTCGGGTCTAGCACCGTCACGCTCGTCAGCACGCGCCAAAACGCCTTGACCACGTCGCTGCTCTCGGTGCCATCAATCACGTCCTGCGCAAACTGCCTGATGTCCAAGTTTTGCGTCACCAGCGCGTTCACGCTCTTGACTTCGCCACGCGCTAGCTTGCCACGCAGCTCCTCATACCGCTGCCGCCGCGCCAGCGTCTCGCGCCATATCTCCGTCGGCAGCCCATACTCCGCCGGCGTGGGCGCGTTCCACCCCGCACGACAACGCACGTCCGTCAGCCCCGCCGCAATCGCTTCGGGCAACGGCAGCTGGCAGCCGTGCCGCACCGCCGCGTAAATGTAACGGTCGGGGTCCGCCGCCAAATACCCCCACAGCGACCCCTCGCCGGTAAACGCCACCTTCACCGCCTCTTCCACGCGCTCCAGCACGTACGGCAGCACCGTGTTCTTGCTGATATATTCCGTGATGTCCTCTTTGGTATAGTACGCCCCCATCTGCTTCTGGTTGATGTACTTCTCAAAGATATACCCCAACACGTCCGGGTTAATCTCGTTGTCCTTGTGCAACGGTCGCTCGTCTAAGTGCCACTGGTAGCTGTCAAAGAACGCGAAAATCTTGGCAAACGCCTCGTCCGCTATGTGAATGCCCGCGCCATGCTGCTGCTCGATGCTGTGCGGCAAAAATATCCCACCGTTCAAATACGGCACATCGCCTAACAACGCGCGCGTCTCAGGCGTTTTCTCCGCCACCGCTAGCCCGTCAAAAAACAACTTCAGCAGAAAATCACGGTAAAAATTGCCGCTAGATTGCGCTAGCCGCTCTTGCAAGTAGCGCATCTTCCCGTCCAAAAACCCCTTCTGCTGAATAAAATACAAAAACATCAGCCGATTGAGCATGATGCTAGCGTACCACGAGGCAAGCTCCCCGCTCGGCACGCCCTCTATGAATGCCATAAAAACGTCGTGTTCCCGCTTGAAGCGTTCGTAAAACCGCTTCGTCACCTTCTCCATGTCGAAACTGGCGCGCACACGGCTCGCCACCCCCACCAGCGTCACGTCCGCCTCTTCGTCCAGCGTGAACGCTAGCCCCTCCAACGCTTGCACAATCGGCTCGCCCGTTTGCCCCGCCATTAACCCGCGCTCGCGACGCGACAACGGCTTGCCCACCTCTCGCTTCGTCCAAAGCCACCGCTGTTCCCCGCTCTCAGCGTCGTAAAAAATGACCATGTTCTCGAAAAAGCGGCGCGAAAGCTCCTTTTCCACCTTCCCCCGCGTCACAAAATCCGGCAGCGTCGCACAAGCAAACACGGCAAACCCCCGCTTCTGCGCCACCGGGCTCAGCGTGTACGTCGCTTCACCAACGCGCACCACCACCGCCGACATTGTCGCGTTGTCCCAACCAAGCTCCTCAATAAACAAATCGTCAAACGCCCGCCGCTCTAGCAATTCGCGCACCCGCATACGGTTTATCGCCATTTCGTCTGTCCCTCCCGCGCCGCCGCTATTCGCCCCATTATACCCACAAAAGCCCTAAACTACACATAATATGTCGCCATTTGCCCATTTTTAACCCGCATGAACACATCCTTTCACGTGACGAAATTCACGAGTAACCCGTGACTTATATCATCCATACAACGGGCTAATATTTGTTACGATGGGTGCGTGTTAGCTATTTATCAGAAAGGTGGAGAAGGGCATATGGACGAGTCCAAAAAGTCACACCCTTTGGACAACACAACAAGTCGTAGGGAGTTCCTGCAAACCCTCGCCGGTGCCGCCGGTGCGGCGGTCATGCTGCAGGCTCTCGACGAGTTCACCCTTGCGCCCGAAGAAGCTGTGGCGCGCTACGAAACACAATTACAAGACCTTATTTATGCCGAAGACACGAACCTAGAGACGTTAGACGTTTTAGAGCGCATGCGCGTTGAGCTGCACCGTGCGCTGCAGAAAAAACCCGAAGAACGCCGCTGGGTGATGGTCATCGACCTGCGCAAGTGCGTTGGCTGTCATGCCTGTACCATCGCCTGTGTGGCGGAAAACCGGCTGCCCCCTGGCGTAGTCTACCGTCCGGTCCTCGAAGAAGAATGGGGCGTCTATCCGAATGTTGGACGGCGGTTTGTGCCGCGCCCCTGCATGCAGTGCGACAAGCCCCCCTGCACGCCGGTTTGTCCGGTCAATGCGACCTACAAGAATGTGGATGGGGTGGTCGTGGTGGACTACGATCAATGTATTGGCTGCCGCGCCTGCTTGACAGCCTGTCCCTACGGCGCTCGCACATCGGACTTCGGCCTGACCTACAACGAGCCGAACCCAGTCGCAGATGGTTTGATCGCCGGTCGGACGGTGGCGGAAGGATATGAGCGCGCCCCCAGTTTTGAATACGGCGAGGCGCGTCCGCGCCAAGAGCGCACTTCACCCATCGGCAACGCGCGTAAGTGTCATTTCTGTCTGCACCGTATTGCAGTGGGCGAGCTACCCGCCTGTGTGACGACGTGCATCGGTCGCGCAACCCTGTTTGGCGACGCCAACGATCCGGCCAGTTTGGTCGCCGAAATGATTGCACAGCCCAACGTCATCCGCTTGAAAGAAGAGTTGGGGACTGAGCCGCGCGTGTACTATCTGCTGTAGGGGGCGAAATCATGGTCACGATCAAACGCATCCTGTACGTCCTAGGGATCTTGGCTTTGATCCTGGGGCTTTACGGTTTTTACAATCGTCTTTTCATCGGCGAGCGCGACGTCAATTACGGCTCGTATGTGACATGGGGGCTGTGGGTCGCCATGTATCTGTTTTTCGCCGGTGTGGCTTCTGGCTCCTACATGGTGGCGGCGCTGGACTATCTGTTCGGGGTGAAGCTGTTCAAAGGGCTGGGCAAGTACGCGCTGTGGTCGGCCATGGTGACGCTGCCGGCGGCGCTGATCTCGATCGGCATGGATCTGGGCCACATGGAGCGCGTTTGGAAAGTATATCTGCAGCCCAATCTGACGTCGCTGCTGGCGCAGATGGTGTGGGGCTACACCATCTTTGGCGCTGTCATCGTGATCTCGCTGGTGCTGGCAGCGCGGCAGAAAGAGGGCACGTCTTGGGCGCTGAAGGTGATGGCGGCCATCGGTTTTGTGCTGGCGATCTTCGTGAGCGGCGGCGTCGGTGCGCTGTTGGGCGTGAACGCCAGCCGCGCAGTCTGGCATGTCGGTCTGCTCCCAGCTCAGTTCCCGATCTTTTCGCTGGCGACCGGCACAGCGCTGTTGCTCAC
>CALIEB010000012.1 GCA_938022205.1 uncultured Anaerolineae bacterium | reverse complement strand
CATCGAAGCCATCCTAGCTCAGTTGGGCGGGGAGGCGTAGCAGGCACGATAGCCTTGCGCACGTTTGCCGTGAAAAAAACGCCGTCCGATGTTATCATGCGGCACGCAATCTGTCTTTCAAAGGAACGCTTATGCGTATTGTCCTCATCGGCTTTGGCAACGTCGGGCAAGGCTTCGCCGAGATTTTGCGCGACTATGGCGAGCAATATCGGCGCGCGCTAGGGTTTCGTCCGCTGCTGGTGGGCGTGGCAACGCGCTCGCGCGGTGTGGTCTATCACCCCGACGGGCTTGACCCTGCCGCGCTGCTGGACGCTATCGCTAGCGGCAGCCTGCACAACTATCCCGACGGCGCATCGCTGCTGCGCTTGCCCAATGCCGACGCGCTGATTGCCACCGCCGCCGCTGACGTGCTGATTGAGGCCAGCCCTAGCGACTTGCAGACGGCACAGCCCGCCCTGCACTACTGTGAGCAGGCGATGGCGCGCGGCTGGCACGTCGTCGTCGCCAACAAGGGCGTGGTCGTGCAAGGCTATGCGTCGCTGTCGGCTTTGGCGCGCCAGCACGGGCGGCAGTTCCGCTTCGAAGCCACCGTGATGGCTGGCACGCCGACGATGATGCTGGGGTTGGACGCGCTGGCGGGCGCGGGCATCACGCGGCTGCGCGGCATCCTCAACGGCACCACCAATTACATCCTGACGCACATGGAAAGTGGCATGAGCTATGCCGCCGCGCTGGCGGAGGCGCAACGGTTGGGCTACGCTGAAACCGACCCAACGGCGGACGTAGACGGTTGGGACGCGGCAGGCAAGGCGGTCATCTTGGCGCGCACGCTCTTCGGCGCGAACGTCACGCTGGCGGATTTTCACGTGCAGGGCATTCGCGGCATCAGCGCGACCGACATGGCACTGGCGCACGAAGCGGGCGCAACCTACAAGCTCATCGCCACCGTCACGCCGCAGGGCGGCAACGTGCAACCCGTACGCGTCCCACTCGACGACCCGTTGGCGAGCGTCAAGGGCGCGACCAACGCCATCACCTTCAGCACCACGCTCTTGGGCGACGTGACGCTTATCGGCGCGGGCGCGGGGCGCGTGCAGACGGGCTACGCGCTGGTGGCGGACTTGCTAGCGTTGCGTTAGGCACGCCGCGCGCTACTCGCCAGCCACAATCCCCAGCTCAGGGCGAAGCTGCTTAAATTGGCGCACCTCCTGCAGTGCCTTCTCGAACAGCTGCAGCAGCTCCTCGTCGCTGCCCTTAAAGCGTTTGAGCGTTTGCTGCGCGCACGCCGAACAGCCGCGCATGGCGCGAAAGCTGTCCGTTTCGCAGGGCAAGCAGCCGTTGAGCTTGACCATCATCAGCATAAACGCCAGCGTTTCCTCGTGCGCTTCGGGCAGCTTTTGCACGCGCTCCACCAGCTGGCGAAAGAGCGCGCCGCGCGTGCGCTTGAGCAGTTGAATGGCGTGATGAGGAAAGAGAATGTCGTTATCTGTGTACATATTGTCCTCATTTTGCGTTACAATGCACACGTGCATCTCATCCAAGCATACGAGCATTTACCATGCGAGACAAGTTGTTGCTCATTTTCTCATGTGTGAGCTTGCTGCTAGCCGGGTGCGCGGGCGGTGCGGTGGTCTTCGCGCCCACGCCGCTGCCGCCCGACGTGTCGCCGACAACTTACACGCACCGCAGCGGCGCGTTCAGCCTTGTCGTGCCGCGCAATTGGGCGGTCTACGAAGACCCGCAGGACACGCTCGCCGCCGCCAGTTTTTCGCCACCAAACAGCGACACCCCGCTCGTGCGCGTGGCAGTGGTCAATTGGGGCAGTGCCATCACCCTTGAGGACTTTGGCGCGCTGTTGCTGCAGTACCAAACGCAAGTGCGCCCGGACTTACGCGCTTACAAAGAGCAAGACCGCCAAGCCATGCCCGACGGCAGCTGGCGCATCGCTGGCATCCGCGAAGGGGTGGGCGGCGTGCCACAGCCGCTCAACACCTTCATTCAGCGCAGCGGCACGTTCTTCGTCGTGCTAGAGGCGCGCTTGCCCGCCGACCCCGCCCTGCAAAGCCAGGTGCAGGTCTTCATCAACACGCTGGCGGTACACAGCGACGCGCCGCTGCCCGCCGCACCACTGGCTGCCCTCAGCGGCGTGTCGACCCAGCACCTCGAAATCACCAACGTGTCGACCTGGTCGACCCGCGAGGGCGTGTTCTACATCACCGGCGAGGTGGTCAATCGCGGCGTGCGCACCCTCACCGGCGTGCCAATTCGCGCCACGCTGCACGCCGCCGACCGCTCTGTGCTGGCGGGCGCGGAGGACAAGCTGATGGGGCATGGCATCTTGCCCAACAGCTTCATGCCGTTTAGCCTGCGCTTCGGGCAAGGACAGCCGCCCGCTAGCGTGGCGTATGACCTGCTGCTTGGCGATGCCGCTTGGGTGAACGACGACACGCTAGATGTCGTCGGCGAAGGCGTGCTGGTGGCAGAATTCACGACCACCACCGGCAGCGACGGCCAGCTGTTCATCAGCGGACACGTGACGAATAACGGCAGCACGCCGCTGCGCGAGGTCATGGCGGTGGCGACGCTGTTCGACGAGGCAGGGCGGGTGATTGGCGCAGCGTTCGCGCCCGTCAACGAGACCGTGCTAGGCGCGTCCGCGCGCGCGGACTTCGTCATCTTGGTGAGCGAACGCGGCGGCACGCCAGAAAACATCATCGTTACCGCGCAGGGACTGCGTTAGACCACACAAGGGGGAAACATGAGCAAAACCGTCAAAATCCTGTCGATTGACGGCGGCGGCGTGCGCGGGGTCATCCCAGCGCGCGTCATGCAGGAGCTGGAAAAGCGGGCAAACAAGCCCCTAAGCGAGCTGTTCGACTTCTTCGTCGGCACGTCCACAGGCGGCATCCTCGCGTTAGGCGCGACCGCCCCCGACGCGCAAGGCAAGCCGCTCTACACCGCCGAGCAAGGCGTGCGCTTCTTCTTCGACTATGGGCATAGGCTGTTTCCGACCCACTGGTGGCTGGGGCTGCGCCAGCTCTGGACCTACAAATACTCCAGCCAGCCGCTTAAGCAGCTGCTCGCAGAACGCTTCCACGACCTCAAGCTAGGGCAGGCACTTAAGCCGACGATTATCACCACCTACGCCACCAACCTCGCGCGCCCCAAAGTGTTCAAAAGCTGGGACCCTTACGACAGCCAGCAGCTCATGCGCGAGGTAGCTCGTGCCACCGCCGCCGCGCCGACGTTCTTCGAGCCGGTCGTGCTGCAAAACCGTCACTACCAAGTCACGCTGGTCGACGGCGGCGTGTTCGCCAACAACCCCGCTATGTGCGGGCTATCGGATGCGCATAAACAGAACGCAAACCTCGACCTCGAAGACTTTTTCGTCGTGTCCTTAGGCGCGGGTGAAACGGAATACGGCTTTGCCAAGCGGCGCATTACCCACTGGGGCGCAATCCAGTGGATGATGGAGCTGCGCATTCTGCACATGTTCATCGACGGCAGCATCGACGCGGTCAGCTATCAGCTCAACGAGCTGCTGCTAGACGGACATTTCTACCGCATCCAAACTCACCTTTCCGATGCGTTAAGCCCAATGGATGACTCGCGCAACATCCCCGCCCTGCTCAAGGTCGGCGACGCGCTGGTCAAAGAACAGAGCATCACGCTCGACAAGATTGTCGACCACCTGCTCAACAACTAGCCGGTTGACGACGGGAAGAACAACACGAACGCGGTGCAGGCGACGCTCTTGTCTAGCCAGACCTTGCCGCCGTGCAGCTCCATGATTTGCTTGACCAGCGACAAGCCCAGCCCTACGCCTTCTGTGCGATGGGCGTTGTCGCCGCGTTCAAACGCCTGAAACAAACGCTCGGCAACTTGCAGCGGCACGCCTACGCCGTCGTCCTCTACCCGCAGCTCCACGCCATCTTTTGCCGCCCCGGCGATGAGGCGTACCTGTGGGCTTTGGTCGCCGCTGTGGCGCAGCGCGTTGTGCAGCAGCTCATAGACCGCCTTAAAGAACAGCTCTTCGTCGGCGTAGACGTAGAGGTCGAGCGGGATGGTCACCTCGACCTGCTTGTGATGCGTGTGTGCCATGTCGCGCAGCTCGTCCAGCACGCCGGCGCATTGGGTCTTGACGTGCAACGGGGCGCGCCGCAAGCTGGGCTGCAGGTAGAGGCGGCTGCTCAAGAGCATCAGCTCGAGGATACGCTCCATCTTGTCGACCTGCTCCAACAAGCGGCTGTAACGCTCTTCAAAGAAGGCGAAGTCCCGCTTGCGATGCGTTAGCTCCAGCGACGATTGTAGGATGGCAAGCGGCGTGCGGAACTCGTGCGACGCGCTGCGGATGAAGTGCGTTAGCAGCCCCATGCGCGCTTGTTCCAGCGCGGCGCGGCGCGCGACTTCTTCCGCTTCATGCAGCGCGGTGATGTCCGCCAAGATGACGAGGATGCCGCTTTCGCCGTTGGCAAGCCGAAACAGCTTGACATCCATCGTGACGTACGTTTGCCGACCGTCATCGGTGCGCAGGCGCAGCCGTACCGCGCTGGGCTTTTCTTCGCGCAGCACCGCCTGTAAGTGTTCGTAGAACACCTCACGGTAGTCCTTGTCAATGTAGTAGGAGAGCGGCTTGTTGGTCAGTCGGCGTTTGTCCTCGCGTAGCATGTCGCGCGCCGTCAGATTTGCCTCTAAAATCGTGCCTTTGTTGTTGAGCGTCAAATAGCCTACCGGCGCAAACTCATAATAATCAAAGTACTTTTGTTTGGCACTTTCTAGCTCCGACTGTGTCTTGCGTAGCTCGTCGTTTTGTAGTTGCAGCTCGACTTGGTAAATGCGCAGCTCTTGCAACAGGTTAGGCAGGTCGCTGCTGGCGATGGCTTCACTGAGCTCGTAGTTACCCTTGAGCAAATCAAGGGCGCGCTGGCGTAGGTCGTCGTTGTTCATAGTCTTGCGGTTCAGGCTCTTGGTAAGTTGTTTCCATGTTATAATCATTATAACACAGCGTAATGCTTAAAAGAGTGTGCCAAAATGACCAATTACACAGAACCCTCCGCAGATGCCGAAAACCTCTACATTGTCGGCATTGGCACATCAGCAGGCGGCTTGGAAGCACTCGAACGCTTCTTTTCGCAGATGCCCTTGCACCCGCAGGTCGCGTTTTGTGTCGTTCAGCACCTTTCGCCGGACTACAAGAGCCACATGGTCGAGTTGTTGAGCAAGTACACGCCCATTCCTGTGCAGCAGGCCACCGACGGCGTGATGGTGCAAGGGGGCAATATCTACTTGCTGCCGCCCAAGAAGAACATGACCATCTTCAAAAATCGCCTTTATTTAGTCGATTATGACCGCAGTCACGGCTTGAACCTGCCCATCGACATCCTCTTTGAGTCCCTAGCCAAGAACAGCAAAACACACGCCATCGCCTGTGTGTTGTCTGGCACCGGCAGCGACGGCACGCGCGGCATCCGCGCCATCAAAGAGTACGGTGGCATGGTGTTGGCGCAGGACGACAGCGCAAAATTTGACGGCATGCCGCGCAGCGCAATCGCCACCCAGCTGGTTGACTACGTTAGTCCTCCCGAACAAATGCCCGAGCTGGTGCTGCGCTATGTCGCCCATCCCAACCCGATTATCGTCAGCGAAGCACCGGCGCACTTGCCGCAGGATGACCTTATCAGCAAGGTGCTGGCGATTTTGCACGACCAGAACAGCATTGACTTCACCGGCTATAAGCTCAACACGCTGGTGCGTCGCATCGAACGCCGCATGAACTTGTTCGAGATTGAGGACTTGCGCGACTACATCGCCTACCTCGAGCGGTCGCCCAACGAGCGGCGCGTGCTGGTCAAAGAGTTCTTAATTGGCGTGACGCGCTTCTTTCGCGATGCCGAAGCCTTCGAATACCTGCAAACGCACATCATCCCGCAGCTGCTGAACGGGCGACCGCGCCGCGACCAAGTGCGCGTCTGGGTACCAGCCTGTGCTACCGGCGAGGAAGCCTACTCGCTTGCCATTCTCTTTCAGGATTACATGGAGCGCATGGGACATTTCGTCGATGTCAAGATCTTCGCCACCGACATTGACCGCGAGGCACTCAACACCGCCGGGCAAGGCGTGTACGCCGAAAGTGTGCTGGCAGACATTCCGCCCAACTTGCTCGAACGCTACTTTGTCAAACACGGCGACCACTACGAAATCCTGCGCAGCATTCGCGGCATGGTGGTGTTCGCCTACCAAAATCTCATCACCGACCCACCGTTCTCGCGCATTGACCTCGTCTCCTGCCGCAATGTGCTAATTTATCTCACGCCCGAAGTGCAGAACCGCATCATCGCCACCTTCCAGTTTTCGCTCAAGCAGGGCGGCTACTTGTTCTTAGGCAGCAGTGAGAGCTTGGGCGATCGCGGCGCGGATTTCAGCGTTGAGAGCGCGAAGTGGAAAATTTACCAGTATCGCGGCAACTACCGCCCGCTCATGCCCAACATCGTGCCGCCGCGCGCCAGCCCCGCGCTCGCCCTCACTCCGCGCGACTACCGCGCAGCCACCGCGCGCGGGCAAGACTTGCGCAGCAGCGACGTGGTGCTGCGCAGCCTTGTCGAGCAAGTGCTGCCGCCTTGCGTTGTCATCAACGAAGACCTGACCGTGCTGCACGCTTTTGGCGAACTGTCGCTCTACTTGCAGCCGCCACGTGGCTATCAAGTCAGCCTTAACTTGCTCAAGATGGTGCCGGAGGAGCTGGTTACGCCGCTCAGCACGGCAATCCATCGCACGCTGCGCGAGGAAATTGAGGTCAACTACCAGCAGGTGCAGGTGGGCAAAGACGGGCAAAACCCCCATTTCGTCAAGATTACGACGCGCTTGTTCTGGCAGCATGACCAGAACCAAAAGTTGGTGCTGGTGCTGTTCGACAGCGAGCCGGTCACGGAAGAGAAAGCCAACAGTCCTGCCTTTGTCCCCTATGAGCTGAGCGACGGCATGGCGCAGCGCATCTTCAACCTTGAACAGGAGCTGCAGTTCACCCGCGAGAACTTGCAAGCCACTATTGAAGAGCTGGAGACCTCGAACGAAGAACTGCAAGCTACCAACGAGGAGCTGATGGCGGCGAACGAGGAGCTGCAAAGCACCAACGAGGAGCTAGAGTCGGTCAACGAGGAGTTGCTGACTGTCAACAACGAGCACCAGCTGAAAATCCGTGAGCTGAGCGCGCTCAACGATGACATCAACAACCTGCTCAAAAGCACGGACATTGGCACGGTCTTCTTGGACGCGGAGCTAAAGGTGCGCAAGTTCACCCCCGCCGCGCAAAACGCCATTAACTTGCTCGAGCAGGACATTGGGCGACCTATCAACCATTTTGCCCACCAGCTACGTGACTTTGACCTTGAGGCGCAAGTCCTCCAAGTTCTAGACACGCTAGTGACCCGCGAGATGGAAGTTCAGCACCGCGATGGGCATTGGCTGCTGCTGCGCATTGCCCCCTACCGCACGCACGCTAACCAAATCACCGGCATCGTCATCACGATGGTCGACATCACCGAGCTGAAGCGCGTGTCGCACCTCGCCGAAGAGCAGAGCCACTACGCGCAAACGGTGCTGAACTCGCTGACGGCACAAATCGCAGTGGTGGATGACAAGGGCGTTATCCGTGAAGTCAACGACGCATGGCGACAGTTCGCTATCGAGAACGGTAGCTCTATCCACCACAGCGACATTGGCACGAACTACCTTGAGATATGTCGTGACGCGCGCGGACGTGACAGCGAGGGCGCGATGGCGTGTTACGAGGGGTTGTTGAGCGTGATGAGCGGCGAGCGTGCGAGCTTTGACATGGTTTACCCGTGCCACGCGCCGCACCAAGAGCGTTGGTTCTTGCTGCGCGCCGTGCCGCTGCACGACCGTCCGGGCTGGGTTGTTGTCTCACACATCAACATCACCGAGCAGAAGAAAGCCGAGCGCGCCTTTGCCCGCAGCGAGAAGCGACTGCTGCTGGCAAACGAAGCGCAGGCGATGTGCCTGTTCGAGCATGACGCGCTGTTGAACTACACGTGGCTGCACAATCAAGGCGCGCCTTACGCCACCGCGAGCGCGCTCCACAAAAGCGACCGCGAGCTGCTGCCGCGTGCGGATGCCGTGTACCTCATGGCGTTGAAGCAAGACTGCCTGATGAGTGGCTTGCCCGTGCAAGAGAACGTCACGGTGACGGTGGACGGCGTGCGCTACCGCTGCCACATGCGCTTGGACGTGCTGCGCGACGACGGCGGGCGCATCGTCGGCTTGTTGGGTGTGTATCGTGATTTTGAGCGGTTGGCAGCTAACGAGAGTGCGGCAGAACGATGAGCGACTACACGTTGGAAGACTATTTGTATTGGCTGGCACATGGCAAGACCCCTGAGGAGCGCGCCAATGCCGCGTGGCGCGTCGGGCGCGCGCGCGACCCACGCGGCGTAGATGCGCTGGCAGCGGCGGCGGCTGACCCCGACGCGGGCGTGCGCTTGCGCGTGGCGGAAGCTCTTGCTACCACGCACGACCCGCGCACCTTCGCGCCCTTGCGCTTGCTGCTGGCGGACGAAGATGCCGACGTGCGCGCAATGGCTGCTGAGTCGCTGGGCAAGGTGGGCGACCGTGACGCGGTCGGCGCGCTGCAAGCTGCCCTCGCCGACAGCTATGCTCCGCTGCGCGCCAATGCCGCTGAAGCTCTGGGGGTGTTGGGCGCGCACACCGCCGTAGACGCGCTGCTGGCGTGCTTTCTTAACGACGAGGACGCGACCGTGCGCCACGCCAGCCGCCAGAGCCTGATTGCGCTGGGCGCGGCGGACGCGCTGCTGGCAGTGCTGCCGCGCTACGACAACGACCTCCCCGTGCTGCTTGACCTTATCGAGACGTTGGGACGCATGGGCGACGCGCGCGCGCGTGATGCCTTGCTGCCGCTGTGCGACCACGCCGATGCCGACGTGCGCGCCGCCGCCGCGTGGGCAGTGCGCCAGCTCGGCGGCTAGCTTTACACTATCCACACGGTCAGCGCAGGCGTATAATACCCCTTTGCAACCGTTAACACAGCACAAAGGTGCAGCGCATCCTATGAGTAAAAGACCCTCTGTGTATCCCTTTACCGCGATTGTCGGGCAAGACCTCATGCGGCTTGCGTTAGTCTTAAACGCGATTGACATGCGCATCGGCGGCGTATTGGTACGCGGCGAACGCGGCACAGGCAAATCGACGGCGGCGCGTGCGCTGGCGGCGTTGCTGCCCGAAATGGAGGTCATTCAAGACTCTCCGTTCAATGACGACCCCGCCCGCCCCGACACGTGGTCAGACTTTGCGCAGGCGCGTTATGCGGGCATCCCACGCGAGCAAATCCCGACCACTAAGCGGCGTGCTGCCTTCATTGATCTGCCCGTCAGCGCGACCGAAGACCGCGTCGTCGGCACGCTAGACATTGAGCGCGCCATCCAAAAAGGCGAAAAGCACTTCGAGCCGGGCGTTCTTGCTGCTGCCAATCGCGGCATCCTTTACATTGACGAGGTCAACTTGCTCGACGACCACATCGTTGACCTGCTGTTGGACAGCGCGGCAATGGGCGTGAACATCGTTGAGCGCGAGGGCATTAGCTTTTCCCACCCCGCGCGCTTTATCTTAGTCGGCACGATGAACCCCGAAGAGGGTGACCTGCGCCCGCAGCTGCTCGACCGCTTTGCGCTGTCGGTGGACGTGTCCGGCATCCGCAGCGCGCAAGACCGCGTGGAAATCTTGCAGCGGCATGTGGCGTATGAGCTGGACAGCGAGGCGTTCCGCGAGGAATGGCAGCCCAACGAGCAAGCCCTGTCGCAGCGCATTGCCGATGCGCGCGCCATCGTCGACAGCGTCAAATACACCACCAACGACCTGCGCTTGATTGCCGAACTCATGAGCGATATGCAGGTGGATGGGCATCGCGCCGATTTGGTCGTTCTCAAGACCGCGCGCGCTCACGCCGCTTATCAGGGACGCACGCGCATTACCGACGCGGACATCGCGCTGGCCATTCGCCTCGCCATCCCGCACCGCCTCAAGCGCGGACCCTTTGCTGATGCCACCGCCAACCTCGACAAGCTCGACAGCATCGTCGACAAGAAACGCGAGGAAATCGGCGACGACGGCGCAGGTGAAGAGGGCGCGGACAGCGGCGAAGCTAACGAACAAAGTCCCAGCACGTCTAAAAAAAAAGTGACGAGGTAGGCGGCGAAGCCCCCGAGCAAGGCTCACCAGACATCAGCGAACAGCCTCCTGCCCGCGCGAACGACTTCCCCAGCACGGATGCCAATTGGTGGGAGGGCGGCAAAAAGGTCAAGAGCGCGGACGAGTTTCAGGCGCGCAAGCTGCAAACCCAACTGGACAAGCTGACGCGCAAGCAAAGCGGGCGGCGCAGCACGACCAAGACCGACCGCAAGCGTGGACGCTACATTCGCGCCGTGCCAGCCGGCGACAAACTCAACGACATCGCCTTTGATGCCACGCTGCGCGCCGCCGCCGTGCATCAGCGCGATCGTCAAGCACAGAAGGACGCGACCGGCATGGCGTATGCCCTGCGCAAAAGCGACCTCCAGCGCAAGGTGCGCGTCAAGAAAGCCGCCAACCTCATCTTGTTTGTGGTCGATGCCTCGTGGAGCATGGCGGTGAGCGAGCGCATGGAAGCTACCAAGAGCGCGATTATGTCGCTGCTGACCGATGCCTATCAGCGGCGCGACCGCGTGGGCTTGGTCGTCTTTCAGAAAGACCGCGCCAGCCTCGTGCTTGCCCCCACCAACTCGGTGGTGCTGGCGAAGGAAGCCCTGCGCGATATCCCTGTGGGCGGCAAGACCCCGCTCTCGGCGGGCTTGTGGCTCAGCTACGAGACCATCCGCAAGGAGAAGCTGACGCACCCGGACGTGATGCCGCTGATGATTTTGCTCACCGACGGCGCGGGCAACGTCTCCATGAGCGAACAACTTTCGCCGCAAGAAGAGGCACACAGCATCGCCGCGCTGATTAAAGAGGCGGACATCCGCACGGTCACCATCAACATGGAACACATCGCCTTTGACCAAGGGCTAGCGAAGCGGCTGGCGGAAAAGCTCGGCGGACCCTGCTACAGCTTGGGGCAAATTCGTGCCGACAACCTGCTTGAGACCGTGCGCGCCGAAATGGAGAAGGCGTAGAGCGCAAAGAAGCGGGCTTTGTTGCGCGCCTTGCGAACGCACCCTAGCCAAAACGTCGCAAAGCGCGTATCATAGCCGCCTGTCCTCTCCTCATTCTTTGTTCGACAACAACACCAAAGCGCGGCTGATTTGGTGGCGTGTGTATCAAGAGGTGAACTAAACTAACATGGCTTCATATCACGGACCCAAAGCAAAAGTGCAGCGTCGTTTCGGTGAGCTGCTCGTTCCCCGCCCCAAGTACGGGCGCATCCTCGACGCGCGCAAGTACCCGCCGGGTGATCACGGCCGCGAGAAGTCGTTTCGCGGCGGTCGTCGCAGCAACTTCGGCATGCAGCTTGACGAAAAGCAGAAACTCGCGTTTATCTACAACGTGCGCGAGCGGCAGCTGCGCAATTACTACCTCAAAGCGGCGAAAGTGCCGACCGGCACGACGGGCGGTAACTTGCTCATCCTGCTTGAACGTCGCCTTGACAATCTCATCTACAAGGCAGGCTTTGCCGCCACCATCTGGGCAGCGCGTCAAATGGTCGTGCATGGGCATGTCTTGGTCAACGGCAAACGCCTTGACTTGCCGTCTTATCAAGTCGAAGCGGGCGATGTAATTAGCTTGACCGACCGCATGAAGAATAACGTTCACGTGAGTGAGTGGGTCGACCAGATTAGCGGCTACCCACCCTATCTGAGCGTGGACAAGAAGGCGCGCACCGCCACGTTGACGCGCATCCCCGAAGAAGGGGAAATTCAGGTGCAGCTCAACATCCAATTGGTCGTTGAATACTACAACCGCCTGACCTAAGCCGTAACGCAAACCCCTCAGACGAGGGGTTTTTTGTGCCTAGCCGCCGTCATTCAGAGCTTGTACGTCGATGTCAAAGGGTCCGTAGGCTGTGCCGTCGATAATCAACGCGAACGCTTGCCCAGAGGTCAAGTCCATCAGGAAGAGACCGCTGTCAAAGCGTTGTAGGTTAATGGCGGTGCGCACTTCAGGTGCGATGGCGTAGCCAAGACGCTGGCGCAAGTCCGGCACAATCGCCCACACGCTGGCAAAGTTTCCCTGTGGCGCAAGCAGTGGCGCGGGCGCGCGCTCTGACAGCGTCACGGCGGGCGGCGATTCCATGTAGAAGAAACGTCCGACCGTCGCCTGCGGCACAATCGCCCAGACGGCGTTAATCTCAGGCTGAGCGTACATCACGCCGCGCTCGAACACCTGCAAGCTCCCGAAGAAGCCAAAGTCTTGCTGGATAGGGCAGCCGAGCTTGTCGTTCAGCGTGCGGTTGCTCTGCCACAAGCGCAATACCGCTGCACTGATGGCAATGCGACAGGCAGCGGCGTTAGCGGTCGGTTCGACACCGCTGCTGCCTAAGATGGGCTGGCTGAACGATTGAAACGCTAGCTCGCGCTCGGCACGCCCAATGAACACGCCCACGTAGGCGGTGGGGCTGGGGATAGGCGTGGGCGTGGGCGGCGCGGGGGTGGGGGATGCCGCCGCGCGCGTGGCGGCGCGTGCCTCTGCGTTGGGTGTGGGGGAAAGATACACGGTCGCCAGTGCCTTGACAATTGACACGGGCGTAGCCGCCGCTGGCGTAGGCGCGCCACAGCCGGCGAGTATGCCACTGAGCAGCAGCCCGCACGCCGCCGCTATGCGCCAGCTAATCGCCACTGACGACAAGCACCTCCGAAATCACGACGGCAGCGACTTCTTGCGTGGCGCGCTTGTTTTCGTTGGGGTTACGAATTTCTTCGTCGGGTGTTTGCGTCACACGGGTAAAGTAGCACTCGAACACGTCCAACGCGATGAGATTGTCGATGGTGTCTTCAATGAGTGACTTGTCTAGCTTTTCAATGAGAATGTGTGGCGTGTCAATTGCCGCGTAACGCACGGACGGTGTGTCAGCTAGCTGGCGCGTGACCTCGTAGTTTAGCTCCATCTGCCGCTGTAAATAGGCGATTGTGATGAACGTGGCGGTGTACACCGTCCCGTCGTCCATCTGCACGAGCACGTCACAAGCGTCCTTTTCGCGGTGCATCTCAAACCAAACTTTTTCAGGAGTGTGGAGCGCGAGGGCCAGTGCCTCGTCTAATGTAAGTGCGTCGAACATAATTGTTCCCTCAAACAAATCGTCACGGTTATTTGACACAGTATACCGCAATTTGTACGAATTGGCGCAACGAATTTCCAAATGTGCTAAAGATTTATTAAGGGCAAATCCGTTCACATCGCCTGCCTGCGCGTCATTTGTTTGCTGAAGAGGTGTCATTTGTCACCGCATCGCGCGCCCTCTCTCGGTGTTTTAATATATATGAGTTCTTACAACAAGTAGAAGGGGCAAACGCATGACAGCAGCACTCCCAAAAATTATTCAAGGAGGCATGGGGGTCGCCATCTCCAACTATCGCCTCGCGAATGCCGTCTCTCGTTATGGTCAGCTTGGCGTTGTCTCAGGCACCGGTATCGCCATGATTATGATTGCGCGCCTGATGGACGGCGACCCGAACGGCGACGTGCGCCGCGCTCTGTCGCACTTCCCCCTGCCCGATGTGGCGGCGCAAATGGTGGAAAAATACTACCTGCCCAACGGACGTGAGCCGCGTCAGCCCTACAAGCGCATGACGATGTGGTCGCTGCATCCGTCACCTGAGCTGCAAATCACGACGGTCGTGGCGAACTTTGTCGAGGTGTTTTTGGCGAAAGAGGGACATAACAACCCTGTCGGCATCAACCTGTTGGAAAAGGTGCAAATGCCCAACATGGCATCGCTGTACGGCGCGATGTTGGCGGGCGTGGACTACGTGATTATGGGCGCGGGAGTGCCCATTCAAATCGCCGGCATCCTCGACAAGCTGGCGCGCCACGAGGACGTAAGCTATCGACTGGACGTGCTGCATGCCACGCAAGACGACGAGTACGTGCTGCACTTCTCGCCGCAAACGCTGTTCCCGACGCTAGCGGCGCAGGTCGGCACGCTCAAACGCCCCAACTTCTTGCCGATTATTTCGTCCGTAGTGCTGGCGCAGGCCTTGCTCAAGCGTTCTAGCGGCAGCATCGAGGGCTTTGTCATTGAGACTCCCGCCGCCGGCGGACACAACGCGCCGCCGCGTGGGCAGATGCAGCTCAACGACGACGGCGAGCCCATTTACAGCGAGCGCGACGTGGTCGACCTCGCCAAGATGCGCGCGTTGGGCGTGCCGTTCTGGCTGGCGGGCAGCTATGGCACGGCGCAGAAGCTGCAGGAGGCACTCGCGGCGGGCGCGGTCGGCATCCAAGTTGGCACGGCTTTCGCCTTTTGTGATGAGTCCGGCATGGCGCAGCCTGAAAAAGAGCGCGTGCTGGCGCGCGTGTTGGCGGGCAACATTCGCGTGAAAACGGATCCCATCGCCTCGCCAACTGGTTTTCCGTTCAAGGTGGTGCAGCTCGAAGGCACGACCGCCGATCCTAGCGTTTACGCCGAGCGCGAACGCCTCTGCGATGTCGGCTTCTTGCGCCACCTCTATAAGCAGGAAGATGGCACGATTGGCTACCGCTGTCCCGCCGAGCCGGTTGACCAGTACGTCAAGAAGGGTGGCGACGAGGCGGACACGGTCGGGCGCATGTGCCTGTGCAACCAGCTAGGCGCGGCGGCGGGCTTCCCGCAAACGCGCCGCGACGGCTATGTTGAGCCGAGCCTCGTCACGTCCGGCGATGAGCTGGTTCACATCGGGCAGTTTATCCCCGCAGGGCAGACGCACTACAGCGCGGCGGATGTGCTGCAAGTGCTGCTGCAAACCGAGCGCGCTCAGCCGCTTACCTGAACACAGCACATAAGGCACGCCCAGCGCGTGCCTTTTTGTGTTGGCGCGTGCGTGGAATGCCGTATAATATGGACATAACCCAAAGGAGAGTTCCTTATGCGCCTTCTTCGTTACGCTGTGCTTCTGCTCTTGCTTGCGGTGGCGATGGTAAGCTATGCCCAAGACCGCAGCCACACCGTGCGGGCGGGTGAAACGCTCACCAGCATTGCCCGTCAATATAACGTCAGCATCGAGGCGATTTTGCTGCGCAACGGCATCATCGACCCCAACCGCATTCGTCGCGGGCAAACGCTGCTCATCCCCACAGGCGCGCTCACGCCGCCGCGCACGCACACCGTTAAAGCTGGCGAAACGCTCAACGACATCGCTATCCGCTACAACACGACGCTGGACGCGCTGCGCCAAGCCAACGGGCTGGTAGCGGGCGGCACGTTGCGCGTTGGGCAGGTGCTGACGCTGCCGGCGGTAGGCGGGCCCGCCAACTACGCTCGCACCTATCAGGTTGACAGGGGCGACACGCTGCGCAGCATCGCCGAACGCTTCGGCACAACGTGGCAGGTGCTGGCTTACGTCAACAACATCACCAACCCTAACGTCATCCAAGCAGGGCAGGTCATCACCATTCCCGCCGCTGGCACGACCATTCCTACGCCCGCCCCTGTGGTCAGCGCGCCCGTCATCAGCGTGCCTGTGGCGACTGCCGCGCCCGCTGTCACGCGCTATGTGGTGCGGCCGGGTGACACGCTCAATCAAATTGCCGAACGTTTCGGCGTGACCTTACAAGCCCTTAACCGTGCCAACAACATCACCAACGTGCGCGCCTTGCAACCGGACACGGTGTTGATTATCCCGCCGCGCACGCAGTTCGGCACGGGCGGACCCGTGACCACGCCGCTGACGGGGGCAACCTACACCGTGCAAGCGGGCGACACGCTGTTCGCGGTGGCGGCACGGGCGGGCGTGGATGTTTACACGCTGGCACGCCTGAACGGCATCCTTAACCTGAACGTCATCTACACGGGGCAAGTCCTACGACTGCGCTAGGCAGCCAAGCACGGGCATGGGGCGTGCGCGCGTTGCTGGGCGCGCTGCTGCTCTTCGGCTCGGAAGTCGTGTTGTGGACAACAGCCCACGGCTTGGGCGCGCTGGATTGGGCATGGCGTGCGCTGGCGTACACGCTGTTAGCGGCGGTGCTGCTAGACCTAGCGGTGCGCTATCGCGTGCGCGACCTCTACGACAGCATGGCGTTGTTCGCGCTTTATGGCGTGCTGGTCAGCGTCTTCGTTGCGCCCGCCGTTGCCCTTGAAGAGCTGCCGCGCACGCTGCTGACGCGCACGTTGGGGGCGCATAGCTTGACGGGGCTGCTGCTGTGGGGGGTGTTCGGCACGCTGCTACAGGGTGGCACACGCCGCACACGCCTTATCACGGTCGGCGGCATGTTTTGGCTGGGCTTCTTCTGGGGCGTGTGGTTGCGCTGGATGCCCGCCTTTAGCACGCTCTTCCCCGCATTGCCGCTTGCTGTGCCTTTGGCGACGGCGGCGGGCGCGCTGCTCTGGACAGCACTGGCAGATGCCGCCGTGCACGGCGCGCCGCCGGCTGACCTTGACGCGCTGCGCTTGCCGCCGCTGGCGTGGTTGAGCGTGGGCGTGATTGGCGCGCTGGCGTTCTTAGCACACGCCGCCAGCACTCCCGTCTACACGCTCGCCAACCTCGCCACCCTGTTCGGCGTGGGCGTGGTGGCGTGGGCAGTGCTGTGGTTTCGCCGCCACCCCAAGCGCACGCCGCTGCTGGCGGGCTGCCTGCCACCGCGAGGAATGCCCAGGCTTTGGCGTGTGGGCGCGCTGGCGGCGTTTGGCGGTGCGAGTGCGCTGGGGTATGCCCTGCCGCTGGCGCAAGTGGGCGCGTTTAACCAGCTTTGGCTGATGGAAATGGGTTTCGGTGCGGTCGGCACGCTTTGGCTGCCCGTTTTGGCGGCGGCAGTGGCGATTGAAGGCGTAGAGTCGCAAATGCGTCGCAACGAGCTTTAGGCGCGCACCCCACCCAAACGGCTAGTCGCTTTTTTCGTCACCGATTTGTTAGAATATCTTGCTAAGTTCTCACCAAGCCTTAGGCTACCACTTGTGTGGAAAGCCTGATTTATTGGTATAATCAAAGATACAAAACGGCATTTTTGACCGCAACGTAAGGTCTGGAGGAATTACCGTGCCAAACAAGATGGAACGTTTTACCCAACGGGCGCGGCGTGTGTTGAGCCTCGCGCAGGAAGAAGCTGAACGGCTCCAACACGGGCAAATCGGCGTTGAGCATTTGCTGTTAGGGCTGATACGCGAAGAAGGCGGCATCGCGGGGCGTGTTCTGCGCGATTTGGGGCTAGACCTGCGTCGCGTGGAAGAGCTAGTCATTCG
Source organism: uncultured Anaerolineae bacterium (assembly GCA_938022205.1). Lineage (GTDB taxonomy): Bacteria > Chloroflexota > Anaerolineae > Aggregatilineales > Phototrophicaceae > JANWYT01. Next base: position 28,083 of record CALIEB010000012.1, on the reverse strand, counting down.
TTTAACCGACAGCGGCACGCGCAGCGTCGGTGCGCCGCTTGACCTATCGGTCGGCACGAAGAAGGTGCTAGAGCTGGCGGTGGACGAAGCGCGGCGCATGCAGCACCACTACATCGGCACTGAACACCTGTTGCTGGGCTTAGTGCGCCAGCAGGACGGTGTGGCGATTGACATTCTGCGCCGCCTAAGCATTAGTCCCGAAGAAGTGCGCCGCCAAACCCGCAAAGTCCTCAACGACAACCCCGTGCAACAGCAGCAGCAGACCACCACGTCTAGCACCCCCGAGCCGCGTACGCGCTCCTCGCGCGACAAAACGCCGCTCGTCGACCAGCTGGCGACCGACCTGACGGCACTAGCGAGCGAGGGCAAGCTCGACCCGGTCGTTGGGCGCGAAACCGAGATTGAGCGCGTCATCCAAGTGCTTAGCCGCCGCCGCAAGAACAACCCTGCCCTTATCGGCGAGCCGGGCGTGGGTAAGACCGCTATTGTCGAGGGCTTGGCGCAGCGCATCGTGGACGGCGACACGCCCAAGCCGTTGCTCAACAAGCGCGTGTTGCAGCTGGACGTTGGCTCGCTGGTGGCGGGGACGATGTATCGCGGGCAGTTTGAGGAACGTCTCAAGCGCGTAATTGAAGAGCTGAAGTCCAGCGACACCATTCTCTTTATCGACGAGGTGCATATGCTGGTCGGCGCGGGCAGCGCGGGCAGCAGCGTCGACGCTGCCAACATCCTCAAGCCGGCGTTGGCGCGCGGTGAGCTGCAGTGCATCGGCGCGACGACGCTTGACGAATACCGCAAACACATCGAGAGCGATGCCGCGCTAGAACGCCGTTTCCAGCAGATTTTGGTCGACGAACCCACCATCGAAGAGACGATTGAGATTTTGCAAGGGATTAAAATTCCCTACCAAGAGCATCACAACGTCGAGATTACTGACGAGGCGATTGAAGCCGCTGCCAACCTTTCGGCGCGCTACATCCCCGACCGCTTCCTGCCGGACAAGGCGATTGACTTGATTGACGAGGCATCGGCACGCCTGCGCATGTACAAATCGCCCGAAGCGGCGCAAGTGCGCAAAATCACCGACGAGATTGACCACGTTAAGGGCGAAATCGAACGTGCTGTTGACGATGGGCTGGCTGAGGACATCATCAACGAGTTTAAGACACGCCTTGAAAACCTCGAAAGCGCGCTCGCCGAGTTCAAAGCCAATTGGAATCCCGAAACAGGGCAACCGCGCCTGACCGGCGAGGATATCGCCGAAGTGGTCGGCATGTGGACGGGCATTCCTGTGACACGCCTCGCCAGCGAAGAGACCGAACGCCTCATGCACATGGAAGAGGAACTGCACAAGCGCATCATCGGACAAGACGAGGCGATTGTGGCGATTAGCAAAGCCGTGCGGCGCGCCCGCGCGGGGCTAAAAGACCCACGCCGTCCGATTGGCTCGTTCATGTTCTTGGGGCCAACGGGCGTGGGCAAGACCGAACTTACCAAAGCTCTTGCCCAATTTATGTTCGGCAGCGAAGAGGCGTTGGTACAGCTTGACATGAGCGAGTTCATGGAACGCCACAGCGTGGCGCGGTTGGTTGGCGCGCCGCCCGGCTATGTGGGCTATGAAGACGCGGGGCAGCTCACCGAAGCGGTGCGCCGTCGTCCTTACAGCATCGTCGTCTTCGACGAAATCGAAAAGGCGCACCCGGAAACTTTTAACATGCTGCTGCAAATCATGGAAGAAGGCACGCTGACCGACGCGCGTGGGCGGCGCGTGGACTTCCGCAACACGTTGATTGTGCTGACCAGCAATGTCGGCGCGGACGTGATTAAGCGCAATGCCAAGCTCGGCTTTGAGGTCGTCAGCGACCGCGACAAAGAAAAGCAGGAAAACTACGAGGACATGGTCAAGAACGTCATGGAGCAAGTGCGCAAGCTCTTTCGCCCCGAGTTCCTCAACCGTGTCGACAGTGCGATTGTCTTCCGCGCGTTGACGCAGGACGAAATCAAGCAAATCGTCAACCTCGAGCTGGACAAGGTGCGCGAACGCCTGATTGAACACGCCATCACGCTGGAAGTGACCGAAGCGGCGCGCAGCTGGCTGGCGGACAAGGGCTACGATGCCGAGTACGGCGCGCGTCCGCTGCGTCGCCTCATCCAAAATGAGGTGGAAGACGCGCTCTCGGACGGTATTTTGTCCGGACGCTTCCAGATTGCCGACGTAGTGCGCGTAGACGTGGACACTGACGGCACGCTCATCTTAGAGTCGGTCGAAGAATCCGCCGAAACAGCGTAAGCACGACAGACGCGGCGTGCGTGCGGGGCTTCCCGTGCGCACGCTTTTTGTTTAGGGGGAACATGAACAAGCGCGTGCTGATGCTGGTTTACAGCAACGTTCCGAATGACCCGCGCGTGATGCGCAGCGCGCAGGCACTGCGGTCAGCGGGCTATGAGGTGCAGGTTGTCGGCGCGGCACTTTACGGCGGCGTGTCGGGCGTGCGCGTCTACGAAGGACTGCCGCTGACCACGCTGCCGATTGTGCGTGGCGGCATGCTGCGCGCTTTGTGGGCATGGCTGCGCGGGCGTGTGCCAGAAGGCTGCAGTAGCGAGCGCAGCAGCACGTTAGCAGTAGCGTTCTTTAACTTGTGGCTGCTACGGCTGTGGTTGTTTCGCCCATTGGACGTTATCCACTGTCATGAGCATCAGGGTATGGCGGCGGCGTGGTTGTTGGCGATGCTCAAGCGCGTGCCTTGGGTCTACGACGCACACGAGTTCACGCCCGAACATCGCGCGAACATGGGCTTTCGCGCCAACATTGCGATACAGGTCGAGCGTTGGCTGTTGGGGCGTGCGGCGGCGGTCGTGACGGTCGGCGAGCGCATCGCAGCGGCGTATCGGGCGCGGGGGGCGCGGCGCGTGGTTGTCGTCGGCAACTGGAAGGATGCCTCTGAGTACGCCTTGTCGCAAGACGAACGTGCCGCTTTGTGTGAGCAGCTTGGCTTGGCGCGCTATCGGTTGGTCGTGGCGTATTTTGGCGCGCTCATGCCCGAACGTGACATTCCGCCCTTGTTAGAAGCCGTCGCGCAGCTAGCCGACGTGGGTCTGTTGATTGGCGGGCGCGGCGCGGACGCGGCACACGTCGCAGCAATGGCGCAAGCGCACGCCAACATCCACTGGTTTGGCTGGGTAAGTATGGCGGATGTCGCGCGCTACGAGGCGTTGTCCGACGTGATTTACTACAGCTTAAATCCCGCGCTATCTAATCAAACTGTCTATAGTTTACCCAATAAGCTGTTTGTTGCATTGGCAACGGGCAAGGTGCTGTTAGCGCGGCGCAACGTAGGCGAAATGGCAGATTTGTTAGACGCAATTGGGTCGGGCATGCTGTTGGAAGACGTGACCGCTGCAACGGTGCGCGATGCTTTGTGTGCGCTGCGTGATGACCCTGCGCTGCTGGCGCGCTTGCAAGCGGCGGCAGCAGCGGGCGGCGCGCAGTACAACGCCCAAGCCGCCAACGCCCGCCTTATTCACCTGTACGCGGAGCTGCTGCCATGAGCAAGCATGTGGTGATGGTCGTCAAATCGTCGGTTTATGGCGACGTACGTGCTCTTGCAGCAGCGCGCGCGCTGGCAACAGCGGGCTATCAGGTAGCCATCTATGGCGAAGGACGGCGTGCCAACGTGCCAACCCGCGCTATGCTTGAGAGCGGCATTGATGTTGCCCTAGTACCGGTAGTTGCTACATGGCGACGTGTGTTCCGTGGGCTGTGGCAGCTGCTGCGTGGTGACATTGGGCAAACGACCGTTAATCTTAAAAGTACTAATTTGCTTTCTTTGTTCTTTTTTAACTTATGGTTGCTGCGCTTGCTTTGGGCGCGCAAGATCGACATCCTACACTGCCATAACTTCCCTCCCTATCCTGCTGCATGGTTGTTGGCGAAGCTCAAACGCGCTAAGCTGGTCTATGATGCGCACGAAAATGCCCCTAGCCTTGCCAGCGGACGCAAGGCGCAGCTGGTTGCCCGCGTCGAAAGCTGGCTGTTGCCACGCACGGATGCCGTCATCACGGTAGGCGAACGGCTGGCAGACGCATTAAAGGCGCGGGGCGCACGTGAAGTGGTCGTCGTCGGCAACTGGAAGCGTGCGCAAGACTATCGGTTTGACGAGCAAGCGTTGGCGGATAAGCGCGCTGCCTTAGGCTTGTCAGATTACGCTGTTATCATCACCTATTTAGGCTCGCTTGACCCCAATCGCTCTTTGCTTCCGTTGTTAGAAGCCGTTGCGCAATCGCCTAACGTGGGGCTGTTGATTGGTGGGCGTGGTAGCCTTGAGCAAGACGTGCAAGCAGCAGCACAACGCTTTCCCAACGTGCGCTTTCTTGGCTGGGTAGACGAGCGCGAGGCAGCAATGTGCAACGCGCTGGCGGACGCGATTTACTGTTGCTTGCGCGAGGATGCCGCTGAGCGCGGCGGCAACGTCTACTTTGCCATGCCTAACAAGCTGTTTGAGGCTTTCGCGGCGGGCAAACCTACGCTGGCGACACGCGGCGCAGGCGAAATGTCAGAAGTCTTAGAGCGCAACGGCGCGGGCATCCTGTTGGACGAAGTTACGCCCGAAACGCTCAAAGGCGTGTTCGCACAGTTGCAAGACCCCGCCACGCTGACACGCCTACAAGCAGCTGCCCGCCAAGCGGGTCAAATTTATCATTGGGATGTTGCCGCCGCCCGCCTGCTGGCGGCGTATGAGGAACTAGCAGGCGCATGAGCGCGCAAAGCCTGCTGCGGCGCGTGACGCTGGACAGCTTGCTCAACCTCGCGCGGCGATGGTGGTCGTTGGGCGTGGGGCTGCTGATTTCGGTGGTAGTCGTGCGTGGGCTAGGGGTCGAAGGGCGCGGCATCTACGCGCTGGCACTGCTCTTTCCTACCACGCTCAACATGCTGCTCAACGCCGGACTTACGCCTGCAGTGGTCTATTTCATTGCGCAAGAGCCTGACAACCTTGCCGCGCATGCCCGCCAGTTCAGCGCGCTCTCGCTGTGGGTCAGCGCATTCGGTGTGGGGTTAGGCGCGCTAGCGGCGGTGTTTGCCCGCCAAACCTTGCTCGAAGGGCTTGACCTTGCGCTCGCGCTGCTGTGCTTGCCCGTGTTGGTCGTCATGATTGTCTACCAGAATTTCCTCGCCATCTTTCAGGGGCTACACAACTTTCGCCTCTACAACTTATTTGAGCTGGTCTCACAGCTCTTCTTGCTCGCGCTCACGGTTTTGGGCGTATGGGTGTTGCGCTGGGGAGTGGTCGGCGCGCTGCTGGCAATTATCACCAGCCGTCTGTTGACTATCGGCTTGCAGCTTTACTACCTGCATCAGCAGACCCCCGAACGCCCGCTCTTGGGCTGGCGCGTCGCGCGCACGAGCCTCGCGCCCATTGCAAGTTATTGGCTGCGCGGCTATTTTTCGCGCTTGGCATCGTTCCTGAACTACCGCGCCGACATTTTCCTGCTGACGCTGTTGGGCAGGGGAACGGCTTCCATCGCCTTTTATGACGTGGCGGTGACGATTGCCGAGAAGCTCTGGACGGTCTCACACGCGGTCGGGCTTGTCCTGTTCCCGCGCGTGGCGGCACTGCAGCAAGACGAGGCGGCGCGCAACGCGCTGGTGCTGACCGTCGCGCGCTACGTGCTGTGGCTGAGCAGCGGTGTCGGCGCGCTGCTGGGCGTGCTGTCTGAATGGCTGATGGTGCTGCTGTACGGCGAAGCGTTCGCGCCGGCTGGGGTAACGCTGCGCTTCCTCATGCTGGGCATCGTGACCTGGACGGCGGCCAGCGTGTTCATCAACGCCTTCGCCGGCATGGGCCAGCCCGAACGCAACACGCGCGTGCTGGCGGTAGGCATCGGCGTAAACGTGCTGCTCAACGCCTGGCTCATCCCACAGCACGACATCGTTGGCGCGGCACTCGCCACGAGCGTCTCTTACACGCTGGTCATGGCGATTTTGCTGGTGCAGTTCGCGCGCGGCGCGGGCGCGGCCTGGCACGCGCTCTTTCTGCCCACGCGACAAGATTGGCGGCTGTGGCAACGAGCCTGGCAAGGGCTGCGCCGTAGGATGGGGCGATGATGCGCCGCCAACAGGTCTTGCTGGGCTTTCACGCGCTGCTGGCTCTGTGCCTTTGGGGCTGGATTGCCGTGTTTGCTCCGCGCGGCTTCGACCTCACCGACAACGGCTTTTATCTGCTTAACTACTTACGCTATGATGACCTTATAGTAGAGATTGGTTGGTTTGGGGGCATACTAACTTATCTTTATCAGGCGGTTGGGCAAAGTGCAGAGGCTATGCGCGCCGCTGGTATGGGTATCACACTCGCCTTAGGCATTTTAACTGCAAGCACGGTACTGCGGTTTGCCCAAACACGCGGCATGATAGAGCAAGAAACAAAGGCTCATGCCTTACTTACCATGACCAATGGTAGCGTGTTAGCTTATAGTCTTTGGTTAACGACACCAAGCTATAATACGCTTGTACTTTGGGGTGCGATGATAAGCCTTATCGGACTTCTAACGTGGATACAAGCACAAGCGCACCAGCAACAGGCAATAAGCGCAGTATCATTAGGTGTTGGCGTTGGGTTTATGGCTCTGGGTAAGTTGCCTACACTGCTTCCTTTGGCGATGGTCTCATGCTTATTATTATGGCTGTTTGGCGTTACATGGCGACGTATTTTACATCCAATAAGCATTATAAGTGGTCTGTTAGGCGTGGGTTGTGTGCTAATCCTGACCTTAGCTCAGCACCGAAGCCTCCAGTACTTTCTTGAGAAACCTGCCTTAGCGTTGACCCGCCACAAGCTTATTCTTCAAAGTGATGAGATAGCGTTGGCACAGTTCTTATTACACCCTTTAGGTCAACTAGGTTCGCTTTTGCAAGCCATTATCACCTATGCCGCTCTGCTGTCATTGCTATTCGTGTTGGGCGTACTTTTAGCACGCCTTATGCGTCAACGTGATGATTTTATAGTACGATTCGTCAACGTAAGCATTTTGTTGCTGGTGATTCTTTTAGTTTTTCTGCCGGGGGCACTTGGGGCAATTGGCATTTTATTGTGCCTTTGGATACTTAGTTTTGTGGTTTTTGAGGCGTGGCGACAACCTGCAAGGTGCACCTTGTTAGGCAGAGAATCCTTGCTCTTCGCGCTGCTACTGGCTACTTTTGCGTTGGTTGCCGTCTACGGCACGGATGGGCAGTACCTGCGTGCTATGACCACCTACGGCGCGTTTTGGGTACTAGGGGCGGTGGTGTTGGCATGTGCATGGGGCTCGGCTCAGCGCAGGCCTGCGCTGCTTGTCCTGTTCTCTTGCGCGCTGCTGATTTTTGTCGTCGGGCGTTCCGCGTTTCCCTATCGCCAGGCTGTCCCCGTCTGGCAGATGAACGCGCGCGCCAGCTTGCGCGACGGCAGCGAGAGCGTTTGGGTAGATAGCGCGCTGGCAGATTATTTGCACAAGCTGCAGACGACCGCCTATGCGCAGGGTTTTGTTAACAACCAAACGCCTCTGATTGACCTCACAGGCGAAGCACCGGGCGCGGTCTATGCGCTAGGCGGTCGTGCGTATGGCTTTGCGTGGCTTTCGGGTGGCTACGTGGGGTCGGACGATGCGGCGACTTTCTTGCTCGGCTTGTGGCCAGAAGCCGAGCTGCGGCGCGCGTGGGTGTTGCAAGCCGTGAATGGGGAGCGCAGCCTCAGTCCGAGCGTGTTGACCGCGCACGGGCTGCCCTTTCCTGAAGGCTATGGGCGCGTCGGCAGCTTCAAACTTCCCAACGGCGTTGTTCATGTGTTGTATCGTCCGCGTCCTTAGGGCTTGTTATAATAGAGGCATCAGCCCACACCGAAAGGACGGTACAGCATGGTACAGATAGGCATTGCGGGGTTTGGCACGTATTTTCCTGCGCAAATTGAAACCGCCGCCGAGTTCGCGCCCAAGACGGGCATTCCGCTAGAGGTCATCCAGCACAAGATGGGCATCACACAGCGGCACATCGCCGGCGAAGGCGACACGGTCAGCTACATGGCGAGCGAAGCCGCCAAGCGGGCTATTGCCCACGCAGGCATCAGCCCTGAACAGATTAAGATGGTCATTTCGCACGGCAGCGAGTACAAAGACCACGTGGTTTGGAACGCGGCGGGCAAAATTCAACACTTGGTCGGCGCGGTCAACGCCTTTGCCTTTGAGACTTACGCGCTGTGTGCGGGCGCGCCGATTGCCATGAACATCGCCCGCAGCATGATGCTGGCAGACCCCACGCTGGATTACGTGCTGCTGGCGGCGGCAAGCCGCGAGAACGACCTCGTCAGCCCGACTAACCCGCGCGCGCGCTTTATGTACAACTTTGGCGCGGGCGGCGGCGCGATGGTACTCAAACGCGACGCAAGCGCGAACGTGCTGCTCGGCGCGAGTGCGATTACTGACGGCAGCCTGAGCGAGACGGTCATGCTCACCACCGAAGCGGACGCGATTGGTGACGGGCAGACGATTAACGGTGAAATCGTCGGCATGTTGGACGTGCGCAACGCTCACTACATGGCGGAGCGGCTGGGCGAAACTTCGCTGCCCAATTTCGTGCGCGTCATCCGCGAAAGCGTGGAAAAAGGTGGCTATCGCCTTGAAGATGTCAAGTTTTTGGGCATTACCCACATGAAAAAATCGTTCTACCTTGAGATTTTGCAGGCGGTAGGCTTAACGCCTGAGCAAAGCGTCTACTTAGAAAACTACGGGCATGTGCAAAGCGTTGACCAAGTCATCTCGCTGCAGTTGGGCTTAGAACAGGGCAAAATTAAGGCGGGTGACGTTATCGTGCTGGCGGGTGCTGGCACAGGCTACACGTGGAGTGCCATCGCGCTGAGGTGGGGTTAGGCGCAAAAAAGGGCATGGTGTGTTCGCCATGCCCTTCGGAAGGTTAGTTTTCTTCGCTGCCGTTTGCGGCGGCGGGGGGCGTATTCTCCTCGTTTGCGGGCGTATTCTCCTCGTTTGCGGGCGTGGACACTCCGCTTGCGGACGTAGACACTCCGCTTGCGGGCGTGGACACTCCGCTTGCGGGCGCGCTCTTGAGCGGCGCACCTTCACGCTTGGACGTAGTGGTCGGCGCGGGGGTGGGGATGGCGACGCGGTCAGGATGCTCGAAGGCAAACGCCAGGTCTTCGTCCAAAAATTCCGCGCTGTTCACCTGCTTGATGCTCAAGCCCAGCCGCTTCTCAGCCACATCGAGCTTAATCACGCGCAGCGTCAACACGTCGCCACGCTTGACCACCGCGCTGGGGTGTTCCACGCGCTCGTCTGAAAGCTCAGAGATGTGGATAAGCCCCTCGACCTCTTGGTCATCGTCGCCCTCAATGCGGGCGAACGCGCCGAACTTGGTCAGCTTGGTAATCGTGCCGCGTACCAGCATGCCGCGCTGGTAGCGGGCAACAACCTCATCCCAAGGGTCGCTTTCTAGGGCTTTGATGCTCAAGCCAATGCGGTTCTTGGCGGAGTCAATGTTGATGACGCGCACGCGCACCTTTTGCCCGACTTTGAGAGCTTGGTTGGGGTGTGTGATGTGCTTGTGCGTGATTTCTGTCACATGTACCAAGCCTTCCGCGCCGCCAATGTCAACGAACGCGCCGAAGTTCTCTAGGCTCACCACAGTGCCTTCGCGCTCTTCGCCCACCTTCAGCTCGTTGATGAGCGAACTTTTGCGCTGCTGACGCACTTCGCGCATCGCGGCGCGCTCGGAAAGGATGAGGCGATTGCGGTCGCGATCCACCTCCATCACTTTCACGCTGATAGGCTGATTAATCATCTGCGTGTAGCGTTGTTCGGGCGTTTCGCCCTCGCTGGCGGCAAGGCGCGTCTCGCTGATTTGGCTGTGGGGCAAGAAGCCGCGCAACCGCCCAAAACGCACAATCAAGCCACCCTTGTTATAGCCGCTTATTTTGCTGTGGTAAATCTCTTTGCTGGCTTGGTAGGAGGCTGCCTCCAGCCAGTCTAGCTCTTCAAGTGCCAGCGTGTAAGAGAGAATGGTCTGCCCTTGACGGTTGTAAGGGTTGACGACCACGACCTTCAAGGGTTTGCCCACAACAAAGTCCTCGAGGCGTTTTACGTCCATGCGCTCCAGCTCGCTGTTGGGGATGATGCCCTCGCGTCCGTTGGCGAGCTGGATGGTGATGCTGGTGGGGGACGTGCTAACAATCACGCCGTCGACAAGCTCGCCGCGTTTATAGCCCACGTCCACCACAGCGGCGGGGGTAGAGTTATCGGCGGGAGGATTCGGCGTGCTATCTTCTGTGGCAGGGGCTGCGTCCACAGCGACAGGTTCGTCCGCGCTTTGCGGCGCGTCCGCCATCGCTTGCTCCGACAACTCGGCAGACGAATGGTTATGTTCTTCGGTCTTGCCCAGTTCTGACTGTTCCATGTTTTGCTATCCCTGAATCGGTTGTAAACGCAACCTATTATACAGTATCCCGCGCAGGAATCAATTGTGTTACGCGAGACTTTACGCTAGGATACAAGAAAAAACGCGAGAAGACGATGGGTAAACAAGGCGTGCTGTTGGGGATGTTAGGGCTGCTAGCGTTGGCGTGGGCGCAGCCGCTTGTCGCCGGTGTGCCGCCGCTGGACTGCGCGCGCTTTCCGTCTGCGTGCGCGCTAGCCGACACGCCGCGCTTGCCTGCCGACCGCGTGGCGTTGGCGACGCAGTTTTTGGGCTATCATGCCAACAGTGACGCACCGCAGCCGCCCGCCGCGCTTGGTGACGTGCGCGTCTTCAACGTGTCTAACCGTGAGGGACTGGTGCGCGTGACGGCGCGGGCGCAAGCGGTAGGCGCGCAGGTCGTGCTGTGGGTGCAAGAGGGAGTGACCGTGCGCGACGCGCCTGCCTTTGTGCAGGCGTTGGACGCGCTCTTGCAGCAGGTGCAAGCCTTGTGGGGCATGGCAACCGACGCGCTGGCGTGCGTGGGCGATGGGCGCGTGCATGTGCTGCTCACCACCGCCACCAATCCCAACGTGGCGGGCTATTTTTCCAGCCAGCACCTGTACCCGCGTGGCGTGTTTCCCACTAGCAGTGAACTTGCGCTGTTGGTCTTTAACGCCGCTGTCTTGGGTGACAAGCTGGACAGCGTGGAGGCGCGGCGCGTGGCAGCGCACGAGCTGCAGCACTTGCTGCGCTATTTGCACACGCCGCACACGCCGACGTGGCTCAACGAGGGCTTTTCGCTGTACACCGAGAACGCACTAGGGCTGGGCGAAGGCAGCGATTGGTTGGTGCGTGCCTTTCTTGACGCGCCTGACGCGCCGCTGACGATTTGGCGCGGCGATTTGCCCAAGCCGCCGCAGTACGGGGCTTCCGCGTTGTTCTTGCGCTACTTAGCGGCACAAGCGGGCGCGGGCGCGCTGCACACCTTGCGCGACCAGGCAGCACACGGCATGGCGGGCGTGACGGAGGCACTCATCGCAGCGGGGTATCCGCTCAATGCCGACGATTTTTTTGCTGATTGGGTGGCGGCAAACGCGCTTGACACAGGCTATCCCGCGCCCTTGCGCTACGGCGTGCGCGTGCAGGCTGCCGCAAGCGACTATCCGTTTACGCTGGCGCGTGCCGCTTTGCCTTACAGCACCCACTATCTGCGGCTGGACGGTTTGGGCGAGCGCGACACGCTGCAACTGACGCTCGAGCTGCCTGACGCTGTGCCGCTTTTGCCCGACGACACGCCCGACGGGGCGCGCTTCGCCTTTAGCAGCAGCGGCAGCAGCACGCAAGCGTGGTTCGTGCGCGCGTTTGATTTGCGCGCGGTGCGCACGGCGGAGCTGCGCTTTTGGGCGTGGTATGACCTTGAAGAAGGCTGGGACTACGCTTACTTGGCGGCAAGTGTGGACGGTGGCGCAACGTGGACTACTTTGCCCACCACTAGCAGCCGCGACGACAACCCACAGGGGCGCGCCTATGGTGTGGGCTGGACGGGCGCGTCGAGCGGCTGGCTGGCACAGCGCGCCTCGCTCGACGCTTATGTCGGGCGCGAGCTGCTGCTGGCATTTGTTGTCATCACAGACGAAGCTGTTGCGCACGCGGGCTTTGCGCTGGATGCTGTGACGCTTGACGCGCTGGGCTATCGTGCTGACTTTGAGGGGGACGACGGCGGCTGGCAGGCGTTAGGCTGGGCGGTTGTCGACAATCGCCTGCCCCCGCGCGGCTGGCTGCAGGTGCTGCAGCTTCGCGGTGAGGTCACGCAAACGGCACGCTTCTTTGCGGCGGGTGGCATCCAAACCTTCAGCGTGCCGCTGCTGAGCGACGCGGCGCACACGCTGCTAGCGTTCTCGCCGCTCACGCCCTTCAGCCAACAACCTATTGCTTATACCTTGCGCGTTGAAGCACTTACCCAGCCTTAAAGTCGCGCGCCACCCCTGCCACTTTGGCGCGAGGCTGTGCTACAATCGCGGCAAACGGCACACAGGAGGCGCAGCAATGCGGCGGTTTTGCACAGTACTTTGCCTGTTTTGGGGCGCATGGTTGACGTTGGCGCAGCCACCCGCGCCCACGCCAACGGTAGCGGGCGTGATGTTAGGCGACATCGCCACTGGCACGCGGGTGATGCGCATGAGCTACAGCGCAGACGGCGCGCTGCTGGCGACGCTGGGCTATCCGCTGGCGCAGGCAACGACAGATGCGCCGCCGCGCTTGTACGTGTGGGATGCCGCCGCGCGCCAGCTCTTGCGCGAGGTGCGGGTTGACGGTGCGGTTTTCCAAGACATGGGCTTTGTGGGCGGGCGGCTGCTGGCGACCACGCAAAGCGGTGAGGTCATCGCTCTCGAGACACAGGGCTTTGCGCCCGTGCTGCGCGTCAAGGCTCACGACACGCCCGCGCTGTTGGCGATTAGCCCCGATGGGCAAACCTTTGCGACGGCGGACGTGCGCGGCGCGGCGGTTTGGTCGGCTAACACGCTGGAAGTGACGGGCTTTTTGTTTCCCACCCTTGATGCCAACACGCCGCGCTGGCTGGAGCGGCTGTTCTTTGCAGCGGACGGACGCACGTTGGGCGCGCTGTTCTCGCCCGCGCTGTTTTGGGCGTGGGATGTCGCCAGCGGCGCGCCGCTAGCGGCATTCGACACGGGCTACACGGTCGAGCCTTACGCGGCGGCGTTCGACGAAGCGGGCAAGCTGGCGTTGGCGTACGGCGCGTTAGAGCTGTGGGAGCGCGACGGCACGCGGAGCGCGCTGTTCCCTAGCGGCAATGCGGTCTATCACGCGGCGTTCTTAGGCGGCGGGCGCGTGCTGTTGGCGGAAGCAGACGGCGCGCTCAACGTGTGGGACACAGCAACGCGGCGCATTGCTCGCGTTGTGCGCAGCGGCAGCGGACAGCTTGTCACCGCGCTCGCGCTGCATCCCACGCTGCCGCTGCTGGCGGTGGCGGAAGATGACGGCAGGGTATCGTTGCTCGCACTGCCGTAAGACGCGGCGTTTGCTAGGCAAAAAAAAACAGCCCATAACCGTCGTGGGCTGCGTGCGGTTGTTTGAACAAGTTGCCGCCACAGCTGCCCCCCTGTGACAAGGGCGCGGAATCAACTAAACCGCAATGGTGGCTGAGCGGCTACTTGCTAAAAAATGGTGCAGCACGTTGCGCAACTCTAGGCGGGCGACCGGCTTGGCAATGTAGCCATCACAACCAGACTCTAGGAAGCGTTCGCGGTCGCCGTACATTGAATTGGCAGTCAGCGCGATGATGGGAATGTGGCGCGTGGGCGGGTTTGCTTTGAGCTGGCGTGTCACTTCCACGCCGTCAATGTCAGGCAAGTTGATGTCGACCAAGATAGCGTCCGGCATCTCCTGCATAGCCAGTGCTAATCCATCTTGACCGTTGACAGCTTCAAGCATCTCATAGCCTAAATCGACAAGAATTTTGCGCACGAGCCTCATGTTCATCGGGTTGTCTTCGATGTATAGGATTCGCGCTGCCATGCCCACCTCCTGATGCTACCAGAGAGTCTTCTGAAGTAATAAATCGTCATTTACTAACGCCCACTTGTCCCCATTATAGTTGAGATTGCCAGCAACAAGAATAAAGATTTGAGACTGTACTCTATGACGTTTATCACATTTTGGTTATGATAAATGAGACAACGTTTCATATAGAAAGCTGGCACAGTGTGATTGAGTTTTTTAGCGAGCCATTGCAGTTTGCCTTCATGCAGCGTGCCATGTTAGGCGTGCTGCTGATTGGCGTAACCAGCGGGGTGATGGGGGCATATGTGGTGACGCGCGGGCTGTCGTTCTTGACTGATGCGCTGGCACACAGTGTGCTGCCCGGCGTGGCGATTGTGTACCTAAGCGGCAATACGGGGCGCGGCGCGATACTCTTGGGCGGCATGGTCGCAGGGGTGCTGTCGGGCTTGGGTGTGGGCTTTTTGACACGTGGGCGGCGGCTGCGCGAGGACGTGGCGATTGGCGTGATTTTCGCCGGCATGCTGGCGGCGGGCGTGGCGATTATCAGCCGCTCGCGCAACTTCGCCACCGACCTGCAGCATATCATCATCGGCGACATCTTGGCGATTGGTCACAACGACCTGCTACTGATTGGCGTGGTAGGGGCGGTCGTGCTGCTTATGGTGTTGCTGTTTTATAAGGAGCTGCTCGTCGTGTCGTTCGACCCGGTGCTAGCGGAGACGCTGCGGCTGCCTAGCGAGGGGCTGCGCATGGGGCTGATTGTGCTGCTGGCGGTGGCGATTGTCATGAGTACGCAGGGGGCGGGCGTGTTGATGGCGACAGCGATGTTCACCATCCCCGCCGCGACAGCACGCTTTTGGACGCACCGCCTGCACGTCATGATGGCTATCAGTGCGGCGTTTGCGTGCGTCGGCGGCATCATCGGCATGTACTTGGCGTGGCACTTGAAAATTGCCGCCAGTGCCGCTATCGTGCTAACGATGACGACAGGCTTTGCGTTGACGTTCTTCTTTAGCCCCAAGCGCGGCTATCTGTGGGCGGTGTTGGGTTTAACGGCGCGCAAGGCTTAGGCTTTGGCGCGCGCGTCTAGCAGCTTTTGTCGCTCCTCCAGCACGCGCTCAAGGGTCGCAATCGCTAGCTGGATAGGGGGTAGCTTGTCTTCCTCCAACAGGCTGGTGAGGTCTTGCAGCGTGTCGCGCAGTCCCGAAAGCATGTAGGGCGCGTCAACGGGCGCAATGTCAATCGCGATGGGTAAAATCTCGTCGGCAAGCTGAGCCTTGCCCAACGCATAGCGCGAGACGATGAGGTCGGCGTAGCCCCAGAAGTTGCCTTGCTGGCGGCGCGCCTCCTCCTCGGCGATTTTCTCCACGCGCTCGTACATCTTCAACATCTTCTCGCGCTGGTTCTTCTTGCGATACAGCAGCGCAAGGTTGCCGTAGCCGTAGGAGGACTGCGGCGTGACGCGCGTCGCGCGCTCGTAGGCGTTAATCGCTTGCTCGAGTTGCTCGCGGCGGCGATACAGCCCGCCCAGCACGCCCCACCACGATTCCCCGTCGTCGTCGACCAGCTTGGGCGTGATTTGTAGCGCGTTCAGCAGCAGGCGTTCCGCTTCGTTGTACATGCGATCTTGCTCGATGCCCGGCAGCAGCTTCTCGGCGATGCGGCGCGTGACGAACCCCAGCCCCGCCAGCGCGGGCGCAAAGTCTCGCTCGAGCTTTATCGCCTGTTCGTAGTGGTACTTGGCGCGCTCGAGGTCGCTCTTCTGGGTGTAGACATAGCCTAACCGCTGGTGAATGGTGGGATTGTTCGGGTCAAGCTCCAGCGCGCGCGTGTAAATGTTCAGCGCGCCGTCGTAGTCTGAAGCGCGGTACTGGCGTTCGCCTAGCGGCACGAGCGAGTTAGCAATTAATGCCCGCGAGGTATGTTCTTTGGTTTGTGCGGCGAATTCTGCTGTAAACGTCTCTAGGCGGGTGCGCAGGGCGTTGAGTTCTTCCTCGCGTCTGCGGATTTCTGTCTCGATGTCGGCACGCATTTGCGCTGCTTGCGCTTTAAGCTCTTCGTTCGTGCGCAGCAGCTCGCGGCGTGCCCCAACAATCTGGGTAATGCCGAAAAAGGCAGCCAAAACGCCGCCTACGGTGATGAAGACACCGATTGCCTCAAATAAGCCCAAGAGGTTAAACGCCCACTCGGTTTGCTTTTCCGCTTGCTCGGCGGCGGCGGTCGCGGCTTGGACGAGCTGCTCAAGCCGCGCGATGGTCTCGCTGTAATCGGGCGCAGGCGGCGTGTCCTGTGCGTATGTCGCGCACGCCAAGCCTATGAGCAGCCCAAAGATGACAAAAAAGCGCATGCTGCCTGCCTTCTCTTGTGATGTGTCCAAACTCAAGCGGTTACGCCGAAATGTTTGGCAAGCTGCTTCCACGCGGCATCTAAGCCTTCGAAGAGGCTGATGATGCGAATGTCGCCGCCCGCCACGATGGCGCGGATGATACGGTTCTCCGCCACGCCGGTCTTGAAGGCATTGCTCAGCTCGTCTGCCTTGCGCCCCGTGCCTTCAACCACCAAAATCGGCACGCGGTCGTTGCCGCGCGCGGTAGCAAAGTACACGTCTTGTTCGGCGATTTTGCCGCCGTTAATCAACATCCCCAGCTTGGGCAGGGTCTGATTAGCGAGCGTGCGCGTCAGGTCAACGATCGTTTGCGACTCGCCGCCCCATGCGTCGCTTTCGACCAAGACAAAGTGCGAGTGACCTTCTTTGAGCGTGGCTTCGGCTTTGGGGTTGCTATAGCCGGGGTATTCGACGAGCAAGCGCGGCGCAACCCCAATCAGCGGGAAATCATAGCCCTTCTGTTGACGCGCGTCGGCAATCATCTGCATAATACCCGCGTCCGTACCGCCGTCAATGACGACGAGCTTGTGCTGTTGGGCGAACTTGGCGACCACCTCCTGTATCAACTGACGGGTGCGAGCAATGTCTTGCTCGGACATCGCAGACGCGCCGCCCGTCAAGAACAGCACCGGGCGCGGCGGCACGATGCCCAGCTGGTGAAGAATTTGGCGAGCGTCGTTCACGAGCGGCACGCGCATGGCAATAGCACTGCTGTTGCTAGCAAACTGCACGGGAAACATAGGATAAGGTGCGCTCATAAAGTTTTCCCAATTAAGCTACTGAAGTGAACAAGAGGCGTTGCACATGAGTTCCGACGGTTCTAACCATGATACCTATTTTAGCGCGTTTTTGTTGAAATGGTTTGACGAAAACGCACGACGTTTGCCTTGGCACAGCCGCGACCCCTATCACATTTGGCTCGCCGAAGTCATGCTGCAGCAAACGCAAGTCGAGACTGTCATCCCCTACTATGAACGCTTTCTCAAAGCATACCCCACTTTGGCGGATTGTGCCAATGCACCGCTGGCAGACGTGCTAAAGCTGTGGGAGGGCTTGGGCTACTATCGCCGCGCGCGCCACCTGCACGAGACGGCGCAAACCGTGCTGCGCGAGCATGGCGGCGTGTTCCCCACCAGCGTTGCGGCACTGCTGCGGCTCAAGGGCATCGGACGCTACACGGCAGGCGCAATTGCTAGCATCGCCTACGACGTGCGGGCGGCAGTGCTGGACGGCAACGTCATGCGCGTGCTGGCGCGCTACGATGACCTTGACGCGGACATCCGCCAAGCGCACGTCCAGCGTCAGCTTTGGGCGCGGGCGGAGGCACTGCTGCCTAGCGAGCGCGTGGGCGCGCACAACCAAGCCCTTATGCAGTTAGGGCAGCTCGTTTGCACGCCGCGCACGCCGAATTGTGCCGCTTGTCCGCTGCGGACACAGTGCAAGGCGCACGCGCGCGGCACGCAGGCGGTGCGCCCGGTCAAAGCCAAGCGCGCGCCTACGCCACATTATGACGTGGTGGCGGGGGTCATTCGCCGCCAAGACGGGCGGCTGCTGATTGCCCAGCGACGCAACGAGGGCTTGCTCGGCGGCTTGTGGGAGTTCGCCGGCGGCAAGGTTGAGGCGGGTGAGACGCATGCCCAAGCCCTACAGCGCGAGCTAGCCGAAGAGCTGGGCGTGCGCGTGGCGGTGGGCGCGCTGTGTGTGCGTGTCAAGCACGCCTTTACGCACTTCAAAATCACGCTGCACGCCTATCACTGCACCTATTTGGGCGCGCTGCCGCCTTATGACGCGCCACAAGCCTTGCAAGTGCAAGCGTGGCAGTGGGTAGACGAGGAAGAACTGGCGCGCTATAGCTTTGGCAAAGCAGACCGCGCCATCATTTCGGCTTTACTTGAGGAAAAATCAAGGTTTTGTTGAGAATTATGGCTGTTCTTTATTGTTTTTAGCGTAGGAATATCATACACTGATAGCATAGCTCCATATTTTAGAGAGGCACCGCTGCGCATGGCACCGTTCGAGGCATTGGTGAAATTTTCAGAACGCTGTGTGATTGTTCACCCGCGCTATTTGCTGCGTCCGTACTTGCTCGGCAGCATTCAAGCGAATTTTCCCATGCGCTATGTGGCATTTCGTGGCACAAACATCGACCTCTACGAAGCCCACGAGCAGCTCAGCGATATGGTGTCGCCGCAAAAAACCGACCTCGACACGCCAACATGGGTTATCCTTGACGAAACTGACTGCCTGCAGCCCCAAGCCCTCACCCAACTCGTGCAGGAGTTCCTGCGCCGCCAAGACGTGGTAAAGCTGCTGGTGATGGGACGTGTCATGCCGATGTACCTGTTTTACAGCGAAGTCGCTTCACAGATTGCCTTCTACCCGGTCGACGAGCCAACGATGTTTTTCGACTATCGCCAGACCGTCCACGCGCAAAAGACCTTGTTAGAAGTCTACACGCTGGGCATGGGGCAAACGTTTATCAACGGCATGCCGCTGCAGCGTTGGGACGGCTGGCTGCCGCGCGTGTTGTTCTATTACATGATAGACCGCGTGATGGTGCGCCGTGACGACATTTTTCAAACGTTTTGGCCCAACCTCAACGAGCGCGAAGCCACCAACGTCTTCCACGTGAGCAAACGCAAGGTTCACGAGATGCTCGGCTTTGACCTAACGGTCTATGACTCTGGCTACTACTACCTTTCGCCCGACCTCGACATCCGCTATGACGTGCGGCAGTTTAACAAGCTGGTGCAACAGGCGCAGGTTGTCCCTGACAGCAAAGCTGTCGTGCATTTGAACAACGCGCTTTCGCTGTATCGCAGCGACTTCTTGAGCGGTTTTGGAGGGGATTGGGTGGTGACACGGCGCGCGCAGCTGCGGCGTGTCTACGCGGAGGCACTGCAGTTGGGATTTGAGCTGTGCCAGCGGTTGGGTGACACCGAAACCGCAGCGCAGTACCGCACCTTGAGCGAACAAATTCTGCTTAACACATTGGCTTACAGTGTCTGATAGACCGCCACCGTCTTTTGCGCGATGCGTGCCTGCGTGTAGTGTGCTAGTGCGTGCGCTCGCCCTTTCTCGCCCCACGCTTGGCGCAAGGCGGGGGCGGCTTGCAGCTCTGCCAGCGCGGCGCGCAGCGCGTCTACGTCGCCTTCGGGCGTGACCAAGCCCGCGCCGCCTATCACGTCGGGGATTGCGCCGCTGTTGCTGCCGATAACCGCCACGCCGCACAGCATCGCCTCCACCAGCACGCGCCCGAACTGCTCTTTCCAATTGGGGCGCGTGAGCGAGGGCAGCACCAGCACGTCCAGCTCGGCGTATTCTTGCGGTATCCGCGTAGAAGGCAGCTGCCCTAAGAAGCACACGCGCTCGGCGATGCCCAATGCCGCCGCGCGCGCCGCTAATGCCGCTCGCAGCGTGCCGCCGCCCACCAGCCGCAGCCGCCAATCGCCCGCCAAGCCCGCCGCTGCCTCTAGCAGCACCGCTACGCCTTTTTCTGGCACAAGCCGCCCTATGAAGCCTATCGTGAATGGGCGTTCGCGGCGCGGCGTGGGCTTGAACAGCGTTTCGTCGCTGCCAAATTGAGGGATGACCGAGAGCGGTCCCGTGTAGCCCTTTTGTCGCCAAACCTGCGCCGCGCTCTCTGTCCCCATAATGGCGTGGTCGACATGGCGCAGCACCCACCGCTCGCCCCATGCAAACGGCGGTGGGTAGCGGCGCGCGATGTTCTGCCAGCTAAAGAACAGCGTCTTCGCGCCCGCCCGCCGCGCCAGCCAAAGCGCGTGCCACGTCGCTGCGTTGTAAGGCTCTTCGTCGATATGCACGACATCGGGGCGAAAGTCAGCGATTTCGCGCCCAAGCGTTGGGTAGAAGTGCGTGTGAAAGCTGCCGTTCATGGCGATAGGAATGGCTTTGAGGTCGTAGCCTGTTGTGAAGGCGCGCTCTAGCGGCTGCGTGCCGCGCTCGTCGCGCCACGACGGCGGCACAAGCACGCGCAGCGTCACGCCCTCGCGGGCAATCGCCTCGAGCTTGGTCTGGTAGATGCCCACAATGCAGGCTTTGGAGAGCATTAACACGCGCATGCGCGGCATTCCTTTGGGCTTCACGCCGCACGCCGCCGCTGCCATGTCCTCCACAGCCATACCACTGCCGCCGCCGACAGCACGAACAGCAGTGGGTCGGAAGGCGCACGGTAGCGCGTGGCGGGGTGGAAGAACACGTAGACGAACGTCATGCTCAGCTGCACGAACCACAGCAAGCTCAGCTCGCGCCACTGCCGCGCCGTGACCAGCGTTCCGACGACCGCAAGCAGCAGCAGCGTGCCAAAATAGAGCGCGTGCAGCGGTCGCCCGACCGTGTCGAGCAACCCGCTGTTGTAGGACGTGTTGGCGGCGGTTATGCCGCTGATGCTGTTATCGGCTGGCACGACGCGCAGCGCGCCCGTTTCGTCTAGCTCCCAACGCTCGTTGGGCATGGGGTTGTAGCGCGGCGCAAGCTCCACACTCCAATGCACCAAGAACTTGACCCAGAGCAGTTCGGCGATTTTGTCGGGGTTGTCGCGCAAGAACTGCGCACCGAGCGCGAACCGTTGTGCGTCCGCCTCGCGGCTGTTGAGCGGGTAGGCGATGCCTTCGGGTGCTGTCCACTGCACGTCGTAGCCCGCGCGAAAGACGGGGATTGTCCACACGCTGTTGCCTTGCCAGAAGTTTGCGCCGCTGGTGAGGGTCATCGGCACGAACGCGCCGTAAACGCCCCAATTGCGCGCTGTCCAAACGCCCAAAAACGCCAGCGTCAGCAGCGCGACCGGCGCGACGCGCAGCACGCTCTGCCAGAATGACAGGCGGAACAAGCACCACAAGCTGACCAGCACGGCTAGCGGCGGCGTGATGGGGCGCGTGAGCGTCGCCACGCCCAGCACAACGCCCGCCAGCAGCGACCAGCCTAGCCACGCACGCGGCGGGGTGTCTGCCTGGCGCAGCCGCACCATCGCCCACAGGTAAGCGTGCAGCAAGCACAGCCAAAATGGCGTGTCGATGAGCGTCAAGTTCTGAAAAATCAAATAGGGGTAACACGCGCTGAAGGCGGTTGCCAGCCCTGCGACGAGGCGGCTGCCCGTCAAGCGGCGGGCAAGGTCATAGAGCAGCCACAGTGACAGCACGTCTAGCGCGATGTGGAACACGCCAATCGTCACGAAGCTGCGCCCAAACAGCGCGTATACGCCCGCCAGCACGACGCTATAGGCAGGCGGCAGCAGCGCGTCAGGCGTGCCAAGCTCGCGCCCGTAGACCCCGCTCGCCAGCAGGTTGAGCGCGTATTCGTCGTAGCCTTCGCTGCCGTGAATGGCGTTGCCCGCGCGCGAAAAATCCAGCGTGGGCGCAAGCAGCACCAGCGCAGCCACGCGCAGTAGCACTGCCAACAGCAGCAGTGCGGCAAGGTGATGACGCAAGACAAGCGCGTACAGTTTGCACATGGGGAACACTTTCGCAGCGCAGCGGGGACGCAGCGCGCGCCGCGTCCCTCGAGCGCGCCTAGCTGAAGGCGGCAAGCTGCTGTAGGAACTTGGTCTGGTCAATTTGTGGATATTGGTCGAGCTGTGCCTTGAAGAGTTGCATGTAGCTGACCAGCTGCTCTTTGGTATACGCCTCAAAGCGCAGCGTGATGGCGGGCTGAGTGTTGCTAGCGCGCACCAAGCCCCAGCCGTGTTCGAAAATCGCGCGCGCCCCGTCCACCGTGATGACTTCGTGGTCTTTGGCGAGCGCGGCACTTATCGCGTTGATGATGCCAAACTTCACGTCGTCGGGCGCGCTTAGGATGATTTCGGGCGTGGCGACCAGCTTGGGAATGGCATCGAAAATCTCGGCGACGGTTTGTTCAGACTTGGCGAAAATTTCCAACGCTTTCAACGCCACAAGCGGCGCGTCGTCGAAGCCGAAGTAGTCTTCGCCGATGAAGATATGCCCGCTGACCTCGCCGCCCAACGGCGAGCCGATTTCGTTCATCTTCTGCTTCATCAGGCTGTGTCCCGCCTTCCACATGACGGGCACGCCGCCATACTTCTTGATTTCGTCAGGCAGAGCCTGCGAGGCTTTTACGTCGAAGACAATCGCCGCGCCCTTGTGTCGCGTGAGCAAATCGCGCGCCAGCAGTGCTAGCAGGCGGTCGGCGGCGATGTGATGCCCGTGATTGTCGATGAAGCCGCAGCGGTCGCTGTCGCCATCAAACGCCAGTCCGACATCCGCCCCGACTTCCAGCACCTTCGCCTCAAGGTCTTTGGTCATTTCGGGGTCTTCGGGGTTGGGCAAGTGGTTGGGGAACGTGCCGTCTGGCTCGAGGTACAAGCCGACGACCTCCAAACCGAGCTTTTCTAGCAGCGGCGGGATGTACGTGCCACTCAAGCCATTGCCCGCGTCCAACACCACCTTGAGCTTGCGCGCCATCTGCACCTTGCTGCCAATGGCTGCCATGTGGCGGTGGATGGTGTCGTAGTCGCGCGAGAGCGTGCCAACGCCCTGTTTGAATGCGCCGCTCTGAATGATCTTGAGCAGGTCTTGGATTTGGCTGTCCGCCAGCGCGAGCCGCCCGTACGCCATCTTGATGCCATTGAATTCGGTGGTGAGGTGGCTGCCGGTAATCATCACGCCCGCGCCCTTGTCGCCGTAGCTGGCGGCGGCAAAGTAGGTGGTGGGAGTCAGCACCTCGCCGATGTCGGTCACGTCCATGCCTGTGCTGAGCAAGCCTTCGATCATCGCTTGCTTTAACGCAGGGCTGGTTGTGCGGTTGTCAGAGCCGACAAACACGCGCTCGGTGGCAAACTGCTCGGGCAAGTACGTGCCGAGTGCCTGCCCGACAAGGCGCGCCACGTCGGGCGTGAGTTGCACCGCCTTGCCGGTGTGGTCGCTTGCAACGCCGCGAATGTCGTATTTGCGAAAGATAGAGGTGTCAAGCGTCATGACAGCGTGTCCTTTCTATAGGAGAGAAACAGTAGGTTAGTCGTCGCCTTGTGCCATATAGTGCTTGAAAACCGGCGTGGCGTTAAGGTAGAGATTGCGGCAGGCATCGCGCAGCGTCACGCCCCTACCGCCCCAAAGCACGCTGTTCTGCCGCGCGATGAGGCGAATATGCACGCGCTCTTCGGGCGTTTCGACGGGGCGGTAGATGAGCAGCAGCTGCCAGTCGTCCTTGAAGATGGTGGCTGTCACCGCCACCAAGCGCGAGAAAATGGCTTCGGTAGGCTCGTCAAGCCACTGGTCATCGTCGTAGCCGATGGGCTGGCGCGCGGCGGCTTCTAGTGTCTTAAAAATCACATGGTTGACCGCAACGCGCTGCCACAGCTCGTTGAGCGCGGCGGGCAGGCTGACACAACCCTCCACGCGCTCTTGCTTGTCGCCCCAGACCAACGCCGCCGCCCACAGCACCACGCCTTCGCTAGGCGTGAGGCTTACCGTGAGCGTGGCATCGGGCGCGTGTTCCAGCGCGATATAGCCGACGGTGGCTTCCCACGCTTGCCAACCGAGCCGCAGCCGCTTGGGGAACGGGCGGGCACTTTGTGTGCGTCTGTCGTCGTCCATCGCTATTCCACCGCTATCTCTTTGCCGTTAACCACCGCGCTGAACTTGAGACCTGCGTCTTTCTTGCGGTGGGTGGTGATGCGCACTTCCGTGCCGCTGGGTGGGTTCGCCTTGAGCAAGAAGTCCGCCAGCGGCTCGCGCATGTGGCGGCGGATGATGCGCTTGAGCGGGCGCGCGCCGTAACCCGGCTCGTCGTTCTGCGCGAGCATCCACTGCACGGCAGCATCGGTTATCACCAAGTTTAAGCCGCGCTCGGCTGCCATCTTGACCTCTTTCTTGAGCAGCAGGCGCATGATGTCGGCAAGGTTCTCGTCGCTCAGCGCGTTGAACATGACAACCTCATCCAAGCGGTTGATGAACTCCGGACGCATGAACGCCTTGACCTGCTCCATCACCATCTCCTTGATGTCGTCATCCAAGACCGGCACTGCCAAATGCTCCGCGCCAATGTTGCTGGTCAGGATAATCACCGTCTCGCTAAAGCGCGTCGTGTTGCCGCGCCCGTCGGTCAAGCGTCCTTCTTCAATCACCTGCAACAAAATGTCGAGGATGCGCGGGTGCGCCTTCTCCACTTCGTCGAACAGCACAATCGTGTAGGGCTGCTGGCGAATGCGCTCGGTTAGCTGCCCGCCCTCTTCGCTGCCAATATAGCCAATCGGCGAGCCAATCAAGCGGTTAATCGAGCTTTCGTCCTTAAACTCCGACATGTCCAGCGGCAGCATCGCGTCCTCGCTGCCAAACATAAACTCCGCCAGCGCGCGCGCCAGCTCGGTCTTGCCTACGCCCGTCGGACCCAAGAACAAGAACGCGCCAATCGGGCGTTTGGCATCCTTCAAGCCCACACGCGCCGTCTTAATGGCGCGGCTGACGACGATGACCGCCTCGTCTTGCCCGATGATGCGCTCCTTAAGGTGTTCCACCATGCTGGCATAGCGCAGGCGTTCGTCCTCGCCCAGCTTGCTGACCGGCACGCCCGTCATCTGGCTGGCGGTCAGCGTCACGTCCTCCACGTCGAGCAAATTGTCCGCTAGCTCCGGGCGAAAGGCGAGATGCTGCTGCTGGCTCATGTTGACCATCGCAGCGGTGCGGTGCAGCAGATGTTCCGCGCTGCGCGGCAGCGGCATCGCCGTGAGGTAGCGTTTGGCAAGGTTAGCGGCGACCTCTAACGCCTTGTCCTCAATTTGTAGGTCGTAGCTGGCTTCGATGTGCGGCTTGAGGATGTGCAAAATCTCCATCGTTTCCGCCAAAGACGGCTCGTTGACGCGCACAATTTGGCTGTTTTCGGTGATTGCGCTCACGTTTGCCATGCGCTGCTGATAGTCTTGCTCGGTGGTCGTGCCGATAAGGATGGGGTCGTCGTCAAGAAATGCCTTTTGAATGAGCGGGGTCACTTTAGGGAACTCGGCTTTGACCGGACCGCCGAAAAAGCGGTGTAGGTGCGGGATGAAGAGAATGCCATGCTTGGCTTGGCTGATGCCGGCGCGAATGGCTTGTTGCTCATTGTCCAACAGCGCGGTCTCGTTGATTTGCACAAGGTTGCTGATGTTGGCGGGTCCCTTGCCTTCGGAAATGAGCAGCGCGAGGCTGTAGGCGAGCGTGCGCTTGCCCACGCCGTCAGGACCGACCAAGATGATGTGGCGGTTGACGGCTTGCGCTAAGATGTTCATCATCTCGCGCAGCAAGTCCTCGCGGAAGTAAACCGCCTTCATGCTGCCGCGCCGCGCCGACGCGACGAAGTCCTGCGTGGTGCCGCTAGACCGCTTGACGGGCAGCACTTGGCTGGAGTCGTTCAAGATGTCTGTGATGGCTTTGGGCGTGATGCCCACCGCCCGCAGCAGCCCACTGGTACTCATCGAGGCTTCCGCCATTACCACTAGCACGTGGTCGGTGTCGATGCGCACCTCGTGAAAGGAGTTCGCCACGCCTAATGCCTCGTCGAGCAGGATAATCATCTGGCGGCTAAGCGGCACTTTGTTGTTGCCGCGCGCCACGAAGTCGAGGCTGCCGCTTTGGTCGCGGCGGCTTTCAGCAGCGAGACGCACCTGCCGCTCGAGCTTCTCAAGGTCAACGCCGCGCTGCTGCTTAAACACGTTGAACAAGCGCATGACGGCGGTGTCAGGGCGGCGCAGCAGCGCAAGGAGCAGCAGCTCAGGCTGTAACGCTTGTTGGCGCAGCTCCTTGCGCAAGTCAACCGCGTCGTTGAGGGCTGCGTCCAAGTCCTTCGAGAGCAAATCCGGGTTGAGTGTCCCCATGCGGTGCGTCCTCTCTGTGGTTTGGCGTGAACACTGTCTATTGTAGCATCAATTCGAGCAGTATTCACAACGAAAACCAGCGCGCCTAACCTTTCACAGCACGGGCGATGCGCGTCAAGCCCTCCTCAAGACGCGGGCGCGGGCAAGCAAAATTGATGCGGATGAAGCCGTCGCGCCCGCTTTGCGCGTTGTGCGTGCGGAAAAAATCGCCGTTGTTGACGGCAACGCGCGCCTTTTCTAGCAAAAATTGGGCGACGGACTGCCCGTCGGGCGTGGGCAGCGCGCTGGCATCCAGCCACGCCAAGTAGGTGGCGGCTGGCACGGTGGTCTTGACTTCAGGTAGCGTTTCGCTGACAAACGCCACCAGAAAGTCGCGGTTGCCCCTAAGATACGTCAGCACCTCGCTGAGCCAAGCGTCGCCCTCTTGGTAGGCGGCTGTTGCTGCCACCAAGCCGGCAACGTTGACGTGCAGCCCCATCGCTTGCACTTGCTGCGCGACCTTTTGCCGCAGCTTAGCGTTTTGAATAATCGCCACCGAACATGCCAACCCCGGCATGTTGTAGGTCTTGCTCGGCGCAATCAGCGTAATCGTCTGTTGTGCGACTTCGGGCGAGAGCGTGGCTATTGGCGTGTGCGCACCTTCAAGTATCAGGTCGCTGTGGATTTCGTCGGCAACGATGGTCACGTGGTTGCGCAGGCAAATTTCGGCAAGCTGCGCCAACTCTTCACGGCTGTAGATGAAGCCGCCCGGGTTGTGCGGACTGCACAGGTAGAAGAGGCGCGTTTGCTTGGTAATAGCGCGCTCTAGCGCGTCAAAGTCGGTGTGATAGGCGAAGGTGTGCTGCCCTGTGGCCGTAGCGACGAGGTCGACCGCTTGGGCAAACAAGCCGTTGTTGGCGGGGATGGTCAAGAAAGGTCCGTAGACCGGCGTTTGCATCAACACACCCTCGCCTGCCTTGCCCAACGCCCGCGTGACCATGTTCAGCGCAACCACCATGCCCGGAATGAGCAAGATGTCTTGCGGCGTGATGTCCCAACCGTAAAGCCGCTGCATGCGCGCCACCACCACCTCTTTGAGCGGTGGATAATCGAGCGTGTAGCCCAACATGCCGCTTTGGGCGCGTTCGATGAGGGCGCGCTGGATGGCGGGGGGGCTGGGAAAATCCATGTCGGCTATCCACATCGGCAGCACGTCTTCGGCGAAAGTTGTCCATTTGGAGCCATAGAGGGCGCGAATATCAGGGGTTTGTTCAAAAGTAGTCATCACCATAAGCCTTTTTTACGTTACATAATAAGCGGCGCAAGCATAATACAGCCCCTGCGCTGTGCGTAAGGGGAAACGTCGCACGAGCGTGGTGCTGTCGTCTGTTAGCGTGGGTGCGTTTGCCTTATAATAGCAAGCAGAGCAATAAAGCAAAGGGAAAAACCATGCGCGGGCGAGTTACTATCATCACGCTGGCGATTGTTTTAGGGGCATGTCGCAGCATTGTGCCACAGGTCACGCCGACC
The DNA here is from genome assembly GCA_938022205.1 of uncultured Anaerolineae bacterium. Classification (GTDB taxonomy): domain Bacteria; phylum Chloroflexota; class Anaerolineae; order Aggregatilineales; family Phototrophicaceae; genus JANWYT01. The sequence goes on along the minus strand of CALIEB010000012.1, from coordinate 417 downwards.
GTTGCGCCCACCGACACGCCGCCGCCGACCGATGTGGCGGTGCTGCCGACCGATACGCCCATCGTGCGCCTGACCAACACCTCCACGCCCACACCACGCCTAACCGCTAGCGCGACGCTGCTCATCACCGAGACCAGCACCGCGACGCACACGCCTACGGCGACGCACACGTTGCCACCTAGCGTCACGCCGACACTGACCAACACGCCGACTGCCACCGACACGGCGACGCTGACTTTCACGCCCACCGACACGCCGCCACCCAGCCCGACGCGCTTCATCACCGACACGCCCACGCCCACGTTTACGCCCACGTTCACGTTCACGCCGACCGCCACCGACACGGCGACGCACACGCCCTTGCCCAGCCTTACGCCGACACCGACCGACACGCCGACTGCGACCTTCACGCCGACG
>CALIEB010000011.1 GCA_938022205.1 uncultured Anaerolineae bacterium | reverse complement strand
AGCCACACACCCATACCAAGCCACACACCCATACCAAGCCACACGCCCGTACCAAGCCACACGCCTATCCCTACCAGCACGCTCATCACAACTCAAATACCAAAAACAATAATTGTAGTGCGAACGGTAGTTGTCGTTGAGCGCGTCGTAGAACAGGTGATTGTCATACCGACCTTGACCGCCACCGACACGCCGACGGCAACGCTTGCGCCGACTGATACGCCGCCACCCAGCCCGACGCGCTTCATCACCGACACGCCCACGTCCACGTTTACGCCCACGTTCACGTTCACGCCGACCGCCACCGACACGGCGACGCACACGCCCTTGCCCAGCCTTACGCCGACACCGACCGACACGCCGACTGCGACCTTCACGCCGACGATTGACCTCACGCGGCTGTTTGAGCTGGAGCTGACGCGGCAAGCTCTGTTCACGCCTACGCCTACACCAGAGCCAACGTGGACACCCGTGCCACCAGCTAGCCCGACGGCATCGCTTGCACCTACGCTGAATGCCACGCCCACGTTCATCGTGGCGACGCTGCAACTCGACGAGTTCGGCATTGTTACGCCCGCCACGTCCACGCCCAACCCCTTCCCCGACGCGCCGACGGCAACGTTCACGCCTACTAACACGCCGCTGCCGCCGCCGACCGTGTTCAACACGCCGCTGCCGCCGCTATTTGGCGCGAACTTCAGCGTGGCGGTGCTGCAAACGTTACGTTTCAACGCGCCGCCTAACACGTTCTTCTACAGCGGCGCGAACCGCCTCATTGGCGGCGAGGTCGTGCTGTTCGCGGGCAACCCGCGCTTTCCTGAGAGCTACGCGCGCACCGACAGCACGGGCATGCTGTACTTCTCGCCGCCCGGCGGTGGCGAAATCCCTATGAACTTCTCGCCGTTTTTCGAGGGCTTTGTGGCGGATAACGCCGAAACCAACAAAAACCGCGTGGTTGACATCGCGTGGTCGCCTAACGGGCAATATCTGGCGTTTGTCGTGTTCCCCTCACCCAACGCGGACACCATCAACGCGGGCGTGTGGTTCTGGCAGCCCGCTATCGAGAACAGCAATGACCCCACCTATGCCGTCATGCGCGACTGTCCTGCTGAAGGCTACACCTCGTGTTTCTTAGCCGATGGTCACACCGTGCAGCATTGGCGCACCCAGCACATCGCGTGGTCGCCCGACAGCCGCTATATCCTCGCCAACGTGCTGATTACGTCGGAAGGCGGGCGCGGGGTGTCGTTTGCGCGGGCGGTGCGTGACCCCAACTACGCCAACCGTGCCGCGCCGCTCGTGCGCTATGACAGCGGCGTGTGGCTGCCGGATGGGCGCGTGCTGCTGAGCGGCAATCGTCCCGATGGCTTGGTGGGCATCAGCGTCCACAACCTGATTGAAGAGGGCGGACAGCCGCTGCTGGTCAATGAGCAGCTGCTCTACAACGCCAGCGAGAACGGCATGTGGCTGTGGAGCGCGGCGCAGCGCGGCGACGGGCGCATCGTGGCGTTTGGGCGCGAAGGTGGCAGGGGCGGACCCGAGCGGCTGTACCTTGTGGAAAATGGCGTTGCTACGCCCATCAGCGAGTTCATCGGCGGCGACACCCCGCAACGCATTGAGTGGACAAGCGGCGGCAACATCGCGGTCGTGACGGTGGGCGGCGCGCAGTATTTGGTGGACGCGCGCAGCGGCAGCGTGCGCTTTGTCCCGCCCAGCCCTTAGCATGCTATAATCATTGTTTAACGAAAGATGCGTGTGCATGAAAGAGACTGCAGCATGATAGATGCCATCGCCAAACTACGCTGGAGAGAACCACTTACGGGTGAAATCAAAGAGTATATCCTTACGGAGGGCGCGACCGCGACGATAGGACGCTCGAGCAACAACGACATTCACATTCCCGAACAGCACGTGTCACGCCAGCACGCCGTTATTCAGTACCGCGACGGGGTCTTTGTCGTCAGCGACTTAGGCAGTAGCAACGGCACGTTTGTCAATGACCAGCGCATTGAAGCTCCTTACCCGCTCTTTGCCGGCGACGTTATCCGCTTGTTCGTGCCGATTGTTGAGTTTTTGGCGGTGACGGACGAGGACATCAGCCAAGCTGACCAAACGGGGCGCATCATCATCCCCACCAATGCCGAAGGGCAAGCGAGCCTGATTGTGACGAACGGACCCCAAGAAGAGCAGACCATCCCGCTGCTGCTATCGAGCGTGACGGTGGGGCGTGCCACCAGCGCAGCAACGTGGGACGTGTTGCTGCAAGACCCGTCGGTGTCGCGTCCGCACGCCCGCTTCGACCGCGTGGACGGCACATGGTACATCGTCGACTTAGGCAGCAGCAACGGCACAAAGGTCAACAGCCAGCCCGTCAAAGACCAACCGCACGCGCTGCGCGACGGCGACCGCATCGAGATTGGCTACACGATGCTGCTGTTTCGCGTGGGCTGGCGTGACACCGCCACGCATAATCACGCCAAAAAGCCCAATAACCACCTCTAGCCGCTAGTCCAACATAAAGCGCATGTAAAGGATGGTTTCCTCGTTCAGCACAATGCTTTGCACGTAGCGAAAGCCTAGCCGTTCGTAAAGGGCACGGGCGCGCAGGTTATCCTGCAACACACCTAGCTCGGCGTAAGGCACGCCCCAGCTGCGTGCCGTCGCCAACAAATAGGCGATGAGCGCGCTACCGATGCCAAAGCCGCGCGCGATGTCGATGACAAATAGGTCGGCAATCTCTGCGCCCTCGCGCCAGCGCATGACCTGCCCATAGCCAATCAGCACGTCGGCGGTTTCCACGACCGCGCCCAGCGCGCGTCCTTGCGCTTGCAGCGCGCACAGCAACGCCAGCTTCTCATGCGCAACGTCGGCTGGCGTTTCCTGCCAGCACGTTTGCAGCAGCTTCTGAACATCGTCGCGCGACACAGGGCGCAGCCACCATGTGGTGGGTGGGGAATGGGTCATGGCGCACTAACCTATACCGGCGGCGGCGAAGATGCGGCGATGTGCCTCAACTTGGAAGAAGGCGTTTTGCAGCTCGTCGAAGCCGTAGAGGCTGCTGCCGATGTTCTGCAGCACGCTAGCGGCGCGCTGATAGTAGCGACGGGCGGTTTTGCCTGTGCTGGCTTCGGCTAACCAGACGTAAAAGGTCACCAGCTCACGCCCACCTTGTGTCTCTTCTACCTCAAGGCTTTGCTGCAGCAACTCGTTGGCTTTGGGTTCACCGAGCAGGGCGCGCGCGCGTCCGATGCGCGCCTGTATTCGCGCCCGCAGCAGCGGATTATAGTCAACGCGGGTGATGGTCTCTTCGCCTAAAGCGACGGCTTTTTGGTTCTCACCCGCCAGCAAGTGCAGGTCAAGTGCCACCAAGCGCAGGTTGATTTTGGCGTGCCAGTTCAGGATTTCGTGCTGGCTTAACAAGCGCATGAGCGCGTAGGCACGATGGCTGTCGCCGGCTTGCGCGCTGATAAAGCCGATCATGAGTTCGACCAACGCTTTGTCGGGGTGTTGTGGCGCGATGTGTAGGGCTTCCTCGTAGGCGTTGCGCGCTTGGTCAAACAGGTTGAGCATTTGGTAAATCATGCCCAAGTTTTGGTAAATCCAAAAACCCGAAAATCCGCCGCCGTACTGGGCAACGCATTCCAGCGCGTCCATGTTATACTGTAAAGCAGTGGCAAAATCGCCGCGCTCAAGCGTGATGTTGCCCAACTGAAGGTAGTATTTGGCGCGCTCGCGCGGGTCATCTTCATGGCGTATCAGCAGCAAGCCCTCTTGCGCCAATGCCAACGCTTCTTGGGTACGCCCGTAGCTGTGGCGCAAGATGCTTTGCGTGCGCAAAAATTTGCCGACCATCTTCACTTGCTGCTTGTCTAACGTGCGCGCTGCTGCCGCAAGTGCCTCTTCCGCCCGCGCTAAGTCACCCTGTGCGATTAATGTCAGCGCATAGACACGCTGTATCTCAAAGTGCAGCGGCTCTTGCTGCTGCGCGTCTAGCTCAGCGAGCTGCTTGATGGCGTTTTCGCTGGCGGCGACGCTTTCGGCACTGCGCCCTAAGAAAAGCAGCGCATAGGCTTGCAGCATGTAGAGCTTGACGATGGCACCAACTGCCAAGTGGCGCGGCACGACTTGCACAACCTTAAAGCCTTGCTCGACGCTTTGCAATGCTTCTTCAAACAGCTCGTGTTGGGCAGCATGCCGAGCAGCTTCAAGGTAGGTGTAGAGCGCGGCATCGTGCTGCCCGCCCGCGTTGAACTGGTGCGCCAGCGTGGCATAGAGTTTGGGTTGCTTAGGGACACGGGTCACCAGCCAGCGCGCGACATCGCGGTGGTAGCTCTCGCGCTTGATGCGCGGTATCATCTGGTACGCCACATCGCAGTAGAGAGCTTGACGGAAGGTGTACTCGGTCTCGCCTTCTAGCATGCTTTCGGTGCGCCGCATGAGGATGCCGCGCGCCACAAGACTAGCGAGAATAGGCTGGGGGTCTTTGCCCAGCAGCTCTTCCAGCGCGCCGCTCCAAAACGTTTGTCCGACAACGGCAGCGTACTGCAAGCCTTGCTTTTGCTCGGGCGAGAGGTCGTCAATGCGCGCCTGCACCACCTCTAACAAACCGGTTGGCAGCGTCTTAAACGCTTGGTCATACATGGCGACGTTGAACCGCCACGCGCCGTTCGCGCCGCGTTGAAACACGTTGGTGTCGAACAGCATCATGAGAAATTCGACGATAAACAGCGGGTTGCCTTCGGAGCGCGCCTCGACGATGCTGACGATTTCCTGCGGCACGCGGTCAATCTCGCCGAGTACAGCGTGAATGAGCTGATGGCTTTGTTGGTCGTTGAAGCGTTCGAGCGTGAAGATGAGGTGCGGCGCATAGCCATCGAAAAAGTCAGCAGAGGGTCGCCCGCTTGAGCTGCGTGCCGCTGCCAACAGCGCGCCCGTCGCGCCCTGCAGGTCGCGCACGAGGTAGTTCAGCAGCCGTCGCGATTCAGGGTCTGCCCACTGTAAGTTATCGACCACGATAAGAATGGGGTTTTGCTGGGAAAGCCCCTGAAAGAAGCGCGATACCCACTGGAAAAGCTCGGTCTTGCGTTCGGACTCTTTGGCGGGCAGGCTGGTGATGAGGGGGTGTGCGTCGAAGCCAAAGCCCGCTAGATACCCTAACACGACCGCACACGCGCCGGCGTTGATGTTGTCCCACAGCGTCGACACGCCATGCACAATCAGTTGCTCGCGGGTGGCTGGTGGCAGCTCAAACGACACGCCGCAGAGCTTGACAAGGAAATCCTGCAGTAGGCTGTAAGGTACGCCGCGCGTTTCGTAATAAGCGACCATGGGCAGCGGCAAGAATACGTCTGCGCTAGCGCGGTTGATCACCTCTTGCAGCAGGCGGCTCTTGCCGATGCCAATCTCGCCGATAATTGTCAGCAGCTGCCATTCCGAGCGGGTGCTGGCGGTGCGCAGCACCTGCATGATTTCGGCGACGGTGTTCTCGCGTCCAACAAACGGCAGGTCAATCCCCGCCACTTGCATCGTGGTGAGCGTGGCGTTGGCACGGTTCTTGCGCCCCAGCACAAGATAGACTTGCAGCGGCTCGTCATAGCCCTTGACCTTGATGACGGGGCGCATTTGCACGGCGAACTGATGGCGTACGCGCTGGTAGGTGGCGTGGTCGATGAGGATGCCGCCGGCTGGGGCTTCGCCTTGCAAGCGCGCCGCGAGGTTGGTGGCGGGTCCCAACGCCAGCAGCTCTTGCTTTTCGTTGCCGCCAATCATGCCCACCACCAGCTTGCCGGTGCTTATACCGATGCGCACGGCGAACTCGATGCCGTATTGCAAGAAGACTTCGTTGGCGAACGCATCAATGGCTTCCAGCACGTCTAAGCCGCAAGCGACCGCCCGCAGCGCGTCATCGCCGCGACTGCGCGACGCGCCAAAGAAGATTAGCACGCCGTCGCCGAGATACTGCCCGACCGTGCCTTCCCAGCGCGTTACTACCGCCGCCACGCGCTCATGCGCTTGCGCCAACAAGTTCTTCCAGTCGCTGGCATCCAGCGAGCGTGCTAGCGTGGTAGAATCTTTGATGTCGACGAACAGCACGGTCACAAGGCGAATTTCGTCGCCGTCAGGGGTTGCGCTGCTGGTGTCGTTGCGCGTCTGGTAGCGGCGCAGCCTATCTAGCAGGGCTAAGATGATCTGCGAAAAGGTCTCGTCGTTGAACAAGTGCCTGTGTTCGCGCACTTCTTGTAAGGCTTGTTTGATGCGTTCGGCGATGCGTTCTTTGCTCATAGGTCTTTTTGCGCGAAACCACCATACAAACGGTAGATTGAAAAAGCATATACGTCTAGCGATCGCCGTGCTTGACATGCGTCCGCTGACGCACCAAGTTACTTATGCGCGTCATGGGGCTTGCGGTAAAACTCCCCCAGCGACACGAGCGTTTATGAGGCATTGGGCGGCTTCAGCGGCAGCCAAAAGCCGAACTCACTGCCCTTACCGACCTCACTTACCAGCCACACGTCGCCATTGTGGCGTGTCACGACATTGCGCACAAGACTTAATCCAAGCCCGTTGCCTTTTTCGCTGACCGGCACATCGGGGACGCGGTAGAACGATTCAAAGACGTACTTTTGATGTTCGGGCGCAATGCCGATGCCGGTGTCGCGCACGCTGAAATAGAACCGCTCGTCGTCGTAGGAGGCGCGTATGGTGATGATGCCGCCGCTAGGCGTGTACTTCACCGCGTTGTTGACCAAGTTCTCCATCGATTGCCGCAGCAGCACCGTGTCCGCCACCACGCGCGGCACACCCTTCAACTCCAGCACGGTCTCTAGCTTTTGCTTCTTTGCGTCGGTTTGCAGGCGCATGTTGACAATCACGGTCTTGACCAACGCCTCAAGGTCGGTGCGCTCGTGTAGCTCTAGCGGTGTGCTGCGCACGCGCTCCACGCGCAGCAGGTCTTCGACCAGCGTTTGCATGCGTTCGACCGAACGTTTAATCACGCTGATGTAGTCGTGGATAGGCGAATGGGGGTCGGGCAAGTCCATCGTCACCATGTCGGCGTAACCGCTGATGAGTGCCAGCGGGCTGCGCAGGTCGTGCGTTGCCACGCGCAGCATCTCGTCCTTAAAGCGGCTGAGGTCGCGCAGGGTGGTGATGTCGTGCAGCACGACCACAAAGCCGTTTTCGCGCTCGTGTTCGCGCCACTTGCCCATCGTGACCTGATAGTCTTTTTGCAGGTTTTCCGTGCGCGTCTCAAACGTCCAGCGTTCATTTTGGTGCAGCTCGGCGCGCACAATTTCGACAATTGGCTCAAACATGCGGTCGCGCTCGCTGAACAGCTCGAGCGGCTTGCCTATCACGTCCTGCTCGCTAGTAGCGTTGAGAATGCGCAAAGCCGAGGGGTTAGCCAGCGTAATCACGCCGTGCGGGTTCAAGACAATCAGCGCGTCGCTAATCGAGGTAAGCACCGTTTCAAGGTGTTTGCGCTGCACGGTGAGGCGTTTGAACAACTGGGCGTTGCGCAAGGCGATGACGACTTGGTTGGCGATGATCGTCAGCAGGCGCAGGTGATAGGTCGTGAAATAGCCGACTTCTTCATGAACGAGCGTTACCACCGCCAGCACCTCGTCGCCGTCGAGGAACGGCACGCAAAGGGCGGAACGATTGCTAGGCGGGTCGTCAGGGAAGATAATCCAGCGTTCATCTTTGGTCACATCTTCAATGATGTCGCCGCGCTTGTGGCGTGTCACCCAGCCAGCAAAGCCCTCATCGAGCACGCGCGTGACCACCTTGACCGATTCGTCGCTGGTGAGGTTGCGCATGGTAAACAAATGCTCCCAGTCAATGCTGCCATCTTGGCTTAAAAATAAGCTGGACTTGGACGCGCCTACCGCCCCGGCAATGAGACGGATGACTTTGTTCAACACCTTGTCGAGCTCGACATCGGTCAAAAGCTGCGAAACTTCCGCCAGTAACGCTAGCCCCTCAAATGTATCTTGCTTTTCCTTATTAGGTGACATAACTGCCTTTGTGTCCATGTTAGAGAATCGTCACATGACCTACTTTAAGTGAAACATAGATTTGCCAAAAGCACAACTTGTAACAGTGTCAAAAAGCTGCCTTTATGGTTTTTCTAACACGAAACCCACCATATGTTGGCGTGTGACGGCGCGTTTGCCACCATAGTGAAAGAAAACACGCGCGAACCCGAAGGAGACACGCCATGTGGCAATCGCTGAAACGTTGGACGGCACGCCTGCGTCGCCAGAGCGCGCCACACTTGCCCGCGCTGGCGGCACATTATACGCCTTTCGCACCGCTGGTGGCTGGCGCGCAAGAACGCCACGCGCTCGCCTATCAGCAGTCCCCCTATGTCTACGTGGCGGTCAACCGCATCGCGGAGGCGGTCGCGCTCGTGCCGCTTAAGCTCTATCGAGGACGTGGGCAGGCGCGCGTCGAGCTGAGCGACCACCCGTTCTTGCGGCTGCTGGACAACCCCAACCCGACAACCTCGCGCTTTGAGCTGTTTGAACAGACCATCGGCGCGCTGGAGCTGACGGGCAACGCCTACTGGTTTATTGCGGGCGACGCGCAGGGGCTGCCCTGTGAGATTTGGACGCTGCGCCCCGACCGCGTGACGATTGTACCCGACCCGCGCCGCTACGTGCGCGGCTATCTCTATGAGATTGACGGCGTGCAAATCGCGCTCGACGATGTCGAGGTCGTGCATTTTAAGCGTTGGCATCCCAACAACGACTACTACGGGCTTTCGGCGTTGTCGGCGGCACGGCTGGCGGTGGAGAACGAACGCGCGATGTCGCAGTGGAATGCCAACACCTTCGGGCGCGACTATGGCATTCCGGCGGGCATTGTCGCGGTGCGTGACCCTATCCCCGACGCGGACTTCGACCGCCTCAAGCACGAGTGGCGCGCCGCCTACGGCAGCGGACAGCGGCGCACCGCCTTCTTGCGCGGCGGCAGCGTCGAATGGGTCAACGTTGGCTTGAACCACAATGACCTTGACTTCTTGCGTGGCAAGCAGCTCACGCGCGACGAGATTTTGCACATTTTCGGCATCCCGTTAGGCATCATGAGCGAGAACGCCACCGAAGCCAACGCCATCGTCGCCGAACGCCAGTTCATCGAGCGCACGCTCTATCCCAAGCTGGCGCGGGTTGCCCAGCGCATCACGCAGGAACTGCTGCCGTTTTATGGCGAAGACCTCGTGGCGGAGTTTGAAGATATTCGCCCGCGCAACACGCAAGAGCGCATGGCAGAGATTGCGGCAGCACGCGGCATCCTGACGGTCGACGAGATGCGCGCCCGCTTCTATCAGCTGCCGCCGCTGGGACAAGACACCTAGCGCGAACGACACTTTTTCGCGCGTGCAGGGCGCGGCAAAATACGCTAAAATGGGGGCTTGGCTTACTGCGCATGTTTGGGAAAGGGCGACTGCCATGCTCCTTGCGGTTGATATTGGCAACACCAACATTCACTTAGGCTTGTGGCACGATAAAAGCTGGCGGCTGTCGTGGCGCGCGCGTACCGTCGCCGACAAGATGCCCGACGAGTACGCTGTGCTGCTGCGCAACTTTCTTGCCAGCGCGGACGTGGGCTACAAAGCCATTAGCGGCGTGGTTATCGGCAGCGTTGTGCCACCGCTTACCAGTGCCTGGAAAGAGTTGGTGACGCGCTACCTGCAGCGCGAGCCGCTGATTGTCACTAGCAACGTTGAGCTTGGCGTGCGCATTGACCTCGACCAACCTGAGCAAGCGGGCGCAGACCGCCTCGTCAACGCGGCGGCGGTCGTGGCGTTGTACGGCGGTGGTCCCGCCATCGTCATTGACTTTGGCACCGCCACCACGTTCGACATCATCAGTGCCGACGGCGCGTACGCAGGTGGCGCGATTACCGCAGGCATTGGCGTGGCGCACGATGCGCTGGTGTCGCGGGCAGCGCGCTTGCACAAGGTCGACCTGCTGCCGCCACCCAACCCCATCGGGCGCAACACCATCCACGCCATGCAGTCCGGCATCTTCTGGGGCTATGTCGGCTTGATTGAGGGCTTGGTGGCGCGCCTTAAGGCTGCCATGCATGAGGACGACGTGCGCGTGATTGCCACCGGCGGGCTTGCGCCGCTCTTCAGCGCGCATACGACCGTCATCGACCAAATCGCGCCTGAATTGACGTTGGACGGGCTGCGCGTGATTTACGAGCTGAACGTGCGCGCCTAACCGCCGTGCCGATGCTATAATAGACGCACAGGCACACGCAACGGATAGGCACAGATGGCGCAAGAACTGCTGGGCAAGACCTTTAACGGCTATTATGTCGAACGCCTTATTGGCGTGGGTGGCATGGCGAAGGTCTACCTCGCGCGTCAGTATTCCACCGAGCGGCAGGTCGCTTTGAAAGTGCTGCCGCAGCAGTTCCTCAACGACGACACCTATTTACAGCGGTTCAACCGCGAAGTGAAGATCGTCACCCAGCTGGAACATCGCAACATCGTTCCCGTCTATGACTACGGCGAACACGAAGGGCAGCCCTATATCGTCATGCGCTACTTGCCCAACGGCAGCGTGGACGACTTGCTGGCACGCGGTGCGCTCGACCCTGCCACCATCCTCCACATCCTCGCGCAGATTGCCCCCGCGTTGGACTACGCGCATAGCAAGGGCGTGCTGCACCGCGACCTTAAACCCAGCAACATTTTGCTGGACGAGGCGGGCGGCGCGTTCCTGACCGATTTCGGCATCGCGCGCCTTAACGAGGGTGACAAAGGCACGACCATCACGACGCAAGGCGTGGTCGGCACGCCCAGCTACATGTCGCCCGAACAAGCGCAAGGCAAGGAGCTTGACCATCGCAGTGACCTATATGCGCTGGGGGTGATGCTGTTTGAGATGGCGACGGCACGCCGCCCGTTTGAGAGCGACACGCCCTACAGCATTGCTGTGATGCAGGTCACCACGCCGCCGCCTAGCCCTCGTGCCTATAACCCCACACTGTCGCCCGCGCTGGAGGCGGTGATTTTGAAGGCATTGCGCAAGCAGCCGCACGAACGCTTTCAATCTGCCGCCGAGCTGCTTGAAGCGGTGCGCGCCGCTGTCGAGCAAGGCGTGCCGCTTGCGGAGGCTGCGCCGCCTGCTGCTGCACCCTATCCGCCGCAAGCCATGCCGCCCTATTCATCGCGCTATCCCACGCCGCAAAGCACCAGCCGCATCGCACCGCCCAAGCGGCGCAGGAACACCGCCCTAATGGGTATCTTGCTGGGCAGTGCCTTTGGCTGTGGCTTGTTGACGTTAACGCTAATCGCAGGCTTGTTTTTGCTCAACGTGATTTTTCCGCCACTACCCGCGCCCACTGCCTCGCAAAGTCCTTCGCCCGCGCCGCCGCTGACGCGCACCGCGCCGTCTGTCGTGATTAACGCCACGCCGCTGCCCACGTTGGATGCCACCAGCCGTGCCGCCCAGCAAACGCTCGTCGCACGCCAAGCCACCCGCGAGGCGACCGCCCAAGCCACCGCGCCCTTTGTTCAGCTTGACCGCCCTGTGCTGCCGTTTGTCTTGCAAGCCGCTAGTGGCACGCTGGTGTACGCCGCGCCGCGCGGCAGCCGCCAGAGCTTCGACATCATGCGCCTTGACCTCGCGACGTGGCAACGGGCGCAGCTCACGCAGAACGCAGCAGATGATAGTTTCCCCGCGCTTTCGCCCGACGGGCAGTGGGTGGCGTTTCAGTCCAACCGTGACGGCAGCGATGAAATTTACGTCATGACCAGCGACGGGCGCGGCATCACCCGCTTGACGCGCAACGTCTACTCCGACCGCTTTCCGTCGTGGTCGCCCGATGGTAATTGGATTGTTTTCAGCAGCGACACGCGGCAAGACGGCACGTATGACCTGTACCGCGTGCGCCGCGATGGCACAGGGCTGGAGGTCGTCTACAGCAGCCCCGAGCGCAAGACCCACCCGTCTTATAGCCCCGACGGGCGGTACTTGGTGTTCACGCACGGCAGCAACCCCAACAACGCTAACACGTGGGAGATTGCGCGCTATGACACGCAGACCGGCGCGCTGAAGCTGCTGACACAGAACGACGTGCGCGACGCTTCGCCGGTCTACAGCCCCGACGGCGCGCACATCGCTTACATCACCTACGGCACGACCAACGCGGTGGCGATAATGAACGCCGACGGCAGCAATCCCCGCGTGGTCTATGACAGCGGCGGCAACGATTGGTCGGTGGACTTTAGTCCCGACGGCGCGTACTTTGTCATCACCAGCACGCAGCCCGACACCGCCCGCGATGAGCTGGTGCTGGTGACGCGCGATGGGCAAGTGGCGCAGGTGATTACCCGTGACGGCGGCAGTGCGGCGCGCTGGCGGTAGCAAAACCGCAAAAGTCCGCCAATTGCTTGCCCGTTTGCGCGCAATCTTTTACAATGAACGTGTGACGACTTTATCCTCTCGGCGTTGGACGGCATATGAGCGAAAACACTCTGACGATTACTGTTGATGACCGCGTACGCTTGCTCTCGGCGGCTCTTTCGGTGACAAACTTCCCCAAGCTCGCTCAGCAGCGCAAACGCCACCACGCCCACGCTCATGCCCGCGCCACGCAAAAGTACCTGACCGACCACGGACACGCCGCACACCCCGCTGTCACGGCGTTACAAGGGCTGCTGAACAACAACATCAGCCTGAGCGCGCTGTTTGGCATGGTGCTGTTGTTCGACCCGCAAACGTTCGCCGCGCCCAACCCACCGCTGTGGATGCCCGCTGACTTCAACGCCCAGCTGTATGAGTTTTTGCAAGTGACCGCGCTGCGCGATTTTTGGTCGCTGCACCAGCACAAAAGCGCGTGGGAGGACGCACAAGAGCAGTCGCGCAACATCTTTAAGACGGTGCATTTTAAGACGTTTCTCAAACGCTTTTTTGGCGAAGTCCACGAAGAGCTGGTGTTTATGCCTAACATCAGCTATCCCGCCGAGCAGGAAGTGGGCGTGCGCACGCCTACCCAGCTCATCAGCATCGTGCCGCCGCCGCTGGCGTGGGGCGAAAGCCCGCCTTGGCCCTACGACGAAGAGACCAACATCACCCACTCTTATCGCGCGGTGTTGGCACAGTACATCCAGCTGCTGTTGCGCGACTATCTCAAGCAGCACCCTGATAAGTTGGCGGAGGCGCGCCAGAAAGATTTGCCTGTCACGGGGCATCTCAACGCCCAGTACCCCTCGTGGGAGATGCAGTTTATGGCTCTCATCGTCAGCGGCTCGGTGGCGATTTACTTAGAGGACTACGTGAGCAAGCTGGAAGCAGAGGCGTTCACGCTGATGGAAAAGCGCGCTTCCGGCATGACCATCTTGCCCGCTGTCGTCAGCGTGTTGCGTCGCTATATGCAAGAACACGGCTCGCGCTATCGTGAGCTGGCGGACTTTTTGACCATCTTCCCAACCCAGCTGCGCGTTGCCAAGAAAATCGTGACGATGTAGGCGTGTGCGGCTCGCCCTTGTTCAGGTAGGCGCGGGCGCACCATAATAGGCGCATGAAACGCTACCACTATCCACCAAAACATCCGCAAAGCTATCGCCTGCGCATGGCAGGGTTGTCGCTGCTGCTGGCGGTGATGCTGCTGGCGGTGCCGCTGCAAGTGCTGCTGGCGGTGCTGACGGGCGGCTTGCTGTTTGTGCTGACGGCACTCATGCTGCTGCTGCTGTGCGTGCCGGTGCTGGTGGGCATCTTTGCCACGCCACCTCTAGACATTTCCGACGAAGGCGTGTGCGTGCGTCCGTTCTTAGGGCGCGCGCGCTTCATTGGCTGGGCGCAAGTGGACGCGCTCAAGCCCTATCCGCTATTGCCGCGTCCTGACCAAGAGACCGAACGCCGCGCCCTCGTCGGACGCACCCGCTACCGTCCCGCCGAAGGCTACATGCTCGTGCTGCGCGGGGCAGATTGGCAGTATCGCCTGACGGGCTATCTGTGTGGGGAAGGGCTGCGCGGCGTGGTCGCTTTCACTAACCGCAGCCACGCCGACTACGACAGCTTGCTCAAGCGTGTGCGCGCGCACGTGCCGTCGCGCCCTTAGTTACTGCTGCGCTTGAATAAAATCGCGGTACCAGAGCGCGCTAGCTTTGGGTGTGCGCGCCTGCGTCTTATAGTCCACGTAGACGATGCCGAAGCGTTTGCTGTAACCCCATGCCCACTCGAAGTTGTCCAGCAACGACCAGACGTAGTAGCCTTTGAGCGGCACGCCCGCCGCGATCGCCCGCGATGCCGCCGCAAAATGCGCCTCGAGGTAATCGCGGCGCGCGCTGTCTTGTACTGCACCGTCCGCTAGCACGTCGTCGTAGGCGCAGCCATTTTCGGTGATGTAGAGGGCTGGCGCGCGATAGTCTTGGTGCAGACGCAGCAGCAGCTGTTCTAGCCCGTCGGGGTAAACTTCCCAATCCATCGCCGTGTAGGGGTTGCTGGTGCGCACGAACCGCAGGTTGAACGGCGTTTCGCGCCCCGCGCCTATGACGTGGCGCGTGTAATAGTTCACGCCCAAGAAATCGACAGGGCGCGCGATGTAGGCCATGTCGTTCGCGCCGACCTCCGGCGCAAGCAAGCCGTAGAACGCCCACAGGTCATCGGGGTACGTCCCCTTGAACAGTGGGTCTAAAAACCAGCGGTTCAAATGTCCATCCCAAAGCTGCGCGGCTTCGCGGTCGCCCAGCGCGTCGCTGGCGGGGTCGATGTGGCTGAGGTTGAGGACGATACCCGCCTCTGCGCCGCGCACGTTGGCGCGAATGGCATCCAACGCCATGCCGTGCGACACGAGCAGATGGTGCGCAACCTGCAAGGCGATGCGCGGGTCTTGCAAGCCCGGCGCGTGTTCGCCCGTCATGTTGCCTAAAACGGCAATCACCCAAGGCTCATTATGTGTCGCCCAGCGCGTCACGCGGTCGCCGAGCTTTTGCGTCACGACGTGCGCGTAGTCGGCAAAGGCTTGCATCGTGTCGCGCTGCGCCCAACCGCCCTTGTCTTGCAACGCCTGCGGCAAGTCCCAGTGGTACAGCGTGACCATCGGCACAATGTTCGCCTCCAGCAGCGTGTCGACCAGCGCGCTGTAAAAGTCCAGCCCCTGCGGGTTCACCTTGCCTACGCCTTCGGGCAAAATGCGCGACCACGCAATGGAGAAACGATAGGTCTGCAAGCCCAACGCCTGCATGAGCTTCACGTCGTCGCGGTAGCGGTGATAGTGGTCGCACGCCACGTCGCCCGTGTCGCCGTTGGCCACCTTGCCAACGGTGGCGCAAAACGTGTCCCAGATAGTCGCGCCGCGCCCACCTTCACGCACCGCCCCCTCAATCTGATAGCTGCTCGTGGCAGCTCCCCACAAAAAGCCTTTGGGAAAGTTCATCACGCATCACCTTTGCTCTAGGCGGGCGGTTGCCCGCGTCAATCGCTAGCGGGTAAACACCACGCGGTAAGACGTTACCGCCGTCGCGCCGCTCTCGGTCGTGCAGGGGCGCGCCTCGATAGGGTTGGGCAGCGGGTCTGCCTGCGCGGGCATGTCAATGGTATAAGCGCGCCCTGCTTCCATCTGGAAGTCCGCGTAAGCCGCGCCGCGCTCGGGCTTTAAGCCGGTGACAAAGCGGCTTTCACCGCCGTCCCAACGCACGCGCACCGTCTGCCCCGCCACACCTTGCCCGCCGACCTGCTGCACGAACACCTCGATAATGCCGCTGAGGTTGACATCGCAAAACGTTGAGACAATGCGCCCGCTGTAGGTGCGTTGTGGCGGGGTCGTCGGCACGACAAACACGCCAGCAGCAGTAGGTGTTACGTCAGCAGGCAGCGGCGTTTTGCTCGGTGGCGGCGGCAGCGTGGCGGTCGGCGTTGGCACAAGGACTTCCACAACCTGCGGGCTGCTCACATCAGGGATAAGCACGTCCGCGCATCCGGCCTTGCCTTGCAGCTGATAGAACGTCTTGAGGGCGCGCACGCCGCGCACGCCCGCCGTGCTGTCGACGTAGCCGCTGCGCGCGAGGTCACAAGCGATGTCCGCCACCGCTTGAAAGGGGTCGGTGCCAAGCTCAAGCGCAATGAGGCTTTCGACGGCGCGCGCGAGGTCGCTATCATAGGCGAAGCGCAAACCGACCGCCACGACGTAATGCGCTTTGTCTTGTGGGCGCAGCTGGCGCGGCAGCGTGTCGATCTCTTGCACGGGGGCAATTTGCCACGCATAGAACAAGCCCAACGCCAAGCCAATGCACACGCCGAAAAACAACGCCCAACCGTTGACGAGGCGGCGCGGACGGCGGTAGCGTTCGCTGCGCAGCGGCAGCGTGTCCGGCGGGAAGGGCGGCGGCGGGGGCGGCAGGCTGCTCACGGCATGCCTCCGACTGGGTTCAGGGCGCGGAAGTTCTCCATCAGCGGCGTAAGCCGCCCCAGCCCTTCGGCAAGGTTGACCAGCAGGCGAATGTCTTCCACGCTGCGGCTGGTGGTGATGAACCGCTCGGCGGCTTCTTGCACGAACTGCGGCACGTTGTCGATACCTAACGGGCGCAGGCGTTCGACAACCCCCAGCACGTCGCGCTCGACCGCGTAGCCACGCGCTATCATCAGCAAGTAATCCTCACGAAAGCGCGGCGCAAGGTCGCGTAGCGGGCTGTTGATGTACTCGGTAGGGGCGACCACCCAGCCGATGAACAAGCCCGCCGCACCGCCCAGCATCACGCCTACTGCCAGCCAGAAAAAGGCGCGTCTCATCGCGCTGCCTCTGCCAAATACGTTTCCAGCTGTTCGCGCGAAAAAGCGTACATGTCGGCTTCTAGCGCGGCTAACATGGCGGGCGTGATGTGCTGCCACAGCACGTTGTGCATGTGGGCGGCATCGTCGAGCATGGCACGCAGCTGAGCGGGGGTGCGCTGGATGCGTTCGCCGAAGATGCGCAGCGTCTCGCTCTCCCCCAAGAGCTGCTGGGCAATAAAGGCGTTCCACTCGCACAGCACGCTGTCGGACATAAACGGCAGCCAGTCGCGCGGCTGGCACGCCGCCAGCGTGTGCGCTTGCTGGCGGTCAAGCGCGGCAAGGTCGCGCTCGTCCATCGCTATCAGCAGCAGGTGCAGCACGAAGAAGCGCGCTTGAACGTTGCCACCCCATGTGCCGCGCGCAAAGTGCGGCTCGAGCATGTAGCGCGACCAATGCTCATCTGCGGCAAGGTGCAAGACATAGCCGGCAACGAACGCGCGCTGTGCGTCGTCACGCGGCGCGGCGAGGCTGGGGTACTGTGCCAGCATCACGCGCCAAGGGTGGTCGGTCATCGGGCGCGTGTAGTGGTAAAAGTGCGTGTCCTCGCGCTGGCTTGTGGGGCTAATCCGTGCGTCCGCCGCCACGCTTCCTAGCAGAAAAGCGGGCAGCTGCGCCTGTAGCAGGTGCTGCGTCGACGGCAGCAGCGCGGCATCGGTTAACACGCGATTGGCAATGGCTAGGTGGGTGAACGGTGTTGGCATGGGGCGAATCTGCTTTACTCACTGACCAAAACACGCGCTATGCTACCACAAAAGCGCGACATAAGCGTAGGGGCGACCTTAGCGCACGTCGTTGTCCCAGCGCATGTGCCATACCGTGCGCTCGGGCATGAAGCGATACAGGCGCAAGGTCTCACCGGTCAGCACGTCGTCAAACGGATGCTCCAACATCAGCGATCCCGTGCGAAAGCGGCGCACCACCGTGTTGAGCAGCGGCTCGACCAGCTCGGGGTGGTGCGGATGATGCAGCAGCGTCAGGCGCGTCGTCAGCGTCCCCAGCGTGTTTTCCACCCACAGCGAGGCGAGAATTTGCGTCTCGTCCGCGTTGCGCACCACCAACCGCTCGATGTTGTTCATCGTCAGCCAGCTGGTTAGCTCGCGCCACAAGCTGCGGCGGAACGCACTGGGCGTGAGTGGACGCAGCCACCCCATCCCGCCGCGCTCTTTGGGGAAAACTAGCTCCGCTAGCGCGTATTCCGCCCGCCACTCGGAGGGACGGCGGCGCGTGATGAACACGTCGCTTTGCAGCGGCGGCGGATTAGGCGCGAGGCTGCTGCGTCGCCACGTTGTCCAAGCGCGCTCGCGGTAGAAGTGTAGGGTGTCGTAAAGGTGAATGGCTTTGTAGTTGTCGTAATCGACTTGCAAGATGGCGGCGCGGGCGTGCCGCTGGCGCAGCGCGTCCAGCGCGGTGTGCATGAGCTTGCGGGCGATGCCGCGCCCTTGATAGTCGGGATGCACGCCCACGTTGGCGATAATCCACACGTCGCGCTCGCCGGGCATAAACGCCGGGTACACGCTCACGTTGCCAATGACCTGCCCCGCCTCTTCCCACACATAGCCTAGCTTGACCCCCATGACAATCTCGTTAAACCGCCCAAGCAGCGTTAACCCCGCTCCGAGCTTGCTGAGATAGCGCATCTCACGGATAGCGGCGCGCCCACCTTCGTCTAGCGTTGGCGCAAAGACTAGCTCAATCAAGTCAGCCAACTGGGCAAGGTCGGTTTTTAGGTTAATCGGGCGAATCCCGCTGAAGCTCATTTGTTAGAAAATCTTTCTCAATTGTTGAATAGTTGTCTATATGCGTAAGGATGTGTTATGATTTGAAAAAGCATCCCAGATAGGCGTGCATCGGCGCGCTTCTATTATAGCACAGCGCACCTAAGTTGCGCTTATCGTTATCGGGGTTGCTCAGTTTATTATAGGAGATGTCATCATGTTGTATCTTCCTAATGAGTCAGAGGGGCAGGGGCTGGTCGAATACGCCCTCATCCTCGTGCTAGTTGCTGTGGTGGTCATCGTTATTCTGGCGATTTTGGGGCCAAGTATCTCTAACTTGTTCTCCAACATTCTCGTCGGTTTGAAATTTGGTCAACACTCTGGCAGCTAGACCGTAAGACTCCCGACCCACAGCGCGCCCGCTAACGACCTAGCGGGCGCGCGTTTTTTAGGCGATTTGCCCACGCTTCCCCGTTTTACCTTGCGCATTGTCCCTTTCTCGTTTAGAAATAGTGTCCTAGTGTTGGTTGGATTGTGAGGAGTTCCGCATGGGGCAGTACAAAAGTTTTAGCAGTCGCAGGCGCGGCGGTGGTTTTCAGTGGCTGCTGATTGGCTTTTTTCCGGGCGTGTTGTGCGGCGGCTTGATCGTGTTTGGGCTGCTGCTGGCGGGCGTATTGCAAGGCTTCGGCGCGCAGCCGCTGCCCACTTACACACCTGCGCCGGAAATCGTGTTGGTTGTGACCGCCACGCCCGACCCGAATGCGCCGACCATCACCCCCTTCGTCATCACCGCCACGCCGCAGCCCACCCAAGAAAGTCCGATTATTTTGGCTGCCTCACCTACTCCCACGACAGACGCAGCCCAAGCGCAAACGCAAGCACAAGATGCCGTGAGCGCGGTCGAAACGGTCACCAGCTCACAGTTGCCACAGCCCACCGTCGCCAGCCCGCAAAGCCTTATCCCCGAGCTGCTTCAGGGTATCGTGTCGTCGATGGTTACGGTGCCGGGCGGCGTGTTCCAAATGGGGACAACGCCCATCGAAGTGCTGGCGGCGGTTGACCAGTGCCGTTTGCGCGATGAGGGCAACTGTCGCCCTGAGTACGGCGAAGACTCAAGCCCTACGTTCCAAGTGCGTCTTGACCCCTTCCAAATCGAAACGACCGAAGTGACCTTCCGCCAGTACGTCGCGTTCTTGAACTATTTGCGCTCGCAGGGTATCAGTCACCTGAACGGCTGCAGCGGTTTCTTGTGCATCCAAACTGTCAACGAACGCCCCGATGGCGCGGTCATTACGTTTGACAGCCAAAACTACAACGCGCCGCCCGGACTCACCTCGCACCCGGTGTTTGGCGTGACGTGGTACGGCGCGCAAGCGTACTGCCAAGCCATTGGGCGGCGGCTGCCGACCGAAGCCGAATGGGAGCGCGCCGCGCGCGGTGATGACGGGCGCATCTACCCTTGGGGCAACGAGTGGAGCAACGCGCTTGCCAAGACCAACCGTCCGAAGGACGCGCCGCCCGGCACCGTGCCGGTTGGTTCATACCCGCAGGGGGCAAGCCCTTACGGCGTGCTGGACATGGCGGGTAACATCAGCGAGTGGGTCAATGACTGGTACGCGCCGGACTATTACGCGCAGCAAGCCAACTTACCCCAGCCCGTTTACAACCCGCAGGGTCCGCCTATTGCCCTTGAGAAGGTGTTGCGCGGCGGCTCTTGGGACGGCGTGCCGTTCTTTGCGCGCACGGTGCATCGTCAATCGTGGTTGCCCGTGCCAGACAGCCCGAACGACCCGCGCTACCCACGCTGGGTGGGCTTCCGCTGTGCCGCCAGCGTCAGCGAAGGCGCGCCGGTCTCAAGCGGTCGCGTGAACCCCGCCACGCTGGGGACGACCCCGGCCGCCCAACCTTTGTTGCCCGCCGAGCTTGGCACCGCTACGCCGTCCTCACGCGGTTAATCCACGCCACAACGTAAAAGCGCACGGGTTGAACGCGCGCTTTTTTCGCGCCGCTAGAGAAAATCGAAGCGCAGGCGCGGGCGTGCGCCGCGTGCGCGCCACGCCAACGCTAGCGCGATGACACTGTCGTCGTGCTGCCCGTGCGGCGCGCTGTATTGGTACAGTCCGCTTGGCGTGCGCGTGACGGTATACAGGCTCAGCTCGGTGAGCAGCACCTCGTCGGGCAGAATGCGCAGCTCTTCGCGCTCGAACGCCAACGCGAGTGCCTCAATGAGCGGCGGTTTGCTCTGTGCGCTGGTCGTGAAGGGGTAGACGGGCAATCCCTCGTTCTGCAACGCCTCGACATTGGGCGCGCCGATGCTGTTGGCTTCAGCGAGGATGTGCTGCACGCGCCACGCTTGTGCCATCTGCGCGATGCGCCCACGCTGCACCTGCCAGCCCACTTGATGAAAGCGGTCGAGCGCGACCATCTCGCCGCGCACCGCGTCCAACACGACGATAACCGTGTAATCGCCCTCGCGCCCCCAGTCCACGCCCGCCACGTAGACGGCATCCGGCAGCGGCGCAGGCGGTGGCACAGCGCGGGCGCACGCTTGCAAGTTGCGAAAGACGCGCCCGCTGTCCGCCACGAACTCCGCCAGATACTCGGCGCGCCAAATGCGTTCGGGGGTTTGCGCTTGGATGCGCGCCAGCTCCTCCGGCAGCACCAGTGGGTTCGCCGCGCTGGGGTAGTGGAACACCGCCCATTCTTCGGGCGCAAGGCGCGCCTGCTGCGTTAGCTCCCAAAACCAATTTCTGCCGTTGGGCGAGCTGATGAAGACCGCGCGCCCGCGCCGCTCCAGCAGCATAGGACGCACAATTTGCGCCCACACGTCCGCGCTCATGAAGGCACACTCGTCTAAAATCGCCCAATCCAAGCCTGCGCCGCGCAAGTTGTCGGGCGTGTGTGTGCTTTTGATGCTCAAGAAGCCTGCGCCGTAGTCGATACGCCGCTCATGTTCCAACGTGACCACGCCCGCCAGCGGCGCGAACGTGTGCTTGAGGTCGCGCCACACTTGGCTGGCGATGCCGTAGGTGGGCGCAAGCCACCACACACGCGCCTCGTCTAACAGGGCTTGCGCGGCGATGCGCTTGCCCAGCTCGGTTTTGCCCCAACGCCGCCCACAGACGACAACGCGATAGCGCGCAGGCGACGCTAGCACCGCCGCTTGTCCCGCGTGGGGCGGCGGCATCAGGGCATCTAACTCAAAGGGCGGTTTAGGCTTGCGTTGACGTGGCATGGGCAACCTCGACATGGGCAGTTGGGGCGCAAACAGCACAGCCCCGCGCACGCGCTCATCGTCCGATTGGTGGCGGAGGGCGCAAGGCAGGGCGCGTCCGCGGCGTGGGGGGCTGGCTGTTGTCTCTTTTAGCCTATAGGCAAACGCGCGCAAAATGCGAACATTTGTTTGTTTTTCGGCGGCGCGCCGCGTCAATGGGCAAATTGCCGCGTTTTTAACTATCCCGATTGGAACAATCAAGATATAGTGTCATAAGCGTCAAGCGTTTTTTTATTTTCTCACCTTAAGGGGGAACGATGCGTACACAAAAGTGGATTTTAGTCATTTACGGGCTGGCGTTTGCGGTCGTGCTGACGGCTTGCGGCGGTGGAGCTACTGCGCCTGCACCAACGCCCACGCCCAGCGCACCCGACCTTTCCGCCAGTGCCGTGCTTGAAGTCGAGGGCATGGGCAAACTAACGCTTAACCACCCCGCCAATTGGAAGGTGGTGGTTACCCAAGACATCACCATGAGCAACAACGCCGATGTCGACTTTGAAAAAGGGTTGGATGGGGACTTGCCTGACAACGCGGTGTTCGTGCAGGCGGTTTTCTTCCCCATAGAAGTTGCTAGCATGCTCGGCATTGAAGGCGACGTAACCCCCGTTTCAGTCCTTAACGCCTTTAAGGGCAACGTCGGCAGCAGCAGCTCCGACGCGCCTAGCTTCGGCGATGTCGCGGAAGTGACGATAAACGGCAAGTCGGCGGCACGCACGATAGGCAGCAGCAGCAAATCAGATGGCATGGTGCTGGCGTTGGTCGTGGACGATGCCGTCGTCATCGTGCTTGGCGGCACAAAGAAGGGCGGTCTCACCGCTTATCAGTCGCTCATCGAAGCGATTGCCGGCACGGCGAAGGTCGCCAAGAACTAGCCAAGCGCGCCGTGAAGCACACGCGCCCCGCGTCATCAGGCACCTGATGACGCGGGGCTTTTTCGCGCGTCGCGCTCGTGCTATCATCGCCCTGACCTAGCCGCAGGAGCGCACATGAGCGAAGAAACGCCCCTCAAGATTATCCGCCAAAATCGCCGCAGCATGATGATGCGCGCTACGCTCGGTGGCGTGGAAGTCTACATCCCCGCGCGCTACCAAGCGGGCGACAAGTGTGTCGTCAACTTCATCAAGAAGAATCTGCCTAAGCTCGCCGAACACGTTCCGCCCGCGCCGCCTGTCCAGCTCTCACAGGCGCAACTTAACGCGCGCTTCGCCGCCATGTGCGCGCGCATGAACGCCAAGCCCGCCCGCGTGCAGTGGCGCGACATGCGCCGCAAGTGGGGGTCTTGTTCGGCGTTTGGCACGATTACGCTCAACACGCGCCTCGCGTGGCTGCCTGCCGACCTCGTCGATTACATCTTTTGCCATGAGCTGGCGCACTTGCAAGAACTCAACCACAGCAAAGACTTTTGGGCGATTGTGGCGCAGCATATCCCCGACTACAAGGACAAAATTGCCGCGTTGCGCGCCCTAGAAAAAGCGTGGTGGGGCAAAGCATAAGCCGCGCCCACCACGTCGCGCCTAGCTTTCCAACGCTAGTAGCACGTCGTCGGCTTGCACGGTGTCGCCTGCCTGATAGCGCAGGTGGGTCACCTTGCCGTCGTGCGGGGCTTCAATGCGATGCTCCATCTTCATCGCCTCAATGACCATGAGCGGCGTGCCTTGCGTCACGTTGTCGCCCTCCGCCACCAGCACTTGAATGACCTTGCCCGTCATCGGCGCGCGCAGCGAGCCTTGCGCGGCGGCGCGCGCGTTGGGCGCGGGCAACGGGTCTACCCAAACCAGCGCGAACGTGCCGTACGGCGTGTGCGCCCAGTAGGTCGTGCCTGCGTCGCGCACGACCGTGAAGGTCTGGCGATGCCCGTCTATCACCAGTGTGAGCTGCGGCGCGTCGTGCGCCATCACGCGCACGTCGTGTGTCGTGTCGCCATACTGCACCGTGCAGTGGGTTGCGCTGTGCGTGGTGATGTGCAACGTGTGCGGCGTGTCGTCGTGCTGGAACGTGTAGACCAACGGGCGATTGGGGCTGTTGCGCCAGCTCTGCTTGCCTTGCAAGCGCGCCATCGCCACCGCTATCAACGCGCTGGGATGCAGGGCTTCTTGCACGGTTTGCAGGTGGGCGAACTCCTCGACGAAGTCCGTGCTGAGGATGCCGGCTAGGTGTTCTGGGATCATGAGGATGCGCCGCAGGTAGTCGGCGTTGTTGCGGATGCCCAGCAGCTTCATCTGCGAGAGCGCGTAATCCAGCTTGCGAATGGCATCGAGGCGGTTTTCGCCGTGCGCGATGACTTTGGCAATCATCGGGTCATAGAAGGGCGTGATACTGTCGCCCGACTGGATGCCGCTGTCGGTGCGCACGTGCGGTGGCGGCTGGAAATACAGCACGTCACCCACCACCGGCAAGAAGTTCTTGGCAGGGTCTTCGGCGTAGACGCGCGCTTCAATGGCGTGACCTTTGGGTTGCAGCGTCATGTTGCCCATGATGTCAGACAGCGTTTGGTTGCACGCCACCTCAATTTGCCACTTGACGAGGTCAATGCCGTAGACCATTTCGGTGACAGGATGCTCGACTTGCAGGCGCGTGTTCATCTCCATAAAGTAGTAGTTGTTGTCCTTGTCGAGTAAGAACTCAACCGTGCCTGCGCCGTGATAGCCGATTTGCTTGGCGATGCTGACGGCAGTGGCACAAATGCGCTCGCGCAGCGCGGCATCCAACGCAGTGGAGGGCGTTTCTTCGATGATTTTCTGGTGGCGGCGTTGAATGGTACACTCGCGCTCGCCGATAGCGATGACGTTGCCGTGCTGGTCGCCGAAAACTTGCACCTCGATGTGGCGCGGCGATTGAATGGCTTTCTCTAGCATGAGCGTGCCGTCACCAAAGGCTTGCAGGGCGGTGCGGCGCGCGCTTTCCAGCGCATCGGGCAGCGCGTCCGCGCTTTGCACGAGCAGCATGCCCTTGCCGCCGCCGCCCGCCGTCGCCTTCACCATGATGGGGAAGCCAATCTCTTGCGCCGCCGCAATCAACGTCTCGTTGCTTTGGTCTTCGCCGAAGTAGCCCGGCACAAACGGCACGTCCTTCAAGATGAGCTTGGCAATGCGCTTGTCGCCCATCGCCTCAATGGCTTCGGCGGGCGGCGCGATGTAACGCAGCCCGGAAGCGTTGACCAAGTAGGCGAACGCCGCGTTCTCTGCCAAGAAGCCATAGCCCGGATGAATGGCATCCGCGCCCGCGCGCTTGGCGGCAGCGATGATTTTTTCCATGTTGAGATAGCTCTCGGTGGGCGGGCTGCCGCCCAAGAAAATCGCCTCGTCGGCAAGCTGCACGTGCAGGGCGTTCGCGTCTGCCTCCGAATAGACCGCCACCGTCGCCAACCCTAGCTCGCGGCAGGTGCGAATAATGCGGCAAGCAATCTCGCCGCGATTGGCAATCAACACCTTACGCATCATGACGCTCTTCTCCCCCTGTTGCCCAACGCGCGGGGCGTTTTTGCATAAACGCCAGCATGCCCTCCTGCGCTTCCTCGCCCGCCCGCAGCGTGTTGAGCAGGTTGGCGCGGTAGGCGACCGTCTCGTCCAGCGGCTTGTCTAACACCTCGAAAATCAGGGCTTTTGTGGCGGCAACGGCGTTGGGCGCACACTGGCGCACGTCCTCTAGCACCCAGTTCACGGCGTTGTCTAGCTCTTCAGGCGCGACGGCTTGATGCACGATGCCGTACTCAAACGCCTTCTCGCCGTTGAACCGCCGCCCGCTCAGCATTAGCTCGCGCGCGCGCGTCAGCCCAACGCGGTTCAGCACAAACGGCGAGATAAACGCAGGCGCAACGCCCAAGCGCACTTCCGGCAGCCCGAACTGGGCGGTCGTGCTGGCGATAGCGATGTCGCTGACGCACACCAGTCCGAAGCCGCCGCCCAACGCCGCGCCTTCCACCTTAGCGATAACGATTTGGTCGGCGGTGTTGACCGCCCGCAGCATCGCGTCGAGGTTGCCCGCGCTCTCTTGGGCGGGGACAGTGTTGTCGCGCATCTCTTTGATGTCGCCGCCCGCGCAGAACGTCCCGCCCGCCCCGCTCAACAGCACAGCGCGCACGCTGCGGTCGCCCTTCAGCGCGCTGAAGACCTCGTAAAGCTCCGCCACCATCCTAAAATTCATGGCGTTCTTGCTCTCAGGGCGGTTGAGCGTGACGTGCGCTAGCCGCCGTTCGCTGTCAAACGCCACGCTCACCGCTTCAAAATGGCTAAAGTCCTTCATCAGCCCTCAATCTCCATGTATAAAATCGCGCCTGCCAGCGATTTGCCCAGCGGGTCAATGCGCAAAGAGCGCGTGCCGCCGCCGTCCAACGCGTCGTAACAAACAAAGTTCAATGCCTCAAGGTTGTCCAGTTCGTAGCGCACAACCTCGCCGCGCACAAGGTCGCCTAAGTGCGCCTTGACGCGCGCCGCCGTGAGCTGTGCCTTGAGAATGGCGTAAGCCTCAGGCGAGCGGGCAATCACGCTCATGTTGGCGATGTTGCCCTTGTCGCCCGCCCGCCCATAAGCCAAATCATAAACGCGGCGCATTATTCCACCTCCAAGTAAGTGATGTTGGGTTGCACGTGCTTGCGGTCAATCAGCGTGGGGAACAAGCCCAAGATGATGCGCGGGTCCGCGCCGACGGTCGTGCCGCTGATGCTCATGCCCGCCGGCCCCGACAGCCCGTTGTTCATCATCAACCGCACGGCGTTCTTAAGCGTCCCTTCGTCGCGAGCGGTGAACATGACGCGCACCACCAGCTCAAGCGGGTCTTCAGGCAGCGGCGCAATGCTGCCGTACAAACTGTTCACGCCCAACAGGTGATACTCGACGCGCTCAATCGGCAGTCCCGCCCACGTGCGCGCCACCATTGCTTTGAGCTGTTCGAGCTTCTTCCACGCTTCAGGGTAGCCAATCGTGAAAATTAGCTCGCGCATGTAGCCTTCCACACGCCCAAAGTTGAGCTTGAGCTTGTCGGGGCGCGCTTTGCCGGTCACGCCCGACACGCGCACGCGGTTCTCGCCTACGTCCTCAAGCCGCAGCGTCGTCATGTCCACCACCACGTCGGGCGTGACGTAGTTGGCGGGGTCGTGAACCTCGTAGAGCAGCTGTTCTTTGACCGTGCTGCTGTGGACGATGCCGCCCATGTTGGGCGTGTTGGTCAGCACAAAGCTGCCGTCTGCCTCGACTTCGGCGATGGGATAGCCTAACGCCGCCAGCTCACTGGGGTCGATGCGGTCGATGACGGCGAGGCTATTGCCGCCCACCACCTGAGCGGTGCATTCCAACAAATGCCCGACGACGATGCCGCTCGCTAGCTTGTCCCAATCGTCCCACGCCCAGCCATAATGTGCCACCAGCGGCGCAAGATAAAGCGCGGGGTCGGCGACGCGCCCGGTCACAATCATGTGCGCGCCCGCCTGCAACGCCTCGACAATCGGCTGTGCCCCCAAGTACACGTTGGCGTTGGTGATAAGTGCCTCGCTGGGGTTGAGCGGCACGCCCGTCTCCAAGTGTTCGAGGCGTTCGCCCGCTTCGTTGAGAGCTTCCAAGTGCGGCAGCATGTCGTCACCTGTGATGGCGGCGATTTTCAGCCCTTTCAAGCCCAGCTTGCTGGCGGTCTCGTGAATCATGCGCGCCGCCCCCAGCGGGTTCAGCCCACCGCCGTTGCTAATCAGCGGAATGCCGCGCGCGAACGCCGACGGCAGCACCTTCTGCGCGATAATCGCAAGGTCGAACGTGTAGCCGCGATTGGGGTCTTTGAGCTTGTCCTTCTGCAAAATTGCCAGCGTTAGCTCCGCCAACGCCTCAAAGCAGACGACATCGACGTGACCGCCTTCAATCATCGGCAGCGCGCTCAACACGTTATCGCCGTAAAACCCTTCTGCAGAACCAATACGGTAGACCATCAGCGCGGCTCCATGCCTTCGAGCTTGGCGATAATTTGCAGCATAATCTCGTCCGCACCGCCGCCAATGCTAGTCAGGCGCGAATCACGGAAGTAGCGCGAGATGGGCGTTTCTTCCATGTACCCCATGCCGCCGTAGAACTGCAGGCAGGTGTCCGCCACTTGACGCATCAGCCGCCCAACCTTGAGCTTGCACATGCTGGCGATGCGCGTCACTTCGTTGCTGGGCGCGTTGGCTTCAATCAGGCTGGCGCAGTAGTAGTTGAGCCGCTTTTGCGCCTCAATTTCGGTGAGCAGCTCGCCGAGTTTGAACTGAATCCACTGGTTGGCGATGAGTGGCTTGCCGAAGGCGTGGCGTTCTTGCGTGTAGCGGATAGTGTCGCGCACGGCTTTTTCTGCGCCTGCCGTGCCGCCAATCGCGCCCACGAGACGCTCAATCTGGAACTGCTCCATCTGGTAGTAGAAGCCCTTGCCCTCATCGCCGATGCGGTTGCTGACCGGCACGCGCATGTTTTCGAATGTCAGCACGGCGGTATCGCTAGAGAGATTGCCCAGCTTCTTCAGCTTCTTGCTGACGATGAAGCCTTCAGTGTCGGTCGGCACGACAATCAACGACATGCCGCGATAGTCGTTGCCGTCGCTAGTGCGCGCCAAAAGGCAAATCCAATCGGCCTGCGTGCCGTTGGTGATGTACATCTTGCTGCCGTTAATCACGTAGTGGTCGCCGTCGCGCACGGCGCGGGTGCGAATGCTCGCCACGTCTGAACCCGCGTCGGGTTCGGTGACGGCAATCGCGCACACCATATCGCCCAACAACGCGGGCTTGAGATACTTTTGCTTCAGCTCTTCCGAGCCGTATTTGGCCAGCGCGGGGGTCGCCATGCCCGTTTGCACGCCGACCGCCATCGGGATGCCCGCCGCGCCGCAGCGTCCCAGCTCTTCGTTCAAAATCACCGTGAACCAAATGTCGGCATCGCTGCCACCGTATTCAGACGGGTAGTGCAGTCCTAAGAAGCCGAGCTGCCCCATCTTCTTGAAGATGTCGTGTAGCGGCGCGATACCCGCCTCTTCCCACTCGTCAACGTACGGGTTGAGTTCGTTCTCGACGAACGCGCGCACGCTCTTGCGGAACATCTCATGCTCTTCGGTAAACGGGTTAAACAGGTTAGGTTTAAGGGGGGTATTGGTGGCCATTTGAGAAAACCTTTCGCAAAAAGTTGACTTTTCGGGTTAGCGTGCCGCGACAAAGCGGCTAAGGGTGGGCAGCAGCGCGTCGGCAATAGCGGCGTTGCCCACTTCGGTCACGTGGATGAGGTCGTAAAAGATGGCGCGCTCGTCGCCCACGAACAAATCGTTGAGCAGCAGGATGGGCGCGTCGGGGCGCGTCGCCACGTAGGCACGCAACAGCGCGTCCGCCTCTTGGTAGCGTTCGGCAAAGCCAGCGCGCTCCTGGCGCATGCGCACGTAAATGGCGGCTTCGCTGGGGGCAAGCGGCTGCTTAAAGACGATGCTTGGCTGCCAGACAAACAGCACGCGCACGCCGTACGCCGCTGCGAGTCGCTCGATCATCTCCACCAACGCCACGTAGCGCGCCATGACGTGTGCGGGTGCGCCGTCGTCGGGCGTGACCAGCGCGATGCTCTCGCGTGCGAGGGGCAGCGCGTAGGGCGCAAGCACGGGCTGTCCGCTGCGCAGCGCGCGCCCTGCCTCCGCGTCGTTCATGCGCTGGAACTCTTGCAGCGTCACGCCTGCGATGTCCTGCGAGTAGCCCGCGAGCAGGTCGTTAAAGCCGCCGTAGAACACGGCAAGTTGCGGCACATCGCCGTTGAGCAGGCGCATTTGAAACAGCAGCATGTCCTGCGTTAGCACGTAGCCTGTTTGCCCGTAATTGACGACGCGGTAGGGCGTGCCAGCCGCCGCCAGCCGCTTGCCGACTAGCGCGGGCAGCGTATAGCCGTCGCGCGCGCCTTCGCCCCAGACGGTGCTGCCGCCGAAGAACGCCAGCGTGGGCGCGTCATCAGGAACGTTCAGCGGGGTGGCGCGCACGCCGCGCGCGTCCACGTGAATGAACTGCCCATCCAGCGGCGTGACCGTCCAATAGCTGTAAGGCAGCCAGCGCACGCGGGTTTTTGCCTGTTCTTGCCAGAATGCCGCCGCGCTCGGCACGTCGCCTTCAGGCAAAAAGTCGAGCGAGCGGTAGTCTAGTCCGCCGCGCAGCGCGTCGTTCACGCCGCTTGCCGCCACCAGCCCGTTGACCGCCCACGCGCTTACCAGCAGCACCGCCAGCAAGCTCACGCCCAAGCCGAGCGTCATCCACACGGCGCGGGTGGCGTTGAGCCACGCTTGCAGCGGCTGCCACGCGGCGGTCAAAGCGACAAACGCGCCTACCAACGACCAGCCCGCTAGCCAGAACAGCAGCGGCTGCGCGACCGGCGGCGCGACATCACGCAGCGCGCTGCGCAGGGCAACGTTGGCGACAAACGCGCTCGCCAGCAGCAGCGTCACGCGCGGCAGCCCGTCTAACGCCGCTGCTAAGCGCGCCGCCAGCGCGTTAAGCCGCGCCGCAGGCGCGCGCCATGCCCAGACCATCGCCGCACCGCACAGCAGCCACAGCACGCCCGCTCCCGCCAGCACGACCAGCCGCAGCTGGGCAAACAGCGCGTCGGGAGAAGGCGGCGCAAGCAGCAGCTGGGCGCATGCCGCTGTCGCCACCAGCCAAGCGAGCAGCGCGAAGGCGAACAAGCTGCGCGCGAGGCGGTCGTGTGTGTCGGAGGCAAGCATGGCGCGCTACTCCGTTTGCCTAGTGTGAACCGACACAGGGCGCAGGAAATCAGCACGCGCGGGCTTGCGCATTGTGCTACATCCTGAAATTGCCATAGCGTGGCGCGCCCTCGCTCACCCAATCGCGGTTGTACGACATGCTGATGCCTGTAATCAGAGCCTGACGGGTGGCGCGCGGGTCGAGGATGCCGTCATCCCACAAGCGCGCCGTGCCATAGTAGGGGTCGCTCTCTTTTTCGAATGTCAAGCGCACCATCTGCTTCATCTGCTCGATGGCTTCCATGTCAGGCTCAATGCCCTTGCGGCGCATGCTCGCCTCCTGCACGATGCCAAGCACGCCCGCCGCTTGCTCCGCGCCCATCACCGCCGTGCGGCTGGTCGCCCACGCGAAAATCAGGCGCGGGTCATACGACCGCCCGCACATAGCGTAGTAGCCCGCGCCATACGCGCCGCCGACAAGCACGCTGAACTGCGGCACGCTGCTGTTGGCGACAGCGTTAATCATCTTGCTGCCGTCCTTGATGATACCGCCATGCTCTGCCTTCGTGCCGACCATGAAGCCCGTGATGTTCTGGAAGTAAATGATTGGGATGCGCGCGTGGTTGCACAGCTGGATGAACTGCGCCGCCTTGTTCGCGCTTTCGCTGAACAGCACGCCGTTATTGGCAACCACGCCAACAGGGAAGCCGCCTAAGTGCGCGTGACCGCACACCAGCGTGCTGCCGTAATCGGGCTTGAACTCGTACAAGCGCGAGCCGTCAAGCAGACGTGCCAGCACCTCGCGCATGTCCAGCGGCTTGCGCACCGTGTCAATCGGCACAATGCCGAGCAGCTCGTCCGGGTCGTAGCGCGGCTCTTCAGGCGTGCGCAGCTCGGCGCGTATCGTCTTGCGCCAATTGAGGTTGGCGACAATCTCGCGCCCGATGCGCACCGCATCCGCGTCGTTCTCCGCCACGTAGTCCGCCAAACCGCTGATGCGGGCGTGCATGTCCGTGCCGCCCAGCGTCTCTTCGTCGACCTCTTCGCCTGTCGCCATCTTCACCAGCGGCGGACCGCCCAAAAACGCTAGTGCCTGATTGCGCACGAACACCGTGTAATCGCTCAAACCCGGCACGTATGCGCCGCCTGCCGTGCTGTTGCCAAACACCAGCGAAATTTGCGGCAGCCCAAGCGCACTCATCTGCGCTTGGTTGGCAAAGCCGCGCCCGCCCTTGACGAACAGCTCGGACTGATGCGGCAGGTTCGCGCCGCCGGACTCGACCAAGTAAACGGTGGGCAAGCCGTTGACGCGAGCGATTTCTTGCGCACGCAGCGACTTGTCCACCGTGATGGGGTAGGACGTGCCGCCCTTGATCGCCGGGTTGTTCGCGCTAATCATACACTCTACGCCGTGAATGATGCCGATGCCCGTGATGATGCCCGCGCCGGGGCTTTCGTTGTTGTACATGTCATGCGCCGCTAGCGTCGAAAGCTCTAAAAAGGGCGTGCCTTCATCTAGCAGCAGCTCCAGCCGCTCGCGCACGGGCAGCTTGCCCTGCTCCCGCATGCGCGCCTCGCCTTTCTTGCCCGCGTCGCGCACCGCCGCCTGCCGCGCCTCCAGCGTTTGCATGAGCTGCGCGTTGTGTTCGTAATAGGCACGGTACTCGCTGCTGCGGGTATCTACTTTGCTTTGAATAACTGCCATCGTAATAAACTCCAATTCGGTGAGGTCACAAATCTCTTGAAGGCATGAATTCAAACGCCGATTTAATTTTAACCAAAAACGCGCCCAAAAACGACTAGGAAAAATCCATTTTTTACAGCCCATTCCATTTATGCTACACTAAGCGGGTGAAGCCCACATAAAAGGAGACCCATCGATGGGGATGTTGCGACGGCAGACTTGGTTGTATCTGGCAGGGGTGTGTGCGCTCGTGTTAGTGGTCTACGCGCCCTTAACGGCTAATCAAGCCCGGGTCAGCGCAGACTACGAGGGACACGCCGACTACAGCCAGCTGCTCTATCAAGGGCGGTCGTTGTCTATTAATACATACCTCCTGCATATGATTAGCACCAGCGTTGTCCACATACTTACAGGCGCAGACTTTAAGGACAGCTTGGGCATCACGGTGCTACTGCACTACGTGCTAGCGGGCGCAGCGATAGCAGCAGCGGGCGTGTGGGCGTTCGGCGGCACGCTCACGCGCCCGCAAGGCGTGGTGCTCGCTGCGTTTGTGCTGTCTGTGTTAACGATTGCGCCGCTTGCGCCGGAGATTTTCACGCGCGCTGTCCAACTGCTGTACGGCTATTTGCCGCCTAACCCACACCACAATCCCACCAACATGGTCGTGCGCTTTTACGCGCTGGTGACGCTGGCGATGGGGGCGTGGGCGTTTGCCGTGCATGCCCCGCGCTGGTGGCAAATCGCACTAGTAGCGGTTTTCGTTTTTCTCAGCGTGCAAGCCAAACCGAGCTGGATTGTGGCGTATTTGCCCGCCTTGCTCGCCTATGCCGTGCTGCAAGCCTTGCTGCGCCAGCGTGTGAACTGGCTGGCACTTGGGTTGGGTTTTGTGTTGCCGTCGCTGCTGGTGTTGGGCTGGCAGTTTAACCAGACGTATGACGCTAGTGCCAACTACGCGCAGCTGCTCTTTGCGCCTTTTGAAGTGATGTTGCTGGGCGGTGACAGCTACTTGAGCCTGCTTATCAAGTTCTTCGCGTCGATAGCCTTTCCGCTAGGCGTGCTGCTACTTTACTGGCGCGAGCTGTGGCGTGACCACGTCGTGCGACTGGCTTGGCTGACGTTTGCTGCGGCGGCTGTCCAAGCCTACACGCTTGCCGAAAGCGGCGATAGACTGCAAGAAGGCAATTGGGTGTGGGGCGCGCTGCTGGCGAACTTTGTGCTATTCGTCGTGATGGGCGTGTGTTGGCTGCGCTTGAACGCCGAAACGCTGGCATTGCGGGCGCGTCCCTCGCGGCAGTTTGTTGTGACGAGCATTTTGCTGCTGGCGCACAGTGCCATTGGTGCGCTGTGGTGGCTAGCGCACCTACGCCCGCTTAACATCTTTCACCAGTAAAAGTAAGCGGTATGGGCTAGAAACGCGCGTAGGCTGCGTGTGTTTTATAGCACGCGCAGCCCTGCCTCTACAAGCCCTCTTTTTCGCACAGCGCAAGAAGGGCTTGCGCGTATCGTTTAGGCGAGCTAAGGACGACCACCACCTTGCGGGGGACGACCGCCACCGCCCTGATTGCCGCCAGCGTTGGGGTTACCGCCGCCCGCTTGCGGGGGACGACCGCCACCGCGCTTCTCGTCGCCTTCGCGGGTCGGGCGGTTGCTCATGGCGTAGCCCGGCGCAAGGTCTTGCGGGCGTAGGTTCGCCTCTGCTAGCAAGTCGCGCCACGATTTGCCGCCGCGCTGCGCTAAGATAGCGTTCACATCGCCGTCTAAGGCACGTGCCAGCAGATAAGCGCGGGCAATGTTGCCAAACCCTTGACCCGAGCAGTGCAGCGCGATGACCTCTTCCACCGTCACCTCAAACTCATTGGCAATAGCGTTGGCAACAGGATGTGTGTTTGGCACGCACGCGCGCCCGCCTGCGCTTGCTGCGGGCGTGGCTTCCGGCTGCGGTTCGGGCGTGACTTCGGCATCTGCTTCGCTCTCTTCGTCAAGTACCTCTTCGATGCTGACCACCTGCAACGTGTCGTCATCGAGCAAGATGCCAATCACTTTGACGCGCGCGCCGTTGGCGATTTGCGGCGGAACAAACGTCGCAGCGGGCGCAAGTACCACGCCTTCCACCGTCATAACGCCCGCTTCGTCGACCGAATAGACTCCTTCAATCTCAAACAACAACGTGTCAAAACCGTCGCTCTCTTGGGCGAACGCGCCCAACACCAACAGCGACAGCAGCAACCCTGCCCATAGCGACAGCCAGCGTAACGTCTTGTTCATGCATCACCTCCTCAAGGTTATTGGACAAAATTTTGCTTGCTTACAAGAAATATCGGCAAAATATCCCCAATGTCGCAGGCATGTTGATAAGCATTTGATAAGGTTTTACGCCTAGAACAAACGTTAAGGGGTAAAGTTAAGGAAGGCATACGCCTGCTTTTTGTTCAAAAAACAGAATGGAGTTTGTTATGTTACGCACACGCACAACGGCAGCCCTGTTCAGCAGCTTGCTGCTCTTGCTCAGCGTTGCTCTCGTACAGGCGCAAACGCGCCCCTTCCGCGTTGGGTCGGTTGCGCCGGTCGACCTCAACCCTGCCACCGGGTCAAATGACCCAGAGGTCATGTTCAATCGCATGATTTATGACTACTTGCTCGACGTTGCTCCCAGCGGTGACATCGTGCCGGCGTTGGCTACAAGCTATGACATCAGCAGCGACGGCTTGACCTACACGCTGTCGTTAGCGCAGAACGCTGTTTTCCACGACGGCACGCCGCTGACCGCCGCCGACGTGGTCTACAGCTTCGGCTATCTTAAGGAAGTAGGCTCGCCCGCGCTGAACCTGCTCGGTGCGTTTGAGGTGACCGCCGCCGACAATTATACGGTGGTGTTCTTGCTAACGCAGCCCAACGCCGATTTTCTCTTTGGCTTGGCATCCAACTGGTCGTTCATTCTCAAAAACGGCACGACCGCGCCCAACGTGCTAACCGAGGGGGCAAACCCTTACGCCAATTTCAATGGTACGGGCGCGTTTATCTTGCGTGATTACAAGCCCAACGTGAGCGCGACCTTCACGCGCAACCCCAACTACTGGGGAACGCCTGCCGCGCTCGAGACGGTAGAGATGATTTTCATCCAAGACCAGCAGGCGCAAATTGACGCGCTCAAGAGCGGCACGGTTGACTTTATCTACAAGATTGCCTATGACCGCCTCGCCGAGCTGGAAGCCGCTAGCGGCGTGGTGACGCTGGTCAAAGCGACCAACCAGCACCCGGTCATTCGCATCCGCAGCGATGAAGGGCATTTGGGTGCCGATGTGCGCGTGCGCCAAGCCTTCAAATACGCCACCGACCGCGAAATCCTCAACCTCAACCTGTTTAACGGCGTAGCGACGGTGGGTAACAACGACCCTATTGGTCCGCTCTACGGCGAGTTCTTCGACCCAACGGTCGAAAACCAGCCCTATGACCCCGCGCGCGCCTGTGCGCTGCTGGCGCAAGCAGGCTATCCCGATGGCATTGGCGCGGGCGACCCCTTGCCCTTCTACATCGATGACTCCTTTAATTACGTACAGATGGCGGAGTTCTTGCAGCAGCAGTGGGCGGAAGCCTGCATCAACGTCACGCTGTTGCCGCGCAACCCGGGCGATTACTACGCCGGCGACGCAAACACCGCCGAATGGCTTAACGTCGAGCTAGGTGTGACGGGCTGGGGGTCGCGCCCCACGCCGCAGCAGTATCTCGTCGAAGCCTACGTGACGGGCGCATCGTATAACGAGTCGCGCTGGTCAGACCCCGAGCTAGACGCACTGGTGGCTGAAGCGGGCATGACCGCTGACCCCGTCACCCGCGCCGCGCTCTACAGCCAGATTGCGCGCATCTTCGCCGAACGTGGCAGCATCATTGTGCCGTTCTTTGCGCCCATTATCGGCGCGACCCGTGAGGGCGTGAGTGGCTTGGACATGCACCCCTTCCCTGGTCGCACCAACCTTGCCAGCGTGACGTTGGACAGCTAGGGGCGCGTGAGCGTGGATAGGGCGGCTTTGCCCGTGTGGCTGGCGCGGCTCTGGCGTAGGGCGCGCCGCCAGCCTGTGACATTGGTTGCGGTCTTGATCGTCCTTTTTTACCTGAGCATGGGGCTGTTTGGTGCCATGCTCGCGCCTTACCCCTACGATGCTGTGCAAAATGACCCTGACCGCTGCTTAACGCGCCCCGACGGCAGCGTGCGCTGCGCCGCCCTGCAGAACGCCCCGCCTTCCTCCGCGCATCCACTTGGCACTGACCGCAACGGGCGCGACGTGTTCAGCCGCTTGCTGCACGGCGCGCGCGTGACCATTGGCTTGCCGATTGCCGCTACGACGCTGGCGGTGCTGCTAGGCACGTGCTTGGGCTTGCTGGCGGGCTATCAGGGCGGCTGGGTTGATGAGCTGCTCTCGCGCTTGTTCGACGCGTTGCTAGCACTACCCGCGCTAGTACTGGCGTTGGTCATGCTGTCCACGCTCGTGCCAGCCCTGCAAGCCGCCGACAGCGCGCTTATTAAGGCAATAGGCGCGGTCAACATCGCCATTATCGTGGTCATCGTGCTGCTCTACACGCCGATTGTGGCGCGGGTGGTGCGTAGCGTCACGCTGACCGTGCGTGACAAGGGCTACGTGGAAGTGGCGCGGCTGCGTGGCGAACGCTTGCCCTACATCCTGTTGCGTGAGATTTTGCCGTCGGTGCTGCCGGCGTTAGCAGTGGAGGGTGCGCTGCGCTTCTCTTACGCCATTTTCTTGGTGGCGAGCTTGGGCTTTTTGGGCTTGGGCGCACAACCCCCCGTGCCAGAATGGGGGCGCATGGTGCTGGATGCCCGCCCTAACGCCTTGACTGCGCCTTGGGCGTTGTGGTCGCCTGTGGCGGCGATTGCGCTGCTGATTGTCAGCGTCAACCTCGCGGCGGACGGCTTGCAGCGCGCCTTGCGGCATGAGGACGTTCGCTAACGCATACCTGCCAGCCCATCTCGCGCGTGTCGATGTCACTTTTCGCTGTATAATCAAGCTATCTTACACACGCTATGAAAGCGAAGCATATGACTGACGTGCTTTTGGGACAGTCTTATTACCTGCGCTTTGACCCCAAGCTGTGGCGAGCGATGCAACCTTATCCGCCGCTCGGCACGCTCTATGCCGCGGCTTACTTGCGCGCGGCAGGCTACAACGTCGCGCTGTTCGACGCTATGCTGGCGCAAGGTACGCAGGATTGGCAGGCGGCGTTAGCGGCGCATCGACCGCGTTACGCCGTGTTGTTTGAGGACAACTTCAACTATCTGAGCAAGATGTCGCTGCTGCGCATGCGCGAGGCGGCGTTTGTCATGATAGCGGCGGCGAAAGCGCAAGGCTGCGTGGTCATCGTCGGCGGCGCGGACATGACCGACCATCCCGCCGATTATCTGCAGCACGGCGCGGACTACGTGCTGATGGGTGAGGGTGAGGAGAGCCTGCGCGCCCTGCTCGACACGCTCGAAGGGCGCGACAGAACGCCGCTGACAGACATCGCGGGCATCGCCTTCTTACAAGGTAGCGACACACACACAACGCTGCCGCGCCCGCCCATGCGCGACCTCGACGCGCTGCCCATGCCCGCGTGGGACTTGGTCGACATGGCACGCTACGAGCGCATCTGGCGAACGCGGCACGGGCAGTTTAGCTTGAACATGGTGACGACACGCGGCTGCCCCTTTCACTGCAATTGGTGCGCCAAGCCGATTTGGGGGCAAAAGTACGCCTCGCGCAGTCCGCTGCACGTCGTGCAAGAGATGGCATGGCTCAAGCGGCACTATCGCCCTGACCACGTGTGGTTCATGGACGACATCATGGGCATCCGTGACCTGTGGCTTGAAGAGTTCGCGGACTTGCTGGACGCACATGGGGCGCACATCCCGTTCAAGAGTCTCAATCGCGCGGATTTGTTGCTGCGTGGCAAGACCATTCCCGCTCTCAAGCGCGCCGGCGCGCAAATCGTTTGGATGGGCGCGGAGAGCGGCAGCCAGAAAATTTTGGACGCGATGGACAAAGGCACGCAAGTGGAGCAAATTTACGAAGCCACGCGCAAGCTGAAAGAACACGGCATCCAAGTGGCCTTCTTCTTGCAGTTCGGCTACTTGGGCGAGACGCGCGAGGACATCGCGCTGACGCTGAAGATGGTGCGCGACCTCATGCCCGACGACATCGGCATCAGCGTCTCCTATCCACTGCCCAACACGCCCTTTTACGAGCGCGTGCGCCACGACATGGCAACACGGCAAAACTGGTACGACAGTGCCGACCTCGCCATGCTCTATCAAGGCACGTTTGGCACGGCGTTCTATCGCCAGCTGCATACCGTCGTTCACAAGGACTATCGCAGCCGCAAGGCGTGGCAAACCCTCAAAGCTCTTGCGGCGCAGCCCACGCGCTTGCGTCCGTCCCACTTGCGGCTGGCAAGCAGCGCGCTCTATCACCGCTTAACGCTGCCACGCGCCTTGAAGACGTTAGACGCGCTGGCGCAAGCTCCCGCCTTGCCTTTAAGCCGCAACTAGACTGCACGCGGCGCGCTGTGTGTGGTACACTTGCCTGAGCCAAAGAGAGCGGCACGACGCATGGACATTCTTCTCACGCACGGCTATTTTTTGCACGAAGACGCGCACGAGCGGCAGGTCATGAAGCCCTACCCGCCGCTGGGCATTCTCTACCTTTCGACGTATCTTAAGGCGCAAGGCTTCAGCGTCGGCGTGTTCGACAGCACGTTCAGCACGCTGGCAGCGTTCGCCGAAACGCTTGCCGCGCACCAGCCGCCTGTTGTCGGGATTTACGTCAACCTCATGACCAAGCAGAACGCGCTCAAGATGATTAGCCTCTGCAAGCAGCACGGCGCGCGGGTCATCTTGGGCGGACCCGAGCCGCCTTACTACGCCGAGAACTACCTGCGGTGGGGGGCAGATGTGGTCGTGCGCGGCGAAGGCGAGGGCGCGCTGGCGCAGCTGCTGCCGCACTTGCGCCAACACGGCATGCGCGGCTTGCATGCTGTGCAGGGCATCGCCTTCCTCGACGAGGACGACCGCTTTTGTGAAACGCCGCCGCGCCCACTGCTGAGTGACCTGAACTACGGCTGGCCCGACCGCGAGGCGATTGACCTACGTGCCTATATGGACGTGTGGAAAACGCATCACGGCGCGAGCAGCATCTCCGTCATTCACGCGCGCGGCTGTCCCTATACCTGCACGTGGTGCAGCCACAGCGTGTTCGGCAGCACCCACCGCCGCCGCACGCCCGAAGACGCTGCTGATGAGCTGCTTTGGCTCAAAGAGACCTATCAGCCTGACCTGATTTGGTACGCTGATGACGTGTTCGCCATCAACCACAAGTGGCTGCGCGCTTACGCCGACGCGCTGAAGGCACGCGGCGTGCGCATCCCCTTCGAGTGCATCAGCCGCGCCGACCGCCTCAACGAAAAGGTCATTGCCTTGCTGCGCGAGATGGGCTGCTACCGCCTGTGGAACGGCTCGGAGAGCGGCAGCCAGCGCGTCCTCGATGCCATGCAGCGCAAGGTCAAGGTCGAAGACGTGCAGCGCAAGACGCACATGCTGCAGGCGGCGGGCATTGAGACGGGCATGTTTATCATGCTCGGCTATGAGGGTGAGACGGTGCAGGACATCGTCGACACGGTTGACCACTTGAAAAAGAGCAACCCCGACCTCTTTTTGACAACCGTCGCCTATCCCATCAAAGGCACGCCCTATTACGCCCAAGTCGAAGCGCGCCTTGTGCAGCAGGGCGCGTGGGCGGAAACCACCGACCGCGATTGGCTGGTGACAGGGCGTTACAGCCGCCGCTTCTACAGCTTCGCCACGCGCTGGATGGTGAACAGCGTTGCGCTGCACCGCGCCCGCACGCGC
This sequence comes from uncultured Anaerolineae bacterium, assembly GCA_938022205.1. Classification (GTDB taxonomy): domain Bacteria; phylum Chloroflexota; class Anaerolineae; order Aggregatilineales; family Phototrophicaceae; genus JANWYT01. Next base: position 82,681 of record CALIEB010000011.1, on the reverse strand, counting down.
CAACCCGTGCCACTCGCGCGCCAAGCCAAGCTGCTGGCGAACGTCATCGTGGGGCGCGTTGGCATGGCGTTAACCCAGCACGAGCGCGCCCACGCATGAGCCACCCGTTCGACGCGCTCGCGCCCACCTACGACGCAGACTTTACGCACACCGCGACGGCGCGTTTTCTGCGTGCGCGTGTGCAAGCGCGGCTGGCGCAGCTCTTCGCGGCAGGGCAGCACGTGCTGGAGCTTGGCTGTGGCACCGGCGAGGATGCGGCGTTTTTGGGCGCGCGCGGCGTGCGCGTCACCGCGACCGACGCTAGCTCCGCCATGTTGGCGATTGCCCGCGCCAAGACCGCCGCGCTGCCTAACGTGGCGGTTGGGCTGCTCGACCTCAACGCGCTGCCCGACGACACGGCGCGCTACGACGGGGCGTTTGCCAACTTTGGCGTGCTGAACTGCGTGCGCGAGGTCGACGCGCTGGCGGCATGGCTGGCGGCGCGCTTGCCGCGCGATGGCATGGCGGCGTTTGTGGTCATGTCCCCGCTGTGCGTGTGGGAAATGGCATGGTACGCGCTACACCTTGACTGCGAGACCGCCACGCGCCGCTGGCGTGTCAGCAGCTTTCAACCCACGCCCGACAGCGCGCCCATCACCATTACCTGCCCGCGTCCGCGCGCGCTGGCGCGGACGTTCGCGCCGCACTTTCGCGTCGTGCAGCTCGCGCCGCTGGGGCTGTTTTTGCCGCCGACCGCGCTCTACGCTGCCGTAGAAAAACGCCCGCGCCTGCACAAATTGCTGTTACAATGGGAAGCAAAAGCCGCGCACGCTCGCGCCTTTGCGGCGTTGGCTGACCATTATTGGATTGTGTTTGCGCGAAACTAAGGGGAAAGTGATGCAAGAAAATGTGTTTGTTATTCAACGCCCTGAGGCGGTCGACTGCACCATCTGGACGTACCAATGGGCGCACGCCCAGCTTACTTTGCGCCTCAAACGCCAGAACAGCCCAGAAATCCAGTACCTAAGGTTTAGCGGCGTGCAGTATGTCGCCATGCCCAACGAATGGAGCAACGCTCGCTTTGACCTTTTGGACGACGAGGACTGCCTTAATCTGCTGGTGCAGGTGGGCAAGCTGCCACAAGGGATGTCCCTAGAAGTGTTTAAGGGAAAGGGCATTTACCTCTATCAAGTGGCACTGCCTAACGCGCCCGTGTGGGTGGCGGCACACAACGCCAACAAGTACAACGGCTAAGGCGCGCTACTGGTTGTCGTCGGGCGGCGGCGGCTTGAGCGCGCTGGGCAGCTTGATTTCTTGTGTTTGCAGCATCACGGCTTGTTCAGGGCGCAGCTTGCCGATGGGGTAGGGGTCAACGCCGCCTATCTGCGCGCCCATCATGCGTTGAATGGCGAGCATTTCTTGCGTGGTAATCGCGCTCATCGTGCCTTCCGCGTTGTCGTGTTGCTGCGAGCCAAACGCGCGGTGAAAGGCGATGCTGTGGAACTGCACGCTCGCCATGTTCGCCAGCACCAGCGCGCCGGGGGTCAGGTGCTGCGGCGTGAGGTCGCTCTGGCGGATGAGCAAGATGCTGGCAAACAGCAGCCCCACACCCGCCCACTGCCCCAGCGTCAGCGTGTCGCCCAAGAACAGCATCGCTAGCAGCAGCGACACGCCGATTTCGCTGATGCCCAAGACAGCGGTTTGCATTGCTCCCAAGAACTTCACGCCCATGAACATCGCCAGCCGCGAGAGCGCGGTAGACAATGCCAACGCTAGCAGCCAGCCCCACGCGCTGCCCACTAAGGCTAAGTCGTTAGCGGCGGGGCTAACCGCCAGCCACACGGTGAAGACGACCACGCCCATCGTCGTCAGCACGTATAGCGTGACCGTTGGCGCGGGCATCTCATAGAGCAAGTATTGGCTGAGGATGACCGTGCCGGCGAACATCAGCGCGTTGGCGAGCATCAGCCCCACGCCCAGCCAGTTGGGCGCGCGCGGCGTAAGCCCTGTAATCATCGCCAGCGCGAACAACGCCAGGCCCACGCGCAGCAGCGTGCGGCGGTTGGTGGCTTGTCCGCCCGCCCGCGCCAGCAGCAGCGCGAACGCCAAGTACGAGCCGTTGATGAGCTGCACCATCGAAGCGTCGAGCATTTGCAAGCCGCCGTAGTAAAACAGCGAGCCGATGCCGTTAATCGTGCCGATGGCGATGCAGCCGATAAAGCCCGCTGGGTAGATGAACAAATAGCGGCGGAAAAACAGCAGATACACTCCCCACAGCAGCAGCACGGCAATCAGCGTGCGCAACGCCGCTACGGTAAAGCTATCTGCGCCGGCTTGGATGGCGAGCTTGCCGAAGATGGGTGCCATGCCCAAGAAGACCGGTGCGCTCAGCGCGGCAACGATGCCTTTGATGTTAGGCGTGGTGTGATTCATGAGTTGCTGCGCGTAGCGAGCCGCTTAATTTTGCTAAGCGGCTGGGTGTTGGCGACGGCAACGGCAGGTAGCGTGACGTAAAAGGTGCTGCCGGGGCAGGTCTTGGGGTCGTAGCCCGCGCTTTCCAGCCAAATTTTGCCGCCGTGCGCCTCGATAATGCCGCGACATATCGCCAGCCCTAACCCCAAGCCGCCGCCCATGAACTGGGTCTTGCTGGTCGTGTGCAGCGCGATGTCGCCGCCAAACGAGAGCTTCTCAAAGATTTTTTCGTGCGCTTCCGGCGCGATGCCGATGCCTGTGTCTTGTACGGAGACGCGCACCTTGTCGCCCTCGCTGACAGCATGCAGGATGATGCGTCCGCCGTTGGGCGTGTACTTGATAGCGTTGCTTAGCAGCGCGCTGAACATCTGAAACAGCAGTGACTCATCGCCGCGTATCATCGTCAAAAACTCGAGCTCGTTGACCTCTAGCTTGAGTTCACGCTCTTGCAACGCGACGCGATACTGCTGAATAACGCGCTCAATCAACGCCGCCAAGTTGATGGGCGCGACGTTAATCTCAATCTTGCTGGTCATGATGCGGCTGATGGTGAGAATTTCTTCGATGACGTTGTGCAGCCGCGTGATGCCGTCGCTCAAGCCGCTGATGAGCGTGCGCAAGCCCGCGTCTTGCTGCATGAGCTTCTTGAGCAGCGGGTCATCTTCTAACAGGCGGCTGTAGCCGCTGATAATCGTCAGCGGCGTGCGCAGCTCGTGCGCCGTCAGCATAATCACCGCGTCCTTGACCTCGTCCAGCCGCTCTAGCTCGGCGTTCTTGGCTTCCAGCTCGCGGATGCGCTGCTCAAGGCGTTGGGCAACGTCTAGCACGTAGCGGTCGCGCGCGTTTTCCATGCGCTCCCAACTCTCGGGCGTGTCGGTGCCGCCGCTCATGTAAAACTGGATTTGTAGGGGGATAAGTTCGGGCTTAAGCGGCGTGTCGAGAAAGCCGTTCATGCCGGTCGCAAGGCAGATATCGCGTTGCTCGTGGTCGTCAGGGGGCAGCATGGTGAGGATAGGCACGTCCAAGAACCGCTTGTCGGCGCGCAGCGTCGCCGCTAGCTCGCGTCCGGTCAGGTCAGGAAGCTCAAGCTGGCTGATAATCAGCGCGGGATGCAGCTTGCGCGCGAGGTCTAAGCCATCGATCACACGCGCCGCGGTTGCCACGCGAAAGCCCATTTGCTTTAACACGGGCTTGATGACTTTTGCCTCATGGCTTGCGTTGTCGGCAACAAGAAGCGCGATAGGCGGCATTGAGTTGGTCACAGAAACTCTCTTCGATGATGAAACGAGCATCCGATACTGCTTATAAGCATAGCACAAATTTTGCGGTTTGTGCTATGCTTGCCTCGTCCTAAACCATTCTTAATCGGCTTAGCGAAGTCGCTAAGGTGAGACGGTTCTCAACTCCCTTTTTGTTGACAGGGTGCGAAAGGATGTGACAAGTGTACCTAGTCTTGATTGTCGCTTAATGACTTATTAACCTTTGTCATTTATTCTAAGTTGGTAACACGTTGCTATACAGCAGAAAGAACGCGCCATGCCAAGAAAGAAACGCCCGCTCATCCTTTTCACCAACGATGACGGCATCGCCTCGCCCGGTCTTTGGGCATCTGTCAAAGCCTTCGAAGGGCTAGGGGATTTGCTCGTATGCGCGCCGCAGTTCCAGCAGAGCGGCATGGGGCGCAGCATGCTCAGCAGCAGCACGGGCGCGCTCATGCCTTATGCGCTGCCGTTTGCGGTGGCGCGCTGTGTCGCCTACGCGGTTGACGGCACGCCCGCGCAGTCCGTGCAGCACGCCGTGCTAGAGCTAGCAGATCGCTTGCCGTCATTGGTCGTCAGCGGCATCAACTACGGTGATAACTGTGGCAACGGCGTGACGATTAGCGGCACGGTCGGCGCAGCCATTGAGGGCGCGAGCCTGAACATCCCTTCGCTGGCGGTTAGCCAGCAAACGCCCTTTGACATGCACCTCAGCTATTCTGAAGAGGTGGACTTTGCCCCTGCCGCGCACTTCGCCCGCAAGTTCGGCAGCTGGATTTTGCAGCATCGCTTGCTGCCGGATGATGTCGACGTGCTAAAAATCGACGTGCCGTGGGGCGCGACATTTGACACGGACTGGCGCATGACGCGCCTTTCGCGCCGCCGCGTCTACTTCCCCACACGCCCCGAGCGGGTCGCAGGCGAGAACATCGGCAAGCTAGGCTACAAGTTCAACACCGACCCCAGCAAAGCCGAGCCTGACAGCGACGTGTACGCCGTCATGCACGAGCGCGTTGTCAGCGTTACGCCCATGAGCCTTGACATGAGTTCGCGCACCGACCTCTTTCGCCTGCAGCAAATCCTCGAGGGCGAAGCGGTCTACGGCGTGCGCTAAGCGTTACTGCTTGTAGAACGTCACGTCGAACGGCGGCGCGACCAGCGTGTTGTCCACCAACACCGCCAGCCGCAGCTGGTATTCACCCGACGGAAAGCCCCCGATGAGAAGCGTCTCTAGGTAGCCATTTTCCACGCTGTTGTAAATGGGATTGCCCGCTGCCGTCCAATCCGCATAGGGTCCCCCGCGCAAGAACAGGTGAAAGTACTGCCCGCTCAGGTTGGGGTCAAACAATGCTGTGCCGAACACCTGCACGTCGCCGCTGACGACTTGCCCCGCCGTCGGCGAGGTAATGAACAGCAGCGCGCCCGTCTGCTCGCCAAAATTGTTCGGATTGGCAGCGTTTTGCAGCGCGACGAACACGTCCGCCCAGCACTCAATCGTTGGCAAATAGGCGATGTTGTTGCTTTGCGCGTAGCGTTCCGCCTCGACCGCGTCGCCCTGCGAGGTCGTGGGACCCGCCACAAAGAGCAGCGTTTGCACGCCGGGCAAGTCGGCGGGCGCGCTCTCCGGCACGCGGCAGTAGCGCGGCGGCGGCGGGATCTTGTCGCCTTGCGCGGGGTTGATGGGGAATTGGATGGCGTTGGCGACATCGGGCGGCAGCGCGACGACCTGCGCACGGTACACGCCTACGCTCACCTCTTGCAGCGTGCGCGTGTTGATGGCAGGCGTGCGCGGCGGCTCGCTGTAAATCAGGTTGCCCTGCGCGTCAGGCACGCCAATCGCGCCCTCTAAAAACCATTCCGTCACGCGCGGGCAGTCGGTGGCCGGGTCGGTCAGCCGACGCACGTCGCAAATTTGCCGCTGCGCCAAGCCCGGCGGTGGCGCGGCTTTGTTCTCTAGCAGCTGCCCGCCGACCGCGAAGGCGTTTAGGTAGGCGGGGTTGTTGTAGATATTGGTCATGACGGCGTTCCAAATTGGCGCAGCACCCATCAGCCCGCTGACGTTTTGCATCGGCGTGCCGTCGTTGTTGCCTACCCACACGCCGATAGCCACGTTGCGCGTGTAGCCCACCGTCCAGTTGTCCTTAAAGTCGTTGGTGGTGCCGGTTTTGACCGCCGTCTCGATGTTGGGCGTGCGCAGCGGGCTGTTCGCGCCCATCGCCGGCGTGCGTGCCGCGTTGTCCGCGAGGATATCGGTAATCAGCCAGGCGATGCGCGGGTCAAGGGCCTGCCGCCCCAAGCCCAAGCGGTCGACGGTGCGCGGGGTCATGCGCCCGGTTGGGCAGCCGTTTTCGTACCGGTAGACGATGTCGCCGTTGCGGTCAATCACGCATAAAATGCTGGTCGGGCGCACGTATGACCCTTGATTGGCGAACACCGCATAGCCCGCCGTCAGCTCGAGCAGCGTGATTTCGCCGCCGCCCAGCGTCAGCGACAGCCCGTAGCGGCTGGCATCCGTGCCGAGCGTTTCCACGCCGAAGCGGCGCATGAACTGCAGCAGGTAGTCCACGCCGACAAGGCGCAGCGTTTGCACGGCAGGGATGTTGTAGCTGTTCGCCAGCGCGCTGCGCATCGTCATCGGACCGTGAAAGCGGCGGTCATAGTTCACCGGGCTGTAGGTGGGCTGTCCGGGGATGCCGATGTCGGTCTTGGTGTCCCAAATCACGTCCGCCGGTGACATGCCGCGCTCCAACGCCGCCGCGTAGGTGAACGCCTTGACTGTGCTGCCGGGCTGGCGGAACGCCGTCGTCACGTTGACACGTCCATCAATCGTGCGGCTGTTGTAGTCGATGCTGCCGACCATGCCCATTATCTCGCCTGTGAGCGGCTTCATGATGAACACCGCCGCGTTGCTCACGCGGTTGTTTGCCAGCTGCGCCACTTGTGCGGCGGCGGCTTGGCGCGCCATCTCGTTGACGTTCTGGTCAACCGTCGTGTAAACCTTGAAGCCGCCCGCTGCGATGTCCTGCGGCGCGTAGCCCAGCTGCTGCATCAGCCGCTCAAACTCGCGCTGGGCGTAGACCGTGAAATGCGGTGCTTTCAGCGGCGCGTCGGGCGGGTTAAAGCTCAAGCCCTCGCGCAAGGCTTGGTCGCGCTCGTCGGGTGTGATGTAGCCGTCCTTGACCATCTCGTCTAGCACCTGCCGCTGGCGCGCGTAGACCGCCGACTGCACGTTGGGGTCGGGGTTGAGCGGGTCGAGGTTGGCAGGAGCTTGCGGCAAGCCCGCCAGCAACGCCGCCTCGCCCAGCGTCAAATCTTGCACGTTCTTGCCAAAGAAGGTTTGCGCGGCGGTCTGCGCGCCATAGGCGAGGTTGCCGTAGTAAATCTCGTTCAAGTAGAGCGCGAGGATGTCCTCTTTGCTGCGCCGCTGCGTGAGCAGTAACGCTAGCATAATCTCCTCCGCCTTGCGCGCCACGCTGCGTTCGGCGCGCTTTTGCGGGTCGAACAGCACGTTGCGCACCAGCTGTTGGGTGATGGTGCTGCCGCCGGGCGTGTTCTCGTCAGAGCTTGCGCCGACAAAGCGCAGGAAGGCGACCGCCGTCGCCGCGAAATCCACGCCCCAATTGTCCCAGAACGTGCCGTCCTCAATGGCGACAGTGGCGTTAATCAAGTGGCGCGGAAAGCGGTCGTAAGTCACAGTGGTGCGCCGCCCCTCGTTGAACACCTCAAACAAGCGGTCGCCGTAGCGGTCGTAAATAAACGTGCTTTCAAAGGCTTGGTAAGCCTCGACGCGCGCGATGTCGCCGCCCCAGCGTTCCTCCAAGTAGGGCACGAACACCGCGAACACCGTAAAAATCAACATCGCCACGCCGCCGCACAGCGTCACCAGCAGCCCAATCAGTCCGTAAAAGCAGCCCATTGGCAGCCCAAAGGGGCGCGGTGCGCGCGGTTTGCGCACGGGCAACGGGCGGCTGCCACCGTTTTGTGGTGGTGGCGGCGCGTAGCTGCCGTAGGCGTTGACGGGCTGCTGGGGCTGTGCGTACATCGGCACGGTGTTGGCTGGCACAACAGGCTGGTTAGCGACCGTGCGCGCGCCGTGCGCCATGTCGGGGTTGGGGTCTAGCCCGCCGCTGCCCACGAGCGTGGCGCGTGGGTCGGGGGCGTTAGGTTCGCGAAAGACCGGCATGGTCGCCTGCTGATGTTCGTCAAGCCGCGCCTGATAGGTCGGCTGTAGCGTATCGACGTGCGGTAGGTTGAAGATGTCGTCGCTGTCGCGCACGGACTGATTGGGCAGCGTGGGCTGTGCGCCCTCGTCCGCCAACGGCAGTGTGGGCAGCGCGCCCTCGTCTTCTAGCGGCGCGTTGGGGCGCGTGTCGCCGTCGTCATCGCCAAGCGGCTGGGTGGGCAGCGTGTTTGCGTCGTCTCGCATAAGGGGCATCCCTTGTCATGATGGTCTGCTGCTATTGTAGCACAAGCGCGTCGCCCTGCCCCTATGCTTTCTGTGCGCTTGCCTAGCCTTTGCGCGCACTTTGCACTAAGATGATAGCGGCAACCGAGCCATTGAGGAATTGCTATGGACAAACGGTTAATGGCGGAGGCGCGCCTGGTGCGCGGTGCGCTGTTGGCGATGGTCGCCTTGAGTGTCGCCAGCGCGCTGCTCATCATGGGGCAAGCCAGCTTGTTGAGCCAGCTTATCGCCCGCGCTTTCCTACAAAACGCGCGCCATGACGCGCTCGTGAGCGTGTTCGTCGCGCTCTTGGGCGTGATAACCCTGCGCGCGCTCGCACACGCCGCCAGCCAGCACAGCGCGGGTCTGCTGGCGGTGCGCGTCAAGCACGACTTGCGCGCCCGCGTCTTGCGCCACCTGCTGCGTTTGGGCGCGGCTTTCACGGCGGGCGAACGCAGCGGCGAGCTGGTTGTCAGCCTGACCAGCGGCATCGAAACGCTGGACACGTTCTTCCGCGACTATCTGCCCGCGCTCTTCGCCGCTGCCCTTGTGCCGCTGGTGATGTTGGCGGTGGTGCTGCCGTTGGACTTGCTCACGTTCGTAGTGCTGCTGTTCACCGCGCCGCTTATTCCCATCTTTATGGCTTTGATTGGCATGGCGGCGGGCGCGCTGGCACGCAGCCAATACGCGCAGATGGGGCGTATGAGCGCGCACTTTTTGGACGTGATGCAGGGCTTGCTCACGCTCAAGCTCTTCAACCGCAGCGGCGCACAGCGCGAGACCATTCGCGCCATCGCCGACCAGTTCCGCCACGCTACCATGAGCGTGCTGCGCGTGGCGTTTCTCTCCGCGCTGGCGTTGGAGCTGTTGGCGACGATTAGCGTGGCGGTAGTGGCGGTTGAGATTGGCATTCGCCTGATGTACGGCGGCATCGCCTTTGAGCAAGCCTTGTTCTTGCTGGTGATTGCGCCGGAGTTCTACATGCCGCTGCGGCAGCTAGGCGCGAAGTTCCACGCGGCACGCGACAGCGCGGCGGCGGCTGACCGCCTATACAGCTTGCTTGACGCGCCGCTGCCAACCGCGCAAGGCACGCAGCTCGTGCCATCGACGGTCAACGCCATTCGCTTTGACCGCGTGAGCTACGCCTATGCCGACGGACAGCGCGCCGCTCTAAACGAGGTGTCGCTGCGCATCCCGCGCGGCGCGCATGTCGCCATCGTTGGCGCGTCGGGCAGCGGCAAAAGCACGCTGCTGCTGCTGTTCATGGGGTTGCTGCAGCCGACGAGCGGCAGCATCGTGCTAGAGACCGACGCGGGCGACGTGCCGTTGGCGAGCCTTGACCTTGAGGCGTGGCGCGCCTGCTTGGGCTATGTGCCACAGCGCGGCTACCTGTTCAACATGAGCGTTGCCGACAACGTGCGACTCGGCGACCCCCATGCCGCGCACGAGGCGATTGCGCGCGCGTGCGCCCGTGCCAGCGCAGCGGCTTTCATCGCGCGCCTGCCGCAGGGCTATGACACGGTGGTCGGCGAGAACGCCACGCGCCTCAGCGGCGGACAAGCGCAGCGTATTGCGCTTGCCCGCGCCTTCTTGCGCGAGAACGCGCTGTGCTACGTGCTAGACGAAGCGACCGCCAGCCTTGACGACGAGAACGAGGCGGCGGTGCTAGCTAGCTTGGCGGCGCGTCCCGCATGGCAAACGCTCGTCACGGTGGCGCATCGCCTGAACGTCGTGCGCGACGCAGACGAGGTGGTCGTGCTGGACGGCGGGCGCGTTGTCGAGCGCGGCACGCACGCTGACCTGCTGGCGCGCGGCGGCGCATATTACGCGCTGCTAACCGCTTACGGGGAGGTGGCGTATGCGTAGCGGCGCGGCGGTCTTGTGGCAGCTCTTGCGGCTGATGCGTCCCTTCGCGGGGCAGGCATTGCTCGCGCTGCTGCTGGCATTCCTCACGGTGATGAGCAGCGTGGGGCTGCTGATGAGTTCAGCGTGGTTAATTAGCACAGCGGGCTTGCGCTTGGGCATGGAAACGCTCAGCGTCGCGCCCACCGCCGTGCGCTTCTTTGGTGTGTCGCGCGCTGTCTTGCGTTACCTCGAGCGGTTGGTCAGCCACAGCGTGACCTTCAAGTTGCTGGTCAAGCTGCGCGTGTGGTTTTACGAACGCCTTGAGCCGCTGCCGACCGCCCGCTTGCAAGCCTTCCGCAGCGGTGACCTCATCGCCCGCGTGGTCGGCGATGTCGACGAACTGCAGAACATCTACTTGCGCGTGTTTGCGCCGCCGCTGGTCGCGCTGCTGGTGACGCTGGCGACGGTCGGACTGTTCGCGCTTATCGACACGGCGGCGGCGGTCACGCTGTTGGCGTTCATGGCGGCAGGCGCGACGCTGCTGCCGCTGCTGACGTGGTGGGCGGGGCAAACCGTCGGGCGCGACATTGTGCAGACGCGCAGTGCCTTAAGCGCGCACCTCGTCGACAGCGTGCAGGGCTTGGCGGACAGCAGCGCGTACGGCGACACGCCGCGCCTGTTAGCGGGCTTCGACGCGCTGCAAACGCGCCTCATGCGGCGCGAGCGGCAAATGGTGCGCCTCGACAGCGCGCAGGCGGGCTTCTCGCTGTGGTGGGTCAACATGGCAGCGGCGGTCGTGCTATGGGTGGCGATTGGGCGCGTGGACGGCGTGCTGCTGGGGACGCTGGCGTTGGGGACGCTGGCGGCGTTCGAGGCGATTACTCCGTTGGCGTTGGCGGCGCAGCATCTCGGCAAGGAGCTAGAGGCGGCGCGCCACGTGCTGGACGTGCTGGCGAGCGCGCCCGCCGCCGGTGAAACAACCACCGGCACGATGGAGCTGCCTGGCGGCGCGCTGAGCGTGACGTTTGAGCGCGTGTGCTTCCGCTACGCGCCCGACGACCCGCCCGTGCTGGAGGATTTCTCGCTGCACGTGCCGCCGGGCGGCTTGGTGGTGGTGACGGGGGAAAGCGGCGCGGGCAAGTCGTCGCTGGTCAACTTGTTGGCGCGTTTTTGGCCACCCGACGCGGGGCGCGTGCTGTTGGGCGACGTGCCGCTGGCGGCGTTGAGCGCGGAACAGGCGCGGGCGTGTTTGGGCGTGATGACCCAGCGCACCTATTTGTTCAACACGACCTTGCGCGAGAACATTCGCATCGCGCGTAAGACCGCCAACGATGCCGAAGTGGAAGAGGCGGCGCGGCGCGCCCAGCTGCACGACTTCGCCCTCAGCCTGCCGCAAGGCTACGACACGTTTGTCGGCGAGAACGGCGCGGCACTGAGCGGCGGGCAGCGGCAGCGCGTGGCGTTGGCGCGCATCTTGCTCAAGGACGCGCCAGTATGGGTGTTGGACGAGGTGACCGCCAACCTCGACCCCATCACCGCCAATGAGGTTATGCGCGCGGTGTTGGCGCAGGCGGAAGGGCGCACGGTGCTGCTGCTGACGCACCGCCTCAGCCCGGTCGAGCGCGAGGCATTGGCGCGGCGCGGACAGCTGGTGCGCTTGCAAGGGCTACATGTTCCAGCCGGATGAGCCGATGGGCTTTTTGTTTGGCACGCCTGCCTTGCGCGGAAACGTCTTGGGGGTGGTGCGAACTTTCTCGAAAGTTAGCAGGTAGTGCGGCTCTTCGAGCGTGGGCAGCTGCACGGCGACGATGGGCTTGGCTTCACCGCCCAACACGTAGAGCGCGCTGCGGGCATCGTGTAGCTCTTCTTGCGCCGTCTTGCCCTTCATGGCCACCGCAAAGCCGCCCATCTTGACGAACGGCAGCAAATACTCGAGCAAAATCGGCAGGCGCGCCACCGCTCGCGCCATCACCACGTCGTAGGCGGCGCGCTCGCTGGGCAGATGCGCGGCATCTTCGGCGCGGGCGTGCCGCAACGTGACGTTGTTCACGCCCAGCACGCCCAGCACATGCTCGATAAACGTGAGTTTTTTCTTGGTGGCTTCTAGCAGCGTGAAGCGTGCTTGTGGAAAGAGAATGGCTAGCGGCAAGCCGGGCAGCCCCGCGCCTGTTCCCACGTCCAGCACCCTGTCGCCCGCCTCAAAGCCAATCACGCGCACGAGGCTCATCGCGTCGAGAAAGTGGCGCACGTCCACCGCCACAGGGTCGGTGATGGCGGTGAGGTTGATGCGCTCGTTCCAATCCAGCAGCTCGCGTTTGTAGAGGGCGAACTGCTGGATTTGCGCGTCGGTCAGCGTGAGGTCAAACAGGGCGTGCGCCGCTTCGGCAAGCTGCATGGACGGCTATTTCTGTTCGTTGGCGTACCATTTGGGGTTCTGGTAGCTCACCTCAACGCCGTAGGGGTTCTTCTCGATGGTGAAGGTGCAGCTGCCGCGCAGCACTTCGTTTGTGGTGCCGGGACCGAAATTTTCCCAGCCGTCAAACGTTGGCTCTGTCCACGTGGCTTGATAGGTGATGCGGTATGTGCCGGGCACGAAGCGGTCGCCCAAGTTCACCGTGTAGAACACCCAGAAGCGACGGTCTTCCGGACGACGCACGACCGGGCTAACCTGCACGTTGATGAAGGGCTGCGGCGGATAGAGCGGCGTTTCGAAGAGGATGGTGTACTGCACCTTTGCCATGTGGTCGCGCACTTGCGCGGCGGTGCGGGCGTACCACGACCAGAACACCGTTAAGTTGTCCGTATCGTACAGCGTGCCGGGATTCGCGCCGGGGAACTGGTCACACTCGGCGAAGAGCAAGCCCACGTCGGTGACGCGCCCTTGTTCGCGAGCTTGGCTGGGGCGCGCGCCAATCTGCACGATGCTTTCGGCAGGGCGCGCGAAGACCGGGTTGAGGTAGCCGCTGCCCGGTTTGAGGATGCCCGACGTGCGGATGGGCTGCCCCGGCTCGACCGTCACCGGTAGCCCCGTTTGCGGGTCAACTAACGGAATAGCTAGCGCGCCGGGCGTTGTGCCGCCGACAGTCGTTGTGCCGTAGGCAGGCTCGATGCAAGTGTCATACACGTCATCGAAAATGGTTTCGTAAATCGTGCTTTTGGGGTTGCCCTCGCGCGCCATGATAATCTTGATGCTGGCGAACTGTCCCAACGCCAAAATTTCGCCTGATGGATAGGGGATGGTGCGGCTGACGCGGAACTCGCCATCTACAGGCACTTGAATGAGACCGCTTAGCTCTTTGCCGCGCCCTTGCGTCTCGCGGAAGAGCTGCAAGTAAATGTCATAGCCACGCTGCATCGTGCCAGTGAGGTCAATCACGGCTTTGTTGTCGCAGGCGGCGAACAGCCAGTTGACCGTCGAGGCAGGCGCGCTGGGGGTCTGTGCGCTGGCAAGGCTCGCCAGCAGCACGAGCATGAGCGCGCTAACAAAGGTCTTTGGGGGCATGAGGCGTGTCTCCTTACACTTGCGAACGACTTCTGAAGCAAGTGTAGCGTAAAATCGACGCGCTTCCATCCCAAACTTCTTGACGATTCCCTGACGCTTTGCTTTGTCCATTGTGACAAATGTCACATTGTCTTTAGCGTTAACTTTTCGTATCGTTACGGTAGCTTTTTGGGAAATTGGGATTTAGGCGCGCTAGCACGCACGTGCTTGTTCACTGTGTATAGGCTTACAGCCGTTGTAGCTAGACAAGTGTGCTTTGTGGCTTGTGACGAATATCACAAAATGTTGTCGTCTTAAGGATTCTCTTTTGGATTTAGTGTTAAAATAAAGTTAAACCATTGAGGAAAAATTGAGGAAAGGTTAGAGAAACTATGGTCGCGACAGCACAAAACAGCATGCACCACGCTATACAAAGCCCGATGATGAATTCTAGACTAGAGACGCGCACGCTAGCGGATGTCATGGGTGCAGCGGGGTTGTTCGTTGGCTTTGGCGAAGACATTTGGTCGGTTGCCAGCGTGCGGCGTGTGTTGTGGCTGCAGCGACATGCCTATCAAATTCTTCCCGCCAACATCAACGTGGCGATGGTCTTCCGCAGCGACCCCAACCAGCTTTACGGCTTCCAAATGAGCATCCCACGCCCTATCAGCTTCCCAATGCTCGCCGACACCGAAGGCACGCTTTTCACTGTTTATGCTATTGATGACAAAGGCGGTTTCCTCATGCTTCTTCCCGATGGCACCGTTACGCGCACGTGGCGCAACCCTAGTGTGATGCCGCGTGTCAGCGACATCGTGCGCGCCGCCTAAGCTCCATTTGCCAGCATGCGCAGCAGCAAGAACAGCCCCATGCCCGCCGTAATGGTGGGCAGGAGCTGGCGGGTGCGCCACGCCACTATGCCCGCCACCACGCTCGCCAGCGCGTGCGGGCTGATCGGCGTGAACGCGCCTTCGGGTAGTAGCACGGCAGGCACGATAATCGCCGTTAGCACCGCAACCGGCACGTAGCGCAGCGCACGCAACACCGCGCGCGGCAGCGCAACACGCCCTACCAAGACCAAAGGCGGGTAGCGCACCGCGAACGTAACGATTGCCATGCCCACGACCAAGAGCCACTCGTTCATGCTTGTGCCTCCTGCGCAAGCGTTGGCTCTGCCCGCCAATGTTCTGCGGCAACGCCTGCCGCAATGCCTGCCCCTGCTGCCACGAGCAGCCCCAGCTTGTTGGGCATGCCAGCGGTTAGCACCGCCACCACACTCGCTACCAGCGCGCACACGACCAGTGGGCGTGACACCAGCAGCGGCACGACAATCCCCACAAAGGTGACGACCATCGCAAAGTCTAGCCCCCACGCGGCGATGCTCTGCAGTTGCGTGCCTGCTGCGATACCAAGCACCGTGCTGAGCTGCCAGTTGCTGTACATCGCCAACGCCGAGCCTAAGTGATACCAGTGTTTGTAAGGCGAGTCATCGGCTTCAGGGTAGCGGCGCGCGACCACCGCGAACGTCTCGTCTGTCAGCGAAAACCCCAACGGCAGCAGCCACCGCTGTCCCAAGCTCTGCACATACGGGCTAAGCGAAGCAGCGTACAGCATATGGCGCAGGTTGACCACTAGCGTGGTGAGGATGATGAAGCCCGCGCCTACGCCGCTTGCCACCAAACCCGCCGCGACAAACTGCGACGACCCCGCGTAGACGAAAAGCGACATGCTCAAGGTTGCCAGCGGTGACAAGCCGCCGTTCACGCCTAGCGCGCCAAAAACGATGCCAAAAGGCACTGTTCCAAGAATAAGCGGCAGCGTGTCTTTCACGCCGCGCCAGAACTCAGCTTGTTTGCTGATGGTAACCACTTTTCCCCCTTGTGTGAAAAACGCTAGCTGCACGCTGCAAGAAAAGCGTCCAAGCATTATAGCATTGCCCAAGTTCGCTGGGTCAATGGCGCGCTACGCCTCCCCCTTAGCGTAGCTTTCGTTGTGCGGGGGGCACTCGTGCGAAGCCAATTATTGGGCTAATTCTGCCAGCTTGACCAGCGCGCTCACGTACTCATCCAACGCGAGTGGTTTGGCGAGAAACATGTCCGCGCCGCTTTCTAGGGCTTGCCCCATCGTGTAGCCCGCCGTTGCGCTTGTCAGCACGGCAATCGGCAGCTCTTTAGCCAAGCCACGCACGTAGCGGATGAGACTTTCGCCGTTGCCGTCGGGCAGCAGCATCTCGCAGAGGATTACGTCTGGTCGCACGGCATCAAAGCTAGCCATCGCCTGCGACAGGTTTTCTGCCGTCACGACCTCGAAGCCTGCTTGCCGCGCCACAAACTTGAGCAGGCGCAGGACATCCTTATCTTCGTCGACGAGCAGCAGTCGCCGCCCGCGCCCGCACGAGGGAATATTAAACGCTTGTTCCCAGCCTGCGCGCGTTTCGTCCGCCGAAAGCGGCTTGACAACGTAATGCACCTGCAGCTCCAGCTCGCCGAGCCGCAGCTTGTCCTTGTCACGCAGACGGTAGGGCTTGTTGGCGATAAGCATTTCGTTGTTAATAAACGTGCCGTTTGCGCTGCGCAGGTCTTCGATGAGAACGCGGTTGTCTTTGGTGTAGATGCGCACGTGACGGCGCGACACGCCCAGCTCGTGGGCGGCGTAGGGGGTTAGGTCAATCTGCGGGAAATGCCCTAGCTCAGCATCGCCGCGCCCAATCGTGAACTCTTCTGCCATGCGCGCGCGCAGCAGGTCAGTCGTGCCAACCACGCGAAACTCAATGACCCAAGGCACGATGGCTTCGTCCTCTTCGCGGCGGTCTTGCAAGATATTCGGGTTAGACAAGGAGAGGTGGCGCGTCTGGTTCTTCTTCGACTGGCTCATGCGCGGCTTCTTTCATCTATCGACGACCTTAGCCTAAGTGTAGCATGAAAACCCGAAAAGGACGCGAGCATCTCGCGTCCTTAACCCAGCTTAAACAAAACAGCGTCCTAAGAGTTACTTCTTCGCGCCCTTGAACAGCTCGCGCACGACGATGTTCTTGAGAATTTGGCTGGTGCCCTCGTAAATTTGGAACACCTTCACGTCGCGCATCAGCTTCTCAACCGGATACTCGCGCATGTAGCCGTAGCCGCCGAAGATTTGCACGGCGTTGGTGGCGGCTTTCATCGCCATGTCTGCGGCGAAGATTTTAGCGGTCGCGCTGAGACGGGGGTTGGGCATGCCCATTTCGACGATCCACGCCGACTGCCACGTCAGCAAGCGCGCCGCTTCATAGTCTACCGCCATGTCGGCAATCATGTGACCAATGGCTTGGTGCTGGTAGATCGGCACGCCGAACGTTTCACGCTCTTGGGCGTACTTGACGCTCTCTTCAAGCGCACGCCGCAGCAAGCCCACTGCGCTGGCTGCCACGCCCGGACGGCTGTAATCGAACACTCGCATGGCGGTTAGGAAGCCACTGCCCTCGGGACCGAGGCGGTTTTCTTCGGGAACTTCGACGTTCTCGAAGGTGATTTGCGCCGTGTCGCTGGCACGCTGGCCCATCTTGTCGAACTTCTTGCTGACGGTTAGACCGGGGCTGTTGCGCTCAACGATAAAGCAGGAGATACCGCGATGCCCAGCAGCAGGGTCCGTCTTGGCGAACACCGTGTAAAAGTCGGCATAGCTGGCGTTGGTGATGAAGGTCTTGCTGCCGTTGAGAATGTACTTCGCGCCCTTCTTCTCGGCGCGCGCTTCCATGCCGACCACGTTCGAGCCTGCCGCAGGTTCGGTGACACAGTAGGAGACGATTTCGCCCTTGTCCACGAGGCGTTCGCCCAGCCAATACGCCTTTTGTTCCTCAGTGCCGGCGATGATGATGGGCAAATCGCCCAAGCCGTTGGTGCTAACGCTCGTGCCGATGCCGGTGCAGCCATAACCAAACTCTTCAGCAACAATCACCTCGTCCAACAGTGACGCGCCCATGCCACCGTAGGCTTCGGGGATGTTCATGTTCGCCAAGCCAACCTCGCGCGCCTTGTCGAAAATGTCGCGCGGGAAGGTGGCATGTTCATCGTACTTTTCGGCAACGGGAATGACCTCTTTGGCGACGAAATCACGCGCCATCTTTTGCAGCATCTTTTGTTCGTCCGTGAGTTCAAAAGAGATGCCTGACAACTGCTCTGTCATGTTGACCATAAATGTTTCTCCAAGAATAAGGTTTTTTGATTTAATCAAACGTTCGTTAAATTAGTATAGCCTGTCTTGCCTAATTGTGCAATAGCGTTGTTGAAGCAACTGCCGGTTATCTCCCGCAATCGATAAGCGTGCGCAAGAACACGCTCAGCGGCGCACGTTGTCGATATGGCTTGCGTCTTCTAGCCACGCTTTAACGTCGGCGGGGCGCACGCGCGGCAGGTCGCCCGCCGTGCCGGCCTTAAGCGCGGACATCGCCACGCCCCAACGCAGCGCGTCCGCAAGGCTGCCGCCGCGCACGTGCTGGGCGAGGAAGCCCGCCGCCAGCGCGTCACCCAAGCCAATTCGTTCGAAAATGACGAGCGGCGGCACAGGCTGCGCGTGAATCTCGCCTGCTGCCGCGCACAGCAGCGGCTGCTCGCCGCGCGACATCACGACCACCGCCTGCGGATAGCGCGCTGCAAACGCCCGCAGCAGCGGTTCGCCCTCGCCCGTCAGCCCGTAGAGCGTGCGCACGTCGCGTTCGGCGACAAACACGACGCGGGCGGCTTGCAAGAACGGTTCGCCGGCTTGTGCTGCTTCTTGCGGCTGCCAGAGCTTGGCGCGGTAGTTTACGTCGAAGCTCAAGCTGCCGCCACGCGCCTGCACGTGCGCAAGCAGTGCCGTCGCACTCGCGCGCGCGCCTTCGCCCAATGCCAGCGTGATGCCTGTCGTGTGCAGCCACGTGCGCGCCGTGACCGTTAACGCTGACAGCGGGAGGTCGGCGGGTTGCATGTGCGCGAACGCGCTGCCGGCGCGGTCATACGTCACGCTGAGCGCGCGCGGCGGCGCAAGCTCGGCAAAATACAGCCCGACGCGGTCGCGCGTTGTCCAAACGATGGCGCGCGTGTCTACGCCCGCGCCGCGCAGGGTTTGTGCGATGTGCTGCCCAAGTGGGTTGTCGGTCAGGCGCGAAACCCACGCTACGTCCATGCCAAGACACGCCAGCCCCACCGCCACGTTAGCTTCCGCGCCACCCACGTGCCACGCCAGCGTGTGCGCCTGTTCGAAAAGCTCGTGGCGCGGCGGCGACAGGCGTATCAATCCCTCGCCAAAGGCAATCACGTTGGTGCTCATGCCTTCGCTCCGCGCTGGAGAGCCTCGACCACGCCCTGCAGGTACATCACGCCTAAGGCGCGGTCGTAAAGCCCATAGCCCGCCTTGCCCGTTTCACCCCAAATCATGCGCCCGTGATCGGGGCGATAGTACCCCGCGAAGCCCGTTTCCAGCAGCGCGCGCACGACGGCGACCATGTCGACATCGCCGAAAGCCGACGGGTGTTCGGTTTCGTGGAAGTCGTGCGTGCCATCGCGCTTGACGTTGCGCAGATGGACAAAATGCACGCGCCCAGCAAATTGGCGTACCATTGCGGGCAGGTCGTTGCTTGCCGCCGCACCAAACGAGCCTGTGCAGAAGGTCACGCCGTTGTAAGGGCTCGGCACAGCATCGAGCAGTCGCTGCACGGTCTCTGCGCTGCGCACGATGCGCGGCAAGCCGAACACCGACCAAGGCGGGTCGTCGGGATGCACGGCGAGCTTGACATCGGCGGCTTCCGCCACCGGCACAACCGCCTCTAAGAAGTAGACGAAGTTGCTGAACAGCGCGTCCTCGTCAACGGTGCGGTACTGGGCAAGGATGTCGTTGAGCTGCGCCGCGCTGTAGGCGTTTGCCCAAGCCGGCATGTCGGGCATGCCTTGCGAGAAGTCCAGTCGTTCAAGGTCGGCGTGGCGGTAGGCGAGCGCGGTTGAGCCGTCGGGCATGGGCATGGCGAGGTCGGTGCGCACCCAATCGAACACGGGCATGAAGTTGTAGCACAGCACGCGCACGCCGCACGCGCCCAAGTTGCGGATGCTCTGTTGGTATGCCTCGATATAGCGGTCGCGCTCGGGCAGCCCGAGCTTAATAGCTTCATGGACGGGAATGCTCTCGATGACATCCAAGCGCAGTCCCGCCGCCTCAATGGTCGCCTTGAGGGCTGCGATGCGCTCGCGCGCCCAAACTTCGCCAACGGGAAGTTCAAACAGCGCGCCGACCACGCTGCGCACGTTGGGAATTTGGCGAATGTACGCCAGCGGCACGGGGTCGCTCGCGCCGAACCAGCGAAATGTAGGAATCATGCCAAGACCTTTCTAGCGGTTGAGCAAACAGGCGAGGGCGCGCAAGAACGCCTCCGCGTCGTCTTCGGTGTTATAGGCTTGGAACGAGACGCGCACGAGGTCACGTCCCCCTTGCTGGGTGATAGGCACTTCGATGGCGAACTCGTCGTAAAGGCGCGCTTTGGCGGCGGCAGCAGCCAACGGCGGCAGCGGCAACGCGACCATTTGCGCGTAGCACGTCGGGCTATCGGCGTGCAGCGGGCGCAGCCCCGTGAGTGCCGTGCCGCGCTGGTAGACCGTTTGCGCCAGCGCGTGACAGCGCGCCCGCACCGTTTCCCAGGCGTTCGCCGCCTGATAGTCAATGGCTGCTGGCACGCTTAAGTAAGCGGCGAGGTCGCGCGTGCCTGTCCAACTGTTCTGTTGAACGAAGGACGCGCCCACTTCCCAGCCCCAACTTATCACCAGCGGGTGCAGCAGCGCGTGCCACTCGCGGCGAGCGTAAAGAAACGCCGCGCTCTTGGGCGCGCACAGCCACTTGTGAAAGTTGCCCGTGTAAAAATCCGCGCCTACTGCCGCAACGTCAAGCGGCAGTTGACCCGGCACGTGCGCGCCATCGATGAGCGTCCAAATGCCTGCCGCGCGCGCCCGCGCACACAACGCGGCTACCGGCAGCACCAGAGCGGTTGGCGAGGTGATGTGGCTGGCGAAGATGAGGCGCGTCTTGGGCGTGACGTGCTGCCAAATGCTCGCTAGCACGGCGGCTTCGTCGTTGAGATAGCTCGGCAGGGTTGCCGTCACGAGGACTGCGCCTGTCTGTTGGGCGATGAACCGCCACATGCGCACCATCGCGCCGTACTCATGGTCGGTGATGAGAATTTCGTCGCCCGCGCGCAAGGGCAGCGAGCGCGCCACGAGATTCGCGCCTTCGCTGGCGTTGCTGACGAAAATTAGCGTGTCGGGTGGCGCGCCTACGTAGGCGGCGGCGCGCTCGCGGGCGGAATTGAGCAAGCCTTCCGCCTGTCGCCCTAAGAAAAGCACGGGCTGGCGTTCCATCTGCCGCTGCCACGCTTGAAAGACCTCAAAAACCGGACGCGGGCACGCTCCGAACGAGCCGTGATTGAGAAAGACAATGCCCTCATCGAGCAAAAAGTCGGCACGGCTTGCGCTCATTTACGCCGCCGTTAGCTCAAGGTAGACGCGCTCGCCCTCTTTGCGCCCTAGCAAGCGGCTTATTGTGCCAAAGCAGCCGAAAAAGCTCTTCATCAGCTTGTATTTCGCGTCAAATAACCGCTCGAGGTGCGTAGATTCGGCGGGCGTAAGCACGCGCGCCTGTGCGGCGATGGGTTCGCCATGCACGTTGCCGCGCACATCGCACGCCGCCACCGTCACCTGACCGTTGTTGCGGATGCGCTTGACCTTGCCGCTGTGCGCCTGCGTGTAAACGTAGAGCTTGTCGCCGTCGCGCACGAACCAAACGGGCGTTGGCACGCCGTCGCCGTTTTTACGAAAGGTCGTCAGGCTGATGTATTCTTCACTGTTGAGACTGTCAAAAGGGTGTGCCATGCGTCTTGCTCCTTGTTGGGTACGATAGCCTGATTATACCCGATTTTAATGCCCCCGACGGGGCTTTGCAGCGGGGTATAGCAAAGCCATTTGACCCCTAAATAACCATCATGACCGAAGTTACAACGGAATAAGACAGAACATAAGGCTATTTAAAGTTCTTTAGAGTTTTTAACGAGTTACAAATTGTTGGGATTTTGTTTGATGTTTAAGTTCGGTATCCTTACAATGGGGTAGAAATAAACGACGCAACCTGTTGTATAATAGTCATTGTAATGCTTTCCCGTCAGCCTATGTTTGAAGGTATTGTCAGATGGACACATTTCAACGCAGTTGGCAGTTGTTCAAAGCGTCATGGGCGGTGCTGCGCGCGGACCGTGAGCTGATGTGGTTTCCTGTTATCTCGACTGTCGTGATGATAGCGGTGACCATCGTGTTTTTGCTGCCGGTAGGGGTCATCTTCGGGGTGATGGCTGCAAATAGCCGCAGCAGTAGCTTCAACGAACTCATCGGCTTGGCACTGCTGTTCGTGTTCTACATGGTCAGCAATGCCGTCGCGCTCTACTTCAACAGCGCGCTGGTCGGTGCGGCGATGATGCGTATCGACGGGGGCGACCCGACGCTGCGGGATGGTCTGCGGCTCGCCAACCACCGTTGGCAAAAAATCGTCGCGTATGCCGCCATTTCGGCTACTGTCGGCGTAATTCTGCAGACCCTCCGCGAACGCGCGAGCTTCTTAAGCGGTTTCATTGCCTCGTTGGGCAGCATGGCGTGGAATCTTGCCACGTTCTTTGTCGTGCCGATTTTGATTGTCAAGGACATCAGCGCGTGGGAAGCCGTAAAAGAAAGTGCCGCCTTGCTCAAGCGCACGTGGGGTGAGCAGGTCATCAGCGTTGGCGGCATTGGCTTTGTGGCGACACTGGCTTTTATCGGCACGCTTTTTGTCGGCTTGCTGGCGAGCGCGATGCTGAGCAGCATCAGCACGAGCTTGGGGGGGGTGATGCTGGCTGTCACGGTGCTGGCGGTAATCGTCATCAGCGTAGCCACCAGCGCGCTCAACGGCATTTTGCGCGCGATTGTCTATCGTTACGCTGAAACGGGCAGCGTGCCGAATGACTTCGACATCGATGTCATTCGCGGCATGTTTGGCAGCAACAAGAAGAAAAAATTTTAACCTAACATTGCCACACTGAAAGGATGTGCGACCACCGTCGTAGGGCGGCGGTCGCCACGCTTATTTATGACCTCAGAGAATTTTGTACAACAAGTTGCGCCTGAGATTTATCAGGTCAAAATACCGCTACCGTTCGCTCTGAACATCGTCAACTGCTACTTACTGCGTGACGGCGACGGCTGGACGCTGATTGACTGTGGCATCAACACCGCAAAGGGACGCGAGACGTGGCAGCAAGCCTTCACCGCGCTAGCGATGCGACCGCGCGACATACGGCGCATCGTGCTGACGCACGTTCACCCCGACCACTACGGGCTAGCGGGTTGGCTGCAAGCGACGATTGCGGCGGACGGTGGCAGCGCGACCGTGTGGACAACCCCGCGCGAAAAGCGACAGGCTCAGCTCATTTGGCAGGGCGGGTCAACGTTGCCGTTTGGCGTGTGGCTGCGCCAGAACGGCATGCCCGACGACATGGCGGAGCGCGTCGACAGCAGCATGGACGACACCCGCGCCATGACCCAGCCCGCCCCCGACGCGCTGCACACGCTGGAGATTGGCACGCCGCTGGTGATTGGCGCGCGTACTTACGAGACTAGCACCGCTTCTGGCCACAGCGACGGGCATTTGCTGCTCTTCAGCCGCGAGGACGGCATCATGATTAGCGGCGACCACGTGTTGATGAAAATCACGCCCAACATCGGCTTGTGGACGGAGACCGACGCGCAGCCGCTGCGGCGTTATCTCACCTCGTTGCGGGCGTTGCAATCGCTGCCGGTGACGTTGGGCTTGAGTGGGCATAAAACGCTCGTGCAGGATTGGGGCGGGCGCATTGCCGAGCTGCTGCATCACCACGACGAACGCTTGCAGCATGTGCAAGATGCCGTCGCGGCGGGCGCGCGCACGCCCTACGATGTCAGCTTGCACATCTTCCCAACCGAACGCTTTACTGCGCACGAGTGGCGATTCGCGCTGGCGGAATCCTTAGCGCACTTGGACTATTTGCACGCGGAGGGCGTGCTAACCGCCGAAGGTGGCGACCGCCCGCGCTATCACTTGTAAGCGCATACGCCAACGCTTGATAAGCGTTGGCGTGCGGTGGCGATGCCCCCGACAGGACTCGAACCTGTGACGCAAGCCTTAGGAGTGCTTCGCTCTATCCCCTGAGCTACGGAGGCGGACGTTGGCTATTGTAGCAGAACACCGTACCCGATGGTAGGGAGTTTGAGTACAATAGGGTAAACGCAGCGAAAGCACAGCACCATGAACGATTCTGTTCTTCAAGGCTTAAACCCACAGCAGATACAAGCCGTGACTGCGCCCGAAGGTCCCACGCTGGTTTTGGCGGGACCGGGCAGCGGCAAGACGCGCGTCCTGACGCGCCGCATCGCCTATCACATTCGCGCTCTCGGCGTGAACCCGCGCCATATCCTTGCCGTGACGTTCACCAACAAAGCGGCGGTTGAGATGCGCTGGCGTGTCATTGACCTGCTCGAAGCGCATGAACAGCCGCAAGGGCTGCAAATTGGCACGTTTCACGCCATTTGCGCGCGCATCCTGCGCAGCGAACACGCCTTCACCCCTTACACGGCGAACTTCCTCATCTACGACACCGTCGACCAAGTGCGGGTGATTGAGAACGTCGCCAACAACATGAACGTTGACACGCAAAGCTTTAACGCGCGCGCCTTGCTCTACCACATCTCCGCCGCCAAAAATGAGCTGATTACGCCGTCGAACTATGTCGCCAACGACTATTTCAGCGAGGTTGTCGCGCGGGTCTATCCTGAATATCAAGCCTTTTTGCAGAAAAACAACGCGGTGGATTTTGACGATTTGCTCATGCAGACGGTGCTTTTGCTGCAGCACAACGAGACCGTGCGCCAGAAGTACCAAACGCGCTTTCAAGCCGTGCTGGTCGACGAGTTCCAAGACACCAATACCGCCCAATACCAGCTCGTCAAGCTCTTCGCCGCGCCACAGCACAACGTCTTCGTGGTCGGCGACGAAGACCAAAGCATCTACGCATTTCGCGGCGCAGACTTCCGCAACGTGCAGCGGTTTCGCCAAGACTATCCTGACGCGACGCTGGTGTTGCTCGAACAAAACTACCGCTCACCGCAATCTGTGCTGGATGTCGCTCGCGCTGTCATTGACCAGAACTCGCACCGCACGCCCAAAGCCCTGTTTACCACGCGCAAGAGCGGCGAGCTGCTGCATCTTGTCGAAACCGAAAGTGCCTCCGACGAAGCGCGATATGTCGCCCAAAAAATTCAAGAGCTGCACAAACACTACCGCAGCTACACGGCGTTCGCCATCATGTACCGCACCAACCCCCAGTCGCGGGCGTTTGAGAAGGCACTGCGCGAGGCAAACATCCCGTATCAGCTGGTGGGCGGCAAGAGCTTTTACGAACGCCGCGAAGTCCGTGACGTGCTGGCGTACCTGCGCGTGATTAGCAGCGGCGACCGCGTCAGCTTCTTGCGTATTGCCAACGTCCCCAAGCGCGGGTTTGGCGAGGGCAGCATCAAACAGTTCGCCGCTTGGCTAGACCAAAAGCAGCTGACCATCGACGACGCGCTGACAATCGCGCTGAACAACGGCGACACACCGCTGCGTGGACGCGCTCGCAACGAGTTGCGAACGCTTGCCCAGCACATCGTCTATTGGCGCGAGCTGGCGCAGGAGGGGCGGCTGCAGCACCTCTTCGACAGGCTCTGCAGCGACATCAGCTATGGGTTTTACCTGCAAGAACTCAGCCAGACATTCGAAGAGCTGGAAGAGCGATGGGGCAACCTGAATGAGCTGCGCGAGATGCTGAAGCAAGCCGAAGACCAAGAGCAAACGCTGACCGAATTCCTGACCGAGCAGTCGCTCATGACCGACTTAGACTTAGAGCGCGACGAGAAGAACGCCGTTAAGCTCATGACGCTGCACGCCGCCAAAGGGCTAGAGTTTCCCGTTGTCTTTATCGTGGGGCTGGAGGACGAGCTGCTGCCGCATCGGCGCGCCCTTGAAGAAGAGGGCGGCATTGAAGAGGAACGCCGCTTGTTTTACGTCGGCATCACCCGCACCCAAGAACGCCTGTTTTTAACCTATGCGTATCAGCGCGCGCTTTATGGCGGCTACAGAGACTTCGTAACCCCCTCGCGCTTTCTCAACGCGTTGCCTGCCGAAGCCTTTGAACCGAAATCCCGTATGCTGCTCAGCGCAATGACTGCGCAAAACAGCAAAAAGACCACGTGGGCAACGCCTGCTCCTGCCCCCGCGAGCAGCCTCAGCCGCCTTGCGCGTGACCTGCGCGCCCAAGCCCAACAAACCAACCCGCTTGGCGACAAAGACAGCAAAATTATTCTCTTCCCCACCGCCAAGCTGCACACGCGCTATCGTCCCAACCAAAGTGTGCTGCATCCTGTGTTCGGCTTGGGGGTTGTCGTCAAAAGCGTTCTCGAAGACGATGACGAGCTGGTTACGGTGGTTTTTAAGAACAAACAGCACGGCATCAAACAGTTTTCTGCCTCATATGCCCAACTTACGGTGCTGGAATGACCAGTGCCTATGACGCAAGGAGCGAGCATCATGCATATCACCATTGACGGACAGTGGTTCAAGGACGCGCACGGACGCACGCTGCTGCTGCGCGGGGTCAACCTGAGCGGCAGCAGCAAAGTTCCGACGCGCCCCGACGGACGTACCCATCTGCGTGAGGGCTTCTTTGACCATCGTAACGTGAGCTTTGTCGGTCGTCCCTTCCCGCTTAAAGAGGCAGACGAGCATTTCAGTCGCCTCAAACACTGGGGCTTCGACTTCTTGCGCTTCTTGGTCACGTGGGAAGCCATCGAACACGCGGGCCCCGGTCAGTATGACAGCGAGTATCTCGATTACTTGGTGGAAGTGGTCAAGAAAGCGCACGAACACGGCATCAATTTGTTCATTGACCCGCACCAAGACGTGTGGTCGCGCTTTACGGGCGGCGACGGCGCGCCGGGCTGGACGCTAGAAGCGGTCGGGCTCGACATGACCAAGTTCAAGGACACCAACGCCGCCATCGTCCATCAGACTTACGGCAGCCCCTTTCCTAACATGGTTTGGGCGACCAACTACAAGCGTTTCGCCACCGCCACGATGTTCACGCTGTTCTTTGCGGGCAATGACCTTGCGCCCAACACCAAGATTGACGGCGTGCCTGTGCAAATGTACTTGCAGTCGCACTATCTCAACGCCATCAAGCAGGTGGCGATGCGCCTCAAAGACTTGCCCAACGTGATCGGCTACGACACGATGAACGAGCCGAGCGCGGGCTATATCGGCTACGCGCATGCCAACGAGGTGCATTACCATATTCGCAACGGCATCACCGCCACGCCGTTCCAGTCGATGCTGCTGGCGCAAGGGCGCGCCCAAGTCGTCGAGATGTGGGGCATGAACGTCTTGGGCAATCGCAAGATTGGCGAGGTCACCATTGACCCGCGCGGCACGCGCGCTTGGCTGGACGGTTACGACTGCGTGTGGCGTGCTAACGGCGTGTGGGACTACGACGCGCAGGGCAACCCGCACCTGCTGCGTCCCTTCCACTTTAAAGAGGTCAACGGGCGTGAGGTGCATTTCCCTCGCGACTACTTCAAAGAGTTTGCCAACGCTTACGCCCAGACCATCCGTGAGGTGGACGAGGAGGCAATCATCTTCATCGAAACCGACGCGCTGGGCGATGACTACCCGCCGCAGTGGGGCGAGAACGATGCCAAGAACATCGTGTTTGCCGCGCATTGGTATGACGGGCTAACGCTGTTCACGCGCCGCTACGTGCCTTTTGCCGGCTTCGACACGCACACGCTCAAAGTGGTCGTTGGCGCGAAGCGCGTGCGGCAAAATTTCGTCGAGCAAGTGCGCGTCTACAAAGAGAAAGCGCGCGAGTATCTCAACAACGCGCCGGTGCTGATTGGCGAAGTTGGCATTCCCTACAACATGAACGACGCACGCGCCTACCGCAGCGGCGACTTCAGGGCGCAAGAGCAGGCGATGGACGCGAGCCTCAGCGCGCTTGAGGCGAACCTGCTGCCTTATACGCTGTGGAACTACACGCCCGACAACAGCAATGAGTGGGGTGATGGCTGGAACGCCGAGGATTTGTCCATCTTCAGCCGCGACCAACAGAGCAACCCGCGCGACATCAACAGCGGCGGGCGCGCTCTTAACGCTGTGCTGCGCCCCTACGCGCGGGCGGTGGCTGGCACGCCCTTGCGCATGACGTTTGACTATCAAACGGGGGTGTTTGAGTTTGTCTACAAGCACGACCCCGCCGTCAGCGCGCCCACCGAATTTTACATGCCCGCATGGCAGTACCCGCACGGCTACACGGTGGAGGTCAGCGACGGCACGTATGAGATTGACCCGGCGGCGCAAACGCTTATCTACCGCCACAGCGAGCGCGATATGCCGCATTTCGTGCGCGTAACCCCTAGCATCGCGCGCCCCAAGCAAGCGCAAGCCGAGTGGCTAACGCGCCTCGCGTTCGCGGGCATAGGGGTGTTGCTGCTGCGCAATCTCCTGAGCGGCAAGAACAAGAAGAAGGCAGGCAAGTAGCCTATGAATGTCGCGTTGGCAAAGCTGTTGCCTGTCGCTGTGTCAATTGTGATTATTATCGGCGTGGCGGTACTGCGTGAGTATTCGCGCACTTTCGCCGCCATTGCCGCCACCATGCCGCTCAACATCCCGTTGGGGATGTGGATTATCTACGCCGGCGCGGACGACAAGCCACAAGCCATGCAGGAATTCACCCGCGCCGTGCTGGTTAACATTGTGCCAACCCTCATCTTTATGTTGATTGCCTACGTGTTGGTACGCGCGGGGTGGGGGCTTGTGCCGACGATTATCGTTAGCTATATTGGCTGGGCAGTCGCGTTGGGGGGTGTGTTCCTTGCGCAGCGGCTGCTCGGTATCGCGTGAGAGGCTTTTATCGAGGGAAGTTTCTTCAGGAGGGTCAAGGTCATGAGCGAACAAAAAGGACTTACGCCGGAAGAGCGCGCCGATTTGCTGCGCATGCTGCGCTACGGCGCGATGATTGTGGGGGCGGTTGCGGTGATGATTATCGTGTGGTCTGTCTTAAGCGGCGTGTTTAACTTTGAAGTGGGCAGCGGCAGAGGTGTCACGCCCGAAGCAGCTTCCCAAAGCAGCGAAGTCACGACGGAAGCCACCCCCGATCTCGGCGTGGAGGCTACGCCCGAAGCCACTCCCAACGCTTAAGCAGCTGCCCCGCTCGCTAGGGCTGGGGCGGACGCTGATAGAGCCACCAAAACGTCTCGGACGGATAGACGGGCTGCAGCACCTCCGCCCAGATGAACGGGCAGGGACGCAGCAAGCCGCGCAGCTTGCCATCGGTGTGCTTGCGTTTCTCGTCTAGCTGCGCGTCGAACACTTTCTCGGCTTCTAGCTCGATGAGCAGCTCTTGCACGATGGTGCGCCGCAGCACTTCCGGTAGATAGTTATTGGCGCAGGCGCGCGCGCTGTTGGCGCACTCTTGGAAGAAGGCGCGCATGGCATCAAGGCGCGAGTTTGTCTCACGCAGGGCTTTCTCCTGCCAATGCACGCGCCACGTCTTTTTGGTCTGCTGATAGTGCTGTTGCGCGCGTTCTAAGCTAGCACGCTGGCTGTCGTTGAGCTGCCCATGCAAGGCGTGCAGGCGACGCAACCGCAGCAGCACCGCGCCCACCGTCAAACTGGGCAACGAGCCGAACGCGCCGCCCGCGTTGCCGTATAGCTCGCGCCCGCGCACATAAGGCTCGAGGTTTTCGGCTAGGGCGACCACCTCGCGCAGGTCTTTCTCAAGCACATAAGGGTTGGACATAAGAGATTTGCCTCGCATACTGCGCTATAATGGCTTACAAGAGAACATCGCATAAAGGGGTTGGCTGTGAGCAAGTCCACGCCTTTTATTCCTGTTGAAGGAACAGCATATGGTTATGATGCGCGCTTGCAGCAGCCTTTGCAAGCCCTGCTTTACCGCGTCAACGCCTTTCGCACGTTGATTGGCACGCTAAGCGCGGAAACGCTCGCCACTGTGCGCGATTATTTCCGCCTGAAGAACGTCTACAACTCCAACGCCATCGAGGGCAACTCTTTGAGCATGGGCGAGACCGAGCTAGTCATCAGCGAGGGGTTAACCATCACTGGCAAGCCGCTCAAGGACACCATCGAGGCGAGGAACCTTGCGCTTGCGCTAGATTTTTTCGAAGAACTCGCCAAGCGTGACGGCGTGCCTATCACCCCTAGCGATCTGCGTAACATCCACAAGCAAATTTTGGCGGGCATTGACGAGCGCAACGCCGGAGCGTACCGCACTGTGCGCGTGGAAATCTCGGGGTCGAAGTACATGCCACCCGACCCCGCGCGAATTGACGAGATGATGCGCGAGTTTGGCGCGTGGTTAGAACAAGCCAGCACCAAGCGCGAGCCATACCGTCAGCATGATCCCGTCGTGCTAGCCTGTTTGGCACATGCTTGGTTTGTGTACATCCACCCGTTTATCGACGGCAACGGGCGCACGGCACGCCTGCTGATGAACCTGATGCTCATCCGCAACGGCTATCCTATCGCCATTCTCACCAAAGACGACCGCTATCGCTACTACGACGCGCTGGAAGAATCACAGGGGGGTGGCAACCTCACACCCTTCGTTGAGCTAGTCATGGAAGCGGTGAGGGAGAGCATTCAAGTGTACGAAGACGCGGGCAAACAGCAGCTCGACATCAAGCAGCGCGTTGCCTGGCTAGTCGACGAGAGCAAGAGCAAACTCAAGAACGAATACGAGGTGTTCGAGAGCGCGATGCGGCTGCTGCAAAGCTATTTTACCCAAGTGGCAGCGGAGTTCGAGGCACAGCACAAACAGAGCAACTTGCCCGCTGGCGTAGGGTTTAAGCCTTTCAGCCCATTGGAGTTCGAAAAGTATCAGAGTTTGCGCTTCGAGAAAACAGCTAAGCGCACGTGGTTCTTCCGCTTAACGTTCTTCAATCGCCACAACCGCCAAGCCGAAGCGCATCGCTATCTGTTTTTCTACGGCTTTTCTAGCGATAACCTTAACAAACACTTGGGCGAGGGGGATGGGGTATCGCTGTACGTGGCGATGGAAACTTATCCCTACTATTATGAAAAGCTGGTGGATTTGCAAGATAGCACGCTGCCACGTCTCATTGAGATTAGTTACGCTTCGAAAGAGCAAGCGTTCGTGTGTCTTACGCGCGAGGGCAGCGTAGTGACCGCTAAAGCCAGAGACATCGCTAGCCAGTTTATCGAAGCCGCCATGCGTCGCTACACGTCTTAGCTTTCGCTGGCTTCTTGGCGCGCGATAATCCACGTGGCGACGCGCTCGATGGCTTGCAAGCTTTCGGGAATAAAGGGCGCAAACAGCTGCCAAACGTGCGGCATGGCGTGCCACACGTCGAGCGTCACCGCCACGCCCGCCGCTTGCGCTTTTTCTGCCACGCGCGTGCTATCGGCGTATAGCACCTCGCAGTCGCTGACCTGCATTAGCAGCGGTGGCATGCCCGTGTAGTCGGCGAAGACGGGCGAGATGTAGGGCAGGCGCGGATTATGCTCGCCCACGTACCAGCCCGCCAGCTTGGTCAAGGCTTCGCGGTTGAGCAGCGGGTCGTATTCGGCATTGTCGTCCATGCTTGCGCCAGAAAGCGTTAAGTCTGTCCACGCCGAAAGGGTCACCACGCCGGCTGGCAACGGGTCACCCGCGTCGCGCAGCGCGAGAGCCGCCGCCAACGCTAGCCCGCCGCCGGCGGAATCCCCCAGCAGCACCAGCTTGTTCGCTGCTTGTCCGTCCTTGAGCAGGGCGCGATATACCGTTAACACGTCGTGAAACGCGCAGGGGTAGGGGCATTGCGGCGCGAGGCGGTATTCTACGGAGAGTGCCTCGCAGTGCGCGGCTTTGGCGATGCGCGCGATGAAAGGATGGTGCATTGCCGACGCGCTCAGCGCGTAGCCGCCGCCGTGCAGGTAGAGGATTAGGCAGCCCGCGCGGGACTGCTGCGGCAGCAAGCGATGCGCCTCTACGCCATGCACGCGCGTCGCTGCGCCGGTGACCCCGTGCGGCAAGAGTTGCGCGCTGGAATGCCACGTGTCGGGCTGCGCGTTCTCAATGACGCTGTCCGTCAGGTCGACGTAGCGGCGCAAGACGCGCAGCGCGTGGACAATAAAGCGACTGACACGACTAGGCATAGGTCACCTCATCGTGCAGCGCAGGCGTGCTACTTACGCCGTCTGCGCCGCAAGCTGCGTGAAAGCGCGATAACCCCCAACAGTGCAAACGCCGACGTAATCAACAGAGCAGGTCCTCCCGCGCCCAGCTCGTCAAACAAGCCCGTGTCGGGCAGCGCGCCGCCGGTGCCAATCGGGCGAATGGGTGTGGGCGTGGGCAGCGCGCCGCCGATGCCGACCTGCGGCGTGGGGGTCACGTTGTCCAGCGGCTGCAAGAGCGCGACCAATGCCGTCGCTGTCTGTTCGACCGCGCTGACAGAGATGGGCGTGAGCAACGTAATGCTGCTTTCCTGCGTGGGGGTGGGGTCTTGCCCGCCACCCTGCCCCGCTTGGGCATCGCTCTGCGCGGCAGCCTGCTGCGTGGCAAGCTGCGCCGCCAACGCCGTGCTGGTAGCGTTAATCGCGGCTTGCTGCGTGGCGAAAGACGCGGCTTGCGCGGTAGCGGTGAAGTCTACTTCCGGGGTGGGGGTTGAAGACGGCGTTAACGTAGGGGTTGGTGTGGCGGTGAACGAGGAAGCTGTTGCCGTTTCGATGGCAAAAGCTGTTGCCTGTGCGTCTGTTGCTTGCAGCTGCGCTTCGGTGGTCTGGTTGAGCTGGGCAATCGCGGTGCGCGTCGGGTCGAGCGCATCGCCGCGTCGCCCGCCCAAGAGCGCGAACAACACAACACCCACGCCAACCAGCAGGATGATTATCAGCATCGCGGCGATGATGATAAACGTGCGGCTCGGTCCTGACGATGTCGCGCCAACCTCGTCCTCATCTTCATCCAGCGAAACGTCATCATCTAAGCCAAAATCAACGTTCTCAAAGTCAGCGTTGTCCTCAAAATCGTCGAAACCCTCAAACGAATCGTCGTCGCCCGCGCGAAACAAGTCATCGTCATCGTCAAATCTGAAGTCGTCGTCGCGATTGGACATGAGCGTCCTTCCCTCCTTAGCGGAATCGAGCAAATGACACAAGTTAATGATAAACCGTTTTTGCGCTATGCGCCAATCCATTCTAGGCAGTGCTGTGGCATCATTACCTGATTGC
Organism: uncultured Anaerolineae bacterium; assembly: GCA_938022205.1. Classification (GTDB taxonomy): domain Bacteria; phylum Chloroflexota; class Anaerolineae; order Aggregatilineales; family Phototrophicaceae; genus JANWYT01. Next base: position 49,872 of record CALIEB010000011.1, on the reverse strand, counting down.
CGTTGTGGCTTAGCTCGATTTTGGCGCACGGCACAGACAAGCCGTTGGGCAGGGTCTGCGGTGCGCGTGGCACTTCCAGTACTTTCGCCAAGATGCCCATGTAGGGCGCACAACACACGCGCACGGTGTCGCCGCGCGCCAGCCGCTTAAACGGCGAGAACTCGCGCAGCTCGTCCGTGCCAGAACGGTTGATGACGAGTTCGGGGCGACGCACGTCGAGACGTGCCGGCAGGTGCGCGTCCAACGTTACCTGATAGCCGTCGAACTCTTTGAGCAGCTCCTGTGCGCTAGGGTTCATGCGCGCGCTGCCAAAGCCTTCGGTGAGAAACACGCCCACCGTCCCCGCCAACACGCGCTCGATGAGTGCCGCCGACATGCTCGGCGCGACGATTGCGCCAAACGTGCGTATCTCGGCGAGGTCTAACACCTCTGCGGTGATGGGTTGGGTGGTCACGACAATTTCGTTCTTGTAGGCGGTGTCGAGCGCGTCGCGGCTGATGCGCAAGATGCCACCCACAGGCTCGTAGCGCATGATGGCGATGAGGTTCTTGCCGCTGCCCCACACGCCCTGCACCAACGCGCCGCGCGCCTCGATGACCACCTCACGGTTGTTGTTGACCTCCGCCACCGTGCCGCGCACGCCCGCGTCTAACTCGACACGCTCGGGCAGCAGCGCGAAGAGGATGCGCCCGCCATCAACGCCCGCCACGTAGCCGTTGGCAGGGGCGAAGACGCGCCGCCCGCGCTTGGCATCCTTGCCCGCGATGGGGTCTTTCTCCTGCACGGCTTGGCGTTCTTTAACGAGCAAAAAATTTTTCAGCATCTGCGGATTGTTCAAACGTAGCTCGTGCGCCGCGTCCAAAATCAGCACGCGCGAGGGCAACACGCCGCGCGCCACGCGGTCGCGGATGTCGACCGTTTGCCCCTCAAGGACGATCACGCCGCCGCTAGCGGCATCTGGCAAGCGCACGATGCGCTTGATGCGTGCCAGAGCGTTCGTGATGCTGTGCTTAGGATAGTAGTACATACGCCCTCCCTAAAGCCTGCGCAGTTCATCAAGGTCATCGTCCAGCGGGCCCGTTTGCTTTTTGACGGGCGCGGCGGGTTCGGCATCGGGCAAGGCGGCGAAGGGGTCTTGGTCCTCTTCTAAGACCGCTGTCGCCGCTTTACCGCGCTTCTTGTCGGGTTTGGCGGGGCGTTCGCGGCGCGGCTTCTCGGCTTTGACGGGCGGCGCGTCCTCTTCAAGCGGGGCAAGCCAGCTCTCCGGCACGTCGATAAGCGGCGCGTCGGTGGCTTGGTGCAGCCACTGCGTCAGATTGGCGGCGCGCTGCGCGACGGTCGCGCCCGCTTCGAACGTACGCCCGCGCCCGTCGAACAAGATGCCACCCTCGCCGCCGTGCAACGTTAGCTTCAACCGCTGCTTGCCGTTAATCGTCAAGTTCCCCTTCAGGCTGATGCGCACGTCGAGCGTTTCCCCTGCTGGCAAGGGTAGGCACAAGACCTGCCCGCCTTTCAGTGCGTAGTCCACCCGCTCGCCCTCGTACTGAATGCGCAGCTGGGCGGCAGTGCGGTTGGGGCGCGGTCTGCCGGAGATGCTCACAATCGTGCCAAGCTGCGTGAGCGCGTCACCCTCCAGCAACTGCACCGCTGCACTCGCGTTGACCTGCGCCAGCGCGCCCAAGCCCGCGCTTGCCCCGTGCGGGTCGCTTAACACGCGCGTCACGCCTGTGGGCTGCAGGCAGTCCGCCGCCAGCAGCAGCGTGAGCTGTGGGTTGCCCGTCTGTGTGAGGGTCGCGCCGCCCAGCAGCAGCGTGCCGACCGCCGGCAGCGTGTTCGCCTCGCGGTCAATCGCCCACGTGGCACGCGCGCGCACAACGGCATCGCGGGCGGCGGCGCGCAACAGCGCGTGTTCGATGAACATGTCTTCCACGCTATAAGGCACAAGCGCGGGGCGCACGGTCTTGTTATACACGTAGTTCAGCAGGGTCTCACGGCTGGCGTTGAAGGGCAGCCACGCGCGTATCGCGTCGAGCCCCAAGCTGTCCAGCGTCGCCAGCGCGCTGTGTCCCATGCCCTTGCGCGAGTTGATGCGCGTGCGCACTTGCCCGTTAAATACGCCGACGATGACGCTTGACGCGCTGCCGATGTCAAAGGCAATGACGTTTTCGTGGCGCGTTTGCGCAAAGTACGTGGCAACCCGTGCGTAGCTTTGCGCCGTCGGCAGCAGTCCCGTCTCGCTCATAGTGCCCAAGCGCATAAAGCCGCCGCTAGCGCGCTCCTTCGCTAGCTCGTAGATGCGGGCGATGTGCGGCTGCGCGCCCTCTAACACCTCTTCGTCAAAGCGCGGGCGCACGTTGGGCGCAACCACCACTTCGGTAAGCTCGCTCAACTGCGCGCTCACGGTGTCCGCCAGCGCGGCGTTGCCCAAATACAGCACCAACGGACGCACGCTTGTTTCCATGACGCGCAACGCCAACGTCAGCAGGTTAAGCGTGGGCAGCAGCGCGTCCTTTGCCCCCTTGTCGATGCCGCCTGCCAGCACGACCACATTTGCACGTGCCAGCAGCAGCTTGTTGAGCTTGTCTTCTTCACTCTCGCTGCTGCGCAGGGTCAGCACTTCGACTGGCTCGACATAGGAGGTGGAGAGCGCACGCAGCGCGCTTTCGACGCTGATGTCGGGCATTAGTCCCATGACGACGGCGCGCAGCGGTCGCCCTGCGCTGGTGGTGATAATGGCATAGTCTACGCCGTCACGGTCGAGCGTTTCCGGTTGAATGATGCGCCCGCCCGCCCAGAGCTTGCGGTTGAGCGTGCGTTCAAGGTCGCGCAGCACGCGCTCCAGCCCGACCGACACGTCATCCGCAGGTAAGCCTAACGTCGTCAGCGTTTGCGCGCGCGCTATCGTGCGGTACTCGCCGTCGACGAGGTCATAGATGCTCACACGCGTGCTGACGTTGCCAATATCTGCGGTGAGGATTGCGCCTGTTCGCATAGCTCTAGCCCCCTAACAATTGGCTGAAATGCCCGCTAATGACGGCAAGGCTGCTCAAGATTGCCGCGCCGTAAATCGCGCCCAACGTAATCACCACAAAACCTTCCCCGAGCGTGCTAAGCCACTGCAGCCAGCGCGCCCGCCCAATCGTGCCGTCTGGGCGACGCTGTACGCTGTATTGAAAGTAGACCAGCGCGCTGACCACGCCTATCAAGACGACAACTGCTTCTAGCAGCGGCGCGCCTGCCGGACGAGCGGTTGCCGCCAACAACGGCAACAGCGTGCCTGTCAGCGCGCCCGCCACCGCTACCGCCGTCCCCACCGCCAGCAAGAACCCGAGCGCGAGGTTGCCGAACGGCGCGAACAGCGGCACAGGTTTAAGCAGCAGCAAGCCCACCAGCACCGTTGCCGCCACGAACAGGAAGCTGTTGGTCGGGCTGCCGTCAAGCAGCGGCAGCACCACGCTCTCGACGATGACAATCGCGGTGAAGCCCGCCGTTACGCCGACGAAGGCATAAATAGCCAGCCGATACAGCAGGTTGTCCGCTAAAAGGTAGCTGAACACCAGCAGCGTGAGCGCAAAACTCAGCAAGGTTTCAAGGCTCATTCTTTAACGTCCTCTCCGTATCCACGCGCGCGCTAAGTAGAACAGGTTGCCCAACACTATCAGCACGACCGCCAACGTTTGCCCCAGCGTCTGCGAGGTATAGCGCGCGTCGAGCAAGCGCGGCGCGGGGGGCGTGGCGGGCGTATCTGCTGCAGCTTCGGCGATTGCTGCGATAATGGTTTCTGTAGCTTCAACGGTGGTTAGGCTGGACGTGTGGGTGGCGGTTGGCGGTATGGGCGTGGGGGTGTGTGTGGCGGTTGGTGGCGCGGACGTGAGCTGTTGTGTGGTTTGGAATTCGCTCAGGGGCATTTCGCGCACCTCAAGCACGAAGGTTTCCACCCAGCCAATGCGGTTGTCGGGCAAGATGACGCTCGCCCAGTCGCCGCGCACGTTTAGCACGCGCAAGAGGTCGCCGCCGCGTATGGTGGCTATCACCGCACCGCTAGGCTGTGGCACGTCTAAAGCCTCAACCTCGCCCTCGACGATAACAAGCCCTGTAAGCACGCGCGCGCTAGCGTCTGCGGTTGCAGGCACGGGCGTGTTGGTCGGGGGCGCGCCTGCTTGCTGCGTTTGTAGGGCGAATAAGGTCGACAGCGGCACTTCACGAATTTCTAGCACGAAGGTTTCTACCCAGCCAACGCGGTTGTCGGGCAAAATGACGCTCGCCCAATCGCCCTGCACCAGCAGCACGCGCACCGTGTCGCCCAAATTAAGGGTTGCTAGCACCGCGCCGCTGGGTTGCGGCACGTCTAAGACCTCAACGGGGCCTTCGACCAACACCGTGCCGACCAGCACGCGGTCGCTAGCGGCTTGGCGTTTGGGCGCGCTAGGGACGAAATCGGTGAGGGGACGTTCTTCAATGCGCACAAGGAAGCGCGCAATCCAGCCCGCGCGATTGTTCGGCAGCAGCACGTTAACCCAATCGCCCGCGTCGTTTGTGCCTAACACGCGCACGATTTGCCCGCTATTTAGTGTGCCAATCACCGGCGACCCCGCGTCTGATGAAGGGTTCTCGCGCACGTTCACCGTGCCGTTGGCGATGACCACTGCCACTTGCACTTGTGGCACGGGCGAGCCTTGCTCGGTAGCAGTCACGCTGGGCGGCGGCGTGTTCGTCGCAGTCAGCGGCACAGGCGTGCGGCTAGCGGTCGCGCTAGGCAGCGGCGTGTCGGTGGCGGTCGACGGGAGTGCCGTCACGCCTGTGCTATCAGCTGGTACGACCGTCGGCGGCACGGGCGTAGCCGTTGGACGCGGCGTGTTGGTTGGACGCGGCGTGTTCGTGGCGGTCGGCAGGAGCGGTGTCGACGTTGGCGCGTCCGCGCTAGGTTCAGGCGTGGACGGCGGGTTCAGCACGTTGCGATATGTCAGCGCGTCCGTATAGCCGACCAGTTGCCCACGCACCTGCGGCACACTGGCGGCGTAAGGCGCGCTTAGCGGCAGCGCGCCGTAGGTGGTGGCGAACACGAAGGGCGTGCGCGTGTTGGGCGCGACTTGTTCCATCCACAAACGGACGGTGTCGATGCTGTCGGCGAATAAGACAATCACTTGCGCGCTGTCGAGGCTGGGCAGCATAAGCTCGGCGCGTCCGCCGCGACTGTTGGTCATCGTGGCAGCGGCGGCGTTAAGCGTCAAGTCGCGTAGCCCCAACGCTTCGCCCGTCAGCACTTTGGCAACGCTGTAACGCCCGCTTGGCTGAGTTTCGGCTAATAACGTTTCGGCGCGCAACACGCCGAACGGTGAGGTAGATACGGCAACAAGGCGCGCGTCGCGTTGGGCGAGGTGGGTTAGCACTTGGCGCGCTAGCGGCTCAAGCTCCAGCGCGCTGCTGGCTTCGTAGGCAAAGCCGACCAGCACAAGCGCGCCTTCGGGAAGCGTCTCCAGCGTGTCGTAGGCGCGGGCAGCGGGGCTATCTGCCGCGAAGGCGGTGGGCATGTCAGGCGCAACAGCATCCAAGCGCAGCAAGAACGGCACAATCAACGTAGCCAGCAGCAGTATCGCCACCAGCATGCGCTCCAACGGCGGCAACGTGCGACGGCGACGCGCCTCTTGTGCCGCTGCCGTGCCGTCGACAATGCGCTTGAGCAGGTCGGCGCGCTGCGCTTGTTCGGGCGAAAGGCGCATCTCGGCGATGGCGGGCGCGTCCACGACCGTTAAGAACGTGGCGGGCGCAAGCGTTTGGCGAATGTCGGGGACAATGGCTTGCAGCGCGCCTTTGTCGACCGCCTCGTCAATAGGTAAGTTTAAGCCAATCTCACGCAGCTCAAGCAAGCGGTCGTCGAGTTCGTCGAGCGAGCGGTCTTTTTTCTGGCGAATAATCGCGCTTACGGACGCGCCTGTCCCAGCGGCTTGTGCCGCCTCGCGCAGCCAGTCGGGCAGTTCGGGCGGCGGCAGCTCGTCGCTCGGCACGCTGTCCTCTACTAACTCGGCGATGTCGCTCACGTCGAACAGGTCGGCGAGGTCGGCTTGCGCTGGGGCGGGCGCGTCGTCCAATTCGGCAAATAAGCTGTCAAGGTCAACTTCGCTCTCTGCGGTGGGCGCATCATCCAACGCCGCGAGCAGGTCGGACAAGTCATCATCGCTCTTTGCGGCGGGTGCGCTCTCGCCAAATTCCGCCAAGCTGTCAAAGTCAAACTCGTCGGCATCGAACATCTGCGCAAGGTCATCGCTCTCTGCGGCGGGTGCGCTCTCGCCGAATTCCGCCAAGCTGTCAAAGTCAAACTCGTCGGCTAGGGATGGTTGCGCACTAGTGCTGCGCGCTTCTTCGCTCAAAAAGTCGCCAAAGAGCGCGTCTTTTTCCTCCTGTGTAAGGGCGAAATCGGCTTCGGTCATGCCCGCTAGCGGGTCTTCAAAGCTGCCGACACGGTCGAGCCAGTCCGGCACGCCGTTGCCGTCTTCGTCTACCTCTTGCACGCTAAAATTGCCCAAACGCGCCACCCAGTCCTCTTGCTGGGGTTCGGGCTGGGAGGCGGGCGCACTTTCCGCTACATCGTCCATCAACCAAGACGGCAGCGCGCTGCTTGGCTCGACAGGCGCGTCTGCGTCCACGTCGCGCATCCAATCCAAAAGTTCGCCCGTATCTAAGCCAAAGTCCGCGTCTTCGGCAGCTTGAATTTTGCGCTCCATGCTCTCAAACAAGCGGTCGACGTTCTGCAGCTGCCCGATGCCGGTGTCGCGGTCGCGGTCGCCATGTACCGAGCCACCGTGCCAATCGAAGCGATGGTCTTCGATGTCGGCTGTGGCGGGCGCGTCGTCGGTGAGCGCGCCCCAATCGAAAGCGAAATCGTCACCACCGCCTGTTGCGCTTGCGCCAGTGTCTTCGGTGTCGCTGTGCCAATCAAAAACGAGGTCATCGCCCGCGCTAGCAGCAGGTTGGCTGTCGTCGCCCTCGCTTAGCCAATTAAACTCCAAGTCGTCATCGCCATCTTGTGGCGGCTTGTTGCCCCAATCGCTCATGCAGCCCCCTTACTCGCCATAAGAACGGTCTTGACCAATCAACACGCGCCAGCCGACAACAAGCGTGGCGAGCGCGATGCCGATGAGGATGCCGCGCGCGCCGCCGCTGACAGGCACGCGCCAAAGCCATGCCTGTGCCTCCGCCAGCGGTGCGCCAAAAGGCAGCGCGCTGACCAGCACGACCAGCACCGCTAGCACAAACAGCACGCGCGCCCACGTCACGCCGCGTGCCAGCAAGCGCATTGCGCCCCAAACCAACGCCAACAGCACCAAACCGCTCAGGCTGGCTTGTACGGGCAGCAGCACGCCGTCTTGTAACAGGCGGTAGCTTGCGCCGCTGCTGTCGGCAAGGCGGGCGAAAATGGTCACCAAGAATGCCGCCAGCACGACGAGACTGCCCAGCTTTGCGCTAAGCGTGCTGCCGCGCAGCAAGCGCGTGGCGTTGACCAGCAGCAAGTTCAGCACGCCGATGAGCAGCGTCAACGCCGCCGCTACCACCGCCAAGCGCAGCGCGATTTCCGCCAGCGCACGGAACGGCAGCGCGTTGACTAGCTGGGTCAGCAAGCCCAAGTCTTCGCCCACCAGCAAGCCTATTAGGACAATCAAGCCGACGGCTGTCACCACTGTCGAGGTAAGCACAACGTTAAGTCTCAAGCGCATGTCGTCACGCTCCTGTAATGCGCGCGGCGATGAACCAAACCACCACACCGACAATCACCAACCAGCGCAGCACGTCAATCGTGGTCGTGCGGTTAATTTGCCCGCTGTCTTGGCTAAGGTAGCCCGCCGCCGCAAACAGCTCCTCACCGAGCAAGCAGCCGTCGGCGAGCGCGAACGCCACCGCCTGCCCTTCAAGGCGCGCGCTGGCGGCAATCGTCGGCTGGCGATGGCGTGCGGCAGCGGCAAGCGGCAGCGCAAGCTCCGCGCCATACTCGCCAAAGAACACGCTGCCAGTCACGCGATCGTCGCGCTGTAAAGCACTGACCGCTGCGGCTAGCCCCAACGCCGTAGGATACCAACGCACGCTCAGAAACGTGCGCTGCTTGTGCCGTCGATAGCCGCGCCGCAGCGCGTCGCGTGCTAGCGGGAGTATCGTCGGGTCGCTCACACTCACTAACATCGGCGCGTCGCCCAGCGCGACCATCCGCGCGCTTTCGTAGATGAACTCCGCACCCACCAACGCCAGCACCGTCTCGCGGTTGCCCAACGCAACCTGGCTAACCGCCACGTGCAGCGGTTGGTAGCCTTCGATGCTCTGGCTGGCGAGCGTTGGCAGCGCGTCTAACGCCGGCAGCGGACGCTGTGCCGCTTGCGCGCGCCGTCGTACCAGCGCGTTCGCCATGAACACGACCAACAGAAATAACACCGCCACGATTTGCATCGTGCTATTCGTCATGCGCGCCCCCTTGTTGTGTGAGCTGTCGGCGCAGTGTGGCAATGCCATCCGCCGCTTCCAGCGTGTCCGCCAGCGTCGCTAGGCGTTCGCCCTGATGCAGCAGCCGCGCCAACGGCTGTGCGACGTGCAAAAGCTGCCCTAGCAGTGGGGCAAGCGGCTGCACCACGTCGAGCAAAGTGTGCCAGAGTGCTGCATGCCGTTGCGTGCTGACGTGTGGGTCATCGTTCATGCTGCTTTTGCCGCCTGTGTGTATCCTGTGACCAATACTTGCTTCACAGTATAACACAGGGACGGCATTGCTGCTAACATTTCGCAGTTAGATATGCGCAACAATCTAGGGCTTGCGCGCTTCCATCACCAGCGAGCGGGGTTTGTGGACGCTGCCGTCGGGGTCTACGTCGAGGTAAAAGCTGCCCCAGCCGTCGATGGTGCTGCTGCGCTCGTCAAGCTCGACGATTTGCGTGAAGCCGCAGGCAAGCAAGAGTTGGCGCAGCGCGTGCGCGTCGTACATCCATTGATGGACTTCGCCGCGCTGGCGAAACGCCGCCACTTCCCACAATGGCAGCAAACGCCGTAGCAACTTCGTGCGTTGATACGCTAGCCACCGCCACGCGCGCACGGGTAGCGCAGGTTTAGGGGTGGGCGGCTGTTGTGGCGTGCGCTCGGCACGCAGGTCGCGCAGCGTGTTGCCGCCGCCTTGTTCGATGACAAACGCCAAGTCGTGCAAGGTCTGGCGGCTCATGAAGGTTGCCATCTCTCCACCAGAGCGCGTGCGTGTCATCTGGTCAATCAGGTACAGCACTGCCCATTCGTAATGTTCTTCGTTAACAGGATTGGGGTCAGCTTGCACATCAGCCAGTGCCTGCAAGTAAAGACGCGCGCTAAACGCAAGGTCAGGCACAACGACGCGCAGCGTGCCGCCGCGCTTTAGCACGCGCGCGCACTCTTGCAGCAGGGCGCGCCCGCCCGCCCGTGAGAAGTGTTCCAGCACGTGCGAGTGATAGACCACGTCAAATGTGCCATCCGCAAACGGCAACGGCTTGTTCAAGTCATGCTGAAGAATGGACGGGGCGTAGGGGTAATGGTCAAGGTTTGTCCAATCGGGGTGGAAGCGCGTCCCACAGCCAATATTGAGCAAGGCGCGCCCATCGGGGGCATAGGTTACACGAACCATCGTTCTCTCCTGAGTTAACCACCACGTTGCGCTGCGGCGCGCCACACGGCATCGAGCGCGTGCAATTGTAGCAAGTTGCGCACGGTATAGCCATAGCTTAAGTTTTCGGCGGTGAACACGGCGCAGTCAGCGTAGCCGCGCGGTGGCAGGCTGAGATGCACGCCGTCGGGCGACAAACCCGCGTCGGGCAGAGTTTCCAACGCCGCGTACAGGTCAATCAGCGGCACACGCAGGGCGCGGGCGGTCTGGCGGATGATGGTGTTGAAGCGCAAGGCTTGCGCTTGTGCCGCCTCTTGGTCACGGCGGGCGGGCAGCGTGCTGAGGATGGGGACAACGCCCGTGTCAACGCTGCGCTGGACGATGGCGCGCAAGTTGTTGCGATAGGTCGCCTCGTCCAGAAAACCCGCGTCGTTTGTGCCTATCATGATGAGCGCGAAGGCGGGCTTGACAAGGCGGTACTCGCACGCTAGCGGCGTTTCATCGGGCAGGCATAACGCTTTGTCGGCGAAGCTGGCGCGCAGCAGTGCCGTGCTGCTCCAGCCTACCTGCGCTGCTAGGGACTCGTTGGCAAAGGCGTTGTGTGTGCGGGCGAACACGCTGGAGAAGTGGGCAATCATCGGCTGCAAGTAGGCGTATTCGCTCAGCGTGTAGCTGCCTTCGCCGACCATGCGCAAGTTAAACGGGGCGAACGTGATGCTGTCGCCAATCTTGCTGAAGACGCGGTCGCGGTTGCCGAGCGTTTGCCCGTAGCTGTAGATGCTGCGCACGCGGCTGGTGATGCCGCTGACAAACGGTGCGGGGTCGAGCGGCAGGGCGATGGTCTGTGTCGCCACGTCTTCGAGCGAGCTGACGCGCACGAACTCCGCCTTGACCCAACCACGCTGTCCGTCGGCGGTTTCAACCTCGTACCACGTGTTGCCCGCGCTGCGTGAGAGCAGCGTTAAAGGGGTGCGCGGCGGCAGCAGTGCTAGTATTGCGGCGGCGGTGTTCGGTTCGGCGCGCAGCCGCAAGCTCGCGCCTGTGTCTAACACTTCGGCTTGCTGTGCCGCCGCGCCGAAAGCCAGCCATAGCAGCACAAGCAGCCAAAAACCACGGTTACGCATCGCGTCCTCTCGTGTTGTGCTTGGTGTTAGGGTATTGTAGCACGAGGACGTTGTGGCTTGGCATGGTGAAGCTCAGAGTGCCACCAAGCCGGCGCGGGTGGCACGCACGACGGCATCCGTGCGCGATTGGGCGTTGAGTTTGGTCATGATGGCGTTGACGTGAAACTTGACGGTGTGGTCGGTAATGCCGAGCTTGTGGGCGATAGCTTTGTTCGTCAAACCTTGCGCTAGCCCGTGCAGCACGTCAAGCTCGCGGGGCGTGAGCTGCACGTCTTCGCTGGCAGATGTGCTGGCGGGCAACAGCAAGCGTGCCAACGCGGGCGCAACGACGGTCAACCCGCTGGCGACAGCGTGCAGCGTGGTTCGCAGCACGTCGGTAGCGGTGTCACGCAGCAGCAGCCCGAAGCGTGGGGCGGCTTGCAGCAGCGGCAGTGCGCGTGCCGCGTCGCGGTCGTCTGCCACCAGCACGACGATGGGCAGTGCGCTCTCGGGCGTGTCGCCGCTGCGGTAGACCCACAGCAGCAGGTCGGGTTGAAAGATGGGCAGGTCTTGGGCGGCGGTGGCGGTGGTCGTCACGCCGACCACGCGCAAATCAGCCAGCGCGTGAAGCAGGCTGGCAAGCCCGCTGCGCACGAGCAAATCGTCGGCAACAATCAGCAAGCGTAAGGGGGGCATGGCGGCTCTTTCTTGGTTGGCATGCCTTATCATACGCGCTGTACTATCAGAATGACGTTAATTGCCCGCAGCGTTTTCGTTGGTTACCACAGGCGCGCGCCGCACGACGATGTTGAGCTGGCAGATGTTTACCAAGTACTCGTAAGCGTCGTAAAGGTCTTGCGGCGCGCCTTCTAAGCGCAGCACGCCCTCGCGCAAGAACCCCCCCGCCCGCGCACAGTCGCCCAGCGCAAACTGTGCGTTTGCTGCCCACCAATAGTGCCGCGCGAACGGCGTGCCTAAGTCAATCGCCCGCTGGAACGAGTTGGCGGCTTGCGTGTAATCGTTGAGGGCGAACTGCGCGCGCCCGAGCAAATAGAAGCAATCGTAGCTGTTAGGGTTGACATCGACGCACCGCTGCAAGTAGCTGGCGGCTTGGTTAGGGTCGCCTTGATAGGAAAAATACGTCAGCCCAATCCAGTACAACGCCAGCGTATTTTCCGGGTTGACGCGCAGCACGCTGTCGAGCGTGCGAATGGCGGCGGCATAGTCCTGATTGCGGATTTCCATCTGAGCAATGTCAATGGCGATTAAGCCCGCCAACACCGGCCTCTCCTCGCGGGCGATGTCGTAAGCGAGGCGATAGTCCTCCAACGCGCCGGTGAACTCAAATAAGCCTTCCTCACGAATTTGCCCGCGTACCCAATAGGCTTCGGCAAGGTTAGGGTCTTTGCCCAGCACGCTGTCGATGAGGCTGCGGGCGCGGTTGGTTTGCCCCTGCGCGAAGTAAGCCCGCGCGAGCTGTACGTCGGCTTGCAGGTTGTTGGGGTTGAGTTCACGCGCGCGCATGGCACTGGCGATGGCTTGCCCTGTCTGGCGATTGTCCGTCAATGCCCAAGCGCGAATTGTCCACGCTTCGCTGGCGTAGGGGTTGGCGGTCACGGTTTTTTCGGCGTAAGGCAACGCCTCGCGGGCATTGCCCAAGCTCAGTAGCCCTAGCGTGACGCGATAATGCACCTTGACATCATTAGGCAGCGAGGGCAGCACTTGCAGGTAGCTCTGCACGGCTTCGCCCGCTGACCCTAATGCCCAAAAGTTGTCGCCCTCGACCAAGAAGCGCGTGGGGTCGCGGGTGGGCGTGGGCGGCGGTGCGGCAAGCGTAGCCGCCTGTGCCTCAAGGTCGCGCTGCAGACGTTCGGCAACGCGCAAGACCACGCTTTGAAACTGGGTACGGTTCTCGTAAACCCACACGCCCGCGCCAATCAAGCCCACGAGCAGCAGCAGCCCCAACAGTCGCCGCCAAGGGATGACGCTGCGGCGGGTGCGAATGCGGCGCGGTTTTAGCCTCATGGTGTGTCGCTTTCGGCTTCGGGGGTGGTTTCGACGGTGGGACGCACTCGCCCGGCGTAGGCCGGACAGCGCGCGTCGTTGCTGATGGCAAGCAAGCCCGTTTGAATGATGTTGAGCGCGTCGGCGGTGTTCTCACGCGCGATAGCGATGCGCTCGCTCTCTTTGAGCAACGTCCAGCTACTTTGGCAATCGCCTAAGTAATAGCGCGTCAACCCCAAGTAATAGCGGCACTCTAAGTTATCCGGCGCGGCTTCGAGGCAGCGCACGAAGGCCGGCTCAGCAAGGTCAAACTCGCGGCGGCTGTAGCGCAAAATACCTAGCCGATACTGCGCGGGAACGAACGTCACGTCGGCTTCAGCGGCATCTTGACACAAGCCGATGGCGCGCTCGAACTCGCCGACCTTGCGGTAGGCATCGCACTGGCGTAGCAGGGCGCGAGCGTTGCGCGGCTGCATGCCCAAGATGCGGTCGTAAAGGTCAATCGCCTCTTGGTTGCGGTCGAGCGAGAGCAGCAAGAACGCCAGCTCAAAATAGGGCGGCATAAACGTCGGCGCAAGCTCAATCGCCTGCTCGTAGTAGCTGATGGCTTCTTCATAAGCCGCCACCGACGCGAGCGCGTTGGCGTATGCCCAAAAGGCGCGCGCGTCCTGCGGCGCAAGCTCAACGGCGCGCTTGCCCGCGTTGAGCGCGTCACGCCAGCGCGACTGCGCCACGTAGGCGCGGGTCAGCGTTTCGTAGAGCGCGCCAAAGGTCGGGTTGATGTCTAGACCGGTCAGCGCGACGGGGATCGCCGAAGCGGACTGCCCCATGAAGACCATGGCGCGGGCGCGCAAGGCGTAGGCACGCACGTCCTGCGTGCTGTTTTCGGCGATGCGCTGTGCCACGTTCAACGCCTCTTCGGGGCGATTATTCTCGATGAGGGCTTGCCCGTAGGCGTAGAGATAGTCAGGGTTGTTGGGACGCTGGGCGAGTGCCGCCTCATAGAGCGCGAGCGCGCGCGGCAAATCGCCCGCCGCAAAGGCTTCGTCCGCCCATGCCATGAGCTGGCGCGGCAGCGGCGTGGGCGTGGGTGGCGCAAAGAACAGCGTTTGCACCGTGCTTTCCAGCCAAAGTGGCTGGGTGCTTGCCCACCACGCCGCTCCGACGAGCAGCAGCAGCACAAGCAGCAAATAGCGCAGCGGCGAGGGGCGTTTCTTCTCGCGGAAGAACGGCTGGGTGTAGTCGCGGCGGATTTGCATCACAAGCCCCCAATCGGCGTGGGCGGGATCGGCGTGGGCGGAATCGGCGTAGGCAGCGGCTGCCCGCGATAGCCCGCGCAGTTCACGGTGACGTTCGTTAAGCCAATTTTGATGGCGTTGAGGATTGGCTCTTGGTTGGTGTAGCGAATCGATTCGTTCAACACGCGCCATGCGTCGTCGCATTGCCCAAGAAAGTAGTGCGCCAGCCCGCGCAAGTAGTAGCACTCCACCGCGTTGCTGCCCAGCGCGATGCAGGTGTTGAACGACTCAATCGCGCCCTCGTAGTTGCGGCGACTGTAGCGCAGCTGCCCTTGCATGCGATGTGCGTCGGCATACAGCGGGTTGATGTCGAGCGCGCGCTGGCAAAACGGCTCGCCCTCGCGGAACAAGCCTTTGGAGGCGTAGGTCTCGCACAGGCGCAAATACGCGCGCTCGTTGTTGGGGGCAATCTCTAAGACGCGGTTGTAAATCGCCACCGCCATTTCCTCTTGGTTGATGCGGCGGTAAAGGCTCGCCAGCTCAAAATAGGGCGCGACGATGCGCGGGTTAATCGCAATCGCCTGCTCAAGCTGCGCAATCGCCTCGTTGTAACGCCCGGTAAAAATCAGCGGGTAGGAGTAGCTGCGGCGCGCGCTGGCATCCAGCGGGTCAATACGAATGGCCAGGTCGCCGCGTTGAAGTGCCTCTTGGTAACGCCCAATGTTGGTGTAAGCCACCGCCAACGCGGCATGCAGCGGTGCGAACGGCACACCCAGCTCGATACCGGTGAGAGCTAGCGGGATAGCGGTCGTCGGCTCGCTCCAAACCAACGCTGAAGCCGCCAGCGCGTAGCCGCGCGGGTCGCTGGGCGCAAGCTGGATGACCCGCTCGCCGATGGCACGCGCCTCGCTCGTGCGGTCTAGCTCAATCAACAGCTTGCCATACTCGTAGAGATAGTTGACGTTGTTGGGCTGCAAGCTCGCCGCCAGCTCGTAGTACTGCAGCGCGGTGGCGATGTCCCCCGCTAAGTACGCTTCTTGCCCTTGTTGGGCGCGCACGCTGGCGAAAGGGGTCGGCGGCGGAACTTGCCCCAACATTGCTGACGAGAGCCGCTGCAAAGGTTCATAATACAAGCGTGCGAACCCGCTCACAGCGACGATGACAAGCAACAGCAGCAGGCGAAACAACCAGCGCGCGCTGCTGTTGCGGCGGTTGAAAAGCGGGTTGGTGCTGCTGCGGTCAATTTTCTTGTGAAGGCGATACATAAGGGGAATAGGGGAACTCGCTGTGCGGTTAGGTGCTTAGCGTAGCGAGATTTGCCACACGTGTCAAGGATGGGGCATCTTGCCAACGAGACGCTGACGCGCTATGCTGATGGTCAACCGCTGTTTGTTGTGAGAGAAAGTTGGCAAATGACAGCGCATCATGACCAACGCGCTCGCTTTGACCGCGCACAGGGCATTAGTGCCGTCGTGCTGCTGGGGCTAGCCGTGTATCTGGGCGTGCTTGTCGCCACAGGCACGATTAACAACTACATGAACCAACGCTTTCAGTGGCTGGTGGTGCTTGCCAGCGTGCTGTTCGCGCTGATGGGCGTGTGGCGCGTGTGGGAGTGGGCGCGCCCGCATGACCACGACGCGCACGCTCACCATGACCACGACCACGCGCGTTTGAACTGGTGGTCGATTGGTTTGATTGCTACGCCGCTTGTCTTAGGCGTGGTCGTGCCGTCACGTCCGCTGGGGGCAGAAGCCGTCAACGGCGGCGTGAGCTTCAGCACGGTAGGCGTGGGCAACGCCGCCACGTTCAGCCGTCCGCCGTTGGAGCGCAACATCCTCGACTGGCTGCGCGAGTTCAACCGCGTGGGCAACCCTGCCAGCTTCAACAACCTTGAAGTGGACGTGGTTGGCTTTGTCTACCGTGAGCCAGATATGCCCGAAAACCAGTTTATGGTGGCGCGCTTCACGATGAGCTGCTGTGTGGCGGATGCTTTTGCGATTGGCATGCCCGTCACGCTGGAAAACGCTAGCGCGTTCGCCACTGGCACGTGGGTCAGAATACGTGGCGTGCTGCAGGCGGGCATGTTCGGACATCACAGCATTCCCATTATCCACCCCACCAGCGTTGACCCTGTCGACGTGCCGGAAACGCCATACCTCTATGGTTAGGCCGTGTGCATGGTTTTGATGGTCGGCGGCATTGTGCTTTTGGCTGCGCTCACGCAGAGCGTTACGGGCTTTGGGCTGGCGATTGTCGGCATGCCGCTGCTGCACTTCACCAACCTGCCGCCCGCTTACGCCGCGCCGCTTATTGCGTTGGTGGCGTTGGCGATGCGCCCGATGATGCTCTGGCACTATTGGCGTGCGTTTGAGCTGCGTGCCATGTGGCGGCTGGGGCTGGCTTCGGTGGCGGGCATCCCGTTGGGCGTGCTGGCGGTAGATTACCTCGACGAACGCGCGGTAACTGCGCTGCTGGGCGTGGTCATCATCGGCTACGCCCTCTACTCTGCCTACTA
The DNA here is from genome assembly GCA_938022205.1 of uncultured Anaerolineae bacterium. GTDB lineage: Bacteria > Chloroflexota > Anaerolineae > Aggregatilineales > Phototrophicaceae > JANWYT01. The sequence goes on along the minus strand of CALIEB010000011.1, from coordinate 33,411 downwards.
CGACGTGCTGAGCCGTCAGGCGCGCGCCCAAATCAGCGAGCGATGGGCGTGGGTCTTGGGCTTTGTAGCCGGCTTGCTAGGCGGCGCGTACAATATCTTCGGACCGCCTTCGGTGATTTATGCCAACGGACGTGGCTGGCAACCGCAGACCTTCAAAGCCAACTTGCAAGCCTTCGCGCTGCTTAATAGCCTGTTTATCACCTTCGCGCATGGGGCAAAGGGTAACTTTTCGCCCGACGTGCTGGCGTTGGGGCTGGTGGGCGTGCCTGCCGCCATGCTTGGGCTAGTGCTGGGCTATTGGCTGGAACGCTTTATCGACCAAGCACGCTTTACGCGCCTTGTCATTGTCATGATGTTCGTCATGGGCGTGGGGCTGCTGGTTTAGCGAGCGTGTGGCACAAAAAAAGCGCATGTGCTGCGCTTCGTGTGGGCAATATAGGACTCGAACCTATAACCCCTCCCACGTCAAAGGAGTGCTCTGCCAATTGAGCTAATTGCCCGACATTTTCATTATAAGCAGCACACGCGCTTTACGCAAGAGTCAACCCGCACGCGGGAGCCATTGTCGTGGCGGCACGCCTAACACAGACTATGCCCATTTTCCGATGTGAAGCAAACGCGCGATTGCCTTCTGCCTTCGCATGTGCCGCGCAGATGAAACAAAACCCTCACGTTTTCTTGCCGCAAAATCGACCAAATCCCCGTCTTTACACAGCACAACAAGCGCGCAGAATGGTGTAAAATAACAGCAAAGCTAGCCCATTATTACGGATAGGATCATGCTGTGATTCGTGTGCTAATTGCTGAAGACAGCCCTACCGCTCGCACGTACTTAAAGCAACTTTTAAGCGAAGCTCCTGACCTTGAGGTTGTGGGCGAAGCGCATGACGGCGAAGAGGCGGTGCGCTTTACGCATGAACTGAAGCCCGACGTGGTGACCATGGATATTCACATGCCCCAGCTTGATGGACTGGCTGCCACGCGCCGCATTATGGCAGAAGTGCCTACGCCGGTGGTCGTGGTCAGCGGCTTGCTGGCGCATGATGTGGACTTGTCGCTGCAGGCGATTGCCAGCGGCGCGCTTGCTGTTGTGCCAAAGCCACCCGCTCGCAACGCCAAAGATTTCGCCACCCGCCGCCACGAGCTGCTGACGACGATTAAAGCGATGGCGGAAGTCAAGGTGGTGGCACGCCGCGACCACTTGCGCAGCACCCAGCCCGCTCGCCCTGTTGTCAGCAAGCGCGCTCGCCCGCAGCTCATCGCCATTGGCGCAAGCACCGGCGGCCCGAGCGCGCTCCAGCGCGTGCTGAGCGCGCTGCCCGCCGATTTTCCCGTACCCATCGTCATTGTGCAGCACATGCCCGACGAGTTTATTAGCGGCTTGGTGCGCTGGCTGGACAAAAGCACGCCGCTGAGCGTGCAGCTGGCACAGCACGGTATGCCCTTGCAAGCGGGGATGGTCGTCGTGGCGACAGGCAGCGCGCACTGCTTGGTGGAGCGGCGCGACGGCGACTTGGTGATTGTGCTTGCCCGCGACGAAAGCGGCGAGGAACGCTACCAGCCATCGGTCAATCTGTTGTTTGAGTCGGTGCGTGAGGCGTGCGGGCGCGATGCCGTTGGGGTCTTGCTCACCGGCATGGGCAGCGACGGCGCAGAGGGGCTAGCGCGTTTACAAGAGGCTGGCGCGCTGACCATTGTGCAGGACGCGCTGTCGAGCACGGTGCACGGCATGCCGGATGCCGCGCTCAAGCGCAATCCCGCTCACGAGGTGCTGCCCCTCTCAGACATCCCCACCCGTTTCATAGACCTGCTATAATCTAAGGCAGGAGACACAGGAAACCACTATGGCACTGGAAGTTTTGTTGGTCGAGGACAGCCGCACCCAAGCTGCACAAATCAAAGAGACGCTGGAGAGCGTTGGGCTGCGCGTACGTGTGGCATATGACGGACCCGACGGCTTGCGCGAAGCCAGCGAAAATCCGCCCGCGCTGGTTGTGCTGGACGTAAAGCTGCCGACGATGGACGGATTTCAGGTTTGTCGCCGTCTGAAACGCAACCCCGCCACGCAGCACATTCCCGTCGTCATGTTGACCGAAAAGGCAGACCCCAAGTCGACCATGTCAGGCTTGCGCGAGGGCGCGGACGACTATATCCCCAAAGACATCTTTGCGTCGGAGCATCTTATCCAAACGCTGCAAGAGCTTGGGATTTTGGAGTAAGGCGATGAGCGAAGCCAAAAGCCCCTATAAAATGCGTCCGCCTATCCTGCAAGTGCGCGTCGAAGACAGCATGGACATCATGATTGTGCGCGACACGACGCGGCGGGCGGCGGGCTTGCTGGGCTTTTCGCCCGCGCACCGCGCCCAGCTGGCTAGTGCCGCTGCCACGCTGGCGGAGCTAGTGCTGAAGACGGGCGAAGCGCACACCATTTTTCTCAACGGGGTGGTGAGCGGCATGCAAGCGGGCTTGCAAATCGCCTCTGAAACGCCTTGGTTGGCGGGCGTGAGTGCCAACAACGTGCTGGTGGCACTGCGTTCGAAGATGGGCGACCTTGTCGACGAGATTCGCCTCATGGGCGAGGAATCCCCCACCATCTTGATGATTATGTGGCTGAACGACGACCGCAGCTTATGAGTGCGCCCGATGCTGCTCCTTTTCTCTGTTGCCGCGTGGGCGACGAACGCTTTGCGCTGGCGATTGCCGACGTGGTCGAAGTGGCAGCAGTGGTCACACCAGTGCCGGTGCCAGAAGCACCGCCTGCTTGGGCGGGCATGGTCAACCGCCGCGGCACGCTCTTCCCGCTGTTGGAGCTGCGCGCGATTGCCGGGCTGCCCGTGCTGGCGTGGTCAGCGAACACGCTGTTTGTGGTGGTTCAAGCCGACGAGCGACGTGCAGGTCTGGTCGTGGACGAGGTTTCTCCTGTACAATATGTAGCAGCCGCTGCTTGGCAGCCCCTGCAAGGCGGGCGGTCGTGGGTGCGGGCGATGACCTACGACCATGCGGGCATTTTGCAATGGCTAGACGTAGGTGCGCTGCTGCAAGCATACGTTGGGAAGGCATAGTACCGATGGCACGTTCAGAACGCATCCTTGTTGTCGCCAAAGACGACGACTTACGCGCCCAAATTGTCGACACGCTACAGCAGTACCACACCGTCGAGGCGACGACATTTGAAGAGGCGTTGAGCGAGATTTTGCTCACTGAATTTGACCTTATCCTCACGGAGGCGGAATTGCCTGACCTAAGTGGCATGGACTTGCTGGCGGTGGTAGGCGGCTTGCGCCCTAGCGCGCGCGTGATTGTCATCGACGACGACCTTTCGGCAAAAAGTGCGGTGGCGGTATTTCGTTTGGGGGCGGTGGATTATCTGTACAAGCCGCTCAACATGTCGTTCTTGCTCATGCAAGTCGAACGCCAGCTAGAAATCAAGCGCGCGCTTGCGCACCGCGAAGAAGAAGCCGCCGCGCCGAAAAAAACCCCCGCGCTGCCGCGTGACCGCGCCAAACGCCTCGACCCGCGCACACGCCCTGCCGCTCTTGTCCTCAATCGTCAGCACTTTCAGCGCGTCAACGCCGAACTTAACAAGCTACTGCAGCACGTGCGTGCCATCTTCGCTGGCTTAATTGACAGCGACGGCAATATGGTCGGCGCGGCTGGCACGCTCGACGATTATGACCTGCAAATTCTCACCCGCGCGCTGAGCATCGACCACTCGGCACAGCAGTCGCTGGCGGATTTGCTCGACGAGGCAAAGTTTCACTCAACCTATTTTGAAGGCGACAAAAACGGGGTCTACATCATCGAATTTGGCACAACGTTCACTGTGTCTTTGGCGGTGATTTGCGGCGCGGACGTGAAGCCGGGCATGGTGTGGCTGTACAGCAAGCGCACCGCTGAAGCCATTCACGAAATTTTCAAGGGCATTCCCCAGCCAAGAACCCTGCCCAAGCTCTAAGGCATATCCTCAAAGCGCGCCATGAGCGTGTCTTGGTCAAGAATGTACTGCTTGCTTTGCAGCAGGTGCAGGGCAAAGTGCATGACCCGCTCGGCGATGTCGCGGGCGATGATGCCATGCTTAATCGGGCGTTCGAGATACAGCATGCCCCAGCTTGCCAGCGGGATAGCCACCACCATGCACAGGTCGCTAAAGCTGGTGTTGGTAGTCGGGGCTTGCGAAGGGTCTGTGATGACGTTGTTGGTGATGACGACCTCGCCGCTTTGTGTGGCTTGCTGCATGACCATCGCCGCCAGCGTGCTAAAACGTTCACTTTGCAGCGTTTTAATGTCCAGTTGATGCAGCCCCACGACTTCTAGCGAGCTATCTGCGACGAAGCCCCGCTCTGCTCCCGCGACGCGACACGCAAACGTTAGCAGCTGTTGTAAGAAATCTTTCATGGCGCGAACAAACCTTTTGTGCTTAATCCTATAGGCTATAGCTTATTTTAGCGCAAACCGAGCAACTGCGCGACCTCAACGATGGTTTTCTCAGGCAAAAAGTCCGCCCAAACAGGCATGAGCGCACCGATTGCCGCCAGCGTTTCGGGCAAGGGCAAGCGTGTCAACGGCTTGATGATCGCCTGCCAAAGCGCGAACGCCCCGTCAGGGTCGCCGTTCTGCCAGAGCGCGGCGCACGCCCGCAGCAGCGCGAGCCGCTCACCTTCGTGCGCAACGCAAAGTGCTGCCTCCGCCGCTTGTGCCAGCAGCGCGCTGCGCGGCGGCAGCGTTTGCGGGGCGGGCAGGTCGAGCAGCAGCGGCGCGAGTGCCAGCAGCACGCTGGCGCGGTCGTAGTCATCCTCAATCTCGCTCACAGTAGCATGTGCCAGCGGCTTGAGCATTTCTTTGGCACTTTCGCTCAAATAAGGCAGCAGCTGGGCGATAGCGATGGCGCGTTCGTAGCTAATCGTCATGCGGTGCAGCGCGTCCCAGGCTTTTTTGGCGATGCGCTCGCGCTCTTCAGGCGGCGTGTGCTGCAGCATGGTCAACATCACGTTAAAAGCGTCGGCGGGGTCGTTCAGTGTCATCGTCAAGTCTTCAAGCTGGGCGAGGTCGTCCACGCCAATCATCGGCACAATGCTGATAAGCGCGTGGGCGCGCTTGTATTCCATTGGCATGGTCACGACACAGGCAAACAAGTCTTGCACGACCTCAGGCTGATAGTAGGCGGGCAAATAGGGCAGCAGCCCCAGCAGCCCGTTAAGGCGATGCTCGGCGTTGCGGATGCCGCGCGCCTGCTCAAGGGCGCGCTCTTGCAACGCGGCTGGGAGGTACGGGGCAAGCGCAGACAGGGCGCGCCCGCGTGCCGCTTCGTTGTCGATGCGCCCCACGCTTTCCAGCGCGCTGCTCAATGCCTGCGTCTTGAGCGCGCCTTCCAGCACGTCGCACAGGTTGACCAATGCCAGCACGCGCTCATACGCGCCGCGCAAGCTGACCGCCGCCGCCAGCGCATCGCGGCTGGTCTGCGCCTTCGCGCTCTCTGGCACATAGCGCGCCAAAAGCGTGAGCGCGTGCAGGCGGCTGTCATGTTCCTGCATGGTGTAGGCGACGGCAAGGCTCGCCACCAGCAGGTTGGCTGGCAGGTGCGGCGCGAGCTGCGCTAGCAAGTCGGCACGCTCGCGCTCGTTGGCGACACCGTGCGCGGCGGCGATGGCTTCGCCCTGCAGGTCAGGCGCGACGTGTATCGCCATCGCCACCAACAAGCGCGCTTGCAGCGCAGGACGCTGCAGCATCATCACCAGCGAAAAAAGGCTGTCGATACGCTCCTGTGGCGCGCTTGTCAAGAACGGCACCAGTGCTAAAAACGCCTGCCCAAATGCCTCTTCTGCGCTGACCAACGCGCTGAGCGTGTCCATCAGCAGCGCGCACAATGCCTCATCACACGGCACATGCGCTAGAAAAGCCGCCAGCAGCTGCGCGCGCGGCTGGGGAGCTTGCATGCTTTCGAGCAAGGCGCGCACGCGCGGGTAGTGCGTGGCAGGCATGTCGGGCAACAGTGCCGCCAGCAGCTTAGCTTGGGTGGCTTCGTCACGCAGGCGCGCCACGTCATCCAGCACGCGCCCCCACAGCGTATAGGCTGTCGCTGCTGGCAAGTAGGCGGCGATGCCGCTTAACGCCCGCGTGCGCGCGCCCGCCTCGCGCAGCCGCTGCGCTTGCGCCAGCAAAAAGCCGCCAACGGGCGTGACCAGCGCGCCGCTTGTGGGCGGCAAGGCTTCGCAAAGCAAGCACAACGCCCGCGCGCGTGACACCACGTCGAGCTTGCCAGCGTGCTGCCAGACGGTTTGCGCGTGGCGTTCGCGCTCGTCGACCGTTAAGTGTGGCAGCAGCTGCGCCAACAGCACGAGGCGTGCTGCCAGCGGTGTCACCGTCGTCACGTCGTAGAGCAAGCGCGCCCGCTGCACCGGCGGCAGCCAGCGCGCCATGTGTACCAACGCTTCGATGCGGGCGTGGGTTAGCGTCTTAGGCGGCGGCTCTTGGGCAGGCAACGGCGTGCGCACCAACTGCGCCAGCATCAGCACATAGCGTAGTTGACGCAAGAAGCCCTCTTTGCCGCTTGCCATCGCCGCCTGCAAGGCTGCTTGCCCGCTGCTGGCGGGCGCGTCGTGGGTGTCGGTCGCCTGCGTCACAATGTCCTAATTCCATGGGTTACGCCCGCTGCGCAGGTTGCGGCGGCGCGGGTCATCCGCGTCCATGCCCCCGCCGCGCAGCAGCGCACGACGCGCTTTCTGCACGTCGCTCTCGTGTTTTAGCAGCACGGTGAGCGTGGTCTCTAGCACGGGCTTGTCGATGTTGTTGGCGTTGAGCATGACCAACGCCTTCGCCCAGTCAATCGTCTCGCTGACGCTAGGGTTCTTCTTTAAGTCCATGCCGCGCAAGCTCTGCACCGTTTCCACCGCCTGCGCCGCCAACGTCTCGCTGATGTTCGGCACGCGGCTCTTGACGATGTTCAGCTCAGCCTCGTAGCTGGGGTAATCCACAAACAAGTACAGGCAGCGGCGTTTGAGAGCTTCAGAAAGCTCGCGGGTGTTGTTGCTCGTCAACACGACGGCGGGCGTGTGCTTGGCTTTTATCGTGCCGAGTTCGGGAATAGATACCTGAAAATCGCTCAAAACTTCGAGCAAAAACGCCTCAAATTCAGCATCGGCACGGTCAATCTCGTCAATCAGCAGCACCACCGGCTCGTCGCTTAACACCGCTTTGAGCAGCGGGCGCGCTAGCAAGAAACGCTCGCTAAAGAACACGTCCTCTTCCTCGCCCAAGCGGTCGGCGGCGGCGGTCAGGCTTTCGGTATTGCTGAGGATTTGGCTCAATTTGTCGCGCAGCAGCTGCGTGTAGAGCATTTGCTTGGCGTATTCCCATTCGTACAATGCCTTGCTCTCGTCTAAGCCCTCGTAGCACTGCAAGCGGATAAGTGGCATGCCCGTTGCGCCTGCCCACGCCTTCGCTAGCTCGGTCTTGCCCACGCCGGCCGGACCTTCCGCCAACAGCGGCTTACCGAGCTGCTGCGCTAAGAACAGCACAGTGGCAATCTCATCGGTGGCAATGTAACCCTGTGCGTTTAATCCCGTTGTGACTTGTGCCACATTTTCAAACATGCGTGACTCCGTTCTTCACAGATTGTTTGGGCGGCGCGCAGGCGGCGCGTCGCAGGTTGATGTGATTTATTGTATCACGAACTAGGCGAAGTGTGCGGCTTAAGAGCGGCGGTTGGCTTTCATCCAGCCAACGGCGTAGGTTAGCAGCGGGCGCGCCGGCACAAGCCTCGTGACCGCTTCGCCCAACGTGCCCAGACGGTACGGTTGCCCGTCGCGCTCATAGGCTTCGCCAATGTCAGCAAAGTCGGCATCGTCGTAATCAAGCATGGTAAACGTCACGCGCTGCGGTACGCCATCGACAAAGACGCGGCAGCTTTCGCTAATGCGCAGCTTGCCGGGGTAGTGGGCGTGTTCTTCTGCCAAGTGTAGCAGCGTGTTGTTGCCATGCCCCACACCGAGCAGGAACACGCTGCCGTCTAGCTCGACGAGGCGCGCCAACGGTGAGTCCTTGCCGAACATCGCGTCTAGCGGCTGCGTGTGTGTGAGATAGTCGGCGTGCTTGCCCCACGCGGCGAACGAGCCGATGGGGTGGCTACTGCGGCGCACGCCGTCGAACTTGCGGAAGGTTTCAGGAATGATGCCCATGCCGCGCGTGACGCTGCTGGCGGGGTCATAAGGCGGATAGTGGTCGCGGATGGCTTGCCACCATTCGGCTGGCACGGGTGGTCTGCGCCAATAACGCGGGTCGGTGTTGTGGGTGGTGTGGGTGGGCATCATCAGCGTGCCGTCGGGCGTGAGAACCTGCATCAACGCCAGCACGACCGCCTCCGCGCCGCCGCAAATCCAGCCGCCAATGCGGCGCATGCTGCTGTGGACAATGACGGTCATGCCCGCCGTTAGCCCGCAAGCGCGCAGGTCGTCCACCAGCGTGGGCACCGTGTGCAAGCGTTTCGTGTTGACGGATTGCACGTCGTACGACATGGCGCGTCCTACGGTTGTATGATGCAGGTCGCTTCTGTGCGGCGTACTACACGCCCAACGGTGTCGCAGGTCGTGAGAGGCTTGTCGCCCGCGTAGACGGTAAAGCTGGTGTCTTGCGCGTCATCGGCGCGCCAAAACAGACGCGGCGTGCTGAGCGTTGTAAAGGTGGAAGTGCTGCAGTTCCACGCGGCGGGCGGGCGTTCGCTACCGACACGCAGCACGACACACGTGCCTGCCGCCAGCGATGTGCCGAGTGCCTTGCTGCTGTCTTGGTCGTTCGCGCCGACAAAGCGCAGCGCGCTGATGTCTTGCGGACTGTCGCCCGTGTTCAGCAGCACCAGCACGTCTTGCGTGTAGCGCAGCTGCAGCCCAACAGGTGCAGCCGGCACGCCACGTGTGGTTGCCGTGTGCGTGGCGGCGGCGGTTGCCGTGTGCGTGGCGGTGGCGGTTGCCGTGTGCGTGGCGGCGGCGACTTCGACAGACGTGGCGGTGGCTTCAGGCGTGGCGGGCGCAAGACCACCGTTGAGCAGCAACAGCAAGCCGCCTAAGACGAGCACGATGACGCTGATAATGCCTATGACTTGCAAGCCGCTCAGACCATTGGTTTTGGTGGCTGTTGGCGCGAGCTTCGGCTGCGTGCCGCTGCTTTTTTTGAGGCGATCTTGCAGCACATGGCGGTCAACCAGTGCGGGCGTAGCGGTAGCTGTTTGTTTGTCTGCGATCAGCAGGGTGCCATCGGCATTGAGAACAGGCTCGCCGTCTTTGGGCGTAAGTGGCTTGTCTGCGTCGCGTGCCGCGTCAAAGGCGCGCTTGATGTCAAGGATAAAGGCTTGTGCTGTCGGGTGACGACGCGTGGGGTCTTTCTCCAGCGAGCGCAAAATTGCTTGTTGAGCGTTGGCAGGCAAGTCAGGGTTATGCGCACGTGGCGGCAGCGGTGGCTGGGTGATATGGCTTAACGCCACCTCCATCGGTGACGAGCCTTTGAAAAGCCGCTCTCCCGTAAAAATCTCGTAGGTCATCACCGCCAACGAGTAAATGTCACTGGCGGATGTGGCGAGCTGGGAGTCGGTGGCTTGCTCGGGCGAGATATAACGCGGCGTGCCGAAAGCCGTGCCGTAGGTGGTGTCGACAGACTGGCGCAGCACCAAGCCAAAATCGCTCAGGTAGACCTTGTCGTTTGCGCCCAAAAGCACGTTGGAAGGCTTCACGTCACGATGCACCACGCCTTGCGTGTGGGCATAATCTAACGCTTGCGCCACTTGCATGAGGATGTTGATGGCACGCTCGGGTGGCATGAGCTTGCCTTCGCGCTGGTAGTCTTCGAGGACTGAGTTCAGGTCTTGCCCGTCGACATAGCGCATCGCCAAGAAATACAGCCCGTCCTGTTGCCCAAACTGAAAGATGGGGATGATGTTCTCATGCTCCATTTGGGCGACGGCGCGCGCCTCGCGCTCAAAGCGCATGGGCAAATCGGCATCCTGCCCCGCCAAATCGGGCGTTAACACCTTTACGGCGGCTTGCCGCCCCAAGTTGACATCCTCGCCAAGATAAATTACCGCCATGCCGCCCACAGCAATCTGGCGAATAATGCGGTAATCGCCCAGTTTCTTGCCGACCAAATCAAACGGGTTCACGGGTTATTCGCCGCCCAGTAAGCCGAGTTCTTTCGCTTTGTCCCAGTCGAGTTTGCCGCCGAGACTTTTATCTTCCACTTTGGAAAGCTCTTCTTCCAACACGTCAAGGCTGAACAGACTATCCACCTCGCCGCCTTCGGGAGCATCACCAAAGAGCAGGTCAAGGTCAATGTCGCCCTCAATGGCTTCCAGCTGCAGCTTGGGCGTTTCCACTTCAGGCAGCGCGTTTTGTGGTTCTTCGACGATGTCGGCACGCGCCAGCAGCACCGGCTCTTCTTCTTCGCGCTTGACGACGGTCGTGCGCACGCGCCCGCGTCGTTGCTCGCTGACCTCTTCCTCTTGCGGCGTGGGCGCGCTCATGAGCCACGCCTCTGCGCCCAACAAGCCAATCAGGTCTTCGGTGGTGCGCCGCCCAAAATTGCGCACGGGACCAAGTTCACGGCTACCACGCTGACCGTCGAAGACAATCACCAGCGCGTGGTGCAAGCCCACCGACAGCACGAACAGGTCGTAGCTCTCGCCGTCGTAAAATTGCAGCACGCTGGCGTTGCCGCCGACCATCTCGCGCAGGGTAAGGTGCGACACGCTGGCAGGCACGAGGTTGCTCGCCAGTTCTTCGCGGTTCATATAGCCAATCGTGCCTTGCTCTATCAGCACCTTGCCCTCGCGGGTGACCAGCAAAATCGCCATGGCGTTCAGGTCAGAGAGCAGGTTATGCACCAGGGTTTTGGCTTTGTCCAGCTTGTCGTTGGCAATGGTTGGCACCGGACCGAACTGCTGTCCAACGCTGCCGAGCTTTTCGCTGGCGGGGGGCATGACGGCTTCGAAGATGTCCTTGCCGTCCAGCCCGGCGGTGACAAGGCGCAAGAACAGCGCGGGGTCGAGCGGACGGTGCATATAGACGAACGGCGACGCAGAACGCATCTCCTCGTCTAGCTCCACGTCGTCGTAATCAGCAATAACCAAGATAGCAGTGTCAGGGGACTGCTTCTTTATCTTGGCGGCAAGCTCCCATCCGCGCATGTCGCTGCCCGGCTCCCACGCTGCGACGACGAGATTGGCTGGGCGATGGCTCAGCTCTTCCAAAGCGTCTTGCGCGCTTGGCAGGTCAATTTGTACCGCCAGTCGGTCTAACAAACTTATCGCCCCGCGCACTTCGTTGGGGATGTTGCCCAGTGGGTCTACCGTGATAATACGAGGCAATGCCATAAGCAGTCCTTCAAAACGTTGAACGGAGTAAACACACGATAAACCCATTATAGCGCAAATCAGCGTAAAGTTACACGCAATTTATACACTCTTAACGCGCGGGGTTTTGTCGAAAACGCACGGCGCAAAACCTGTCCTTCGGGCAAAGCTGGAGGATGACGCACGTGCCATCCCCCTAGCACTAGCGCGGCTTAGCGTGACCAGCCGTTGCCCGGCAGGCGGAACACGCCGACGAACACAAAGAGCATGGTCAGCCCGACAATGGCGAAGGCGCGCCAATAGAGCTTGGGCTGCGGCGTGGTCTCGTCCACGCGCTTCTTCATGCTAAAGTGACCGTGTGCAATGGCAAGGGCTAACGTGTTGGTGATGGCGTGTTCCCAGCGATGCAGCACGTTAGCAAAGGTCAGCACAAACACCAGCAGCCCCAGCACCCACTGGATGCCGATGATGCTGCTAAACGCCAGCATGACCCGATACGCCAGCTTGTCGTAGGCGCGGCTGGCAGCAATGCCGTAGATACAGTAGGCGGATGCGACCACTACCGCCAGCAGCACCAGCCAGCGCGTGTGTCCGTGAATGGTTTGCAATACGTCCATGAAGCTGCTCCTTGAGAAATTGGTTTGTATGTTGATTGTAACAAAAGTGCGTGCGTCTGCGCATTGCGATATTTGCCACTTTTTACCCGCTTCGGCAACGAAATTCAGGCTTGACATCGCGGCGAAAAATTGTGATTTTCGGTACACGTGTTTGCCTATTCGCCCATAGTGAAGGAGACATCCTATGCGACCTGCTCTCCCTGCGCTCGCTGACGTGCAAGCCTTGCCCTTGCTGCTGCGCGCCGTCGTGCCGCCCGAATACCGCGACGACAACGACCACATGAACGTGCGCTTTTACTTGGCGTTGTTTGACGACGCGGGCTACCCCATGATTGAAAACATGGGGCTAACGCCTGAGTATCACAAGGCACACCAGACCGGCGGCTTTGACCTTGAGCATCACCTGCGCTACTTGGCGGAGGTGCGCATCGGCGAGACCGTCGCCATTCACTGGCGGCTGCTGACGCACTCGCCCAAGCGCATGCACTATCTCATGTTCATGGTCAACGAGACGCGCCCTAGCCTTGCCGCCACGTTTGAATGCGTCAACAGCTTCGCCGATTTGCGCGTGCGCAAGACCGCGCCCTTTCCGCCCGAAGTGCAGGCGCAGCTGGCTGCGCTGCACGCCGCCCACAGCGCGCTCGCTTGGCAAGCACCCGCCTGCGGCGTGATGAGCGCGTAGGTGCTAGCCGCCGTTGGGGAGCTTGCCCTCGCCGTGAAAGCCGCGTCCTACGCCGCGATAGACGAAGCCGGCCGCCCGCATCGCTTCAGGGTCGTACAGGTTGCGCCCGTCGACCAAAATCGGCGTGCGCATCGCGGCGCGGATGCGCGCCAAATTCAGCTGCTTGAACTCGTTCCAAGGGGTTAGGATAACCAGCGCGTCGATACCTTCCGCCACGTCGTAGGGGCTTTCGCACAGGATCATGCCTTTTAGCTCACGACTGGCGGTCTCCATTGCCATCGGGTCATACGCCTTGACCTGCGCGCCCTGATTGAGCAGGCTGCGCACGACCGTAAGCGCGGGCGATTCGCGCACGTCGTCGGTGTTCTCTTTGAACGCCAGCCCCAGCACGCCGATGACCTTATCCTCAAGGCTGCCGCCCAGCATGTCGCGCACTTTTAGCACAATTTGCTTGCGCTGGAAGTCGTTAATCTCCATGACAGCGTTCAACAGCTGGGGGTGCATGCCGTGCGTTAACGCCATGTTCGCCAACGCCTTGACATCCTTCGGGAAGCAGCTGCCGCCGTAGCCCACGCCCGCTTGCAAGAACTTGTCGCCGATGCGCTTGTCAAAGCCCATGCCGCGCGCCACCTCAATCACGTCCGCGCCCAAGCGTTCGCAGATAATGCTGATTTCGTTGATGAAGCTGATTTTGGTCGCCAAGAAAGCGTTAGAGGCGTACTTAATCATCTCGGCGGTGCGGATATCGGTAATCACCAGCGGGGCTTTGAGCGGCGCGTAAAGCTCCGCCACCGCTTCGGCGGCTTGACGGTTGACCGACCCCAGCACGGTGCGGTCAGGCTGCATGAAGTCGGCGATGGCACTGCCCTCGCGCAAGAACTCGGGGCAGGAGACGACAGCAAAATCGATGGGCGTGGGCTGCGATTTGCTGATAATCTCTGCGGTCCAATCGCCTGTCCCCACCGGCACGGTCGATTTGTTCACGATAATCAGCGGCTTGGTCATCGTCTGGGCGATAGTTTGCGCGGCGGCACGCACGTACTTGAGGTCAGCCTCGCCGTCAACCGCTGACGGCGTGCCAACGCAGATGAAGACAAACTCCGCGTCTTGCAACCCTTCCTCGTAGGAGGTCGTAAAGAACAGCCGTCCCGCCTTGACGTTGCGCTCTACCAGCTCTTCCAAGCCCGGCTCGTAGATAGGCATTTGCCCTTGCTTGAGCTTGGCAATTTTGGCTTCGTCGATGTCGACTGTGACCACGCGGTTGCCTAAGTCGGCGAAGCACGCCGCCGTAGGCAGCCCCACATAGCCCGTGCCGATAACGCAAATGTTTTTCATACCCTCTTGTTCTTCCTATGTGTGTGTACGCGAACGTTCTGTTATACACAGCGTGCGCCCAGAATGCGCAAAAACTTTAGCACAAGGCGGACGGAGGCGCAATGACTGACTAGCACGCCGCGTGCAAAGTTTTGTTAAAATAGAAGCAGCTCAACGATTTCACCTCACTCAAGGAAGGGCTTATGTTTGCCCAATTGGCGTTTTTGCTTCGTCCCATCTTAGAACAAGAGCATATTTGGCGCGTGCGCCGCAACCACGCGCTGGAACACGCCACCGTTCACATGCTCAATCGCCAGCGCGTGCGCCTGAGCGGGCGCGCCAGCGGCACCGGCTTCGTGCTGTACGGCGACGTGCCAACCGACAAGGTGCAGCAAGCGAGCAAAGAGGCGTTGATGCGCATGAAGCGCGGCGAAAAGCACTGGGCAATCCATCCCAACTGCGGCACAAACCTCGTTGCAACGGGTTTTTTGCTGGCGTTGGTGGGCGTGCTGGTGTTCGGCGGCACAAGCCGCCGCGCCGCGTGGGAACGCTTTCCGCTGGCGATGGTAGGCATGATGCTCGCCAGCGTTTACAGCCTGCCGTTTGGCATGGCACTGCAAAAGCACTTCACCACCAGCAGCGACATGGGCGCGCTGACCATCGTCGCGGTGCGCAAGCGCACGCTGCGCCTGCCCATCATCGGCGTAGTAACGGTGCATGAAGTGGTGACACAAAACCCATGAGCGAAACCAAGACCTTTTACGTTCTGCACGGCGACGACGACATTGGGCGCGAGGAAGCTCTTGCCAGGCTCATAGCGCAGATGGGCAGCGGCGCAGAGGCAGAAATGAACACCAGCGTGTTTGACGGCACGGTCACGCCTGTGCCGGAGATGCTAAACGCGGCGCGCTCGTTCCCGTTTTTGGCGGACAAACGCCTCGTCATCGTCAAAGATTTGCTGGCACATCTGGGGCGCAAGGGCGGCGGCGAGACCGCCAAGCAGCACACGGCACAGCTGCTGGAAGCCTTGCCCAATTTGCCCGCCTACACGCGCTTTGTCATCGTCGAGCGTGACACGCTGCGCGCTGACCACAAGGTGCTAAAGCTGGCGGAAAGCCACGCTAGCGGCTACGCTAGAGCCTTCACCAAGCCGCAAGATGCCACAGGCTGGATTATCGCCCGCGCTAAGAACACCTATAAGGCGGGCATCACGCCGCAGGCGGCGCACGCCCTCGCCAGCGTCACGGGCAACGACTTGCGCCGCGCTGACAACGAGCTGTTCAAGCTGGCGGTGTATGTCAACAACGAGCGCGACATCACCGAGCAAGATGTGGCGTTGCTCACGCCTTACGTGGCGGAAGCCAACGTGTTCCACATGGTGGACGCGCTGGCTAGCGGCAACGGCAAGCAGGCTCTCACGCTCATTCACACGGCACTTGCGCAAGATCCACGCGACGAGGGCTTTGGCTTGTTTGCCTTGATTGTGCGCCAGTTTCGCTTGCTGCTGCTGGCGCGCGAGCATCTTGCGCAGGGTGGCAGCCCGCGCCAGCTGCCCGACCTGCTAAAGGTTAAAAGTTTTGTCGCGGACAAAGTGGCGCAGCAGTCGCGGGCGTTCACCGTCGACCAGCTCGACAGCATTTACAAGCGGCTGCAAAGCTATGACCAAGACATGAAGACGGGCAAAATCGCGCCACGCTTGGCGTTGGATTTGTTTGTGACCAGCGTGACACGCCGCTAATCAAAGCGTGCTATAATCAAGTTTTTTATTGACAACACAGGAGCTGAAAGATGAAACACGTAACACGCCGCTAACCAAAGCGTGCTATAATCAAGTAATACGGTGAATTTATTATGAGGACATTGCTCATGGCGTTTACAGTTGGCGAGACCCCTAACCTGATAAGCCGGCGGCTTGATAGCGGTGTCTATTATCTCACGCTGCTTAAACCCACCCGCGCTGCGGTTGATGAGTGGACAGCCCGCGTTGAGGAAATTTGGACGCTGCACAACGAAACGCGCCAGCCTATCGCCGTGCTGGTCGACAACGAGCAAGCCTTCAACCTGCCCATAAGCTACGCTTTTCAGCAAGGGCTGCCCTTAGCGCGGCGGTTTAGCAACTTGCCCAAAGGGCGCACAGCTCTCGTTAGCGACGATGCTGTGATGACGAGCGTCGTCAACAGCTTCTTGCAGCTTATGCCCATCCGCGTTGAGGTGCGCTTCTTTCGCACGAGCGAACATGCACGTGCGCTGGCGTGGCTAGAGGAGCTGCTCGTCCCCTAGCCACGCTTGCGGCTAAGGCGTGCTTTCGGGCGTGGCTTCGGCGCGCTGGTAGGGTGGGTTGCCGATAAAGCGCGTGAGTGCTTCGATGTCGGCGACGTTGACCACCGCGACGTTGGGCAGGTCAAAGATGCGCACGTAGGCGCGTGCGCCGCTAACGTCGTTCGCGCCTACCGCCAGCGTGTAGGCGTAGCCATCGCCGCGCTCGGCACGCAGCGTGTAGCGTGGTGTGTCCAAGCCCACTGTTGCCGCGTCGACCCCCTTTAGCACGTCCACTGCGGACAAAAACTGCAGCGTTGAGAGCATGGCATCCACCAGCAGCGTGTCAGTGGCTGCGTCCTGCACCGCGCCTGTGCTGACGGGGTCGACTTGCCACGCGCCGCCCTCCCCGCGCACCAGCGTGAGCGTCGCTTGCGCCTGCGTGTCTTCGAGCGTGAGCTTGACCAGCTCCGACGGTGCCAAGCCCGCGAAGAGGATGCCCGCCGTCTCAAGTGAAGGCGCGGCGGTTGGCACGACGACCACCACCGGCGGGTTGAGCAGAAAAGCCGTCACGCGGTTGAGCTGGCTCACGCCGTTGAGCAAGTAAACCGTGCTGTTGTCGTCGCCCACCAGCGCGTAGGTGCGCGTGGCAGCGGGGTTGTTGCTGCCCAAACGCAGCGTGAAGCTGACATTGTCGCCGCTTAGGGTGACGGTGTACTTGGGCGCGTCTAGCCCATAGGGCGCGAGGTCTTGCGCTGTGAAGCTGTCGCTGGCGCGCACGCGCAGCAGGTCGCCGAGCGCGCTGTCAAGCTCGCTTTGACGCAGCGACTGCTCACTGTTTTCCTGCGTCCACACGCCCTGTGCGTCCTGCTTGAAGGTCGCGCTGAGGTTGCTGGTGTTGTCGGTGATGGTCAGCGTGTGAATGTCGGTCAGCTTGGTGTCGCCGAAGATGTCCGTGACCTCACCACTGGTTTGCGGCAGGTCGGGCGCGCTGGCGGGCGCGTTCAACAAGAACAGTGCCGCGCCAATCACCAGCACCAACACGGCTAAAAAGATGCCTGTTTGCCTGTTCAATCGCATCGCATACCTCCTCAATACCACCCGCTTAGCCTTGTACGCGCTCGCGCCGCCGCCACCATACCAACACCCCTAGTCCCAACACGCCGAACGGCAGCCCAATCACCGACCAGAAGCTGATGGCGTTCAAGTCGTTGGCGGTGCCGAGCAGTGGCTGCTGGGTCGCGCTGGGGACGACAGGAATGCGCGCCAGCGTCTCGGCGAAGTTCTCGTAGCGCGCCGCCCAGAACGTCACCTTGCGCAGCGCGTCGAAGTTGCGAATGCCCAGCCCGTCAAACTGGCGATAGACATTGTAGCCCCACTCGCTGCTGCTGATGACGGCAAGGCGCGCACCCGTGCGCGTGTTCTCCGCCAGCACGCCCAACACCAGCGCGCCGCTGCGGTCACCGTCGGCTTTGGCGAGCTGGTCAAACGTCACCTGCCCGCTGAAGTTAAGGTTGCTCTTGGCGTAGCCTTCGGGGCTGGTGCGGGCGATGATTTCGTGGCGCACGTCGGGGGGCGGCGTGTCCGCTAGGGTGAGACTACGCGCTAGCCCAAACAGCAGCGCGTCGCGGTTGGGCTGGTAGTCGGCAAACAGCGTGCTGTCGCCAAAGTCGTTGACGTAAATCTCTAAAGGAGACTGCGCGTTGCTGTTGAGCGGGTCAAGCACAAGGTCGGCGTTGACCGTGATGCCCCACGCGCTTTGCAAATAGGCGGTCATGTTTTCAGCGGTTGCCAGCGTCGGGCGCGGCGAAAAGTCGCTGAGCAGCACGACCCGCCCGCCCGCATCGAGATAGTCCGTCAGCACCTTGAGCTGGCTGTCGGGCAGCGCGTCCTGCCCGCCCAAGATTAGCAGTACCTCGCCATCCGCCGCGCTGTCGTTGAGCGTGATAGGGGCGTTAGCGCGCGTGAGGTCGAACAAGTTGACCTCCTGTACGTGCCACTTGTAGCGGTCGCGCAGCTCGGCGAAGAACACAGACGCGCCGTTTGGTCCGCTGTCCTGCACCGAGATGCCCTTCTCAAGGCGCACGAAATAGGCACGGAAGTCGCCGCTCGCGCTGGCGGTAATCAGCGCGTCGAGCAACGTTTGCTGGGTTAGCACAGGGATGCGCTGCACGCTTTGTAAGTCGGGCGAGCCGTCGTCGTTGAGCGTCACCAGCGCGTACTGCCCGACCTGCGCGCCAAACGCCTGCGTTGTCAGCGGGTCGCGGTCGGGGTCAACAAAACGATAGCTCACGCGCCCGTTGCTGGCGCGCTGCACGTCGTCTAGCAGCACGCTGGCGCGGTCGCGGATGCCGGCTTGCGTGGCATCCAAGAAGCCGACAAGCTGCAGGCGCGGCGCGCTGGGGTCGCTGGCTAGCAAGGCGACCGCTTGCCGCGCGTTGTCCGTCAGCGAGAAGCGTTCACTCTGTGAGAAATCGGCACGCCAGCCCTGTTGACGAATCACGGCGTAAATCAGCACCAGCGCGACGAGAAAGACCAGCGTCACCACCAACGCTGTGCCACCAAACGTGACGGCACGCCCGCGCAACAGCGCAACTAGCTCCTGTGGGTACATAATGGCCCACGCGCCCAAGCTGATGATACCCACCAGCAGCCCGGCAATCCCCACCACGTTGAAGGTGGGCTGGGTGAACGCGACAATCAGCGCGACCACCAAGCCTAAGCCCGCGCCCGCTAGCAGCACCCAAGCGGGTAGTACCCCTTTGTTGTGGCTGTTGTGTTGAGAAGATGTCATGCGTTTGCCTCCTAAGAACCACTGTTAGCGCACGCGATAAAGCACATACCAACAGCGCGTGTCTGAGTTGACAAAGTCGACCGCCTCATAGCCGTGTGCAAACGCCGCCGTGAAGATTTGGCGGTGGGCAGCGCGCCAAGCCATAATCAGCGCATCACCGTTGGGGCGGTCGCGCACGGCGGCAATGTCCGGCGGTATCTCGACGAAGTAGCACAGCTCGCTGAGCTTGTCGGGTGCGTTGACGATGGGCTGCAAGGCTTCGCCAACGCGCAAGATAAAGCGGTCATCTTTGGTTTCCACTAGCACAGGCATGGGGTCACCGTCGGCGTGGTCAACGACCCGCGCGCTCGAGAGCCGCCATGACACTTCAAGGCGGTCGGACGGCATGCCCTGATTGATGCCGTCGCGCATCTCGCCGTAGCGGTTTTCCCAGTAGTGAATGCCCACCGCGCCCAAGCGGCGCAGGTTAAAGTTGGCGTTGACGCGCTGCAGCGGGTCAAACGTCCAGGCAATCGTGTCATACCCCTGCTGCAATGCCCAGCGGCGTTGGTGGCTTTTCAGCCCAAAGCCCACGCCGCGTTTACGGTAGTCGTGGCGAACAGCTGCCATGTGTGACCACAGCCGCCAGTCGCCGCTGCTGTGGCGGGCAGGCAGCGCGAGCGTGAAACCCACCATGTCATCGCCCGCGAACGCGCCCGAAATCAACCCGCCGCAGTACTGTATCACCATCATCATTTGAAATGGCACGATCGAACGGTCTTCCATAGACCACACTTGCGCCTGCAGGTGTTCAACCCGTTCGAGTTCTTCTTGCGTTTCTAATGCGCGAAACGTGTAGCTCATAGTGCCTCCGATATGCGAGTAGCCCGCTGATTTTTGCACTGTTTACGTCCGATTATCAAGGGTGAGCGTCAAACCGTCACCGCTTGCGCGCCCGCCGCAATAGCGGCTTGGTTGCCGCCAGCGGGCAAGTTTAACGCCAAGACGCTGCGCCCTTGCGCGAAGGCAAAGCGTACAGCGTGCATCGCGCCGCCGTCCTCCGCGCTTTCGATGAGCAGCAGCTGCTGCGCCAGCCCGCTGATGAGGCGGTTGCGCGCCACAAGTCGTGCCGCGCTCACCGGCGCGTCGGGGGCGCATTCGCACAGCAGCGCGCCCGTGCTGGCGATGCGCTGCGCGAGCTGTGCGTTGAGCGCGGGGTAAACGTTCAGCACGCCGCTGCCTAAGACGGCAACCGTGCGCCCGCCCTCGTGTAGCGCGCCCTCGTGCGCGGCGCGGTCAATGCCCAACGCCAGCCCGCTCAACACGGTGTAGCCGCGCACGGCATAGCGCGAGGCGAAGAAGTGCGCCAGCTGGCGCGAACGCGGCAGCGGCTCGCGCGTGCCGACCACCGCCGCCGCTTGCTGCCACCACGTGTTGTTGGGCAGCAAGCCCAACGCAAACAGCACGGCGGGCGCGTCGGGCAGCTCCATCAGCAGCGCAGGGTAGTGCGCGCTGCCGTGCGGCAGGACATGCACGCCGCGCCGTTGCCACGCTGCCAGCGTGCGCTCGAACGCGGCAAGGTCGATGCTGCGGATGCGCGCTGCCAGCGTCGTGCCAATGCCCTTGAACGCCGTTAATGCCTCCTCGTCTGCCTTTAGCACCGCCTCTGCGCTGCCAAAATGTGCCAGCAGGGCGTGGCGCGTGCTGTTGCGCAAGTTGGTGATTAAGCCCAATGCAATCGTGGCGGTGTCCACGCGCTACTCTTCTTCGTAGTACTCGATAACGCTGAGCAGCATGGCGTTGATGAAGGTGTTGACCTCACGCAGCAACTTCGCCCACTCAGAGGCGTTGCGCGGCTGAGAAAGCTCTGTCCACGTGAGGATGGCGTTGATGACAAAGTCGCTAAAGTAGAAAAAGCCGCGTGTCGCTTGGGGCAGCGTCAGCCCATCCGCTACCAATGCCTGCGCGTAGTTCTTGCCCAGTCTAATCGCCTCGCTGAGCAAGCTGTCGGGCGCGCCTTGCGCTAGGTACTTGCGCAGCCCCTCCAGCACAGCGCGCCCCTGCACACGCAGCGCGGCGCGGGTTTGCTCGCTCATCGCGGTGTACCATGTGGCTTGGGCAAGCGTTTGGTCATCGCCGACGCGCATGCGCGTGCTGCCCAGCGCGTTTTGAATGATCACCTGCACCTCGAGGGGTTGCATATCCTTGTGGTTTTCCGCCTGTCGCATCAGCTCGCCCACGTTAAAGCGGCGATGCCCGCCCGCCGTGCGCCGCGACGGCAGCTCACCCTTGTCTGCCCACGTGCGCACCGTGGCGGGATGCACGCCCAAAAGCTCGGCAGCGTGGCGCAGGCTCACCCATTCCGACGTGTCTTTTTTGCTCATGCGCGTGATGCTCCCTATCTGATTTTACTCATGCGTGTATTATAGCATCATCACACCCTTCACAGGAAAGCAAGACATCTATGCCACTAGCTCGCTCGCGCATGCTGACGGTCACGCTCTACTTTGTTGTGTTGGCATGGACGTATCACCTTGCCACGCCACCGTTTGAGCCGACCGACGAAGCCTCGCACTTTCTCTACAGTTATAACGTGCTGCGTGAGGGCGCGCTGCCCGTTTTAGAAGCGCGCGCTGTCGTGTTTGCCAGCAAGTCTGTGCAGCGACATCACCCGCCTTTATACTATCTGATGGGCGCGTTGCTGCTCAACGGGCTGCTAGACGACATGCCTGACCTCGCGCCGTTTATCCGCGAAAACCCCCAAGCCTCCATTGGCTCTGACATTGGCGTGAACTACCACGTGGCACTGCACCCGCTCTCCGACGATATGACCCGCGAAGAGCGCGCGCTGCGTGACGGCGTGAACCGCCTGCGCGCCTTGAGCCTGCTGTTGGGCTGTGTGACGCTATGGGCAAGCTATGCCGCGCTAGCACGCATGTTTGGCGCGCGCGTGGGCGTGCTAGGCGCGTTCCTCATGGCAAATGTGCCAACGTTCGTTCACTTGAGCGTGAGCGCAAACAACGATGCGCTCAACAACAGCTTGTTCGCGTTGGGCGTGCTGGGCAGCGTGCAAGTGTGGCAGGCGCGGCGCGTGACGTGGCGGCAGAGCGCGCTTTTGGGCGGGCTACTAGCGGGCATCGCGCTGACCAAAGTCAACGGGCTCGTGCTGTTTGGCGTGGTCTACGGCACTGCGGCGGCGGCTGTGCTGGCCCGGCGCATAAGCTGGCGCGACGCGCTGCGCTTGGTCGCCGTGACAAGCGCGTTGGTGTTGCTGCTGGCAGGCTGGTGGTATGCGCGCAACTGGCAGCTCTACGGCGACCCGCTGGCGTTAAGCGCAACGCTGGCGATTTGGCAGCGCGGCGACATAGACACGCTTAGCGAGGCGGTCAGCGTGTACGAGTCCTTTTGGTTCATGCTGGGGCATTTCAACGTCAAAGGCTGGGCGTGGGCGTACACGCGCTACTTGCCACTGCTGACGGGCGTAGGCGTAGGCGGCGCGCTGTGGACGTTCGTTCGTCGCCCACCAACACGCCCTTATCTGCTCTTGTGCGCGGCGGTTATCCTGCTAACAATCGCCGCGCTGGCGGCAGCGACCCGCCAAATCAACGTCTCGCAAGGGCGGCTGCTGTTTCCCGCGCTTGGAGCGGCGATAGGTGTGCTGGCGGTTGGTTGGTCGCGTCTGCCACGTTGGACGCAAGCGGCGGGTGTGCTGCCTTTGCTGTTGCTCGCGCTTTCGCCCGCGTTCGTCTTTTTGCCGGCGGCTTATCCGCAAGGGCAAAAGCTGGACGCGCTGCCCGCGTCGGCGCGCCCCTTGCACGTTTGCGCTGGCGAACGTTGCCTCGTCGGCTATGAGATGCTCTCGCAACCGCTGGCTGTGGGCGACATGTTGCGCATGCGCGTGTACTTCACCGGCGCGCACCCGGCGAACCCGCTGTTCTTCGTCAAGGCGTTGCACCCCTACACCCACACCGTGATAGGCGGCATCGACACGCACCCTGCCATGCTGCCCAGCGACACGGCAGGACAAGGGGTCTACGCCGCCACGCTGCGCTTTCCTGTGGAAATCCCTGATGATGTCGCCAACCCGTTTTTGCTGCGCTTGCAAATCGGCTGGCGCGATAAGCGCAGTCCTTACGACGAGGGCGCGTACCTCGATGCCTACGACGCAGAAGGGCGTTATCTCAAGGACGTGATTTTGGACGGCGTGAGCGTGCGCGTGGAAGTCGACGCGGCGGACGTGTGCGACGTGCCAGACGTGCGCTTTGGCGATGCGGTCACGCTTACGCATGCGGAGTGGCGACGCGAGGGCGACGCGTTGCTATTGCGCGTGCTGTGGCAATTCGCAGGCGCGCAAGACAACGCGCTGCGCGTGACAGTGGGCGCACGCAGCGCAGATGGCACGCTGTTGGCACAGTGGGACGGCATTCCGCAAGCCTATCCCCCCGCCGCGTGGTATCCTGCCAGCCGCTTTTTAGCGACCTATCGTCTTGAGGGCGCGGGCGCGGCTGCTGAGCTGTTCGTCGGCTGGTACGATAGCGTGAGCGGGCAGCGTCTGCCTGTTACGCCCGCCGCGCGCGATAATTTACATCGCTTGCAGTTGGGGAAACCTTAAAAAATTTATGGCAACCATCGACATTGGCTTGTTCATGGGTCTACATTGCCGAATAAGGCAGCTTGGCAGGACAAGCACATTGTGTCTTCTAGGCGCACGCCTTTGTGCTGCGCGACTGCGATTTTCATCCCACACTTCACCAACGTTCACCCTTTTATAGGCATGTGCTTCTAGCCTATAGTAGGACACGTGCCAAGACGCACGTCCCTAGACCTACCCTACTTCACTAGAGAGGACGTTGCATGTTCAATGTGGGAGACCTTGCCCCTGATTTTGAGCTGCCGAACCAAGACGGCAAGCTGATAAGATTAAGCGACTTGCGCGGCAAGCGCGTCGTGCTGTTTGCCTACCCTAAGGCAGATACGCCGGGCTGCACGGCGCAAGCCTGTGGTTTCCGCGACGGTTTTCCGCGCGTGCAGAGCGCGAACGCGGTCGTTTTGGGCATTAGCCCTGACCCTGTCAAGACCCTGAAGAAATGGCACGAAAAACAAAAGTTCCCCTACGACCTGCTCAGCGACAGCGAACACACCGTGTTAGAAGCGTGGGGCGTGTGGAGCGAGAAAAGCATGTTCGGCAAGAAGTATTGGGGTGTGACGCGCTCACACTGGGTCATCGGCGCGGACGGCAGGTTTGAGGACGTGCGCGTGGGGGTCAGCCCCGCCGACAGCGTCAGCCTCGCGCTCAAGCAATTAGGCTAAGGTATGAGTGACCGCCCACGTCATCCGTTAAGCGATGAGCCAACGCCCGACGTTGTGCGCGAGGTCGTGTTGCCGCGTGCGTTCATCGTGCCAACCCGCGACAACGCGCCGCTGATGTGGCTGCTCATCGCAGTGAACGTGGGCATTTTTTTGCTAATGCAGCTGGATGAGGAGGTGTGGCTGAACTTCTTTTTCAGTGGCGCGCTGTTCCCCAAGTTGGTCTTTGAGAGCAACCACTACTACCGCCTGTTTAGCACGATGTTCTTGCACAGCAGCCTCGCGCACCTCGCGCTCAACATGCTCGCGCTCTACCATCTCGGCTCGCAGAGCGAACGCTTGATGGGAACAACGCGCTTTGCGCTGATTTACTTCTTGGGCGGGCTGCTAGGCTCGGTGTTGAGCGTGTCGATTGGCAACTATGCCGTGCCAAGCGTGGGCGCGAGCGGCGCAATTTTCGCCGTATGGGGTGGTATCCTCTGGGTAACCTACCGCTACCGCCGCCTGCTCGGCGACAGCGTGCGCACGTCGCTGCTGACCAGTGGCTTTTTGCTGATTGGCAACCTACTGATTGGCTTTATCGAGCCGCGCATCGACAATTGGGGACACATCGGCGGGCTTATCGGCGGCGTGGCACTCGCCATTCTCATCGCTCCGCGCTACCGCGAACGGCTCGTGCGCGTGCATCCCACCCAGCCACCGATAACCATTGGCGAAGACAGCTACGCCTTTACCCGCGCGCGTTGGGGTGTGGTGCTGGTGTATGTCGCGGGCGTGCTAGTCGTCTTTTGGCTCGGGCTGTTCGTCTTTCGCCTGCAATCGCTCTAGCTCATAGCGCAAGAGGGCGACTTGCTGCGCGATTTCCTTGTTTTCCTGCGTCAGGCGCGTAATCACCGTTGAGAAGTACAGCAGGATAAACATCACGAACAACGCCGCCAGCAAAAACAGCAGGTTGGGCGGATAGGCGATGCCCACCAATACCGCCAGTCCATGCAGCAAATCACGCCACGCCGCCACCACCAGCATGGCGACGGCAGTCAGCAGCCACAACAGCGAATATTCCTCGCGCAGCTTGCGCTGGCGCACTAGCTCTAACACAAAGAGCAGGGCAATCACCGACGCGCCCATCGCAAAAATGACCGAACGGTCTGCCATGCGCTAGCCTCCGACCGGCAGCCCGTCAACGCTGCCGTTAAGCGTGCCGAAGCGTGCGCTTGCCCAGCCGGTGCGTCCGTTGGCAAGGCGTACTTGTACCCACTGTCCGTCGGCAGACTTCGCCAGCACCGCCACTGTCTCGCCGCGCTGAAGTGCGCCGATGCGTGCCGATTGGGTGGTCGGGGCGCGGCGCACGCGCTGGTTGGCGTTGGCGGTGTAGGTCACGCCCGTCTCCGACGAGACAGCGGCAGGCACACCTGTCGTGCCGTCGCGCAGCGTGGTAAACGCCGCCGACACGTAGCCGCGTTGCCCGTTAAAGTCAATCACGTGCCAGTCGCCTTCGGTCGCCAGCCATCGCCACGCGGTGTTGGGGTTGGCGACACCGATGCGCGGGCTTGCCACGCTTGCGCCTGTGCGCACGTTGACCTGCACGTTCGGGACGACGACGCGCTCGCTAGGGGGCGCGCTGGCTTCGGGCGCAGGCACGAGGCTCGCGCCGCCCTGCCCGAACAAGAAAGCATCGTCCCAATACACGCCGTTGGGATCAGCCGGCGCGCCCTGCGAAGCGAACAGGAAGAACGTTGCCGCGCCGCCTGTGGCGCGTGCCGAAACGCGCACGGCGTTCCAAGCGTTGGGCGCGCCCGCGCTTGCCCCCCAAATCACCGTTGGCGCGAAGGGGTTCGTGCCGCCAGTGGGATCAATGCCCGCCCGCACGAACGCCGTGCCGCTGGGATTTTCGACAAACGCCGCCGCACCACCCTCTAGCGGCGTGTTCGGCACGGTAGCGACGCGCTGGTAAATCCACGCGGTGAAGGTGGCGTAGCCGCGTGACACGTGATAGGACTGCACGCCGTTGGTCTTCACGCTGCCGCTGTGCGGATAGCCGTTGGGCATGATGTTTTGCCAGAATGTCGCGCCGTCCAAAAGCACCCCGCCGCCCCAACCTTCAGGCACGTTGTAAAATGCCGAGCCGTCGGGCGCGGCGGCGGCTTGCACAAAGCCGCCCGCTTCAAACGAGGCGTTTGCCAGCAGGTTGCTGGTCTGCGCGTAAGTCAGGCGCACGCTAGCTAACAGCAGCGCGCCACATAGCACAAGCACACGAAAGGTCATGAGGAGTCGCTTTCTCTCAACTTATCGCCAATAGTCCGCGCCAAAGGTGCGCGTTAGCTCTTCTACGAGGCGATTGCGGTCAGGAACACGCACATAGCCCTCACCTTGCACGAAATACTCAAAGGTGTTGCGCTGGTTGATTGCGCCAGTCGTGATGCTGGCGTTTTGCTCTATCATCACCAAGCCCAAGAACATCAGCAGCTCGGGCGGGATGTTGCTGTAGACGTGTCCTTGCAGGTCGCGCAGCAGCTGCGGAGCTTGCCTGACGAGCGACTGCAGCACGGCGGGGTTGGCGAGACGGTCGCGCACGGCTTGCATGACCTGCAGCTGTCGTTGTCCGCGCCCGTAGTCGTTGTCGCCATGCCGCGTGCGCACGTACTTGAGCGCGGTGCGCCCGTCGAGCGTATGCACACCGCGCGCCAAGAAAAACGGCTCGTAGCCGTAGTTCATGTCGGGGTAGGATTGGTCGTTAATTGTGTACGGCACGTCAATCACCACGCCGCCCAGCGCGTCAATCACGCGGATAAAGGCGACAAAGTCAAACGCCACGTAACCATCAATGTACATGCCCAAGTTATACTGCAGCGTCTTCATGGCGTAGAACGGTCCGTAGTTTTCCAACTGGCGTTCGCCCAGCACCAGCAAGGTGTTGATGCGCACTGGCAGCCCCTTGTCGGGCGTAGGCATGAACAGGTCGCGAGGAAAGTGCAGCAGCCCGATGCTGCGCGTTTGCGGGTCATAGCTGGCAAGCACGATGACATCGGTGCGGGCGTTGAGGTTGTCGCGGGCGTTGGGTCGTCTGTCCATGCCCAAAATCAGCACGGTGAAGCGCGTGGTGCCGTCCCAGCTTGGTGGGTCAGTGGGGATGCTCGGGGCATCTTGGGCGCGCAGCGTCAGCCCCCCTAAGCACAGCAGCAGGCAAAGCAACAACCCCATTTGACATCGTCTCATGGCAAATCCTTTCACTTGGTTTGCAGTGCTGCCCATCGCTTCCCTATAGGCAATCATATAACGTTTTCGCAGATTTTGAGCAGGGTTGTTGAAAATCTCAACAAATTAACCCGCATTAACTTTGATGTCATGGCGGCGCGCACAAGTGGATGAGACGCGGGTTAATGTGGCTCTCATGTGCCGTAAAAACAAGGTTTAGCCAACGTCGTAGACAAGCGGAGAAAGTCTCTGGTACAAATAAGGTGTTCTGCCGACTTCTTGGCGGAAGGACTCACGGCTGAACACCTTATCTATCCACACGCCTAAGCATTATACCACAAAAGTGCTTGGCATCCACTAAGGGAGTTTCTAAGATGAAAGCTGTTTCAAACGTAAGCATTTGGCTGCTGCTGGTGCTGCTGGTTCTTGGGCTTGTTCCTGCCAACGCGCAAGAACAAGAGTCGCTGGTGATTTACTCGGGGCGCAACGAAAACTTAATTGCTCCGCTGCTCGAACAATTCACCGCCGAAACGGGCATCAAAGTCGACGTGCTGTACGGCGACACCGCCACGCTGGCGAACCAGCTGCGCGAAGAAGGCGCGAACAGCCGCGCTGACGTGTTCTTCGCGCAGGACGCGGGCGCGTTAGGGCTGCTGGCAAAAGCGGGCATGCTCGCCGTGCTGCCGTCGGATATCACGGAGCGCGTAGCACAGCCGGCGTTCGTCTCGCCCGAAAGCCTGTGGGTGGGCATCAGCGGGCGCGCGCGCGTGCTGGTCTACAACCCGACGCTGGTGAGCGTGGACGAACTGCCCGCCTCAATGCTCGATCTCACCGACGAAGTATGGCGCGGGCGCGTGGGCTGGGCTCCGACTAACGGCTCGTTCCAAGCGCATGTGACCGCGCTGCGCGTGCTGTTGGGCGAAGAAGCTGCCGCCGCGTGGTTGGCGGGCATGGTTGCCAACGACACCAAAGCCTATGACCGCAACACCAGCGTGCTGCAAGCGGTTGCCAGCGGCGAAGTGGAGGTTGGCTTGGTCAACCACTACTATTTGTACGCTGCACGCGCTCAGAACCCGCAAATCACCGCCGAAAATCACTACTTTGCGGCGGGCGACGTGGGCGCGCTGGTCAACATTGCCGGCGTGGGCGTGCTGAAGAACAGCAAGAAGCAAGGCTTGGCGCAGCGTTTTGTCCTGTACCTGCTGGGCAACAGCGCGCAAACCTACTTCGCCCAGCGCACGTTTGAGTACCCGCTAGTGGCGACAGTTGCGCCCAGCGCGGCACTCAAGCCTTTGGCGGAGATTGGCACGCCCGACATCAACTTGACCGACCTTGACGACCTCGCCAAGACGCTAGAAATCATTGAAGCCAGCGGTGCGCTGGACTAAGTGCTGTGCAAGGGGCGTGACTGCTCGCCCCTTTTTTCTTCTACTAGCCAAGCAAGAAAGTGTGTTATGACCGCACAACCTTTAACAACAACGAACACCGGTGACCGTTTCATTCGCATCACCCAAGAAGTTCTGCGCCGAGCTAACGCCGCGCCGCCTGTGTGGCGCAGGCTACGCTACCCTTCGCTGTGGCAGCTCGTGAGCCTTGCTGTGGCGGGCATTGTTGCGCTGCCGATTGGCTATCTTATCATGCGCGCGCTCAGCGCAGGCAGCGAAGGGCTGGCGTATTTGCTGCAAGCGCGCACGCTGACCATCGTCAGCAACAGCTTGACGCTGACGGTGGGCGTGGTGCTGAGTGCGGTGCTGATTGGTGTGCCTTTCGCGTGGTTGACGGCGCGCACTGACTTGCCGTATCGGCGCGCTTGGTTGGTGTTGGGCATGCTGACCGTCGTCATCCCGTCTTATTTGGGCGCGCTGACCTATATTGAGGCGTTCGGTCCCAAAGGCATCTTGCAGAGTTGGCTAGAGCCGTTTGGCGTACAGCGTCTGCCCGACATTCGCGGCTACTGGGGCGCGTGGCTGTCGATTACTCTGTTCACCTACCCCTACGTGGTGCTACCTGTACGCGCTGCGCTGCTCAACAGCGACCCCGCGCTGGAGGACGTGGGGCGCAGCATGGGCTTTTCGCGCTGGCGCGTGTTTTGGCATATCACATTGCCACAGCTGCGTCCGGCGATTGCGGTGGGCGCGCTGATGACCGCGCTTTACACGCTTAGCGACTTTGGCGCAATTGCCGTTATGCGCTTCAACGCTTTCACCCGCGCCATCTACACCCAATACAGCGGCGCGTTTAACCTCGAGCGCGCCGCAATGCTGGCGTTAGTGCTGATTGTGCTGACGTTGGGGCTGCTGGCGATTGAGCAGCACTACAACAAGCTCAGCGCGAATTACCGCGTTGGCACTGGCGCGCGTCGTCATCCTCCTATTGTGGCGTTGGGCGCGTGGAAGGGCGTTGCGCTGGCGTTCTGCGCGCTGCCGGTGTTTGTTGGCGTGGTCATCCCGCTGAGTGTCGTCTTCTACTGGTTCTGGCAGCGCGGCATGGTGGAGGCGGCGGATGTCTCTATGCCTGTGTTAACGCAGAACACCCTGTTGGTTAGCTTGGCGGCGGCAGGGCTGGCGGCGTTTATTGCCGTGCCGATGGGCGTGTTAGGGGCGCGCTCACGCGCACGCGGCGACCAATGGCTGGTGCGCTTCGCCTATCTCGGCAACGTGCTGCCCGGTGTGGTCGTCGGCTTGGCGTGGGTGTTCTTCGCCTCACAGGCGATGCCCGCGCTGTATCAGACGCTGCCGCTGCTGATTGTCGGCTATCTGACGCGCTACCTGCCTTACAGCATCGGCACGACACGCAGCGCGCTAACCCAGCTCAACCCGCACTACGAAGAGAGCGCGCGCTTGCTGGGACTGAACAAGCATCAAGTGCTGCTGCGGGTGACGCTGCCGCTGGCGCGGGCAGGCATCTTAGCCGGTGCGGCGTTGGTCTTCCTCAACGTCATGAAAGAGCTGCCAACCACGCTCATTCTCGCGCCGATTGGCTTCCGCACGCTCGCCACGCGCATTTGGAGCGTGCAAGCAGAGGGGTTGTTCGTGCTGCTAGGCGAGCCAAGCCTGCTGTTGATGTTGGCTTCAGCGTTGGGCT
The DNA here is from genome assembly GCA_938022205.1 of uncultured Anaerolineae bacterium. Lineage (GTDB taxonomy): Bacteria > Chloroflexota > Anaerolineae > Aggregatilineales > Phototrophicaceae > JANWYT01. The sequence goes on along the minus strand of CALIEB010000011.1, from coordinate 2,851 downwards.
TGGGCTTGATGCTGTGGCGCGACGACCGCCTGAAATAGCAGCCGCTAATACTTTTTGACGATGCTGCGGTAGACAGCGGGCTGGCGCGTTTGGATAAACTGGAACTCCTCGCGGTTCTTGCGCACTTCGTCAAGGTCGATGCGCGCCACCGCGAAGCCCTCGAGCGGCGCGCCGCTTTCGAGATCGGTCTCGTCGGCGAGACTGGCGTACACTTCCCCGCGCGGGCCCACAATCATGCTCTGTCCGCCGAATGTCAGCGTAACGTCCTCGCCGACGCGGTTCACGCCCGCCACGAAAATCGAGTTTTCATAGGCGCGGGCGCGCAAGTAAGTTTTCCACTCGTCCACGTGCGCCGCTTCCCAGTTCGCCAGCACGCACAGCAAGTCCGCACCTTCTAACGTCATGCAGCGAGCAATCTCCGGGTACGCGAGGTCATAGCCAATCATCAAGCCGATGTTGCCAATTTCGGTTTCGGCAATCGGCAGGCGAAAGCCCTCGCGGAACGCCATGCGCTCTTCGCCGCGCAGGTGAATTTTGTTGTAGACCTCGACAAGGTCACCTTCTGGACCCACCAGCACCGCCGAGTTATACAGCACACTTTCGACCTTCTCTTTGGTCGCCATGCCGAACGCCACGTAGATGCCGTAGTCGTTGGCGCGTTGCGCAATCAGGTTGATGGTAGGTCCCGGCACGCGCTGCGCCACTTCGGTAAAGCGCACGCCTAACTCGTTGCCGCTGGTGATCAGTTCCGGAAAGACGATAAGGTCAACACGCTGCTGCGAGGCGATTTTAGAGATCATCTCGGACATCTTGACGAGATTTTCTTCTGGTTCGCCCATTTTGGGTTTCATTTGCACAATAGCAACGGTAATTTCGCGCATGGGGTATCCTCAAGCATGATGAAGAAAGAAGCAACGCGCTTATTGTACCTTGAAAACAGCAAATTGCTATGCGTTCCTTTGGGCAAGCGCGTTGTCCGCGCCCAAGTTTCGCTTCGCTAGCGCAGACAAGCAACTTTACAGCGCGTAAAATAAAAACAGCTGGCGTTTGCCAGCTGTTAGCGTACCCGGAGGGATTCGAACCCCCGACCCTTTGTTCCGTAGACAAATGCTCTAATCCACTGAGCTACGGGTACGTATCGTGCGCATACTATAGAACGCAGGCGGGCAAAAGTCAAGGGTGGCTTGGTGGATGCTAGCCAGAAGAAGCTGTTCGCACGCAGCACGCCGTTTTTCCTCATCGCCAAGTGCAGGAAAGCCGCTAGGGTGGGATTTGCCCACCCTAAAATAGTGTTAACGCTGTTCGATGCGCGCGAACTGCGCGCTGACGTAGCCTTCTTGCCCGTTAAAATCGATCTTAACCCAGCCGTTTTCTTGCCCCAACACGGCATAAAATCGTCCGGGTGAAATTTGCCCAAGTGGTCTGCCGCTCGTGCTGGGCGTGGGGCGCACGTTGACGCGCTGCGTGGCTTGCATAATCAAGCCTGTGGGCGATTCGGGGCGTTCTGCGCCGCTGCTGCCTGCGGATGCCGCTGCGCCTTTCCAACGCGCAATCAACGGCGCGAGCGTGTCTAGCGACTGGTTGCCAAAGTTGACGCTTGGCTCAATGTGCGAGTTTTCGACGAACTCGTTCCATGTGCCAATCATGATGATGTTCGCGCCGCTGGCGATCGCTCCGTTAAAACTATTCGCCAAGAAACGCCCGTTGGCGCGCGCGCGTGGCGATGTGGGATTTCTACGCCCTTCGCGGCGCGCAATCAGCGTTTCGTCCCAGCCCGGATGCACCATCGGCACGTAAAGCGTGCCGCCGCGCCGCAGCACAGCGTTGCGCTCTGAGCGGTAGCGCGCGCTGCTGCCGTTTGCCCACGCCAGATTGAAGGCGTACATGCCGTCCATTGCGCCGCCGTACAAACAGCAGCCACTAATTCCCTCGCTCAACCACAGCGTGCGCCGTTCAGGGTCAATCTGATTGCGCAAGTCGAGCCATTGTTGGTTGCTCAAGCCCAGCTTGTTTTGGAAAGCAAAAGCGATCACCGGCTTGCCATCCACGCGCAAATAGGCGTGATGATTGGACAAGCTGTTGACTAACCAATTGAGCGAGTTGGTCAGCGAGGGTAGGGTGTTGTTAAAGTCCTGCACAAACAAATCAATCACGACACCCACCTGAAAGCCGCGTTCGCCCGCGCGGTCAAGCGCATTAAACACCACAGGTGTGGTGGTCTGTTGGTCGTCTAGCCCATACCAACTGACCAAGAAGGCATCAATGCCTGCGCTCTTAGCTTGGTCGATTTGTAACCCCATCACGCCGGGGTCACGCGAATCATAGTTGCCAATAGCGGGGCGGTCGGTCAACACGTCGCTTTGCATGTTCCAAGAGCCTTCACCTGCCCAGAAGCCCATGTAAAATGCCCAAACTTGGCGCGAACCTTGCGCGCTGGCGGGAGTAAGTGAAACTGTCATCAGCAGCAGCGCAGCGAGTAAAAGCACAAGGTGCTTCATAAAACACTCCTTTGCACGTGTAAAAACAGTCTTTTTACACAATAGCACAAAAAACGTAAAAACATTCGTAAAAGAGGTGCAGACCATTGGGACGATTGCAGTCTGCCAAGCAGCCTCCGTCCTCAGCTCTGCTGGGGATGAGGCTTATAAAGTCGCTAGCCACAGCAGCGGAAAGCAATTTAGGGTGAGGCAAAGGCACTGTACCATCACAAGGGAGTGTCTAAATTCGAACAGACACAAAGTCTCGGATATGGGCTGGATAGCGCGGATGCTGGCGCTTGTGCAACTGGCGGGCATTCCAGGCAAAAATAAACAAGCGAACGGATGCCTGCAAAGCCTCAATCGAACGCGAA
>CALIEB010000010.1 GCA_938022205.1 uncultured Anaerolineae bacterium | reverse complement strand
AAGACGCTTAAGATTTACGACGGCATGCGCCATGAGCTGGTGAACGAGCGCGACAAGGCGCGGGTGATTGCCGACATGCTGGCGTGGTTCAACGCGCGGGTGGAGGGGGGGTGATGTCTGCGCGGGCGTGGCAAGTCATATTTGAGACGTATGGCATAGCGGCACATGATTTTGATGCCGCGCCATTTTTCTTGAGCGCGCAGCAGATTAAACAAGCGACTGCGGACTTGCAAAGCGCACGCAACGCAGACCGCGAGCCGCGCTTGCTTTGCTATCAGGCGACTCGTGAAAGCCGTCCACAACTCTTCCAAGCGTTGGGTCTGTTTGTGTTGCCTGTTACTAACGGTGATTATGCGTTGATACGTGGCGAAGGCTATGCGGACGTGCCGCCTGTTGATGAGCCGATCCGTGTTTATCGCTCGCAACTAGGTTTTGCACTAGAGACAGCGCAAGTGGGTAACTCCGAAATGCAGCATTTAGATTATGCCTATGCCACCAGTCTTGTGCGCACGTTTCTAAACGATGATTCGTTGGTGTTAACGATACGTGGGCGTAAGCGCACACCCGCGTTTAGCTTCTTTGTAGGTCAGCATCGCCTTGATGTGGCAGGCGTGCAAACCGAAGTAGACGCGGGGTTTGAGGGGCGTGAACAAGTGGTGCTAGTCGAGGCGAAAAATGCGCAAACAAGCAACACCATCATTAAACAGCTCTACTATCCTTACCGCCAGTGGATGCAAACCACACGCAAACGAGTGAGAACGCTGTTTTTTGAGAAACGTGGCAAACAATACGCCTTCTGGGAGTTTGTGTTTGATAACCCTGATAGCTATAACAGCGTTGGGATTGTTAATGCGCAGCGATATGAAATAACGGAGGCATAACATGCTTAGACCACCGCTAAAATGGGCGGGGGGCAAGCGGTGGCTCCTGCCACACCTGCAACCCCTTTGGCAACCCCACAAAACGCGCCGCCTCGTCGAGCCGTTTTGTGGCGGCTTGGCGGTGGCGTTAGGCTTGCGCCCCAAACGCGCCTTGCTCAATGATATTAACCCGCACTTGATTAACTTTTACACATGGCTGCAACGCGGGCTGACCGACATCACGCTAAGCGCAGACGACAACACCGAGTCGGTTTACTATGCGCGCCGTGACCGCTTTAACGCGCTCATTCAAGCCCGCCAAACCGACACCCGCGAGGCAGCCGAACTCTTCTACTATCTTAACCGCACGGGCTATAATGGGCTGTGTCGCTTTAACCGACTTGGCTTATATAACGTGCCAAAAGGGAGCTATCGCCACATCGATTATATGCAATCGGCGGACTTTGCGCCCTATGCGGACGCGCTGCGCGGGTGGACATTTCAAGCGGGCGACTTTGCCGATTTGACCATCCAGCCCGATGATTTTATCTATGCTGACCCGCCTTATGACGTGCCGTTTACCAGCTATGCCCAAGAAGATTTTACGTGGGCGCATCAAGAGCGTTTGGTAAAGTGGCTGGCACAGTGGGAGGTGCCTATGGTGCTTTCTAACCAAGCCACGCCGCGCATTGTTGACCTTTACCAAGCACACGGCTTTACCCTGTTCTTTTTGGACGCGCCGCGCCGCATCAGCAGTGACGGCGACCGCACACCCGCCAAAGAAGTGTTGGCGGTCAAGCAGCTACAAGTCCCTGTGGAGACAAGGCGGCAGACGCGCTTTGAGTAGGCGGGCATTTCCGACACGTTGCTAAATAAATACCCGTTAAATTAGGACACTTTGCCTTTGCGAAAAATCGAAACATTTGTTACATTATCCGAGTAGATGCTTTTTATGGAAGTTAACATTGTTGCAGATAGGGAAAAGCTAAATATGCCTGTAAAGCTCCGCGTGGACAATATTTCTTTGAGTTTCGGGGGGATTAAGGCACTAAGAAACGTCAGCTTCGACATCAACGAAGGTGAGATTCTTGCTGTCATTGGTCCCAATGGGGCGGGGAAGACCAGCCTAACCAACAGCATCAACGGGTTCTATACCCCACAAGAAGGCACGATTTACTTTGAAGGGAAGCCCATTAACCACTTGCCGCCTTACAAGCGTGCTAAGCTGGGCATTTCGCGCACCTTTCAAAACATCGCGCTTTACACCAACGCCACTGTGCTAGACAACCTCATGGCGGCACGGCACATCCACATGAAGGCGACCAACCTCATCACGGGCGCGATTTTCTACGGCGTGGCGCAGCGCGAAGAGATTGAGCATCGCCGTCGCGTGGAAGAGATTATCGACTTTTTGGAGATGGAGAGCATCCGCAAAACGACCGTCGGCGCGTTGAGCTACGGCTTGCGCAAGCGCGTCGAGCTAGGGCGCGCGCTGGCACTTGAGCCAACGCTGCTGTTGCTTGACGAGCCAATGGCAGGGATGAACGTCGAAGAGAAGGAAGACATGGCGCGCTTTATCATCGACATTCACGAGCGACAAGGCACGACTATCATGATTATCGAGCATGATATTGGCTTGGTGATGGACATTTCCCATCGCATTGTGGTGTTAGACTTTGGGCAAAAAATTAGCGAAGGCACGCCCCAACAAATCCGCCACGACGAGCGCGTGATTAAAGCCTACTTGGGACAGGAGGCATAACACATGGCGATTGCATACCCCAAAACCACGTTAGAGAACGTCAAGCATCGCCCGACCAAGCCGGGCACAATTTACACGTCAAGATTTCAAAAAGAGATTAAGCTGCCCGACGAGAGCGGCAACACGCTCTCCAAGCAGTTCTTGCAGCGCGTGAAAGAGCTAGGCAACCGCGTGGCAATGCGCAAGAAACGCTATGGCATCTGGATAGAGTACACGTGGAATGACGTGTACGAACACGTGGCTAACTTTGCCATGGGCTTGGTGAGTTTGGGCTTGTCGCCGCACGAAACGGTCGCCATTATCGGCGAAAACGACCCCGAGATGTACTGGACACAAATCGCCGTACATGGCTGCCACGCCCAGACGGTGTGCGTCTTTAGCGACGCGCTGGCAAACCCTGACCTGCTTTACGTGATTAGCTCGACGCAAGCCACGTTCTTGGTGGCGCACGACCAAGAGCAGGTCGACAAGGCACTGGAAATTCGCGAGAAAATCCCCAGCGTGCGCAAGGTCATTTACTGGGAAGATCGCGGCTTGTGGAATTACAACGACGATTGGCTGGCCAGCTTCGGCGAAATTGAGGAGCTGGGCAAGGCATACCGCCAGCAGCATCCCACCAAGTTCGAAGACCTCGTGCGCACCACCGACCCGCTGGCGACAATTATCCTGTCCATGACGAGCGGCACGACCAGCTTGCCCAAGTTCGCCATGATTACCCATTGGCAGTTGATTTATGGCAACCGCATGAACCACGACTACGTGCCGGTGACCAAAGACGACAATTGGCTGTCGTTCAGCCCCATGGCCTGGTTAACCGAGCAAGCCTTTGGCTTTTCGCCGCACCTGCAGCACGGCATGGTGGTCAACTTCCCCGAAGGCGCGGCAACCGTCCCCACTGACCTGCGCGAGATTGCGCCGGTGGGCTTGCTCTTCCCCAGCCGCGTGTGGGAAAACCTCGCCAGCACGGTGCGCTTCCGCCTAAACGACAGCACGTGGATTAACCGCAAACTGTACGAGCTGTTTCTGCCGATTGCCTACCGCGTCATTGACCTTCAAGACGCGGGCAAGCCTATCCCACTACACTTGCGCATCTTGCGTTTCTTGGGCGAACTGGCGGTGTTTGAGCCGCTGCGCGACAAAATTGGCTTGACGCACGCGCGCAACGCGCTGACGGCGGGCGCGATGCTCGCGCCGGATGTCATTCGCTTCTTCCGCGCGATGGGGGTGGAGCTGCGCCAGATTTACGCCTCGACCGAAACGATGGGAACAATCCACGTGCCCGGGCGCGTCAAACTCGAGACAGTGGGCGAAGTCGTGCCGGGCGTGGAACTCAAGATTGCCGAAGACCAAGAAATCCTCATCCGCACGCAGGCGCGCTTTGCTGGCTACTACAATGCCCCTGACAAGACGGGCGAAGCCATTGACGAAGAGGGCTGGTATCACACGGGCGACGCGGGCTACATGCGCGAAGACGGGCACCTGATTTACCTAGAGCGCGTTAAGGACATGATTCAGTTGGCAAATGGTCACAGCTTCAGCCCACAGTACATCGAAGGGCGGCTGAAGTTCAGTCCCTACATTCAGGACGTGATGACCATCGGCGGCTTTGACATGGACTACGTGACCGCCATCATCGTCATCAACTTCGACAACGTGGCGCGTTGGGCGGAGAAGCGCGGCATTGCCTTCACGACGATGGTCGACCTATCGCAAAAGCCTGAAGTGGCGCAGCTGATTAAAGAGGACGTGCTGCGCGTTAACGCCTCGTTGCCGGATTTTAGCCGTATTCGCCGCTTTGTCATCCTGCACAAGGCGTTTGACGCGGACGAGGGCGAGCTGACGCGCACGCGCAAGCTGGTGCGCCGCACGCTCATGCAGAAATACGGCGACATTCTCGACGCGCTCTACAGCGACAAGACGGGCGTGCGCGTGCGTGCCGAAGTCAAGTACCGCGATGGGCGCGTGGGCGTGGTCGAAACCGATTTGAACGTGGTCAACGTCTTCTAGCACTGCAACAACTTATTGAACTTGACTTCAAGAAGGAACGTAATGGAAGCCTTACAGAAATTCTACAGGGAAAACCGCACACTTGTCACTTGGCTGATGGTGGCGGCGGTGTTCATTGTGTTTTATCTGCTCACGCAAGAACGTTTGAACAGCTTGCGTCCCAGCCGTATGGTGCAAACGACCATCACAGGCTTGCTCGTCGGCGGCGTGTACGCGCTGATTGCCTTAGGCATTGTGCTGATTAACAAAGCCAGCGGCGTGTTTAACTTCGCGCAGGGCTACATGATGCTGTTTGGCGGCATGCTGTTCTACTCGTTTTTCAGCACGCCCAACGTGAACCCTTTGGCGGCGGGCGCGCTGGCGTTTGGCACGGTTCTCATGGTGCTGGCGATGAACGGCTGGCGTGAGCTGCGCAACCTGCGCAGCTTGGGTATCGGCGTAGCGGCAGTTGTGGTCTTAACGCTGCTGATGAGCTGGCAAGGCGAAGACGTGCGCATGCTGCGCGCCATTGTCGGCGGCATCACCGGCTCGGTCTTCGTCGGCTTGTTCATCGAGCGTTTCACCATTCGCCCGCTGATTGGACAGCCGCTTTTCACAATGGTGCTGATGACGCTGGCGGTGAGCGAAATCCTCAAGGGGTTTGTCAACCTCATTTGGGGTAGCGTGCCGATTTCGCTGCAAATTTTCAGCGGCTTAGAGAGATTGGGGCTGCCTAACACCATTCGCTGGGAGGCGGAGTTCTTGCAAGGCCGCGTAGTTGTTCGCACGGACTTGCTAGTGACGTTTTTCTTGGCGTTGGCGGCGTTTGTGGGTTTCGTGCTGTTCTTCCGCTATACCAACGTGGGCTTGGCGATGCGCGCCAGCGCGGAAAACCAGCAGCTAGCACAAAGCGTGGGCTTGCGCGTGCGCGTGATTTTGGCGGTCGCGTGGGGTATCACGGCAATTCTGGCGATGCTGGCGGGGGTGCTGCAGGGTGGCGCGTCGCAGCTTGACCTGAACTTGCCGTTTGTGGCGTTTAGTGCCTTCCCCGCTGTGCTGTTAGGCGGTCTGGAGAGCATCACAGGCGCGCTGGTAGGCGGCTTAATCATTGGCTTGGTGCAAGATTGGGGCAACTTGCTCTACGGCAATCAAGCAGGCACGGAACTCATGCCTTACTTGGTCTTGATGATTGTGCTGATCATTCGTCCTGATGGCTTATTTGGTGAGAAGCGCATCGAGCGCATCTAACCCCAGAAAGACAGGTGAGAGAACATCATGGCTTCTAACATTCGTCCTGCAGGCGTGTTTGACACGTCTTACGCGCAAGACATGAAGATTAACCGCACGCGCACCAGCCGCTTTTTGGCTAATGCGGCGTTCGTGGCAGTGCTGCTACTGCCGCTGCTGACGGCAGAGGGTGGCTTGGGCTTGAGCGTTGTGCCAGCGGTGTGGGTGGGCATCGTCGTGCGCATCGCCATTTACACGATTGCGGTCATCGGCTTGAATATCCTCATGGGTTACACCGGACAAATTAGCTTGGGACACGCGGCGTTTGTCGGCGTGGGCGCGTACAGCGGCGCGCTGATGGCGCGGCTGTGGGGCATCCCGTTCTGGATAGCTGTGCCGCTGGCGGGCTTGTTCACCGCGCTGGTGGGGCTGCTCTTCGGCTTGCCCTCCTTGCGTGTGAAGGGCTTTTACTTGGCGATGGCCACGCTGGCAGCGCAGTTCATCATCCCTTGGCTGATGCGCTATCCAATGGAAAGGCTGACCAACGGCTCGCGTCCGCTGGAAGTGCCAGACCCGCAGTTCTTCGGCTTTAGCTTCGGTCCGCAGGTGGTGATGTACTATCTGATTATCCCGCTAGCCGTGTTAATGGCGTTCTTGGCGCGCAACCTGACGCGCTCTAGGGTAGGACGTGCGCTCATCAGCGTGCGCGACAACGACCTCGCCGCCGAACTGCTGGGGATTAACGTGTTCCGCTATAAGTTGTTGGCGTTCTTCGTCAGCTCCTTTTACGCGGGTGTGGCGGGCGCGCTGTGGGCGTTTGACATTGGCTCGCTGTCGCTGGACAAGTTCAATCTCGCGCTTTCGATTGAGTTTTTGGCGATGCTCATCATCGGTGGAGCAGGCTTCCCGCTCGGTCCGCTGTTTGGCGTGGCGTTCATCAACATCTTGCGCGAGAACATTATCCCCAACGTGGTCAGCAACTTCAAAGTTGTGCTGCCCAACGTTTTTCCGTTTATCGCGGTGGCGGACGTGGAATCGTCGCTTGTGCCGTTCCTGTTTGGCTTGGCGTTGGTGATTTTCTTGATTGTCGAGCCGCGCGGCTTGGCGTATCGTTGGGAGATTTTGCGCATTGCTTGGAAGATTCGCCCCTACGCTTACTAGCGTAGGCGTGCTTCGCGCGGGCGGGCGTAGGGCGAGTGTCTACGCCGCCGCAGGCGAGTGTCTACGCCGCCCACTTTAATCACGCATAAGAGCGCATGAGGAGAGAGGAAAAGATTTGAGGGTTTGGCAAAGCTGTGCTATACTTCTAATCAGTAACTAGACTTACGTTCCTAACTTATTAGATTGTAGAGAGAAAGGATTACACACAATGCGTAAAGTTGTCTTGCTTCTGGTTCTTGCGCTCACTCTGAGCCTCTTTGTGCTGCCTACGTCGGCTCAACTGCCCGAATTCATCAAGCACACCGAGTGCGAAGTGGATTTGACAGGCGAGACTATCACCATCTATCACTTCGGTGACATTAGCGGTCCCTACGCCTTCATTACGCAACCGCTTTTGGCGGGCTTGGCGGACACCATCGCCTACTGGAACGCGCATGGTGGCATCTGCGGCGCGATGCTGACCACCGACAACAAAGACACGGGCGGTAACCCCGCACAAACCCAAGCGCACTACGACTACTATCGCGCGCTCGAACCCAAGCCGCAGCTCATTGTGCTGTACGCTTCGGGCGATGCGGAGCTGCTGCGCAACCAAGTGGCAGCCGATCAAATTCCCGTCATCATCTCCGCTGGCAGCGTTGAAGGTCTATATGGCGAAGACGGGCAAACACCCGGCTGGATTTACGCCACCAACCCGCTTTACGTCGACCAATTGGGCATGTTCTGCGAGTTTGTCGGCGCGAACCCCGCTGAATTCCCGGACCCTGTGATTGCCTACGTCAGCTGGGCGGGTGCGTTCGGCGAAGCAGCCTTCATGCCGGAAGCGATTGACTACTGTGCTGAACAGGGCGTGAAGATCCTGCCCGAGCCGCAGTACTTCCGTCCGACCGACACCGACATCAGCACGCAGATTTTGAATGCGGTCGACGCGGGCGCGAACATCATCTACACCAACAGCTTGGCTTCGGGACCCGCGCTCATCGCCAAGACGCTCAACGACTTGGGCTTGCTGGATGAGGTGAAACTGTCGGGCGTGAACTGGGCGTTGGACACGTCGGTGGGCTTGCTCGGGCGTACGTCGCTGGCGGACAATGGCTTGCCTGCTGTGAATGGCATGTATGGCTCACTGCCCTTCCGCTGGTGGTCTGAAGTGCAGCACCCCGGCGTGGCATTCAACCGTGAGCTGGCGACCGCTAACGAGCGCGCCTTGTCTGTCCAGAACATCGCCTACATTCTTGGCTCGACGCTGGTTGACCTGTACCACGAGATTTACGTGCGGACCGTGAACCGTGTCGGCAGCCTGAGCGCGATTACGGGTTCAGACATCAAGGAAACGCTCGACAACATCGACTACAACCCGCTGGATATGTACAACGTGAACTTTGCCAACGGCGCGCGCCGCTCCACGACGGGCAACCGCATCGCGCAGATGTTCTTCATCAACGCCACGATGACCGGACCCGCCACCAGCGGCGACGATGCGATGAAGATTCCCAACCCCGACGGGACGAACATCTTCGTGCCGATTCTCGTGCCGCGCACCGAAGTCCAAGATGTGCCTGACCTGCGTCCGGGCAACTAGGCAGTGCGGCTAGGCTTTCAAACAGAGGGGCGTTCATAGCAACGCCCCTTTTTGTAGACGGAGAAAACAACAATGCAAGCAGAAGCGGTAAAAGCACCCGAAGTGCGGGCAGCATCTTCCAGCCTGACGCTACAGGTGAACAACATTGAAGTCATTTACAATAGCGTGATTTTGGTCTTGCGCGGCATTTCGTTTACGGTTGAGCCCGGACAAGTGGTCTCGCTGTTGGGACCCAACGGCGCGGGCAAGTCGACGACGCTCAAGGCAATTAGCGGCTTGCTTAAGGCAGAAGTGGGCGAGATTACGCGCGGCAACATCATGTGGGGCAACGAACGTCTTGACTTGCTCAGCGGTGAGGACATTGTGCGCCGGGGCGTGGTGCAGGTCATTGAGGGTCGCCCGCTGTTTCGCCACTTGACTGTTGAGGAGAACTTGCGCGTTGGCAGCATGACCTATCGCGGCGGGCGCGAATTTTCCTACGACCTTGAGCGCGTGTACGCCTATTTCCCGCGCTTAAAAGACTTGAGCAAGCGCATAAGCGGCTACTTGAGCGGCGGCGAAGGGCAGATGCTCGTCATTGGGCGCGCGCTGATGGCGCATCCCAAGCTCATCATGTTGGACGAGCCGTCGTTGGGGCTTGCGCCGATGTTGGTGGAGGAAATCTTCGACATTGTGCGCAACATCAACCGCCAAGAAGGCACGTCGGTGCTGCTCGTCGAGCAAAATGCGCATGCCGCTCTGAACTTGGCGGACTACGGTTACGTGATGGAGAACGGGCGCATCGTTTTGGATGGTCCCGCCGAGCAGCTGCGCGAGAACGCCGACATCAAAGAGTTCTATCTCGGCTTGAACCAGATGGGCGAGCGCAAAAGCTACAAAGACGTGAAGCATTACAAGCGGCGCAAGCGTTGGCTGGGATAACCGCGCAGCACTTACCAACGCTATGCGGTTGGGCAACACAAGCAGACTGTTGAAGCCACAAACACAAAGGTTGAGAGCATGACGGATTTTGACGCAAAGATTAGAGACATCGTCGCCTACGCCTACGCACACGCGCCTGCGGTTCGCACACAGCTTGACAACGCAGGCGTGACCCCAGCGGACATTCAGTCCGCCAAAGACTTGGCAAAAATCCCTGTTTTAAGCAAGGACGCGCTGGTGGAAATTCACCAGAAAAACCCGCCTTTTGGCGGCTTTTTGACCATCCCGATTGAAGATTTGCCGCGTATCTACATCTCCCCGGGTCCGATTTACGACCCGCAGCCCGCGCCAGAAGACCCTACGCTGGTGTTGGAGCCGTTTCGCTATGTCGGTTTTGGGCGCGGCGACAAAGTGCTGAACACGTTTACTTACCACCTCACGCCGGCGGGCATTTTGCTCGATGACGGACTGCGCGGCGTTGGTGCGACCGTGCTACCCACCGGACCCGGCAACACAGACCTGCAAATTATGATGATTATGGCGTTGGGCGCGAACGGCTTTGTCGGGCAGCCCAGCTATTTGATGACCATCTTAGACAAGATGGAAAGCATGGGCATCACGCCCGACAAGAACCCGCTGAAAAAGGCACTATTCTCCGCCGAGCCTTACTTACAGGCACAGCAAGCGCGCTTTGAAGGGCAGTACGGCATGCGCACAACTTCCGCCTACGGCACGGCAGACTTGGGGTTTGTCGGCTACTCGCGTCATGACATGCCCGGCTTCCGTGTGATGCCGCTGCTTTACGTGCAAATTGTCGACCCACAAACGGGCGAGGACGTTGAAGCGGGTGGCACGGGTGAAATCGTCGTGACGACGTTCAACAAAAAGTACCCGCTGCTGCGCTTTGGCACGGGCGATTTGGGCGGGCTGCTGCCTGAGTTGGTCGATGGGCAGCAGCACATCACCGGCTTATTTGGTCGCAGCGGCGAGGCGGTGAAGGTGCGCGGCATGTTCCTGCATCCCAACCAGCTGCGTGCTGCCGCCGTTGCCTTCCCACAGATTAGCAAAATTCAAGCGATTATCACGCGACCGGAAAACCGTGACTACGTGACGCTGCGGGTAGAGCTGCAAGAGGGCGCAAGCGAGGCTGGGCTAGCCGAGCAGCTCATTCAGCTGGCGCAGAATGCCGTTCGCCTCAAGATTGACGAGGTGCTGTTTGTGCCACAAGGCACGATTGGCAGCGAGCGCACGGTGCGCGACGACCGCAAGTGGGACTAACACAATTAAAGGCGCGGACACCCGCGCCTTTTTACTTAACAAAAGTCAATTGTCGTTTTTACACACTTGCGCTAGAATGATAACAAATTGTTTCTAAACTAGTTTTGTTGACAATAGGACTATGCTTATGAGCAGCATTCCTACCAATATGGATTTTGCCAACGAAGTCAAGAGCGACCGCCTTAAGGTGCTGTATCAAGGCACGTTTGCGGTGTGCGCGGTGTTTTTGTTGTTTGTGATTACGTTCGGCGCGTCGCGTGCGCTCAACAGCAACGCTACCGTGGCACTGGGGATTTCTTGCAGCGCGCTGATGACAAGCAGCTTAGTGACGCGCTTCTTGCTGCAAAAAGAGTGGCTTGATTGGGCGGCATGGGCGTACGCGCTCGGGTTTGTCGTCATGATTGGCGTGCTGATGTACTTTGGCGACACCACCGCTGAGCAGATGGTGCCGTTTATTGCCCCCGTTATCGTGTTCGTGGTCGGCTTGCTGATAACGCCTGCTAGCACGGTGGTGATTGCTATCATTTCCAGCGTGGTGATTGTGGGGGTGTCGTCCTACAAGCTCGATGCGCTCACCATCACCAACTATCATTTGTTTACGATGGCGTTGATGCTGCTGAGCGCGCTGCTCTCGGCGCAGGTAGCGGGCGAACTTTACCAAGTTACCCAGTGGGCGTTGATGAACTATCAGCGCGAACGCCGCGTTAACGACGAGTTGTTTGAGAAACGCCAGCAGCTCCAGCTTAGCCTGAAGCGCAGCGAAGTCCTGAGCGAAAACTTGCAGGCGATTAATAAGGAGCTAGAAAGTGCCAAGCGCGCGGCGGAAGAGGCGAAAAACTTTCGCGGGCAGTTCCTGGCGAACATGTCGCACGAGCTGCGCACGCCGCTCAACGCCATCATCGGCTTTAGCGAGACGATGCTCCAATTTCCTATCATGTACGATGACGAACCGCTTCCCCCTGCCTACGAGCGCGACCTCAACCAAATTTACACTAGTGGGCGGCAGCTCTTGTTCGTCATCAACGACATTCTCGACCTTGCCAAAGTCGACGCGGGCAAGCTGGAAGTGCATCTCACAGCCGTCAACCCTGACCCGATTGTCAACGCGGTGATGTCCACGACGAAGGGCTTGCTGGGCAAGAAGCCCGTCGTCTTAGAGAAAGAAGCCCCTGAAGTGCTGCCGCGCGTGTGGGCGGACGAAACGCGCTTGCGGCAGGTGCTGCTCAACCTCTACAGCAACGCCGCCAAGTACACGGACGAGGGGTCAATTAAAATCACCATCCATCAAGAGGGTGATATGCTGCAGTTTGACGTGAAAGACACGGGCATCGGTATCCCTAAAGATTTCCACCAACATCTCTTCAAAGAGTTCCAACAGGCTGCTTCCGGCGGGCGTGACCCACGCAGCGGCAGCGGCTTGGGGCTGGCGATTTCCAAGCAGCTCGTCACGCTTATGAACGGCGAGATTTGGATGGAAAGTGAAGTGGGCAAGGGCAGCGTCTTTAGCTTTACGGTGCCGCTCTACAAAGAGCCAAACAGCACGCCTGAACCGCAACAAGAAGAAAACAAAGTAGGTACAGAGGGGTAGAAGCACATGCGCATCATGTACGTGGAGGACAACCCTGCCAATGTGTTTCTCATTCGGCGGGTGGCGAAAGAGGGCAACCACGAGGTGTTCAGCTTTATCGACGGCGTAGAAGCCCTTGAAAAGTTTGAAGAGGTAAACCCTGACCTTGTGCTGATGGACATTCAGCTTTCTGGCGAACTGAACGGGTTGGAGGTGGTGCGGCGGCTGCGCGCTGCTGGGCATGA
Source organism: uncultured Anaerolineae bacterium (assembly GCA_938022205.1). Classification (GTDB taxonomy): domain Bacteria; phylum Chloroflexota; class Anaerolineae; order Aggregatilineales; family Phototrophicaceae; genus JANWYT01. Next base: position 11,997 of record CALIEB010000010.1, on the reverse strand, counting down.
GGTGCCGATTATCGCCGTCACCGCCTACGCGATGGTGGGCGACAAAGAACGCTGCCTTGAAGCGGGCTGCACGGACTACGTGGCGAAGCCGCTGCCGGTCGCCCAGCTCGTTGAGATGTTCCGCCAGTACACGCGCAAGCATCTCGAAACGCAGGAGCTGCTGCGCTTGCAAGCCGAGCAAGCCGCCGCAGCGCAAAGCCAAGGTCGCACGCCTGCCGCAAGTCAAGATGACACGCCGAAGGCCATCGTCGAGGTGGAAGACACGCCGAAAGCCATCGTCGAGGCGAAGGAAAAAGGTGCCGACGTGACTGTTCACGAGAACGGCACATCTTCATCATAAGTAGGAACGAAGTGCGCCCTTAGCCTATGACCTTTGTCTTGTCAAAAGTATTTATGCTAGTGTCGTGGGGTCGTGTCGTAATATTAAAAAGAGCTTGTTAAGAAAAGAGGTGAGTGATGTCCGAGAAAAAAGCCCTTGTGATTGACGATACCGAAGCCAACCGCGTGTTTTTTGAACGGCTCTTGGTGCAGGCGGGCTTTGAAGTGTCTAGCGCAGCCAACGGCGCGCAGGCGATGGCGTTGCTGACGAGCGGCACGCCGTTCACCCTAGCAATTGTGGACATGGAAATTCCGGACGTGAGCGGGCTGGATTTGACGCGCCGCATTCGCCACGCTTACCCAGAGGCATACATTGTCGTAGCGACCATGCACGATGAGCGCAGCGTCATGGACAGCGCGTTTAGCAAGGGCTGCAATGTGTTCTTGGTCAAGCCACACGGCTTTATGGAGCTGTTCAAGCGGCTGACGAGTTCAGATGGCACATTAACCCAGCAGCCGCTGATTATTGACCAATACGGCGCACGCGCGTATTTGCCGAGCATCGTCTAGGTATACATCAGTAGCGCATGACGCAGCACGCGGTAGGTTAGCTCGCGTGCCATGCCCGGTTCCCCGTCGAAATCTAAGCCAATCGGTAGCCCCGACGCGCTTATGACGCGCACGTGCTGCGCGCTGGTAGTGTGGACTTTGGAATGGCTGAGATGCGTGCCGCGATAGAGCCGCGCCACCACAGGCAGCACGCGCAGCAGCGGCATGCCTTCTGCTACGATGACCTCAAACGTGCCGTCATCGATGCGCGCGTGCGGCGCAACGTGCAGCCCTTGCCCGAAGTATCTGCCGTTGCAAATTGCCGTGACGTAGATTGTCCCCTCGTACCACAGCGTGCCGTCGCAGTAAATTTGCACCGGTTCGGGCTTATACCACAGCAGACTTGAGAGAATGGCAAGCGGAAAGGCGAGGCGGCTTTCTTTGGGGGAACGTTCCACGCGCTGCACGACATCGTTGCTGATGCCCGAGCTAGAGACGTTAAGAAAGTAGGTGGTGCGGTCGTCATAGGTGAGCATACCGACATCGACCGGGCGCAGGCGCACGCTTGCCAGCCATTCAATCGACAGCTTGACGTTGAGCGGCGTGCCGACCCCCCGCGACCAGTCGCGCCCGGTGCCGGCGGGGATGCAGCCAAATGCCAGCGGTGGCGCGTCGGGATAAGCATGGTTGTGTTTCATGAGCGCGTTGACCATCGCGTTGTTGGTGCCGTCGCCGCCGATGGAGAACACGCGCTCACAGCCTGCGGCGCGCGCTGTCTCGAGGGCGGGCGGCACGTCGTTGGGTGTGCGCGTCATAACGGCGATGAGGTCGCCGAAACGTTCGCGAAACAAGGGTTCGTACGTTTCCCAAATCAATTTGGCGCGCTTGCCCGCCGCGTGCGGGTTGATAATTACCAGTGTTTTCGCCATAAAGAGGTCACTTTCGCGATGACGAGCTAAGCGCGGGAGGTGTATTGCCCCGTCACCAGCCACTTGTAAGTCGTGAGTTCTTCTAATGCCATAGGACCGCGTGCGTGTAGCTTTTGCGTGCTAATCGCCACTTCTGCGCCCAAGCCCAGCGCGCTGCCGTCGGTGAAGCGCGTGCTGGCGTTGACGTAGACGACGGCGGAATCGACCGCGTTGAGGAAGGTGGCGGCGTGTTCGGGCGTTTCGGTGAGGATGCCGTCGCTGTGCTGGGTGCTATGTTGGCGGATGTGGGCAATCGCGTCGTCGAGGCTATCGACGACTTTCAACCCCAGCGTCAAGCCGAGCCATTCGGTGTCAAAGTCGCCGTCGCCCGCCGCGCTAACGCGCTCGTCGCCCTGCAGCAGGGCGTAAGCGCGCGGCTCTGCCTTGAAGCGCACGCCGTCCTTGCCCAGATAGTCCACGACTTGTGGCAAGAATGCCGCCGCTACGTCGCTGTGAACGAGCAGCGTGTCCAGCGCGTTGCACACGGCGGGTCGCTGCGTCTTGGCGTTGTGGATAAGCGGTAGGCTGGCGGCAAGGTTTGCGCTGCTGTCCACGAACAGGTGGCAAATGCCGATGCCGCCGGTAATCACGGGGATGGTGCTGTTTTCGCGGCAAAAGGCGTGCAAGCTGCTGCCGCCGCGTGGAATAATCATGTCGACATAGTCGTGCAGCTTGAGCAGCTGCTGCACGTAGGCGCGGTCAGTGCTGGCGATGACCTGTACACACGCGGCGGGCAACCCGTGCTGTGCCAGCGCGCTGTGCAAGGCGTTTACCAGTGCAACGTTGCTGTGCAGCGTGTCGCTGCCGCCGCGCAAAATCACCGCGTTGCCCGTCTTCAGTGCCAGCGTGGCGACATCAACCGTCACGTTAGGGCGTGACTCGTAAATCACGCCCAACACGCCCAACGGCACGCGCCGCTTGCGCACGTCCAGCCCGTTAGGCAGGGTCTTGTGGTCGTACTCGCGTCCGACGGGGTCGGGCAGCCCTGCCACGCTGCGCACATCAGCGATGATGCCTGCCATGCGCTGCGTCAAGTCAAGGCGGTCGCGTATCCACACGGGGTCGGTGCCGTTGGCGTGCGCTTGCGCCACGTCCTGCGCGTTGGCGGCGAGAATGGCAGGCGTTTGCGCGCTTAGCGCGTCGGCGATGCTGTGCAGCAAGGCGTTCTTCTGGTCGGTGGTGAGGCGTGCAAGGGCATAGCTGGCGGCACGCGCTTGCTGCCCCATCTGCACAAGGTCAAGTGTGGTCATCGTGATTGCGTCTCCTGTTAGACAATGTAAGGCGTGCTTGCCCCCGTTTTTAACAGCCCCTTCGGGTCTAGCACGACGTTAACACAGGCGGGCAGCCCGCTGGCAAAGGCGCGTTCGAGCGCGGGCTGAATGTCGTCGGGCTGCTCGACGAACTCGCCATAGCCGCCCAATGCCTCCACAACCTTCTCGTAGCGCGTGAGGGCAAGCCCTGTGGCGAAGGCGCGCGCCTCGCCCATCATCTTTTGCACGGGCAGGCGAATTTGTCCCCAACCCGCGTCGTTGCCGACGATGCTCACAATCGGCAGGTTGAAACGTACCGCCGTGTCAAACTCAAAGCCGTTTAAGCCAAACGCGCCGTCGCCGTTGATAACCAGCACGCGCTTTTGCGGAAAGAGGTGCTTGGCGGCGATGGCGAAAGGTATGCCCACGCCCAAGCACCCTAACGGTCCGGGGTCAAGCCACTGCCCGCCGTAGCTGAGGTTGATGATTTTGGCGCACGCGCTGACGATGTCGCCGCCGTCGCCGATGAGGATGGTGTTCTCGTCGACCAGCGCGTTGATGGCACTGCCCATGCGAAAGTGGTTAATCGGCACATCGTCGAGCGCGCCCCACTGTGCCAGCTCGTCCTCAAATGGGCGTTCCATCTCCGCCACCGCGTCGCGCCAAGCGTCCCAACGCACGCCTTGCAAGCCCTCTTGCAAGGCCTCGAGCAGCAGGCGCGCGTCGGCACAGAGAGCCACGTCCGCCTTGCGATTGCGATTCAGCTCGGCGGGGTCGTTCTCAACTTGGATGAGCTTGCCGTCCTTACGCCAACCCTCGCCGTATTTCAGGCGGAAGTCAATCGGCGTGCCAATCAACAGCACAACGTCCGCCTCTTTGAGTGCTTTGCCTCGTGAGGCTTTGAAGCAGTTGGGATGCGTCATCGGCAGCGTGCCGCGTCCCCCGCCGTTGGTATACACGGGAATGTTGGTCGCGTCGGTCAGCTCGCGCAGCGCGGTGGCGGCATCGTCCCAATAGACTTGTGTGCCGGCGATGAGGATAGGTTGCTTGGCGTTGCGCAGCAGCTCGAACACGGCTTGCAGGTCGCTGACAGTGGGCGCGAGCGGCGTAACGGTCACTTTGTCGGGCATAGCAGGCGCGTCGACCGCGTTAAACAGCACGTCAAAGGGAATTTCGATGAACACAGGTCCCGGGCGACCGAGCAGCGCGGCTTGGTAGGCTTGGTGGAAGATAGCGGGGATGTCTTCGGTCTTTTCGACGCTAAACGTGGCTTTGGTGAAGGTTGCGAACATGGGGGTTTGCGGCATCTCTTGTAGCGCGCCCATGCCCTTTGTCTTGAGCGGGGCAGCCCCGCCGATGAGCAGCATGGGGCTGCGCGCTTGGTAGGCGTTGGCGACGGCGGTCACCGCGTCCGTTACGCCGGGTCCTGCTGTGACGACCGCCACGCCGACGTTGCGCGTGAGGCGGGCGTGCGCGTCGGCGGCGTGTGCGGCGGCTTGCTCGTGGCGGAAGTCGATGATGGCGATGCCGTTGTTGGCGCAGCCGTCGTAAATGGGCGCGATATGCCCGCCGCAAAGCGTATAAATGGTGCTAATGCCCTGTATTTTCAAAGAACGTGCGACGAGTTCGCCGCCATGCGTGAACTGCATTTTTTTCTCCTTCTAATAACGTCACAACCTCTATATTGTGCGCTGGTGCGCTGAATGTCTAGTATTTTAGCACGATGTGGCGAAAAACAAAAAAGGGGCAGCCATCAAGCTGCCCCCTGCTACCTTGCTTAAACGATTGCGCCGCTGGTTAGCACACGCTGTAGCCGCACGAGGTGCATTTTAGGCAGCCCTCAGCGCGGATGAGCGAAATGGTGCCGCAGGCTGGGCAAATATCTGCGCCGCTGGCATAGCCCTGCTTGCTGCCATTGGCGAAGGGGTCGCTGGCGACCGGCGGCTGAGGCGTTCTGTCCAAATCAACCATAGGCAAGCCGAGCTGCTGCTTTGGCTCTTGTTGGAAGTAGGACTGGTCAAGCGCGGTGGCGACGGCATCCGGCAGCGACAGCACGCGGTTGGGACCGAAGCCTACGGGGCGCGCGCCGCCAATGCCCTGCAGCTGCTCTTTGATGTGGCGCAGCATCTCGCGGCGGTTGTGTGGGGCGGTCGTGCGCAGCTGCAGCGAAATCATGCGCCCCATCGCTTCAGCATCCGCTTGAATGTCGCTGCCTGCCTTGCCGACGGTGATAAAGACCTCGAACGGGTTGCCGTGTTCGTCGTTGTTCATCGTGATGTACGCGGTGCCGAAGGGCGTTTTGAAGCTGACGGTTGTTCCGGACAAGCGCACCGGACGCGGGTACACCTTGTGCGGCGTGGCGACTTGTTCCGTCTTCTTCTCTTTCTCTTCTTTCTTCTTCAAGGCTTCCATTTCGCTCTCGGCGCGTTCGTCGCCTTTGAGCATGAGTACCTGTTCCGAGCGGCTGCCGTCGCGGTAAATCGTGCCACCCTTGCAGCCAAGCTCGTACATTTGCATGTAGAGGGCGGCAACTTGCTCAACGGTGTAATGGTTCGGCACGTTGCAGGTCTTGCTAATCGCGCTGTCAATCCACTTTTGGAACGCGCCCTGTACGGTCACGTGTTCTTCGGGTGTGAGATCCATCGCGGTGACGAAATAATCCGGCAGTTTATCCGCGCCGGGGTGGCGCGCGTACCATTCCGCCACCACAGGCACTTGCTCTTCGTGCAAGCCCAAGCGGCTCTTACGGTAGTATACCCAGCTGAAAAACGGCTCAATGCCGGTGGAGGTGTTGACCATCGTGCCGGTGGTTCCCGTCGGGGCTTGCGTCAGCAGCGTGACGTTGCGCATGCCGTGCGTGCGCACGAGCTCGTGGATGTGTGCGGGCATCTGCTGCATGTAGCCGCTCTTGAGAAATTTCTCTGCGTCGAACATGGGGAAGCTGCCTTTTTCTTTGGCAATCTCCGCCGAAGTCTCATAAGCTGCCACCGCAATCGCCTTGTAGAGCTTGTCGATAAACGCGACCGATTCTGCGCTCCCGTAGCGTATGCCGCAGTAAAGCATTAGCTCCGCCACGCCCATTGTCCCCAAGCCGATGCGCCGCTCTGACATCTGCTGCTGACGGTTTTGTTCAAAGAAGTAGGGCGTGCTGTCGATAACGTTGTCCAAGAAGCGCACGGCATAGCGCACCGCGCGGTCGAGGTCATCCCATGCCACGTCGTGTTTGTCAGCGTCGTAGAAGCGCGCGAGGTTGAGCGCGCCCAAATTACACACCGACCACGCCGCTAGCGGTTGCTCGCCGCAAGGGTTGGTGCAGACCAGTTGGGCGTAGTAATACGAGTTGCTCAGCTTGTTGCTGCGCTCTCTAAACCACACCCCGGGCTCTGCGCTTGCCCATGCGCTCTCGACGATGGCGTTCCAAAGCGCGCGCGCCTTAACCGTGCGGTAGGTGATAACTTTGCGCCCTGCCGCTTGCCATGCCTCGATGTCGCCGTTCCAAACCTCGTCGTAGTCGGGGTCGCTGGTGTCGGGGAACATGAGCGTCCAATCGCCGTCTGCTTTGATGGCTTCCATCAGGCGGTCGCTCACGCCCACGCTGATGTTGGCGTTGGTGATTTGTCCGGCTTGGCGTTTGCTGTTGATGAAGTCAAACACGTCCGGATGCCAGTCGTTGAGGATGAGCATAAGGGCACCGCGCCGCGACCCGCCTTGCTCAATCAAGCCGGTGACGAAGCTGTAAAGCGCGCCCCAGGATACCGAGCCGCTCGAGCGACCGTTCACACCCTTGACGTAAGCATGGCGCGGGCGCAGCGACGAGAGGTTAATGCCGACCCCGCCGCCGCGTGACATGATTTCGGTCATCTGTGTCAACGTTTCCATAATGCCGTGCCGCGAATCGCGCGGGGAGGGAATGACGTAACAATTGTAATACGTTAGTGCCTGGTCAGTGCCTGCGCCGGTGAGGATGCGTCCGCCGGGCACGAACTTCCAGTCATCTAATAACCAGCGAAAATTTTTTGTCCAGACTTTGCGTGTCGTCTCATCTTTCTCAATCGCCGCAATGCCCGCCGCGACGCGATCCATCATCTGGGCGGGGTCGGTCTCTAGCGGCTTGTCGACATGCTCGAGGTCACGCTCGACCAGCTCGCCGTCGTTGAGCCGCACGCTCACGCGGGGCAGATTAATGGCGGTGACTGTGCCAATCTCGCGTTGCCCCGTTTTGCTGTCAATGACGACAATCACCAAATCGCCCACCTTTAAGGTGGCGCGTGTCATGTCTTTCTGCGCGTAGCGGTCAAGAAAAATCTTGTACCCCAGCTCGTGCAGAGCGTTGCGTTGCTGTAGTTTGGATTGCACCATAGTTATACCTCGTGACGATGAAAGGGACGAGAAACCTGCCGTTGAAGGCAAGGGACGTAAAAGGAGCATCCCCTTAGCACCTTAACGCAACCACACGACAATGGGCGCGCTTAGTGCAGGAAACTAGCTGACTATAGCATTGCTGATTAGGGTGATGCTGTGCGACGAGATGCTGAAAAGCTCGCCATTTTACCGCTGCGTATGCCACAAGCGTACCACAAAAAACGCCGCACTGTCCACTAGTATTAGAATTTCTAATGTTATAAATGTGTTTGTTTTTATTGCAAAAACTAAACAACTGCTTGAAATAAGGCAAAAAAGAACGCTTTTTAGGCGTTCTTTATGGTATCATATTACAAAAATCTTACTTTCTGTCGCGTCGCAAAAAAGCAGGAATGTCGTCCGCGCTGCTGTCGTCGTAGATGCGCGGAGGCGGTGCGACGGGGCGCGGCGGCTGCTGTGGGATGGGCTGCGGCGCAGGTGGTTGCTGTTGAATAGGCGGCGGCGCGGGTGGCTGTTGCTGCACGCTAGGCTGCTGGGCGGGTGATTGCGGCGCGTGCTGCTGTTGCTGCGGACGTGGCAGCCCGCTCATCATGCCGCGTTCGTTCTGGATGCGGCGTTCAGCGCGGCTTTGCTCAAAGCCGGTGGCAATCACCGTGATGCGTATCTCGTCGCCCATACCCTCGTCGATGCGCGCGCCGAAGATGAGGTTAACCTCTGGATGCGCGCTCTCTTTGATAATGGCAGCGGCTTCGTTCACCTCAAACAGCGTCATATCGGTGCCGCCCGTGATGTTGAAGAGAATGCCGCGCGCGCCGTCAATCGTCACGTCCAGCAAGCCGCTGGTAATCGCCATCTCCGCCGCCTTGCGAGCGCGGTCATCGCCGGTGGCGCGCCCGACTGCCATCAACGCTGCGCCGCCTTCCGACATAATCGTGCGCACGTCAGCAAAGTCAAGGTTAATCATGGCTGGCACAGTAATTAGCTCAGAAATGCCTTGAATGCCCTGCCGCAGCACGTCATCCGCCAGCGAAAAGGCTTGCTGCAGCGTCGAACGCTTGTCAGCAATTTGTAGCAGACGGTCGTTGGGGATGACAATCAGGGTGTCGACTTGGCTCTTGAGGTTCTCAATGCCCGCCATAGCGACTTGCGTGCGGCGTGAGCCTTCAAAGCTGAACGGGCGCGTGACCACGCCAATCGTGAGCGCGCCAAGCTCTTTGGCAATTTGCGCCACGACAGGGGCAGCCCCTGTGCCGGTGCCGCCGCCCATGCCGCAGGCAATAAACACCATATCCGCGCCGCGCAGCACCTCATACAGGTCATCCGCGCTCTCTTCGGCGGCTTTGCGTCCAATCTCAGGGTTGCCCCCCGCGCCTAGCCCGCGCGTTAGCTTGTCGCCGATGCGCACCCGCGTTTTAGCTTTGGAAAGCATCAGTGCCTGACTGTCGGTGTTTACGGCAATGAACTCCACGCCGCCTAACCCCTCGTTAATCATACGATTGACGGCATTGCTACCGCCGCCGCCTACGCCAATGACCTTAATCTGGGCGAAATTTTCGTTTGCTGTAAATTCTGACACCATGTGTTTTTAACCTTTATGCTTGTCGCACTCTGTCAGCGTCTTGTGACGAACATCATGCGTATTATTGTACGCCAAACTGCTAAATGCGCAAGTTAACTGTCACGGTCATCCGGCAGCAACCGCTTGAAAAAATTGGCAACCAGCGCGCCTAGCCCACCGCTGTGCGTCTCGCCGCCACGTGGTGCTTTGTCTTTCGGCGTGTCGAGGCTGACGAACTGCAAGCCGACCTGCAGCAAGCCCACGCTGGTGCTAAACGAGGGATTTCTTAGCGCGTCCGCCATGCCGGTCAGACGTTCAGGCTTGGCGACGCGCACCGGGCAGCCTAAGATGCGACCCGCTACATCGGTAATGGCGGGTAGCTGCGCGCAGCCGCCTGTTAACACCGCACCCGCTCGCAGCAGCTTGTCATAGCCGCTACGCTTAAGCTCCTTTTGCACGCTCTCGAAAATCTCTTCAACTCGCGCTTCAATGACGTTGGCAAGCTGGGTGCGCGCAATCTCTTGCGGTAGCCCATCGCCGAACGGCTCGACAATGAACGTATCGAGCGGATTGACCCCCTTGACAGTGGCATGTCCATGCTGCAGCTTGACCACTTCCGCTAGCTCGTGCGGCGCGTTGAGAAAGTAGGTGATGTCGCTGGTGACGTGATTGCCGGCGATAGGGATAACGGCGGTGTGCCACACTGTGCCTTCGATAAATACGGCAAGGTCGGTCGTGCCGCCACCAATGTCAATCACGACCACGCCCATCTCGCGCTCCTGCTCAGTCAGCACCGCCTCGCCTGCCGCCAGCGGGTTGAGGATAAAACGGTCGACGAACACCCCCGCCAGCTCGGTGGCTTCTTCGATGTTGGCAAGGCTGGTCGTGGCGGCGGTGACGATGTGCGCGTCTACTTCAAGGCGAAAGCAGTGCATGCCAATAGGGTTGCGCACGCCGTCTTGTCCGTCCAGCGTGTAGCTGCGCGGGATAACGTGCAAAATCTCACGGTTGTGTGGGATGGCAATGGCACGCGCCGCCTCCAATGCCTTGTCAAGGTCTTCTTGGCGTACGCTGCGCGAGCCGGCAATGCCCGTCATGCCGCGACTGGTCATTGAAGCGATGTGGTTGCCTGCCACGCTGACAAAGGCGCGCTTAATCTGGTAGCCGCTGGTCTTTTCCGCCTTATGCACTGAGGCACTAATGGCTTGCGCCAACGCCTGCACGTCGGTAACCACACCTTTTTTCATGCCGCGACTGGGTTCAATGCCCACACCCACCACAAAAATATCGCTGGGGCGTACCTCGCCCACAATCGTGCAAATCTTGTGCGTGCCAATGTCTAAACTGACCGCAATCTCACTCATGCTTTAACGTCCCCACATCACTGTGTAATAGGGCGCGTCAGGGTTAGAGACGTTAATCTCGCCCGCCTGGATGCCGCGCGCTGCAATGCTTTGTGCAATCGTCTGATAAATCTGAACTTTTTCGCGCATGTTTGCGCCCGTCCCTAGCCACACCGTCCAGCCATTCGTGTCGACAAACCCCAGCCCGCGCACGCTCTCATAGCGCAGCATCGTCACGCTCGGCAGCAGGTCACGCAGCTGCAGCGCGCCTATCACCACCTGCGGGTCAACTCGCGCCGCTTCGCCCAACGGGCTGTCCTGTACGGTCGCGTCCGCTATCACGCGCAGTAAGTCGGGGCGGTCTTGCCGCTGTGCCATCATGCGCCCTTGCACGTCTAGCCAAACAGCAGTGCCGCCTTGTTCCCAAACCAACGACGGCTCACGCTCCTCAACGACAATGTTCACCATGTGCGGCGGCCAGCTCAGCCACACCCGCGCGTCCGCAATCGAGGGCGAACGCAGCAAATTCGCGCGCACTTGCTGCGGGCTAACCCAAAAGATGTGCAGGTTAGCAATGTCGGCAAACGCGAAAATTTCCTCTTTGGTCAAATATTTGGGCTGCGCGACCGAGATGCTGCGCACGTAAAAACTTTCGGAAACGTAGAAAAAGACCAGCACAAGACTGAGCAGCAGCACCAACGCAAAACTGACTAGCCGCCAGCTAAAGCCGCTAGGGCGTTCTTCGCTGTGCTGCACCGTCACGGTCTCCGCGACCGCAGGCAAGCGTCGGTCACGCAAGACCCCCGTGTATTGGCGTTCCCGCCGTTCTCTGCGCTGTCGTGTGGAAACCATCGCCTGCATGCTGTACGTAACAAGAAGATAACCTAACTTTACATCAAAGCCCCGCCGCGCGCAACAGAAGGTTGCCCCCTTACAAAATGCAGGTTGCTAAAACAGGACTATAATGAAAACTACTAAAGTTACGTCAGAGAGGGGGAATAGCCATGCATCAGCCTATATCGCCGCATTTTGAGTACCATTTGCACGAAGATTTCTACTATGAGTGCCTTTTCCACAAGTCTACCCGTGAAGCTGTCGATGGCTTTTACCAGTTTTTGGTAGACACCATCCAAGCGCGCAAGCGCATTGGCATCACCGTGCTGCTAGTTGACGTGACCTCCGCTGGACTGCCTCCGCTGCAACCTTTCACCACGCGCGTGAACGAGTTCCGCCGCAAGTATCCTAACAGCGAGCAGACGATTGTCGGCTTAGATTACAAAGACTCAGTAATTATAACGATTGCGGCAGGGTTGATGCGCGCGATTGGGCGTGGCGGGCGCAAAGACCAGCTGCGTTTATTCTGCAACGTGCCGCGTGAGGAAATCACTGCGTGGTTGCGTGAGGCTTACACGCACGCTAAAGCAATACTTGGACCCGAAGACCCAGCTTAACCCCACGCGCCGGGTGTTTTGAGCTTGCTCTGTCAATAACGCCACCTGCGTGGTATACTTTCCTGCGGTTAAACGCGAACAAGGGAGCGAAAGCATGGGAGTGAAGGCACATCTAAAATCGCAAGGTACGAAGTTGGGTCTTGTGTTATTTGGCGTGTTGCTCGCGCTAGTGTTGTTGGAGCTTTGGCTCTCTTTAGT
>CALIEB010000009.1 GCA_938022205.1 uncultured Anaerolineae bacterium | reverse complement strand
CCAGAAGGGTCAGAATATGTACTGCATCTACGTCGCGGTTGGCAAGCGTCGCGGCGAGCTGGCGCGTATCGTGAACATCCTCGAAGAGCGCGGCGCGATGGAGTACACCACGCTGGTTGTAGCATCTGCTAGCGATGCGGCGGCGTTGCAATATATTGCCCCGTTTGCCGGCTGCGCGATTGGCGAATGGTTCATGGAAAACAAGATGGACGCGCTGGTCATTTACGACGACTTGTCTAAGCACGCTAACGCTTATCGCCAAGTGTCGCTGCTGCTGCGTCGCCCGCCCGGACGTGAAGCCTATCCCGGCGACGTGTTCTATTTGCACAGCCGTTTGCTAGAGCGCGCTGCCCAGCTAAGCGATGCGCGCGGTGGCGGCAGCTTGACGGCACTGCCTATTATTGAGACCTTGTTAGGCGACGTGTCTGCCTTCGTGCCTACCAACGTTATTTCGATTACGGACGGGCAAATTTATCTCGAAAGCGAGCTGTTCTACTCAGGTCAGCGTCCCGCGTTGAACACGGGCATCAGCGTGAGCCGTGTGGGTGGTGCTGCGCAGACGAAAGCAATGAGCAAGACAGCTGGCGGCTTGCGCTTGCAAATGGCGCAGTTCCGTTCGCTGGCGGCGTTTGCGCAGTTCGGCAGTAACCTTGACAAAAGCACGCAAGACCAGCTTGACCGCGGGTTGCGCCTGAACGAGCTGTTTAAGCAACCCCAATATTACACGCTAGCACTTGAAGAGCAGCTAGCGTTGATTTATGCCGGCACGAACGGTTTGCTGGATGAAATTCCTGTGGAACGCATTGGCGCGTGGAAGCAGGACTTTGTGCGCGCGATGCGCGGGCAGTACGCGGGCTTAGCCAAAGAAATTGCCGACATCGCGACCAAGGGCTTTACGGACGAGGTACGCGCCAAGCTAGAAAGCACTATCAAGCAATTTAACGAAACTTGGAGCTAACGTCGCTGACGCTTAGAGAAAGAGAAGACGCTAGATGCCTCCATTGAAAGAAGTTCGTAACCGCATCAAGAGCGTGAGAAACATTGCGCAAATCACGCGCGCGCTCGAGGCGGTCTCTGCGTCGCGCGTGCGCCGCGCACAAGCCCGCGTGCTGGCGAGCCGTGCTTACGCCGAAAAAGCGTGGGAAATTTTGCTCAACATCCAGCATGCTTCGGGTGGTGCTGCCTCGCATCCGCTTCTCATAGGGCGCGAAACCGTCAACAACATTATGCTGGTGGTTATCACGTCCGACCGTGGGCTGGCGGGTTCTTACAACACCAACGTGTTGCGCGTGGCGGAACGCTTTGAAGAGCGCATGAACAAGCCTACGCAGTGGGTGGCGGTAGGGCGCAAGGGGCGCGACACGTTAATTCGTTCAGGCGTGAATGTCGTTGCCGAGTTCAGCGATTTGCCTGCTGACCCCACGATTGCCAGCATTGCGCCGATTGCGCGCCTTGCGATTGATGCCTATCTAAGCGGCGAGGTCGACGAAGTCGTCGTAGCCTACACTGACTTTATCAACATTCTAGCGCAGCGTCCTGTTGTGAAGGCGTGGCTGCCGCTTAGCACCCACGCAGAAGCAAACCGCGTTGCGGCTGACTTGCTCAAAGACGCGCCCTCTGTTTCTGAAGGCGCGTTGAGCTACGAGTATGAGCCAAACGCAGCGGCGGTGTTAGAGGAGATCGTGCCGCGCTTCACTGAACTTCAGCTTTACCAAGCTATTCTCGAGGCGCAAGCCAGCGAGCATGCGGCGCGCATGAGCGCGATGCGCAACGCTACCGACAACGCTACGCAGTTGACGGCAGACTTGACGTTGGAATACAACAAAGCACGCCAAGCCTCAATCACCAGCGAAATTCTCGACATTGTCGGCGGTGCGAACGCCTTGCAAGAGTCGGTTGACAAGTTGACCGAAGCGATTTTGTCGGGTGATTTTAGCGCGGCACAAGTTAAGACGAACGGACATCACGCTGTAGAAACGCCAGCTCCTGCGCCCAATAAAAAGGGCAAGAGCAAAAAAGAAGGCGACGATTTGACGCTTATCGAGGGCATTGGTCCAAAAATGTCGCAAGCCTTAATCGCAGCAGGTGTTGACACGTTCGCCAAAATTGCCAGCAAGACGGAAGATGAGCTGCGCGCCATTATTCAGGCGGCGGGCATGAGCTTCTCCCCGAGCATTAGCACTTGGGCAGAGCAGGCAAGCTATGCCGCGCGGGGTGATTGGGAAGGCTTAAAGAGTTTGCAAGCAACTTTAATCGCAGGGCGTAGACCCGAGTAGGAGGAACAGGACACATGGCGGAAATTCAGGGCAAAATTACTCAAGTGTTGGGGAATGTGGTGGATGTGGCGTTTCCTGAGGGATACCTCCCCGACATTTTTGACGCGGTGAACGTGCCGCGCGAGAACGATGAAGATCTTGTGCTTGAGGTGCAGCTGCTGTTGGGTGACAACGAAGTGCGCTGTGTCGCGATGGATGCCACCGATGGCTTGAAGCGCGGCATGCCCGCCTATGCCACTGGTGCGCCGATTGCTGTGCCGGTGGGCGAAGTGTCGTTAGGGCGCATTTTTAACGTGCTGGGTCGCCCGATTGATAATGGGCCCGAAGTGCCTGCGGATGCGCCGCGTCGTCCTATTCACGCGCCAGCACCGTCGTTTGAAGAACAATCGCCTAAGGTTGAAGTCTTCGAAACAGGCATGAAGGTTATTGACCTTGTCGCGCCGATGACGAAGGGCGGTAAAACGGGTATCTTTGGTGGCGCAGGCGTGGGCAAGACCGTGACCATTCTCGAGCTGATTAACTCGATTGCGACGCAGCATGACGGCTTGTCGGTGTTCGCAGGCGTGGGTGAGCGCACCCGCGAGGGCACTGACCTCTACCACGAGATGGAAGAGGGCGGGGTGTTGGGCAAGCTGGCAATGGTGTTTGGTCAGATGAACGAGCCACCCGGTGTGCGCTTGCGCGTAGGGTTGACGGGTCTGACTATGGCGGAATATTTCCGCGACCAAGGCAAGGATGTGCTAATCTTCATTGACAACATTTTCCGCTATAGCTTGGCGGGCGCGGAAGTGTCTGCGCTGCTCGGGCGTATGCCTTCTGCAGTGGGGTATCAACCCAACCTTGCCGAAGAGATGGGCATGCTGCAGGAGCGTATTGCCTCAACCAAGCGTGGCTCGATTACGTCCATGCAAGCCGTTTACGTGCCAGCAGACGACTACTCTGACCCTGCGCCTGTGGCGGTGTTTACCCACCTTGACAGCACGATTGCGCTGGAACGTTCGATTGCCGCGCGTGGCTTGTTCCCTGCAGTCGACCCGCTCGCCAGCACCTCCAAGAACCTTGACCCCAACGTGGTGGGCGAAGACCACTATTACACAGCGCGTGAGGTACAGAAGGTCTTGCAACGTTACAAAGACCTGCAAGACATTATCGCCATCTTGGGCGTGGAAGAACTGTCTGATGACGACAAGCTGCTGGTAGCGCGTGCGCGCAAAATGGAGAACTTCTTGAGCCAGCCTATGTACGTGGCGGCGCAGTTCACCGGGCGCGAAGGGCGTTATGTCAAGATTAAGGACACAGTGCGCGGCTTCCGCATGATTTTGGATGGCGAAGTCGACCACATTCCTGAGCAAATGTTCTACATGGCGGGCCCCATTGAGGACGTGTTGCAGCGTTACGAAGAAAGCCAAAGCAAATAAGGGGGCTTGTGATGCCAATACATGTAGAGTTGGTGACGCAAGAGCGCAAGGTCTTTGAGGAGCGCAACGCGGACATGGTGATTATCCCCGCGAGCGAGGGCGAGATGGGCATTTTGCCGCATCACGCGCCAATCCTCACCACGCTGACGTTTGGCGAGATGGTTGTGCGCAAGGGCAATGCCGAAGAACGCTTTGCGATATATGGCGGGGTGGTTGACGTGCGCCCTGACAAGGTGGTGGTGCTGGCAGATACAGCGGAGTCCGCGTTCAGCATCAGCGTCGAGGCGGCAGAGGCGGCGCGGCAGCGTGCTAGCAAGCTCGTGGCGGCGGGTGGCTCGTCGGAAGCCAACCGCCAAGCAACGCTAGAGCTGCGTCGCGCTGAACTTGCGCTAAAGCTGAGCCGCAAAATCGCCTCATCGGGGGCGGGGCGGCTGCGTATCTTGAAAGAAGACGAAGAGGACTAGGTCTTTTTCACAACGAAAATGCAAGCGGGCGTAAGGACACGCCCGCTTTTTGTTTGGTCGGTGTTGTTATTTGCGCCTTGATTGTGTATAAAAGAAGTGTTTTCTGCTCAGGTTAATTGGCAAGGTTTGCTCACATATGGGGCTATTTTCTAAGCAGTTAGGGGTGGACTTAGGCACAGTCAACGTCCTCATTTACGAGGGGGGTCAAATTGTGCTGCAAGAACCGACACTGGTTGCCATCGAACGTAACGAAGAGGGCGAAGAGCGGATTATTGAAATCGGTCAGCCCGCCCGCGAAATGATGGGGCGCGTCGACGATGAGGACATTCAAATTCTGCGACCGCTGCAAAACGGTGTGATTGCTGATTACGAAGTGACAGAAGAGATGCTGTCTTATTTCTTCAGCAAGGCACTTGGGCGGCTGCGTCCGTTTTGGTTTACCGTAGTGATTTGCGTGCCATGGGGCGCGAACGGCGTAGAAAAGCGTGCTGTGCGCGAGGCGGCGTTGGCGGCGGGCGCACGCGATGCCTACCTCATTTGGGAGCCGCTAGCTGCTGCCATTGGCGCAGGGCTGCCCGTTGGCACGCCGGCAGGTGATATGATTGTCAACATTGGCGGGGGTATCACCGAAGCGGCGGTGGTGACTATGAACAACATCATCCGCGCTGAAAGCGGGCGTATGGGCGGCATTCGCATGGACGAAGCGATTCAAAGTTACGTCCGCCGCAAGTATAACCTTCTTATCGGACTTCCTACGGCTGAATCTATCAAAATTCAGGTAGGGTCAGCGGTGCGCCTTGCCGACAACATGTCTATGGAAGTACAGGGACGCAATAACTCCAATGGGCTGCCTGAGATTATTACCATTACCTCTAACGATGTTGTCGAAGCCCTTGCTGAACCGCTCAAAGCAATTGCCAACGTCGTCAAGAACGTCTTAGCGCAAACTCCGCCTGAGCTTGCGTCGGACATTATCGATCGTGGTATCGTGCTGACGGGAGGCGGTGCGTTGCTGCGCGGCATTGACCGCTATCTCACTGAGGAAACGCGCGTGCCTGTTTATCGTGCGGACAATCCGTTGATTGCGGCGGCAACGGGCGCAGGCAAGGCACTCGAAAACCAAGCATTACTTAACCGCATTCGTCAGCTTAACTAAGTGTCTACTCATCGCTAAGCAAGTAGTAGGTCATGTGCTGCAAATGCACGACAGGGTCGATGTACTGCACCATGACATGCGGCGGCACGTTAATATTAATCGGCGCATAATTGAGAATAGCGCGTACGCCAGCTTCAACCAGCAAATTCGCCACCTGTTGTGCTTGTTCGGCAGGAACGGCTATCATGGCGATTTGCACTTTGTTGCTGCGGATGATGTCTTGCATGTTGGCGACATCTTGCACGATAAAGTCGTCAATCTTCGTGCCAATTTTAGCCGGGTCTGCATCGAACACCCATGCAATGCGAAAGCCTCTGTCGCGGAAGCCACGATAGCGCGAGATGGCACTGCCAAGATGCCCCGCGCCCACGACCGCAACCCGCCACTCTTGGTTGACTTGCATGACTTTGCGCAGGCGGTCAATCAAGAAATCGATCTGGTATCCTGTCCCTTGCTTGCCAAAGCCCCCAAAATGTGACAAATCCTTGCGAATTTGTGCCGAGCTTATGCCTAGCTTCTCGCCGAGTTCATGCGAAGACGTAACGTCGCGTCCTTCTTGGCGAAGATGGGTGAGCGCGCGCAGATACAGGGGCAGGCGACCAATCACAATGTCTGGGATGCTGTTTGACGGTTTTAAGGGCATGAAGCTGTCCTTATTGCGATGAAAGGATGATAAACTCTATGCAACAGATAAGACTTATTATAGTAGAATAGTGGAAAAAGTCACAATCGGGAAGGTTATGGCAGTTAGACGTTCTCTTCTGGTGTTACTGTTATTGGTGGCAGGTTTACCGTTTGTGGTATTTGTGCGGGCGCACCAGCGCGACACAAGCGCGGTGGCGGAACAACTGAAAACGCTGCAGCTCTATGAAGTGCGGCGAGGCACTGTCACCCGTTCTGTCAGCGCGATTGGCGTTTTAGAGCCGCAGCGCACCACACAGCTCAGCTTTACAACTGGCGGGCGTGTGAGTGAAGTGTTGGTGCAGCGTGACGATTATGTCTTGGCGGGCGACCTGCTGGTGCGTCTTGATAACACCTTGCAGCGTATCGCGTACGACCAAGCGAGCCTCAATGTCGAGCGCGCTGAGCTTGCCTTGCAGGACTTGCTCACGGTTGACGAAAAAGCAGTTAAGCTAGCACAGGCGGCACTAGACAGCGCGTGGGGGGCTTATATTAGCGTGAGTGGGGCTGTCAGCGAGAAGGACATTGCAGCGGCGCAGTTAGCCTATGACCAAGCCTTGCAAAACGTGGAGCTAGCCAAACAAGAGCGGTATCCGCAGTACCAGATGTACTTGGTCAAAGTTAGCGAGGCAGAGACAAACGCTGAAATTGCGCGCTTGCAGCTAGAAAACTTGCGCAATAGCACGCGCCCCCAGAGCTTTGCTGCCTATAACCGCGTGTTGCAAGCGCAAGCGGAGCTTGACCGTGTGAAAGCTGGCGCGCCGCAAGTGCAGATTGACGCAGCAACGATCGCTGTTGAGCAAGCTGAACTGCAGCTTGCTCGCGCTGCAACCGCCTATGACCGCACGTTTTTGCGTGCGCCGTTTGATGGTGTGATTGCTGCGGTGAATGTGGAGCGGGGCGCGTTGGTTGCTCCCGCTGTGGCGGTGATTGAGCTTGTTGACCTCTATCCGCTGTCGCTGAAGGTGCAAGTAGACGAGGTTGACATCGCGTTGGTGCGTGAGGGCTTGCCTGTGCGGGTGGAATTAGACGCGTTGCCTAATGTGCTGCTGCCTGCGCGGGTCAAGCGTGTTGCGCCTGTTGGCGTGAACACGGGCGGTATTGTCAGCTATGAGGTTCAAATCGAGCTTTTGGAGAATGACCCGCGCGCTCGTGTGGGGATGACTGCCGAAGCGACGATTGTCGTTAGCGAAGTGACGAACGTGGTAACCGTGCCGAATCTTTACTTGCGGATTGACCGCGACACGCAGCAAGCGTTTGTGCGTGTCTTGCGTGACGACAACACGCTGGAAGAAGTGCCTGTCATCATTGGTTTGCAGGGGCAAGAGAACACGCAAGTACTGTTTGGGCTGTCTGAAGGTAGTTTAATTGCCATCGAACTTGGTCAACGTCGCACTAATAACCTATTTGGGGGGTAAAAACCCATGACATTTGGGACACTGCTTTTGTTCGTGGTGATAGGGTATGTCCTGTACGCGCTGCTGATGCGCCGCTTGCGCTGGCGTGTGCTGCGCGTTGTGTTGTATGTGCCGATTTTGAGCGCGGCAGCCATTACGGTGATTGGTATTGAGCAGAGCGTGCCGCAGGAAAGCGCGAGCCGCACTGCTTTTGAGATTGTCGACCGTGCGACGGTATCACGCGCAGATTTGGTCGTTTCTGTCAGCGTGACAGGGAACATCCAGCCTGTTCGCCAAGTGCCGCTGCTGTTCTTGGGCAACGGCAAAGTGGCGGAAATACTCGTCACGGAAGGGCAAAGCGTGCGCGAGGGCGATGTGATAGCGCGCTTAGACACTACAGATGCTGCGCAGTTTGTCGAAGACGCGCGTGCTGCCTTGACGCTGCAGCAGTCGTTGTTGGATGCCTTAATTCGTGACCCGCGCCCAGAAGACATTGCTGCAGCAGAGGCGGCTTTGGCGGCGGCGCGCGCGCAGTACGCTGCGGCGAGTGCGACCGGACCGAGCGCGGCACAAAAGGAGATTGCGCGCTTGCAAGTCGAGCTGTCGCGCAATCGTAATTGGCAACTAGAGCTTCAGCGCGATGCCGTCGTGGTGCCGTCTTTAGATGACATTCTTGCGAACGTGCCGTCGGTGCAGCTTTTGCCGTCGATTGACATTTCTTCGCTGCCGCCTGTTCCACCAGCTGTCGAAGACGCGATTAACGCCGCAAATGCGGGTATCAGCACCCTGAACAGCAATATCAACGCGCAGCTTACCGGGGCAGCAATAGCAAACGCACAAACCGTTATTGCCAACTTACAGGCACAGCGCGAGGCTTTAGAAAGAAGTTTGACGCAGGCAGGCAACGCCACGTTGCTAGCCGATGCCCAATATCAATCGGTGCTGGCACGGGGCGCGGACTACGGTGCGCTTTCGGCGGCACGTGCGGGCATTGTTCAAGCACAAATTGCGTTGGACAACCTCCTTAACGGTCCAGACGAAATGCAGCTGCAACGCGCCAACATTGACCTGCAGCTTGCGCAGCTGGCGGTAGAACAGGCGGAGACTAACCTTGCCAACAATGAGCTGATTGCGCCATTTGACGGTGTGATTGCGCAGAACAACTTGCGCGTGGGCGCGTTTCCGCCTCAAGGTGCGGCGGTGCTTTTGATGGACACTAGCCAATTTATCGTCGATTTGCCGATTGACGAAACTGACATTGTCAAAGTGACTGTGGGGCAAAAAGTGCTGTTTGACGTGGACGCGCTGCCTGATGCGCTAGTTACGGGAACTGTGACGCGCATTGCTTATACGCCGCTGCGCATCGGGCAGTTGGTAACGTATCCTGTGCGCGTGGTGCTTGACCCTACGCGGGCGCGCCTGCGTGCTGGCATGAGCGTTACTGGACGTGTGATTGTGCAGGAACGCTCACAGACGCTGACCGTGCCTAATCGCTTTGTGCGCATTGACAGCGTGTCGGGCGACGCTTTTGTGACGGTAGAACGTGACGGCAGCTTGTTCAACACGCTGGTGCTTTTGGGCGAGCGCAACGAAACGACCACCGAAATTTTGGCGGGGGTCGAAGAGGGGGACGTTGTCGTGCTGCTGCCGCGAGGCACGGACGCGGCGTTTGGCATCTTTGGGCAAAGCGGACGTTAGTACCCCATTATGAGCCAAGCCAATGGAAAACAGCAGGCGGGCAAGCCTGTTATTGACATCCGCAAAATCACCAAAGTTTACCAAATGGGCGAGATGAAGCTCACGGTGCTGCGTGGCATTAGCCTGCAAATTTACAAGGGCGAGTTTCTCTCCATCATGGGACCGTCGGGGTCCGGCAAGTCGACGTTAATGAACATTCTGGGCGCGCTTGACCAGCCCACGAGCGGCGAATACTACCTTGACGGCGTGGACGTGAGCAAGATGAGCGACAACGAACTAGCGCGCATTCGCAACAAGAAAATCGGTTTTGTGTTTCAGAACTTTAACTTGTTGAAGCGCACGGAGGCGTTGCGTCAGGTGGAGCTACCTTTGTTGTATGGTGGTGTACGCAACCGCACAGCGCGCGCGCGCCAAGCGTTAGAGGCGGTCGGCTTGGGGCATCGTCTCGACCATCTGCCGAGCGAGTTGAGCGGCGGGCAGCAGCAGCGTGTGGCAATTGCGCGCGCTATCGTAACTCAGCCTGCGGTGATTCTGGCAGACGAGCCTACTGGCAACTTGGATTCGCGCAGCGGTACAGAAGTGATGCAAATTTTCCAGCGGCTTAACCGCGAAAAGAACATCACCACCGTGTTTGTGACGCATGACCCTTGGATTGCGCGCCACACCAACCGTGTGATTATGCTGCGCGATGGCAAAATTGTGGCAGACCAGCGCGTCAAGCAACCTCTTAATGCGGGCGAAGCGGAACGCCCCAGCGAAGCAGAGGAATTGCAAGGCATCTTTGAAGCCACGTATTTTGGCGGTAGCAAAGAAGAGTATAACTAGGATGGGCTTTGCCGAGATTTTTCGCGTTGCGCTAGAGAGCTTGCTGATTAACCGCTTGCGTTCGATTTTGACGACGCTTGGCATCGTGATTGGCGTTGGTGCGGTGATTGGTTTGGTGAGCTTGGGGCGTGCGGTGGAGGCGTTTATCGCCAATGAGTTTGCGGCGTTGGGCGCGAACGTGTTGGAAATTCGCTCGGCTGCGCCACGCAGCCCGACACGTGACCGCGTCGAACCGTTGACAACGCTCGAGGCGGCACGCCTTGCTAACCCCACGATTGCGCCTAGCGTGGTGCAAACAGCCACGAGCTACACGCTTTTTGGGCAGGTGGTGGCTGAGTCCGAGCGCACGACAACCACCCTGAACGGTGTTTCAGCCAATTACGCGGCGGTGCGCAATTGGCAGCCGCTGCTTGGCGAGTTTATCAGCGAGGAACACGTGCGCGAGACGGCACGGGTGGCGGTGCTGGGGCTAGACGTTGTGGAAACCTTGTTTGGCAGCCGCGATTACAACCCTTTAGGCGTGACGGTGCGCATCAATGAGCGCAGCTTTACCGTGATAGGCGTGATGAGCCAGCGCGGTGGCACGTTTATCAGTGAGGACAACGTTATTTTTGTGCCGATTAGCACGGCGCAAACGCGCCTAAGCAGCGCGCGCACGCGTGATGGTGGCTATCGCGTGTCGACGATTTACGCGCAAGTTGCCGACGAAACCCTTATCCAAACCGCTACGCAAGAGATTAGCGCGTTTCTCAGCGAGGCGCACGGCGTGGTCTTTGAAAATGAACAAGACTTTCGTATTACCAGCTCTTCTGATTTGTTGGGCATTGTCAACCAAGTTAGCAGCGTCTTGACGATTTTCTTGACGATGATAGCGAGCATTTCCCTGTTGGTTGGCGGCATTGGCATCATGAACATCATGCTAGTGTCTGTCACCGAACGTACCCGCGAGATAGGGTTGCGCAAAGCCTTAGGCGCGCAGCGCGGCGACATCCTGACGCAATTTTTGATTGAAAGCACGCTACTTTCGCTTTTGGGTGGTGTGTTTGGCATTTTGTTAGCTTGGATAGCAGGCTTAATTGGCACCGCATTAATCGCAGAGCTGACCATTACGCTTTCGTTGGATGCCGTGATACTTGCCACAACGGTCAGCACGTTGGTGGGTGTGTTCTTTGGCTATTATCCTGCTAGTCGCGCGGCGAACATGCGCCCTATAGACGCGCTGCGGTTTGAGTAGGCGGGGACGTTATGTTTGATAACCTGCGTGTGGCGTTTATCAATCTTGCCAGCAATAAGCTGCGTACCGCGCTGACGATGTTGGGCGTGACGATTGGCGTGTCGGCGGTCATCATCTTGGTATCGGTGGGACAGGCGTTTGAAACATTTGTGGTTGAGCAGTTCTCGGGTGTTGGGGCGAACCTCATTTTTGTGCTGGGCGGCAGCAACGGACGCGGCGGCTTTGACCCTTTGTCGCAACGCGACGTTGAGGCGGTCGATGACATGTTTCGCGTGCCTGATGCCTTGCGCGTGATGCCACAGCGTAACCTCAACAACCGTGAGATTAAGTTTGAAAATCGTACCCAGCGCGGCACTGTGCAAGGTGTATTGCCTATCTACCTCGAAATGTTCAATCGTCGTCTGATTGCGGGGCGGTTTATCGACGAGCGCGATGTCAGCACGCAGGCGCGTGTGGCGGTGTTAGAGCAAGGTCTGGTTGAAGCGTTATTCCCTAACACCTTTCCTATTGGGCAGTCTATTCGTGTGGCGGACGTACGCTTTACGGTGATAGGTGTCTTAAGCAGCGAAAACGCCGGAACATTTGGCACTGACACTGGGCTGCTTGTGCCAATTTCTACGGCACAAACGCGCTTGAGCGGCGAGCGCATTCTGAGCGGTGACCGCCCTGTAAGTTTTATCGCCGTGCAAGCGCGCGATCCTCGTAGCGTGGAGAGCGCGTCAGAACAAATTCGCCAAGCTCTACGCGCTGCGCGTGGCATTACGCCCTTAGACACGGACAATTTTATCGTATTTACTCAGAACGAAGTGTTAGACACCTTAGGCAACATCACGGGGCTGTTGACAGTGTTTCTTGCGCTGCTGGCGAGCATCTCGCTGGTGGTGGGCGGCATTGGCATCATGAACATCATGCTTGTCACCGTCACTGAGCGCACTCGTGAGATTGGGCTGCGCAAAGCTGTAGGCGCGCGCAATGGTGACGTGCTGCTTCAGTTTTTGACGGAAGCGGTCGTGCTTTCGATGGTAGGCGGCGCGTTGGGGGTGGCGATTGCCTTTGTGCTGGCGGTGCTGGTGTCGTTGGTTGTGCCAACGCTGCGTGTGGTTGTGCGGCTGGACAGCGTGCTGTTGGCGGTGGTTATCTCTGTAGCTGTGGGGGTGTTTTCTGGGATTTACCCCGCACAGCGTGCCGCTAACCTGAACCCAATTGATGCATTGCGCTATGAGTAAACATGGCGTATTATCACCCATGAGAAATAATTTCTTCACGAAAGTATGAAATGAGATGAACGACATGAACGATGCTGTGCCGCTCCCGCGTCAACGTGTGTTTGTCCTGCAAAACGGTGAGTTTGTGGTGCAGTGGGAGGCGCATCACGTACAGGATTTGCTAAACGGGCGTTACTACAGTTACACGCCGGAGCAGTATGGCAGTGCGATTAGCGATTGGGAGCTTACGCAGCTTAAGGCGCGCAGTGTTGTGTACGATTTTGACGAATCGACCGTTTATCTTAATCCCCAGCTTGACATCGCTATGCCTTCTGCCAACACGCGGTCTTTTTACATCAACACGCTGCGTAGCAAAGCCGACCAAGCTGCCTTGCAGCGTGCGCTTGACGAGGCTGGGCTTCAGCAAGAATATGCGCTGCGCGCACAAGACTATTATGTGATTATTCGTGGTCAAAACGGCATTGCGTTTACGACGTTTGATGAGGCGGAGCGCGCGCGTGAGGCGTTAATCAAGAGGCTGCCGGATTTTTTTGGCGAGAGTGTGGTGGCTTTTGTTGAGGTTGTGACGGAATAACGAGGAGCGTTTGAAGATGGACGAGCAGCAGACAAGCGGCGGTATCCCCACACAGAAAGACCTGCGCCAAGTGCATGACAGCATGGTAGAAGGGCTAGGTCAGCTTGCCGACTATTTTGGCTTTAGCAAAGTGATGGGGCAGCTTTACGCGACGTTGTGGCTAAGCGGCAGCCCACTCTCGTTAGACGAACTAATGGAGCATTTAGGCATCTCGAAAGCGAGTGTCAGCATGAACATGCGCTCATTGGAAATGCTAGGCATGGTGCGGCAGGTTTGGGTGCGTGGTGGTGGTAGCCGTCGCAAGTATTATGAGGCAGAAACTGATTTTTGGCAGATTATCAGCAATGTGGTGGGTGGGCGTGAGATGCGCGACGTTGAGCGGGCAATTCATGTGATGCAAGAGAACAGCGAGCAGCTCTTGCGGGCAATGCCTGAGATGAACGAGCAAGAGCAAGAAATTGCGCGCGGTTATGTTGAGCGTATGGGGCGGCTACAGGCGTTGTTCCGCTTCGCGCAGCTAGTGATTACGACGATTATCGCGCAAGCCGGGTCAACAGATTTTTCGGATGTAACGGAAATTAACCTAAGCTGAAGCCAAGAGATTGCCCTTGTTTTTAAGGGCTTAACCGTCTTATAATGTGCTATTGCAACAATGCGGGGGAGTGGCGGAATTGGCAGACGCGCATGACTTAGGATCATGTCTCCTTGAGGTGAGGGTTCGAGTCCCTCCTTCCCCACTTTCGTGAAAGTATGTTTCGGGCGCATTGTTGCGCTTTTTGTGTTTTTGCGGCGTTGTGGCGATTTCTGATGAGAAATTTATGTAACGCCGGCTACAAGTCCCACTATAATTAGCTTATCCTGTCAAATGAGGAAGTCCCTTGAACGTCAAATTTGAAATCCTTGAGAACCATCGTGCTCGCATTGTGGTGGAGCCTACACAACAGCAACTGGATAAAGCCAAGAAAAGGGCTGCGCAAAAAATCTCTGAAAGGTATAAGATTCCTGGCTTTCGGCAAGGTAAAGCTCCTTACAAGGTGGTCGCTAAATATTTTGGCGAAGAGACCGTCATGGAGGAGACGATCGAACAACTTGTTAGTGACATTTATCCTGATGCATTGCACAAATCAGACCTAAACCCATTTGGTCCCGGCACGCTGGAAAGCTATGAGCTTGAGCCGGTTATGAGTTTAACGTTCACTTTGCCGCTCATGCCTAAAGTAACGATAGGTGATTATTACTCGCTGCGTGTGCCGTACGAGCCACCTACTGCCTCTGAAGAGGAAGTCGACCATATTTTGAATCGCATGCGTCAGGAGCAAGCCACGCGAACGCCCTCTGGTGCGCCTATTCAAGAGGGTAATCACGTGCTGATGGACATTCACAGCTACTTCGTTGACGGTGAGGACGCACCAGAGGACGAACGTAACCGTGTGGAAGGGGTCTATTATAAGGGTGATTATTTCTATCGCCGCAATGACGTGAGTGTTTACGTCGAATTTGAAAATGACCCTGTTGTTCCGGGCTTCTTCAAAGTTTTGCACGACATGCAGGCAAAACAAGGTGATAAGCTAACGTTTGACTATGAAGTGCCTGATGTGGCGAAATATGCGGTAGTCAAAGGGCGTAAGGTTGCCTTTGAAGTCCTGATGAGAGAAGTCAATACGCTGATTTTGCCCGAGCTTGATGATACCTTTGCAGCGCGGCAAACACCTGAAGGTGCTGAGACTTGGACATTAGAAGACCTGCGTGAGAGCATTCGTCTAGACATCAACCAAGAGCTAGAGGACCAATACGAAGAAGACTACGAACAGAATGTGCTGGACGCTGTTGTGGCCATCTCGGAGATTATCTACCCGTATGAAATGGTAGAAGCAAGAAGGAATGAAATGCTCCAACGTTTCAAGCAAGATCTTGAGCGAGGCGGAATAAGCTATACGGATTACCTCATAAAGGCAAACACTAGCGAAGCAGCATTGCTTGCAGAATATGAAGAAAGTGCGCATGTATCGATAAAACGCAATCTTGTCATGCTCGAGCTGATGTTAAATGAGCAACTAACCCCGACTAAGCAGGAGGTAGACGCGCGCCTTCAGACGATAGCTGATTATTTTGGTATTAGCGAAAACAAACGCTTGATAAAAGGCCTGTTCACAGACGAATATCGCCGCCAGATAGCGAGCAGCTTGTCGTACGAAAAAGTCATGGAATTCTTGGTAAAGATTTGTAAGGGTGAGTATGTTGAGTCTGCCCAAGATGCCGCAGAAACCCCAGACGATACGACAGATACGACGGAAACAAACGCTGATGAACCTTCAGCTGAGGTGAAGGCGGATGTATCACAAGCGCACGACGAAACAAAAGATTCTGAGTCATAAACGTTACTGCTGACGAAAGGAGTATGGCACGGAATTTCCGTGTAACCTGCTATGATGAACCTCTATAACGTTATCCCGATGGTGATTGAACAAGGTAGTCGTGGTGAGCGTGCCTACGACATTTATTCGCTGCTCTTGAAAGAGCGTATTATCTTTGTCGGAACTGGCATTAACGACCAAATTGCCAACTTGGTCGTGGCGCAGCTGCTTTTTCTTGACCGTGAAGATCCTGACCGTCGCATTAACATGTACATCAACTCGCCCGGTGGCGTGGTGTACAGTGGCATGGCGATGTATGACGCGATGCAGCAGGTCAACGCGCCAGTTAGCACGGTGGCGGTCGGGCTGGCGGCGAGCTTCGGGACGGTGCTGCTGACGGGCGGAGCCCCGGGCTTGCGCCTCGCTTTGCCCAATGCGACTATCCACATGCACCAACCGTTGGGCGGCGCACAGGGGCAAGCCTCTGACATTATCATTCAAGCGAATGAGATTCTGCGCTTGAAGAAGCGTCTCAACGAGATTTTTGTCAAGCACACGGGGCGTGACCTTGAGACGATTGAGCGCGACCTTGACCGCGACATCTACAAAACAGCAGAAGAAGCGGTGGAATACGGCTTAATTGACGCGGTGCTACACCCGACTAAAGAGGGACAAAAAGCGTGAGCTATCATAGAGCAGAACATCGTTGTTCGTTCTGTGGCAGAAGCCAGCACGAAGCTGAACGCCTTGTAGCGGGACCTGATGGGGTGTTCATTTGCAATTACTGTGTGCATTTGTGCTACAACCTGCTGACAGAAGAGGACGACCCTGAGCCGCACACGTTTTCTGATTTTAAGATAGAGCGGCTGCTTGCTCCACGTGAAATCATGGCGTATCTTGATGAGTACGTCATTGGGCAAGAGTACGCCAAGCGCGTTTTGAGCGTGGCAGTTTACAATCACTACAAGCGCATCCAGTCGCAATCAGAGAACGCGGACATCGAGCTAGACAAGAGCAACATTCTCATCTTAGGGCCAACTGGTAGCGGCAAAACCTTGTTGGCACAAACGTTGGCGCGCATTCTTGATGTGCCATTTTGCATTGTGGACGCTACCGCGCTGACCGAAGCAGGGTATGTGGGTGAGGATGTTGAGAACATCTTGCTGCGCCTGATCCAAGCGGCAGATGGGGACATTGCTCGCGCTCAAAAGGGTATTATCTACATCGACGAAATTGACAAGATTGCGCGCAAGGGGCAGGACAACCCTTCTATCACCCGCGACGTGTCCGGCGAAGGGGTTCAACAAGCTCTGCTGAAAATTATCGAGGGCACGATTGCTAACGTGCCGCCGCAGGGCGGACGCAAGCATCCGCACCAAGAGTTCCTGCAAATTGACACCCGCGACATTTTGTTTATTTGCGGCGGCATGTTCGATGGCATTGAGCAGATTATCGCTAAGCGCGTTGGCGCAAAAGGCACTTTAGGCTTCCAAGAGGAGCGCATGTCAAAAGCGGACAAGTCAGAGCTGCTGCGTAAGGTTAGCCCCGAAGACTTGATACATCAGGGGCTTATTCCTGAGCTGGTAGGACGCTTGCCAATTGTCGTCAACGTCGAGCCGTTGGACAAAGAAGCCCTAGTGCGCATTTTAGTTGAGCCAAAAAACGCGCTGACCAAGCAGTACAAACATTTACTTGCTTTGGACAACGTGGAGCTTGCTTTTGAGGATTCTGCGTTAGCGGTGGCAGCTGAAATGGCGTTGGCACGCGGCACAGGAGCGCGCGGCTTGCGCTCTATCATTGAGAAATGCTTGCTTGACGTGATGTTTGAAGTGCCCGGGCGCGAAAACATTCGCCGTGTCATGATTGACGCAGATGCGGTGCGTGGGGTGCGCAAGCCGCGCATTTACGACAAAAGTGGACACGAGCTTACGTGGGATGAAAGCGGCGAAATTCGCCCGATTAAGCCCGCAGCCTAGTCAATCCTCATGGCGCATGAATGCCACATGCGCCAATTTTATTTCTCCACAGGCAATACGACTTCGGCACGCGCGCCAACAAGGTCTTTGAAGCGCAGCGCGTCGCGGTAGGTCGCGCCGATACCATCAGCTCCCCAATTAAACGGCAGTACCCAGCGCGGTCGTATTATGTCAACCGCTTCAACCGCTTCGTACAGCGAAAAGGTGTTGTCATCGTCAATAGGAAGCATAAGGATATCCGGCTGCAGGCTGCGCATCTCTGGCAATAATTTACTATCTCCGGTATAGTAAATGTCGTAAAAATTGAGCGAAATCACAAACCCCAACCCTTCGTCTTCGCGAGTGCTTGGCGCGTCTGGATTGTAGGCAGGCATAGCGCGGATGGTGGCGCGATTGGCTTGAAAGTATTGAAATGGGCGAATGATGGTGGCTTGCGGCAAGTCTTGCGCCACCTTGCGGTTGGTAAGTATCTGCGTGTGTGCGCCCTTTAGCTTGGCAATGTCTGCGCTTGAGTAGTGGTCGTAATGGTCATGGGTGATGAGGATAAAGTCGCCATGAAATGCGCTGGCTGTCACACGCCAGGGGTTGATGTAGATGATTGGCGTATCTTGAATGACGAAGCCACCGTGTCCCAAGAAGCGAATGTTTTCTATCATGAACTTTGCACCTGCTGCGTGTATTTGTTTGGGGTATGAATTTTGTCTTAGACAACTGTCGTGTACTTTATTTTATGCTAAGATGAAAATGTGTTAAAAGACCAACTCATTTAGTAAACACACAAAGGTGTACTCTATGGCGAACTTGAAACCTTTGAAAAGCATCGGTGGCGGACAACCGCCCCAAGAACCACAGCGTCCTAATAACCCTGCTGCACCGGCACCACAGCGCGCAACCTCTGAGCTTGGTGAAAAACCACCCGCATGGGCTCCGCCACCTATTCGTACTTTAGAAGACACGGGGCTACCTAAACTCAATTTGGTTGATCTTGTGTTGAAAGTGCTGTATTTTCGCGGTGATATGGTCGGTCACCAAATTGGCGATGTGCTAAAGCTGCCGTTTGCCGGAGTTATTGACCAGATTATCGAGTTCTTGAAGCGTGAAAAGCTCGTGGAAATTGCTGCGGGCAGCGGCGGTCTGGGTGAGGCTTCTTATCGCTATGTGATTTCTGGCAAAGGCATCGAGCGCGCGTTAGAAGCTCTTGACCGTACGCAATACGCGGGGGCTGCGCCTGTGCCGCTTGCGGACTATATTGCTTCTGTCCACGCACAAAACAAAGACAAGAAGCCCATCCGCGAAGCCGACATGCTCAAAGTGATGGAGAACTTGATTGTCTCTAAGGAAATGCTGGATAAAATCGGACCAGCAGCCAACTCTGGCACGTCGATTTTCTTGTACGGACCGCCCGGAAACGGCAAAACCACGCTTTCAGAAGCGATTGGGCGCGTCATTTTGGGCGATGACATGTGGATTCCCTATGCCATCGATGTCGATGGACAGGTTATCCAAATGTTTGACCAAGTGAACCACGTACTTTCTGATGACCAAACTCCTGTGAAGTATGGCACGGGTAGCGTGGCTGACTCGCGCTGGGTACGCATCAAACGCCCGATTATCATTGTCGGCGGCGAGTTGACGATGGAGAGCCTAGACTTGACCTATGACCCCATCAACAAGTTCTACGAAGCTCCCTACCAAGTTAAAGCCAACGGTGGCATGTTCTTGATTGATGACTTCGGCCGGCAGCAGGTTAGCCCGCACGCACTGCTGAATCGCTGGATTGTGCCACTGGAGAAGAAGTACGACTTTTTGACGTTGAACAACGGTCGCAAGATTGAAATGCCGTTCAGTGTGATGATTATCTTCTCCACCAACATGGACCCGCGCGACCTTGTGGACGACGCTTTCTTGCGGCGTATTAAGTACAAAATCGAGGTTGGCAATCCCACACCGCGCCAATTCCGTGACTTGTTTGAGTTGATGTGTCGCATCAAAAAGATACCGTTTAGCGAGCGTGGCTTAGCCTATTTGGTCAAAGAATGGTATCACAAGTACAATCGTGACCTGCGCTTTGTGCATCCGCGTGACTTGCTCTCGCAGCTGCGTGACATCGCCGATTACATGGGCGTGCCGCCGACGATGGATAACCAAGAGCTAATTGACCGTGCTGCTGCCTCGTATTTCGTGGAATTGTAGCGTGGATGACGGCAAAGAGGAGCGCGGCGCGTGACGAACAAAATAGTCGTTTTGGCAGTCACAGAGGCGGACGAGCAGCGGGCAATTCGCCAACTCTTGGAAGAAGAGGGAATGACGGTGTACAGCACGGACTCAGGCTATGAGGTCATTCGTCTGGTTGAAGACTATCCTTGTGACGTGCTGCTGGTTGACGTGAAGCTCGCTGATATGTCTGCTTGGGTGCTGCTTTCCAAATTGCGCGAAATTTATACGCCGCTACCCATGCCCATGATTGTGATGGTAAACGAACACATGCCTATGCCGCTTGATGCAAAAGTAGTTTTAATGGTGCGCCCTGTGGCGGGCAACATGCTCAAGCAAGCCCTGAAAAACGCATGATGTCGCGCGTACTTGTGACGGGTGGCACAGGCTTCTTAGGGCGGCATATGGTGTCTGCCTTGTGTCGTGAGGGCTATGCGTTGCGTGTCGTGACGCGCAACCCTAAAGCACATGCGTGGCTAAACGCCTATCCACGTGTTGAGGTTGTGGCGGCAGATTTGCGGCAGGCGGGTGCGCTGTGTGACGCGCTGTCGGATGTTGACGCGGTGGTTCATGCGGCGGGGTTGTTTAGCATGTGGCACGAAGCGGGCGACTTTTTTGGCACCAATGTGGTCGGCACGCGCCATTTGCTGGATGCTGTGGTGCGTGCTAACGTTAAGCGTCTGCTTTACGTTTCGACCATTGCGGTGATTGGGCAGCCGCAAGCGGGGCGCATCATTGATGAGCAACATCCGCCGCGTCCTTCAGATCCCTATCAAGCCAGCAAGCTAGAAGCCGAACGCCTTGTGCTTGCGGCGGCAAAACAAACCGATTTGCAGGTTGTGGTCTTGCGACCCGGCGCGTTTTATGGCGCGCTGGGCAACTATGCATTCAATCGTCTGTTTTTTGTTGACCCCATGCGTGGCATTATCATGCAAATGGACGGCGGGCATTACGTTATTTTCCCGGTCTATATTCGTGATGTGGCGACTGCGGTTGTGTTGGGGCTAAAACACGGTCGCAGCGGCGAAATTTACAACATTTGCGGCGAGTGTTTAACGCATCGTGAAGCGTTTGACATTATTTGTCGCGAGGCGAATATACGCTTTCCTCGCCTGAATATTCCCAAGTTTGTTGGTATCAACTTTGCGCGTTTGCTCACAGCAATTGCTAAAATTACCCGTGTTGAGCCGTTTTACCCCATTGGCTTGCGCTCCTATGTGTTTAACGATTGGAATGTCTCCTCAGAGAAAGCGAAAAGAGAACTCGGTTTCGTTCCTACGCCATTTGTGCAGGGTGTGCGCGAAACATTGGCGTGGTACCGGGCTGGAAAACCCTCACATTTGCCCGAATTAGATTGTTGAACGCCAAAGTTCCCTATGTTTGATGGTTATAATCGGCTATGATTGACCCTCTAGGTTGGGCATTTGAAAGTTCTGAAAAATCATGCTTGTAGACACAGCAAAAATTTACGTAAAAAGCGGCGATGGCGGCGACGGCGCGGTAGCGTTTCGTCGCGAGAAGTACGTGCCGCGCGGCGGTCCCAGCGGCGGCGATGGCGGCGATGGCGGCGATGTCATTCTCAAAGTGAGCGCGAACATGAACACGCTTAATGCGTTTACGCACCGCTCGCACTATAGGGCGCAGCGCGGCGTGAACGGCGGCACGAGCAACAGGACAGGTGCGCGTGGGCAAGACTTGGTGGTTGAAGTGCCGCGTGGTACGGTCGTGCGTGACGCAGAAACGGGCGAGCTGCTCGCCGATTTGCTGCACGTGGGCGATAGCGTGGTGGTGGCGCGCGGTGGCAAAGGTGGTAAGGGTAACGCGCGCTTTGCCAGTGCGTCTAATCGCACGCCGCGCATCGCGGAGCGCGGTACGCCCGGTGAGGAACGCTGGCTGACGCTAGAGCTAAAACTTATCGCTGACGTGGGCATTGTCGGCGTGCCGAACGCTGGCAAATCCACGCTGCTCTCGGTGATCAGCAACGCGCGCCCTAAAATCGCCGATTATCCGTTTACTACGCTGGAACCCAATCTTGGTGTGGTGACGTATGATGACAAAACGCTGGTTTTTGCCGACATTCCGGGCTTGATAGAGGGCGCACACATGGGCGTAGGTTTGGGGCATGCTTTCTTGCGCCATGTCCAGCGCACGCGGGTGCTGCTGCACTTGCTTGATGGCGCGAGCGCGGACCCACTGGCGGACTATAACCAAATTAACACTGAGATTGCGCTTTATGACGAAAATCTCGCTAAAAAGCCGCAAATCGTCGTGTTGAACAAGCTCGATTTGCCTGATGTGCAAGCAAAGTGGGAATCTGTTCGCGCGCAGTTCGCTCAGCGCGGCGTGGAACTTTGGGGTATTTCCGCCATGACGCGCAGCGGTATCACGCCTGTCGTGCAGAAAGTGTTTGAAGCCATCGCGCAGCTTCCCGCCGAAACGAGCCCAATGTTTGATGAGACACCTGTGTACGAATTGGCGGCATCTGAACCCATCTTTACGATTGAACGCGACAGCGCGGGCAACTTTTTGGTGCGCGGCAAACGCATTGAGCGCGCTGCCTCGATGACGTATTGGGACTATGAAGAGTCATTGATGCGCTTCCAGAAGATTTTGGAAACGTTGGGGATTACAGCAGCACTAGAAGAAGCAGGCGTACAGGTTGGCGATACCGTGATTATTGGCGACTTTGAGCTAGAATGGTCGGAATAACTTGCAAAAGATAGGCATTTTGGGCGGTACATTTGACCCGCCGCACATAGGGCATCTTATCCTTGCTGAATACACGATGGAGGCACTGAAACTCGACCGCGTGTTGTTCGTGCCAGTAGCAGACCATCCTTTTAAGGGCGATACAACCCGCACAGGCATTGCTTCGCGCTTGGCGATGCTTAAGTTAGCCATTGAGAGCAACGAGCGGTTTACCATTTCTTATGTCGACATAGAGCGTCCGGGTCCCCACTATTCAGCGGACACCGTGCGCCTTATCCAAAAGGAATACCCGCAAGCGCAGCTTTACTTCGTGATGGGTGGCGACAATTTGCGCAGCCTGCCGACATGGACGCGCGCCGAAGATTTGTATCGCAGTTGCCGCATTGCGGTCATGCGCCGCGCCGACGAAGACATTTCGCCGACGATGCACGACCATATCTTGCCGAATTTGTCGGAAAAGCTGGATATTGTGGACGTGCCGCTGCTGAGTGTCTGGGTCTCCTCTACACATATTATCGACCGCTTGGCGCACGGGCTAAGCGTGCGCTATCTTGTACCTGATGCCGTGCTGGCATATGTTAAAGAGCATGGGTTGTATCAAAACATATGAGATGTGTTGTCCTGTTGAGTTTTCTTTTGCTGTTTGTTTGGCGATGGGGCAGCGACGCGCGCGCGCAACAACCCGTTCCCACGCTTGTGCCGCCTACGCTTGTGCCTGTGCCAGAACCGCCGGTTGTTGACTTCGTGCCGTCGGAATCCGCGATTGCGCGCATCTTGCGCGATAATCGCGTGCGCGTGGGGGTACTGTTCAACGAGCCACCGTTTGGCGAGTTTACGGTGCGTGGCGAAGTGCGCGGGTTTGACGCTGACCTTGCGCGGCGCATTGCTGAAGCGTGGGAGGTCGAGCTTGAACTGGTACAAGTGACGCGCCTTAACGGCATTGACTTGCTTAAGCGCGGCGAAATTGACCTGCTGATCGCTGCGCAAGTACATCGCCGCGAAACAGCCGCACAGGTAGAGTTTAGCCATACGTATCGCGTGGGGCGGCAGGTGGTGTTGGTGCGCAATGATAATCCCGCCGAGCGTTTGTTGAACTTGCTCAATCAGCGCGTGGGTTTTGTGATTGGCACGGAGAGCGAAGCCGCTCTGCAGCGTTGGCAGCAGGCGCGCGGGCTGACGCTGCTTACGCAGCCGTTCTACACGCTTGACCGTGCGCTAGGCGCGTTGTTTGCAGGTGAGATTGACGGCGTGGCGGGACGCTATGAGCAGCTGCTGCGCGTGGCGGGCGACGGCATTTTCAACGCGAAAGTGCTGGATGAACCGATAGAGCTTGAGCCATTCGCCATTGCGATGACGCGGCAAGACGCGAACTTGCGTTTGCTGGTCAATCGCACGCTGCAGTATTTGATTAAAACAGGCGCAATGGACGCGCTGTATACGACGTATTTTCAGGGCGTTGCCTTTCCTATTGACGTTAGCCCTGTTTGGGCAGGGCTTGGTGACGATGCGCCAAAGCCCCAGCAGTTTGCCCAGAACGTGCCTTTTCCACAGCAGTATGCCACGCCGCGCATTCTCAACGAGAAAGTGGTGCGTGTGGCGGGTTTCGCCGCGCCTGCTCCCGATGCTTCTGAAGGGGCAAAGCGCGTCTATCAGTTCCATGAACGCCTTTTAAGCGAGATTGCGCGGCGATGGGGGGTACGCCTTGAATACGTCGAAGGTGGCGATGTCTTTGAGCTGCTTGAGTTGGGGCAAGCCGACCTTGCGGTGGGGGTGCTGCTGGATTGGTCGGTCGCCCAGCGCGTTGACTTTAGCCAGCCTTACATGCTCTCTGGTGACCGTTTGATGGTCAAGCGTAACAGCAGCATTACGGGCTTTAATGAACTGCGCAATCGTTGGGTAGGCATCATGCACACCGACATAGGTGCGACCGAACGTGCACAGGCATGGGCGCGCAGCATCAACGCCAACATCCGCATCTATTCGACGTTTGAGCAGGACGCGGGCGCGGCGATACTCGTGCAAAACAATGCGGACGCTATCTACGGCGACAGCATCAAGCTCATTCCGCACTTGCAAGCTAATCCCGACCTTTTGCGGCTTACAGAACGCTGGTACAGCCGCAACTACACGGGCTTTGCGCTGCCACGCAACGACATTGACCTGCGCCTGCTGGTCGATTACACCTTGCAAGCGATGGTCGAAGACGGCACGCTCAACAGTTTGCTGGCATTGGTCATTCCACCCAACAGCGAATATCCGCAGTTTGAAGTGATACCAGGCAGCAGCACTTACTACGGCATCTCACTGCGTTGAGGCGGCACGCTGCGGTGCGACCGTTGCTAGCGTAACGCCGCCTAAGATGATAGCACTGCCTAGCAGTTGCACGATGGTAGGAATTTCGCTAAACAGCAGCAGCGCGAGAATGGCACTGCCAATTGGCTCGGTTTGGGTGATGATGCTCACGACTGTCGCCGGTAGATAGCCAATCGCGTAATTAAGCGATGAATGTCCAATGAGCTGCGGCAGGACAGCAACGGCAAGTAGCCAGACGTAGGCAGGCGTGTTGTAACCTACCAGCGGAATATTGTTCACGCCGACGACCATCAGCATTAAGATGCCAGCGCAGCCATACACCAACCAGATATAGGGGATGACAGGCATTTTGGCGCGCAATTTCCGCCCAACGACGAAGTAAATAGCGACAGAGACCGCGCCTGCAAGCGAGAGCGCGCCGCCAAGCAAATGGTTATTCCCTGCTTTGTCGATGTCTGTGCCGCCGCTAAAGCCAATGACAAGCCCGCCTGTAATAGCGATGGCTAAGCCAAGCGCAACAGGGCGCGACAGCCGAGTGCGCAAGAAGACAAATTCCAACAGCGCGACCCAAATCGGTGAGGTTGTCACGACGACGGTGCTGATTAGCACGGTCGTGTATTCCAGCGAAGACACCCACGTGGCGAAGTGCAGCGCAAGGAAAAGCCCGCTCGTAAGCGCGAGCAGCCAGTCTAAGAGCGTTAGCCGCTGCAGGTGGACACGGTAGCGGTGCAGCACGAAAGGCGTGAGCAGCATTGCCGCAATGGTCAAGCGTGCCGCACCAATCAACAGCGAAGGCACGCCTTCGCCCTGTGCGTAGCGGATGAAGACAGACGACGAAGAGATGGCAAATATCCCGATGATGATGACAAATATCAGGTTGGCAGGCAGCGCAGAACGCTTTACGCTTATATCAGCGGATTGGCTCATGGGGTGGCGTGACTCCTTGATCGGGTTGTGCTGCACAGAAGTATATAGGGTAAGCGCGTAAACCATGTAGTGCCAATTGTTTTTAACAAGTTTCTTATGGTGGTGTGCTAACCTTGCTGAAGGTTGACGTGCTACAATGGCACGTTGTACGTTGCTTAGCTAACT
Organism: uncultured Anaerolineae bacterium; assembly: GCA_938022205.1. Lineage (GTDB taxonomy): Bacteria > Chloroflexota > Anaerolineae > Aggregatilineales > Phototrophicaceae > JANWYT01. The sequence goes on along the minus strand of CALIEB010000009.1, from coordinate 2,661 downwards.
TTATGACAAGGAGACTTTCACATGGCTTTTACACTGCCCGCACTACCGTATGCTTTTGACGCGCTTGAACCATATATTGACGCGCAGACGATGGAAATTCATCACGGCAAGCATCACCAAGCCTATGTCACCAACCTAAATGCCGCGCTAGAAGGCACAGACATGGCGGACAAACCGCTGGAAGAAATTCTGCAAAATCTTGACAAGCTGCCTGAAGCGAAGCGCATGGCGGTGCGCAACAACGGCGGTGGACATTGGAATCACAGCTTGTTTTGGGTGACGATGAGTGCAAACGCTGGCGGCGAACCAACTGGCGAGCTAGCGGATGCCATTAACGCCTCGTTCGGCAGCTTTGCCGCGTTCAAGGAGCAGTTCGCCAACGCCGCCAAGACGCGCTTTGGCAGCGGTTGGGCTTGGTTGGTGGCGGAGAAGGACGGCACGCTCAGCGTGACCAGCACACCGAACCAAGATACGCCGGTGATGGAAGGCAAGACCCCTATCTTGGGCTTGGACGTTTGGGAGCATGCCTACTATCTCAAGTATCAGAACCGTCGTCCAGATTATGTGGAAGCGTTCTTTAACGTGATTAACTGGGCAAAAGTTGCCGAACTTTACGCCCAAGCGAAACAATAGTACGGCGCATGAGGGGCGTTCTCCACAAAAAGGGGTACGCCTTTTTTTATCTAAACATGAAGTAAGGAGCTTTTGGTAATGACAGATTTTCGCATTGAAAAAGATTCGTTAGGTGAGGTGCGTGTGCCTGCAGGCGCGTACTATGGCGCACAAACGCAGCGTGCCGTAGAAAATTTTCCCGTGTCGGGCATGAAGCCTTGGCCTGCCTTTGTGTGGAGCATGGCGACAATCAAGCTCGCGGCGGCGAAGGTCAACCGTGACTTGGGCTTGCTCGATGCTAAGATGGCGGAAGCGATTATTCAAGCCGCGCAAGAAGTCATTGACGGCAAGTGGCAAGCGCACTTTGTCGTTGACCCGTTCCAAGCTGGAGCTGGCACAAGCCACAACATGAACGTGAACGAGGTGATTGCCAACCGTGCCAACGAGATTTTGGGCTTTCCGTTGGACAGCAAGGAAAAGAAACCGGTCAACCCCAATGACCACGTCAACATGGCGCAAAGCACTAACGACACCATTCCGACAGCCATTCGGCTTGGCGTGCTGTGGCGGCTTAACGAGCTGATTGACACGCTGCAGCACTTTGTCGATGTCGTCTCTGCGAAGGCGAAAGAGTGGGACGATGTCGTCAAGACCGGGCGCACACATTTGCAAGACGCGGTGCCTGTGCGTGTCGGTCAAGAAGTTGGCGCGTGGGCAAAGGCGATTGAGCGCGGCATTGAGAAGCTCAAATTTGCGGCGGAAGGACTGCGGCGGTTGGGCATCGGCGGCACGGCAGCGGGGACTGGCTTGAATGCGCATCCCGAGTACCACGCACGCATGGTCACAACGCTCAGCGAGCTTACTGGGCTGACCCTGTATCCTTCGGACAATTTGTTCGAGTCGATGCAGTCGATGCAGGACGCGGTGTTCTTCAGCGGCGCGATGCGCACGCTGGCGCAGGACTTTACGCGCATTGCCAACGACGTGCGCTTGCTGAGCAGTGGTCCTACCACCGGCTTGGCGGAAATGACCTGCCCGCCTGTGCAGCCCGGCTCTTCAATCATGCCTGGCAAAGTGAACCCTGTGCTGGCGGAAATGCTTAACCAAGCGATGTTCCACATCATGGGCAACGACCATGCGGTGACGCTGTGCGCGCAAGCAGGGCAGCTTGAGCTTAACGTGATGATGCCAATGATTGCCCATAACTTGAACGAGATGATGCAGGTCATGATTGGCGCGGTACGTGCCTTTACGGACAAGTGCATGGTGGGCTTGGTGCTGAACAAAGAGCAGGCGACGGCATGGCTGGCGCGCAATCCCATCTTGGTGACGGCACTCAACCCGATTATTGGTTATAACAACGGCGCGGCAGTGGCGAAAAAATCACTGGCGGAAGGCAAGAGCGTCAAAGAAGTTGTGCTAGAAATGGGGCTAATGTCGGCTGAAGAGCTAGACAAGGCATTAGACGTTTACGCGATGACGCAAGGTGGCATTCACGCGGGTGGCGGTGGCGGTGGTTAAACCGTAGCGAACCTAAGCAGTGCAAGAGGGCGCATGGCGTAACCATCGCCCTCTTTTTGTTTGCAGTTAAGACCAACGCACGTGAACGGGCGTGCCAATGTCGGCAAAGTTATAGAACCATTCTGCGTCCTCGTTGGTCATGTTAACGCAGCCATGACTCATGGGTTGCCCGAAGTTATTGTGCCAGTAGGTGCCGTGCAAGCCGTAGCCTTTGTAGAAGTACATGACAAAAGGCACATCGCGCAAGAAGTAACCCGGTCCAGACATGTTTTGCTTCTCATAGCGCAGGTAAATTTTGTAGTTGCCCTGAACGGTTGGCGTAGCAGGCAGACCTGTCGAGACGAGTGCGGCGCGCTTTAACACCCCGTCCTCGTAAGCGTAAGCCATTTGCTGGCTGAGAATAACGACAATTTCGCGCCCTGTGCCGAAATAAGCTCCTGGCTCACCGCTTAGTGGCACTGCGCTGCTTGTTGTGCTTGCGTTGGGAATGCGCAGACGTAGCCCCGCGTAGATGCGGTTGGGGTCGGT
>CALIEB010000008.1 GCA_938022205.1 uncultured Anaerolineae bacterium | reverse complement strand
CCTGCGTGACAGCGCGCAAGGCGTGTATGCCCGTGCTGAACTCGACGCGGCGGGCGCGTACACCAGCACCGTGCTGCCGCGTCTGCGCTTGCCCGTCGCGCTGCTTTGGCAAGACCCACTGCCCAACATCGTGCAAACGCTGGCGTTGGTCGAAGAGATGCTTAAGGAGCAAGAGGCATGAAAATCGTTTTTCTTGGCGACAGCTTGACGTGGGGCGGCTACGGCGGCAATTGGGTGGCGTTGGTTGCCGAGCGCATGCCCGACCACGAGATCGTCAACGCGGGCGTGGGCGGTGACACCGTATGGAACTTGCTTCAGCGCGTGGATAGCTTGCTGGCACAGCAGCCTGACGCGATGTTCGTGATGGTGGGCGGCAACGACGCGGTGTCTTACGCCATGCCCGACACACGCCCCTATTACAAGTCGAGCAAGCAGCTGCCTGACGGCTTCATCACCCCCGAAGCGTTCGAGCAGCTCTATCGCCAGCTCTTGACCAAAATTCAGCTTGAGTACGTGCAGGCATTCGTGGGGCTGCCGCCGACCGAGTACAACGCGGAGTTGGTGCGCTTGCGCCATATCTACAACGAGGCAGCGCAGCGCGTAGCAGCTTCGCTAAACGTGCCAGTGCTGGACTTCGCCACGCCCTTCATTCCCGCCCAGCCGATTGAACGCGAACCCATCTCACTAGCTTTTATCCGCGAGATTGGACAGCGCAGCGCAAGCGGCTGGAACGACTATGAGAGCGAACGTCGGCGGTGGGGCTACACCTACACGTTTGACGGCATACACCTCATGCCCGAAGCAGCGCACGCCTTCGCCGAGCGCGTCGAAGCGTTCCTACGCCAGTACCTGCGTTAACTCACGCCAAACGCAAAAAGCACGCCTTGCGACGTGCTTTTTGCGGCAATAGCAAGCAAACGCTAGGTTTGCACGATAAGCACGGTCACCATGCCGAACATGCCATACGGGCCCTCGGCGTGGTTGAGGATGTGGCAGTGGAACGCCCAAATGCCCGGCTCAGTACAGTCGACCAACACATCATAGCGTTCGCCGGGCGCAACGTTGAGCGTGTCGCACATGAACGGCACGGGCAGGTTAAAGCCGTCTTTGGCGAACACTAGCTGCGGAATGCCGTGCAAGTGCATCGGGTGAATCATGAAGCCTTCGTTGAAGTAGCGAATGCGGATTTTGTCGCCGAGCTTGGCGATAATCGGCTGGGTGAAGGGGAAGCTCTTGCCGTTAAAGGTGTATGTTCCCAAGCCGCTGTCGTTCATGACGAAGATGTAATCCGCGTCCACTTTTGGCTCGCGGCTCTTGTCTTTGGGTTCGATGATAAACGCGCCAAGCATGCCGCGTGTCGTCTGCTCCGCTGAGTTGTAGTGCGAGTGGTACATGTGCGAACCCGCGTTGCGCAGCGTGAACTCATAAACTTTCGTAGCACCCGGAATAATTGCGTCTTGGGTGACCATCGGCACACCGTCCTGGTCGTTCGGCACGAGCAGCCCATGCCAGTGAACAGCGGTGCTTTGGCTCATCTCGTTGGTAACAATAAAGCGGCAGCGGTCGCCTTCAGTGGCGCGAATAACCGGACCGGGCACGATGCCGTTGTAGGTCATCGCCTTGGCGACAACGCCGGGTTCAACTTCCCAATCGACCTCTTGGCAGACGAGGCGGAATACTTTGACATCGCCATCCATTTCGTACTCAAGGTCTTTGCCCCAGAAGTGGGGGTCTTTGCCGATGTTGGCAAGGAACTTGTCAACGCCCTCTTGGTGATGTAAGTCCATTTCCTCCCAAGGGATGCTGCCCATGCCTTGCTGACGCACAGGAATGTTGTCGCTGGCTTGTACGGCACCGTTCTTGCTGCCGAAAACCGCGCCTCCTGCGGCGGCAACCAGCCCTGTTGCCCCCATAATCTTCATGAAATCACGCCGTCCCATTTGCTTGCTCATAGGTATTCTCCTCTTTTTGGAAAAATAGCATTACCCCTATACGTATATACTAGCCTATATGACGATAAATTGTTTCGTAAATGGACAAGTATCACTTGTTTCATCTGACAATCATCACTACACGCACAGGCACTGCACTCCCATAATGATGACGTAGAAGTGATACCCACCGACCTATATAGTAACAGAGGAAAGTTATGAGCGAAACCCCACAAAACAGCCTGTTTGTGCTGCCATCCCTGTTCATTGTTGTCGTGATTGCCGTACTCGTCGTGCTGATGACCCCGCGCTTGCCTGCTCGCGCCGACGTTGCCAGCGCACCCACTGATGACACCAGCCAAAGCAACACACAAGCCAGCCAAGCCATCGCCCAAGTCGACAAGTCCACACAAGACTTCATGACGCTGCTTATGCTCGGTCAAGCCGAAGTTCCCGCCAGCAGCGTGCGCATCGGGCAGCGGCTTTTTGGCGCGACTTGCTCCTCTTGTCACGGCTATGATGCCAAAGGTCTGGCAGGCAATGGTAAGACGCTCGTCAACAGCGCGTTTGTCAACAGCTTAAGCGACCGCGACCTCATTAGTTTCATCAGCGTTGGGCGCACCACCAGCGACCCGCTCAACACAACGGGCGTGAACATGCCGGGCAAAGGCGGCAACTTGTCGCTCACAGAAGAGGATTTGCAGCACATCGTCAACTATATTCGCGGGCTGAACGGCGCAACCATCGTCCAAGACGAAACAGTTGCCGAAGCCACCCCTATCGAACGCCGCGAGTTCACACCGTTGAACTTAGCGAGCATCGGCGGCGGCAGCGCGACGACACCTGAGCCGGTCACCACACCCGAACCAGTCGTCACGCCTGAGCCGACCGCTGCGCCAGCGGCAAGCAGCGACACCAGCGGCACGGATACTGAAACGCTGCGTGTCGGCGAAGCCGCTTACCTGCAATCTTGCGCGGGCTGCCACGCGGCGGACTTGAAGGGCGTGAGCTACATGCCCTACACCGACATCAGCAACTGGGAAGTCGACGGCGACAAGCTGGTGAAGATGCTCACCCAGTTCGGCTTCATGGTGAATGGCTACGCGCATCCCTTCCGCGGCGGCGTGCCAGAGCTTAGCGACGCACAAATTGACGCGCTTATTGCCTACTTACAGTCACGTTAAGCCTGCTAAGCTCACGCGGCTTGCGCTACAATAGCCCCAGACTAGGCATAGGATGGGGCAATGTTTGTTAAAAAACTGCTGTGGAAGATGAAACCGCTTAGTGAACTGCTGCACGCGCTCACGCAGCCCGAACATGCGCTTGATGCGCTCGACGTGCTAAAAGAGCGGCTGTGCTTGCAAGACGGCACGCTGCGCGGCGCGGATTTTCGCGGCGTGTGGCTTGACCGCGCTACGCTGGCACACGCTAAGCTAGAGCGTGCCGTCTTCGACAACGCACACCTCAACGAGGCGTATTTTCACGCCGCACAGCTTAACGAAGCCAGCTTTTGCCACGCGCAGCTCAGGGGAGCAAACCTGCGCGGCGCAACGCTAACAGGCGGGCGCATGACCTACTGCACGCTAGCGGGAGCGAACTTCGCGCGTGCCGACCTGCGCGGACTTGAGCTGCACCACGCCGACTTAAGCGGCGCGAACTTCTGGCAAACGGATTTGCGCGGCGCGAGCTTCTTGGGCAGCGACCTCAAGGGCGCGTCGTTCACGAGCTGCCTATGCGATGAGACGACACGCTTACCTGACGGCACGGCGTGGCAAAGGGAAGCGGACTGGCAACGTTTTGTAAATTAATTAAATGAGTATTCGATTTTTTGCCCAAACCGTGTACAATAAAGGCAGCCTTGCGTTTTCTTGCAAGCCTCTGGGCTTGTGGCAGTTTTTATGACATTTTTTACACGAGGAGGTTTTTACCTTGCATATCGTAACGTTTACACGCAGTACCCCCGATACCACCGCCAAAGTTGAGGTGAATGGTAAGGGTGAAGTGACGTGGGGTGACGCGGCAACTGTCGTCAACCCTTGGGACGAGTATTCGTTGGAAGAGGCCATCGTCCAAGCCAAGAACGTGGGCGGCAAAGCTACTGTCATCGCCATTGGCACGGAGATGCACAACGAAGCTCTCAAGCACAGCCTTGCGATGGGTTTGGACGCTGCTGTGCGCGTCTGGAGCGACGGGCTGGACGTGACGGACAGCCTGCATTGGGCGACCGCCGCCGCCGCCGCTGTCAACAAGGTCGGCGACGTAGGCTTGGTCATCTTCGGCAAGGAGAGCGTGGACACCGGTACCGACCAGCACATCTACCAGACCGCGCGCAAGCTCGGCTGGACGATGTTGAGCTACGTCGCGAAGATTCTCGAGCTAGACGCAGCCAACAAGACCATCAAGGTTGAGAAAGTGCTGGAAGGCGGCAAGCAAGTGTTAACCGCCAAGCTGCCCGCCGTAATAAGCGTCATGAAGGGCATCAACGAGCCGCGTTATCCGTCTTTTATCGGCATCCGCAAAGCCTCTAAGGCAGAAATTCCTGTTTGGAGCTTGAGTGATTTAGGCGTGACGCTGCCCGCCGCCTCGACGCAGCTGGTCGGCTATAGCAACTTGCCTGTGCAAGAGGTCGTCACCGAAATCATCGACGGCGCAACACCACAGGAAAAAGCAGAAAAATTGGTTGAAAAACTCTTGGAGGCAAAGGTACTATGAGCCGTGTCATCGTTTTTGTCGAGAATTTTGATGGGCATGTCAACCCCACCAGCTGGGAAGCGTTGGGCTTGGGCAGCACACTAGCCCAACAATGGGGCGTGCCTGTGACGGCGGTGGTGTTCGGCAAAAACGCCACCGCGCTGGCGGAAGATGCCGCCCAATATGGCGCAGACCACGTAGTCGTGTGCGAGGACGAAACGCTGGCAACCTACCGCCTTGAACCTTACGCTGCGCTGCTCGCCAAGTTGGTCAGCGAACACGCGCCTAAGCTAGTGCTGGGCGTGGGGACGAACATTGGGCGCGAGCTGTTTGCGACGGCAGCGGCTGACGTAGGTGGCGGCATCATCACCGAAGCCAGTGAAGTTAGCGTTGACGGCGACACGCTGACCGCGACACGTCCCGCCTTTTCCGGCAAGGTGTTAATGAAGATGAGCGTAAGCGCGCCGAACGCCTTCCTGCTCATTCGCGCGCGCGCCTTCAAGCCCAACAGCAAGGATGCCAGCCGCAAAGCAGAGGTTACCACCGTGTCGCCAGTCATGGCAGAAGCCGACATCAGCACAAAAGTTGAGAGCTTCACGCCAGAGACCAGCAAGGTAAACCTGAGCGACGCGGGCATCATCGTGTCGGCAGGGCGCGGCATCGCCAACAACCCCGCCACCCCGCCCGCCGGCGTTGCCGATGCCACCATCTGGAAGGCGCAGCACGGCTTTGAGACAGTTGTGCAGCCGCTAGCAGACGTGCTGGGCGCGGCGGTGGGCGCGAGTCGTGCCGCTGTCGATGCTGGCTACATCAGCTATGACCATCAAGTCGGGCAAACTGGCAAGAGCGTCAATCCAGACCTTTACATCGCGGCGGGCATCAGCGGCGCAATCCAGCACCAAGCAGGCATGCGCAACAGCAAGGTCATCGTTGCGATTAACAAAGACGGCGATGCGCCTATCTTCAAGATGGCACGCTACGGCATCGTCGGCGATTTGTACGAAGTTCTGCCTGCACTCACCGAAGCCCTAAAGAAAAAGCTCGGCAAGTAAGCGTGCATTGGGGGAATTGACCAAAATTCCCCCAATTTTTTTAGGACTTCATTACCTTAATCAAGCCAATTTTTCTTATTAGCATAGCATTCTCATGAAGTCGTTATAAAAACGTCTTTTTTTTGCCTTCCGCTTGCGCAAAAATAACAGCATATTTTACATTCCGACAGCATAGGCAAACGCTATGGACTTAGCCCTTATTCAGACAATACCCTTTGTGCTGGCTTTTCTCTATGCCATACCACCGCTGCGCGCCGCGCTGCCGCTGCCCGTGCGCACGTGGGTGGCGACAGCCATCATGGCGATACTCGTCGTCGCGTTGCTAGGCTACTATCCCTACATTGAAGCAGCAGCACTATCACAAGGGTCGGTGGTGCGCGTCATCGAGTGGGTGCCACAGCTCAGCCTTTCGCTCACGTTCTACCTCGACGGCTTGTCATTGTTGTTCGGCTTGGTGATTACGGGCATTGGTGCGGGCATCACGCTTTACACGGGATACTACTTCGCCGACGACCCGCAAGAAGGCGACCGCTTCATGATGTGGCTGTTGGCGTTTGCGGGCGCGATGTTGGGCGTAGTGCTAGCGGGCAACCTCATCACCATGTTCATCTTGTGGGAGCTGACCAGCATTACGTCGTTCATGCTGATTGGCTTCAAGGGCGGCAAGTACGCCGACGCACGCTTTGGCGCGCTACAAGCCTTCTTGCTCACCAGCGTCGGCGCGCTGGCGTTGATTGTTGGCATCGTCATGTTTGGCAGTGTAGCCGGCAGCTTGACCAACGGCGGTGGCTTCGTCTTTGAGTTGGACACCCTGCTCAACCTCGACGCAGCAGCCATCGCAAAACATGAGCTGTACGCGCTTATCGTCGTGCTGGTCGCGCTGGGCGCGTTCACCAAAAGCGCGCAGTTCCCCTTCCACTTCTGGCTGCCCGGCGCGATGAGCGCACCCACGCCCGCCAGCGCATACCTGCACAGCGCGACGATGGTCAAGGCGGGCGTTTATCTGCTGGCGCGCCTCTATCCCCCGCTGCATCTGAGCGATTTATGGGTGTCGCTGCTGGTGAGCGTGGGCGTGCTGACCATGCTCATCGGCGCGGTGTTCGCCCTGACCAAGCGCGACCTCAAGGGCTTGCTGGCTTACTCCACTGTCAGCGCGTTGGGGTCGATGGTGGCGTTGATTGGGCTGCCCAACTACGAGGGCATGAAAGCGGCAATGGTCACGATTATGGCGCACGCGCTTTACAAAGCCGCGCTCTTCTTGTCCGTTGGCACGATTGAACACAACACCGGCTCGCGCAACGTCGACGAACTGGGTGGGCTGCGTCAGTACATGCCGCGCTTGACAGGCGTGGTGGCGGTCTCGGTGCTGTCGATGGCGGGCTTATTCCCCTTCTTCGGCTTCGTCGCTAAAGAGACCTTGCTAGACGGCTTCCTCAAGTGGAAAGATCCCAACGGCACGCTGGTGCTGGCGGTCATCGCCGTCGCGGCCACGCTAACCGTTGCAGCAGGCTTGATGGTCTTCTGGGATGTGTTTATCAAGCCCGCCCCAAGAGCTATTCACTATCACGATGCTCCCGTTTGGCTGGATGCTACCCCCATCCTCTTGGCGGTCGGGTCGTTCGCCTTCAGCGTAGCGGTCGGCTTCGGCGTGATTTTTCAGCCCTTCCTGCAAACCATTGTCCCCAAGACCTTTGAGCTGAAGCTGCTGCCTCCCGACGGCTTTGCCAACACAGCGTTTCAGATTAGCACGGCGGCACTGCTGCTTGGTGCGGCGGCATTTGCGCTGCGGCACGCGTGGCTGCCCGCCCTTGCACAGCTCGAACGTCTGCCTGTGAGCGGCAGCGCGCTGTTCAAAGCGTTTGTGGCGGGCTTAGACAAAATTGGCGATGTCGCCTTGCGTCTGCAATCCGGGCAAATCCGCTACTACCTCATTGTGATTTTCATCGCAGCAAGCCTTATGATTTGGGGATACGGCGCGGTTGAAAACCCACTGAGCTTCTTTGGCTTCGCGCTAAAAGACCCGCCCACGTTTGAGACTTGGGTGCGCACCTTCATGCTCGTATTAGCATGCGCTGCTGCCTTTTTCAGCATCATTCAAAAAAATCATCTCTTCGCCGCGTTGACATTGGGTGTAACGGGCTACTCAATCGGGGTCATTTTCCTGCTAGAGCCCGCTCCCGACGTAGCTGTGGTGCAGTTCCTCGTCGAAACGTTGACGACCATTCTCATCATCTTGATTTTGGGACGCATCAGCCAAAAGCAACGCGAAGACGCTTCAAACCGCTTGTGGAAAGGCTACTTGCAAAAACGTACAGGCTTTCCGATTGGCGTGCTGCGTGATGTGGCAATCGCTGGCATGGTCGGCACAGCAGTCTTCTTCTTCACGCTGGCAGCAATGACAACGCGCACCACCACCACAGAGGTGGTTGATTGTGCGCAAGGCTTCGTGCCTGCAGCCATCCAAATCCCTATAGAGAACGACGAAACAGGCAGCATCGTGATTCCGCGCAGCTTGAGCATTGCCGCCTATCACCTGTGCAACACCAAGAACCAACTAGGCGTGACAGACGTAGTGGGTGCCATTGTGGCGGACTACCGTGCGATGGACACCTTGCTTGAGATTGTCGTGTTCGCGGTCGCGGCATTGGGCGTGCTGACCATGCTCTCGCGCGGGCTAAGCATCACCAACCCGCTTGCGCCGCGCCAAAATCGTGTGGCAATTTTGCAGGAAGAGTGGGACAAAAAAGAACTAGCCGAAATCAAGGACGCAACCGACCTCGCCACGCCGTTCACCAAGCTAGTGGCGCGCATTGTGCTGGCTTTGGGCTTCTTAGTTGCCGCCTCACACATTGTGACCGGCGGCGATGCGCCGGGCGACGGCTTTACAGCGGGCGCGTTCTTGGGGCTAGCCGTATCGCTGTGGTATGTCGTCTACGGCTACAGAGAAGCACTCAATCGCCTGAGAATCTTGCGCCCTTACTATTTGCTCATGGCTGGGCTAGCGTTAGGCACACTTAACGCTTTGTTGCCGCTGTTGTGGGGACAAAACATGCTGTCGTTTGTCAACTACGGCGCATGGATAGGCGTGGACGGGCTACTCAAAGAGGTTGGCTTAAAATTTACGACCACGTTGGTCTTTGAGGTGAGCATCTTCTTGACGGTGTTCGGCGGGTTCATGCTCGTGACCGAAACCATCGCGCACCCTAAAGCTGCTGACATGGAAGACAGCCCCTTAAAGGCATGACAAACAAGGAGAAGCAACATGGAAGATTTAGCGATGGCGGCGGCAATTGGCACTTTGTTCGGCATGGGCGTGTTCCAAATGCTGCGGCGCGACCTCGTCAAGGCGGCAATGGGCTTTGCCCTGCTCTTTAACGCCGTCAACCTCTTTATCCTATCGACAGGGGCATATCGCGGCGCATCCGCACCTTACACCACCAACTTGGCGGACGGCAAAGCCACCAGCGACCCGTTGGTACAGGCACTCATCCTAACGGCGATTGTCGTGAGCTTCGGTTCTTACGCACTGCTGCTAGCGATGGTGAACTTGGTCTCGCGGCGGTTTAATCGTATCGACTCCGATGAAGTCAAAGAACTCATCAACTAAAGGAACTGCAACGGCATGGCAAACAACATGTTCTTGCTTGGCATCGTCTTTCTGCCCCTTGTCGGCGCGGTCTTAACCGTCTTGCTTTCGCCTATTGTACGCAACAACGACATGACTGACCTCATCGTCAACCCGCTACAACGCTGGGTTGCTTTTGCGGCGAACCTTGCAGCCTGGGCGTGCAGCATGGTCGTGCTGAGACAAGCCCTAGACAGCGGCACGCAAGTTTACGCGATGGGTGGCTGGACACCGCCGTTCGGCATCGTGCTAGTCGCAGACAGCTTGAGCGCGCTCTTCGGGGTGATGGCCACCACCGTCACCATGCTCGCAACGCTCTACATGGCGCAGTGCTGGGACAAGTGTGTCAACTATCCCGCCTTCGTCACGCTTGCGCTCACCATGTCGGCAGGGCTTTTCGGCTCATTTTACACAGGCGACATCTTCTCGTTCTTCGTGTTTATGGAGCTAATGGTGCTGTCATCGGTCACACTGGTGGCTATCTCGGATGACCGCTTGGGCTTGGAAGCAGCGTTTAAGTACCTGTTCATTAGCGGCACCGGCACGCTGCTGCTGCTCTTGGGCATTGCCGCTATCTACGCCACCTTTGGCACGCTGAACCTCGCACACGTGGCAGAACAGCTGCAAGCGTTAGAGGGTGAACGTCCGCTGCTAGCAAGAAGCGCGGCGGTGATGCTCGTCAGCGCGTTCTTGCTCAAGAGCGCGGTCTTCCCGTTTCACTTTTGGCAGCCGGACTTCCACACCACCGCCCCCACGCCCATTCACGCCGTGCTGTCGTCGGTGGTGGTAAAGGTAGGCATCTACGCCATCATCCGCCTGATGACGCTATGGTTTACCGAGGAAGCGGCAATTATCGGGCAGCTAGTGATGATTCTCGGGGTGATTGGCATCTTCTTCGGCAGTTTCAGCGCGCTGCGCACCAACAACGGCAAGCGGCTCTTGGCATATTCAACCATCGGGCAAATCGGTTTCATCTTGGTGGGCATTGGCTGGTGGGGCATGCATAAGAACGAGCTGGCGTTAGCGGCGGCAATTATCTACGCTTTTAACCACGCTTTCGTCAAGTCCGCACTGCTGATGGTGATGGGCTTGGTGTCCAGCCGCAACTCGCTCAAGTCGGCTGTGCTGCGCCCGCACGACAACCCCACCGTGCCGCCGCCTATTATCGGCATCGGCACGGAAATTCCGCCCATCATCGGCTGGCTGTGGCTGCTAGGAGGCATGGCACTAGCAGGCGTACCACCGATGAACGGCTTCATCAGCAAGTTGGGCATCGTGCAAAGCGGTGCCGCCGTTGGTGACTGGCTCGTCGTGTTCTTGGCAGTAAGTTCAGGTGTCCTGTCGCTTTCTTATGTGTTCCGCACGTGGCAAAGCGTGTTCCAGCAAAAGCGCGAGAAAGACAACGCGCCCGAAGATGGCGATAAGCCCAAATTTTACGTCAAGAGTTTTGGCGACAGCACGCTCGCGCCCACGCTGCTGATTAGCATTTGCGTCGTTTTAGGCTTATATGCGCAACCACTGGTAGAGGCTGCCACCCGCACGGTTACGCTGCTACAAGACCCCAACGTCTACATCAACGCTGTGAAATTGTTCGGAGGGTAAGTTATAATGTTCGTATTCGCTACGTTAGCACTGGCATCAGCTTGGATGGTGTTCAGCCGCCAGTTTACCTTAGGAGCTTTCGTCGTCGGAATAGCTTTGGGAGCGGGAATACTGCTGCTCATTCGCGCCAACACAAGCAAAACGCCAGACGACCAAACACGTCCCAAGTTCACCAACCCATTAAAGCAGCTTGGCTTACTGGTGTTTTACTTCGCGCGCCTAACTTGGGATATTGTGCTGTCAGGCTTTGAGGTGGCCAGATTAGCCCTTTCAACCGACCCTAAAACCAGTTTAGCCACGCAAATGTCGCTCATCTCGACCCAAGACGAAGGCAACAGCGTTTTGGTGTCGGCGTTAAGCGCACATGCCATCACCATCACGCCCGGCTCTTTGGTCGTAGATTATGAGAAAATCGACGGACAAGAACACATGCGCGTGCATGTGCTGAACAGCAAGACTACACCCGAAGAACGGCTTATCGCCGACCAAACCAAACGGGCAGCACTGCTAAAAAGGATTTTGGGCTTATGAACGACTTTATCGAACTAGTCGCAGTCGTTGCCATTATTTTGATGTTGTTGGCTTTAGGCATATCCTCGTGGAAGCTCATTATCCGCTCTAAGAAAGCAACCGTTCGCATCTTGGGCGTAGAGATGATGGCAACGCTGTTGATTGGCGTGATTATCTTGCTAGCCTTAAAAGAAAACACCGACACCTTGCTAGACGTGGGCATTGTCTTAGGCGCACTTGGGTTTTCTGGCACGGTCAGCGTGGCGCGCTACATCTCCGAAGGGAGGCTGTTCTAACATGGAACTGCTATCTTTGCTACAACAGCTGGTTGGGGTGTTTTTCTTGCTGGCAGGGCTAGCCTTTAACCTGTTGGGCGTGCTTGGCGTGCTGCGCTTCCCGCGCATTTACGCCAAGTTGCACGCCTCAGGCAAAGCCGGCACGTTGGGCATTTTAGGGCTGTGCTTGGGTGCGGGTATTTTGATGCCCACGTTAATCCCCAAGCTGCTTGCCTTGAGCGTGTTCGTGTTCTTCTCTAACCCGGTCGCCTCGCACGCCATCGCAGCGGCGGAGTATCGCCTGACCAAGAACAAGCCCGAGCTTGCCGACGAGATTTAATGTCAAAAGGGGCGCACAAGCAAGCCTGCACGCCCCTTTGATGGCTTAGAGATACAGCGTCGCTTCGATGACGTTGTCTTGGTTGGGCGGAGAAAGCACGAAGCCCAGCTGGCGCGTCAACGCCAACATGCCGGCGTTTTCTGCCAGAATTGTCCCAGTTAACGTGGCAACGTGTTCTTGCTTGGCAATGTGGATAAGCCGCTGCATCATTTCCTTGCCCAGCCCTTGCCCCTGAAAGCGGTCGCTAACGATGATGGCAAATTCAGCTTCGTCAGCACGATGTGACTTGGTCAACCGCCCCGCCGCCGCCACCTCTTGCTCCTGTGTCTTAGGGTTGGTGCGCACCGCTACCAATGCCATCTCGCGGTCGTAGTCGATGAAGACAATGCGCGACAAGCGTTCGTGTGAGGTGCGTTGGCGCAGGTTCATCGGCGTGAAGTAGCGCAGCTGCACTGTGCGCTCGGAAAGGGTCTCATGGAACGCCACCATCAGCGGCTCATCTTCTGGACGAATGGGACGGAACAGGTACTCGTTACCCTCCTCATTCACCCACTTTTCGATGTACTGCGTCGGATAGGGACGAATAGCAGGAACTGGCAGGTTTTCCTCGCGCGTGGTCGGTGGGTGCAGCACCACACGTCCATCAAGAGCGATAATTTGATGCTCCGAGACCATCAGCGGGTTGATGTCGCACTCGGCAATCCAGGGCTGCTCGACGATAAGCTGGCTAAAGCGCACCAGCAGCTTCTCTAGCGTTGCCATGTCAACAGGTTTGCGCCCGCGCACACCTTGCAACGCCTCGTAAATTTTGGTCTGTTCCATCATACGCCGCGCTAGCGTGGTGTTTAGCGGCGGCAGCCCAAGCGCGCGGTCTTTGAAAATTTCCACCAACGAGCCACCCGTGCCAAACAGAATAACGGGACCAAACTGCGCGTCGATGCTGCTGCCGACGATGACCTCGTAGCTATCGCGCGTGTTGACCATCGGCTGAACGGACACGCCTTGAAAGTGTTCTGCTCCTTTAAGCCGCGTCACGTTCTCTTGGATGCGACCGAAGGCGTGGCGCACGTCATCAGCCTGCTGCAAGTTCAGCTGCACGCCGCCCACGTCCATCTTGTGCGTGATGGTCTCGCTGTTGAGCTTCAGCACGACAGGATAGCCCATCGCTTCGGCGAACGCTACGGCTTCGTCGGGCGTTTGTGCAATCTTCATCGGCGTGATGGGGATATGGTACGCGCCTAGCACCGCCTTAGACTCTGCTTCGGTAAGAATTGTGCGCCCTTCCGCGCGCGCTTGGTCGATAATTGCCTTAACGGTCGCACGGTCGGGGGTTTCGTTGGGGGAATCTTCGGGCAGGCTCGGCGTTTCGTACAAGCCACGCAGGTTGTAGCTATACCGCCACATGTAGTTAAACTGACGGATAGCGGTGTCCGGGTAGGAAAACGTGGGAATGTTGGCACGGTTCAAGATCTTTACCCCCGCTTCTACCGTCGCGCCCCCCATCCAGCTTGCCAGCACTGGTTTGCCCGTGCTTTCAGCGTAAGGACGCAAGGCTTCGGCGGTTTGCGTGGGGTCGGTCATGTCTTGCGGCGTGAGGATAACCAGCAGACCGTCGCTGTTGGGGTCTTTGGCGGCAACCTCCAACGCTTTGGCGTAGCGCGCTGGGTCAGCATCGCCCAAAATGTCGATAGGGTTGTGGTGGCTCCACGCCGACGGCAAAAACGCGTTGAGTTCAGCGATAGTTTCGGGACTAAGCTCTGCTAGCTTGCCGCCACCGTTGATGAGCGCGTCGGTCGCCAGCACGCCGGGACCGCCCGCGTTGGTCACAATCGTGAGACGGTTGCCTTTCGGGCGCGGCTGCTTGGCGAGAATTTCTGCCATATAGAACACGTCGGAAATGTGGTCAACGCGCAAGATGCCCGTGCGGCGGAAAGCAGCATCCAACACTTCCGCGCTGCCCGTCAGCGACCCCGTGTGCGAGGCAGCGGCAGCAGCGGCTTGCGCCGTGCGCCCGGCTTTAATGACGATAATCGGCTTCTTAAGTGCCACTTCGCGCGCCGCCGAGAGGAAAGCGCGCGCGTTGCCAACGGATTCCATGTAAATCACGATGCTTTGCGTCTGTGGGTCGTCCCCTAAATAGTAAATCAGGTCGCCCCAACCTACGTCCAACATGGAGCCAATCGAGATAAACGCGCTAAAACCAACGTTCTCCTCAAAGCTCCAATCCAACACAGCGGTGCAAATCGCGCCCGATTGGCTGATGAACGCGACGTTGCCGGGGCGCGCCATGCCGCCCGCGAAGGTGGCGTTCATGCCAAAATAGGGCAGCATCACACCCAAGCAGTTCGGTCCGATGATGCGCATCTTGCCGCGCGCTTTCTCGAGGATTTGCCGTTCAAGCTCCAAGCCCGCTTCGCCCACCTCTTTGAAGCCCGCCGAAATGATGATTGCGCCTTCTACGCCTTTTTCAATGCACTCGTCAATCACAGACGGCACGCTGGGCGCGGGCGTGACAATCACAGCAAGGTCAACAGGCACAGGAATTGCGCCCACTGTCGGATACGTCTGGATGCCCAACACGTTCGGGCGTTTGGGGTTGACGGGGAAAATCGTCCCGCCGAAGGGGTTGCTAATCAGGTTCTTGATGATGGTGCGCCCTACGCTGCCCGCTTTCTCGGTCGCACCGATGATAGCGACGTTATTGGGTTTAAAAATCTTGTCTAGCGAAGGAGCTTGCGGACGTGTTTGCTTCTCGGTCATTCAGTGCCTCTCTGCGCTCTCATTCTAGCGAAATACAACCTGTTCATTATAGCGCGTTTGCGCGTCTTGGCGCAGTCACAATTCACACATGACAAAGTGTCGATTTCAGTGCATAATCAAGGCACGTAATTAAATCAATGTTTGATTAAATCGAAGGAGCTTTTGCAATGGAACGCACCATCTTTACCGAAGAGCATCACATGTTTCGCCGCTCTTTCCGTCAATTTGTCGAAAAAGAGGTTGTCCCGTATCACCACCAATGGGAGCAAGACGGCATGGTGCCGCGTGAGCTATGGCTGAAGGCGGGTGAGATGGGCTTCTTGGGCATGAACGTGCCGGAAGAATACGGCGGCGGTGGCGTGAACGACTTCCGTTATAACGCCATCATCACCGAAGAGCTCGTGCGCGTCGGCGCAAGCGGACCCGGCTTCGGCTTGCACAACGACATCGTCATCCCCTACATCCTGCACTACGGCACGGAAGAACAGAAGAAACGCTGGCTGCCGAAGATGGTCACCGGCGAGACGATTACCGCTATCGCCATGACCGAACCCAACACTGGTAGTGACCTCGCTAGCGTGCGTACCACCGCCATCAAAGAGAACGGACATTATCGTGTCAACGGCGCAAAGACCTTCATCACCAACGGCATCTTGAGCGATTTTGTGCTAACCGTCGTCAAGACCGACCCCGAGCAAAGACACGCGGGCGTGAGCTTGCTGGCGATTGAGCGCGGCATGGCAGGCTTCGAGCGCGGGCGTAAGCTAGAAAAAATCGGGCTAAAGGCGCAAGACACCGCCGAGCTGTCGTTTAACGACGTGTGCGTGCCGGTCGAAAACTTGCTCGGGCAGGAAGGCGCAGGCTTCTTCTATCTCATGGAGCAGCTGCCGCAAGAGCGTCTTAGCATCGCGGTGGCAGCGATTGCCGGCGCGACGATGGCATTAGAGGTGACCATCAAGTACGCGCAGGAACGCACCGCTTTCGGTCGTCCCATCGGCAAGTTCCAAAACAGCCGCTTTAAATTCGCCGAAATGAAGACCGAAGTCACGATTGGGCAAGTGTTCATCGACCGCTGTATCATGGAGCTGAACGCGGGCAAGTTGACCACCGAGCAAGCCTCGATGGCAAAGTGGTGGTCAACCGACATGCAACAGCGCGTCATGGATCAGTGCTTGCAGCTGCACGGCGGCTACGGCTACATGCTAGAATACCCCATCTCGCGGGCATGGATGGACGCGCGAGTCATGTCAATTTACGGCGGCACGAACGAGATTATGAAGGAAATTATCGGGCGCACGATGGGTTTCTAAGGCAGCCCAAGAACGCAAGGACGGGCGCAGCCCTTGCGCCCGTCCTTTGCCGAGCAAGCCTACGCGGCGCGCTTCTTAAACACAGCAAAGAGCGGATTGCTGCGCGTTTGCAAGTGGTCAAGCACGCTAACCAAGACGAAGCCCGCCGCCGCTAACGCAAGCGCAAGCACGAGGTGCGACGCGCCGAACTCGGCGATGAGCCGCGTACCTTTGTCCATTTCCTGCCAGATAACACGCAGCGAGCCAATCATAAAGCCCACCAACGCGGCAATCGTCACGCTTTCGTAGTGGCGTAGCAGCCAGCTAATCACGCGCGAGAACGCCAAAATCCCCACCAACGCCCCCATCGCCACGAAAATCAGCGGCACAATGTCACGCGCGCGCACCGCATCAAGAATGTACTTGTACTGCCCCAAAATCAGCAGAATAAACGAGCCGCTAATGCCGGGCAGCAGCATAGCACAAATCGCCACCATCCCGCTAAGAAACAGCGTCAGACCGTCGTGAGAGCTATCCTCCAACGCGGGCAGCCCCACTAGCCAAAAGGCAAACACGGCACCCGCAATCAACGCCGCCAGTGCCGCCAGTGACCAGCGAATTTTTAAGCCCACCGAGACAATCGACGCGACAATCAGCCCACCAAAGAAGGCGAAGATAAACAGCGGTTGGGTCTCGAGCAAATGCCCCAGCGCGTTGGACAGCAGCAGCACCGCCGTGAGCAAGCCAATCCCCAACGTGACCAAGAAGCGCACTGGAATGTGGTCGTTCAGCAGCGACGCAAACTTCAGCCCTAAAGCCAGCCTGATGGCTTCCACGTTAAACGACTTAATAGCGTTGATGAGCGTTTCATACGCCCCTAGAATAAACGCCATCGTGCCACCGCTTACGCCCGGCACGATGTCTGCCGCGCCCATTGCAAAGCCGGTGAACGCGATGCGAGCGTATTCGCCTAGCGTCTTGGGCTTAGAAAGGTCTTGCATAAGTCCGTCTTGATGCTTTTCCGTCATAGGTCATGTGTTCCTTTGGTGTGTTTCATGGGGACAAGGTGATTAAGGTGTTGTCGGCGTGGGTATCGCGCAGGTCGGGCGATAAAACGTGACTATCCTATCAGAAACAGCGAACGTTTCGCAGGGTTGAAAGCCCTCACGTGCCATGTAAAGCTGTAAGCCTTCGGGAACAATCAGGCTTTTGCTAATTTCGACAACCACATCTGGGCGCAGTTCTTGCCAAACTTGCGTGTTGCTGGGATAGCGTCGTAAAGAAACCGACGAACCTTCGCTTAACAAGCTGTAAAAGTTTGGGCGATTGCCAATCCCCCAAACCAGCTCATGCGTGCCAATAACCATTTCATCAGGCGGCAAGCGCGCCGCCACAGCACGGCTAATCGGCGCAAACTGGTGTTCGGCTAGCCGTCCTTCACGCAGCAAGACAGCAGCGGCATCCCATTGCAAGAGCGGCGTGCGCACCAAAAACAAACACAATACGACCACTATCAACGCCCAGTCGCGTTGGCGGTGCGTCGGCATAACTGTTGCTAGGAAGATACCAACAGGCAAATAGAATATGCCTTGATGCGGCACTGAGTAGCCACGCCTGTCCAACAGAAAGATGCTCACAACTAACATCAACAATATTCCTGTGTAGTGCTGCTGCTGGCGCGCTTGCCGCCACAAAAGCCACACAAGGCTACTCATGACCAGCGCGCCATCTAGCGGCGTAAAACTAAACACAGGAAAACGCAAGAAACTTGCACCGTAATTGCTGTTCAAAAATTCCCAATAGGCTTGTAACCCACCAACAGGCAGGATGTTCGTTATGAAATAGAGAATACTGCTCGCACTCGCGCCCACAACATAGCCTAGCAGCGAAAGCAGCCGTGTCCAATCACGCCGCCATAACGCTTGCACACCGCGTATACCATAGTACGCCGACAAGGCAGCAATAAGGCAAATACCAACAGCGTGCGCTTGCAAGGTAAAAATCACCAACAAACCTGCGCCCATATGCCACACCCATGCACGCCGCTCCGCACGAAAGCCCCACAGTGCTAGCCCTATCGTCCACATTGCTAGCGGCATAACAAAGTGGTCAGGACGATAATCTAGAACGGGCAAGAATGAATGCGACAGCAGCGCAGCGCACGCGCTCGCAAAACTTGCCCAGCTGCTGCGGCTCATGGCGTAGGTAGCAAACGCAATCCCTGCGATACCAACTAAATAAGCGACCAGCTGAAAGTATCGCCCCAGCCGAATGTCCCAGCCAAAAGCGTCTATCAGCAGCCCATAAAGCGCGTTGACGTAGCCAAAACCGGGAGTAATGACATGAACGGGAGTAAACAACATTCGCCCATAAACTTTTCCCTCATAAGGGAAATTACCTGCAACCGCAGCCCAATGCGCTTCGTCGGGAGAAAAGCTGATATAAAGCGGTAGCGACGCGACCCAAACAAACAAAAAAAGCCCGCACAACGCAACCACCGCTGCGCGCCAGCGACGCGACACAACATTATCAGTTGGCAAGCTGACAACTAACACAAGCGCACCTGTTAACACGTTGATTGCAAGACCTTGTACAATTTTGAGGTTAATTGTGCCAATAAAGTGAGTGATACCCCATAGACCCAGCAACAGCATAGCAACTGCCGCTGCACGCAGCCGCGCATCTCTTGCTTGCAGCCACGCCCACACACGTTTAGCTTGCCACAGCATGACCGCCCACAGCAGAGCCAACGCCACCATGACCCCAACACCTACAGCATAACTGCTGCTGTAACGCCCTAGCAGGCTAGGCGTGTCGCTAACGTGGTTCAGCGCGTGGCTAAGCGCGATGACTTGCCCGATAACGATGAACAGCACCCATCCATAGGCAGCAGGCGTGCGTTGTAAGTCGTGCATGGAACTTTTCCCTTAATCAGCCATACGTGAAGAAGCAGCAAAAGTGCGCGTCATCGTCTTAAACATGCCTTTCAATTCTCAGGAGGACAGCCAGTATCAAAGGGCAGAGACAACGCCATACGGCTGTAGATGTCCGCACGTCTGCCAAAGACAGGCAAATCAACGCATGCCTGCCGCGTTAACCCCTCTTGCGCGATATAAGCGTAAAGATTGGGCGCACTGTCCAACCCCATCGTGACGATTACCACATCGGGGTTAGGAACAGCGTTGTCAAGCCTCTCCAAAACCTGATAGACAGCATAAAATTCGCGTTCGTTCAGTCCCCAATAATACGCCTCCGCGCCGACGATGCGCTGGGCTTGGGCAGGCAAGTGCGCATGCAAGCTCTGGCTAAGCGCGATTAAAGGCGTGGCGGGGCTGTTCACCCGCGCCACGTGCAGCAGCTGCGCCACACACAGCACCAGCACGAGCAAGCTCGCGCCGCCACGCACGCGCACAGGCAGTACCGCCAGCGTACCAATCGTCAGTAGCACTGCCAGCGGCAGAAGATGCACGACATAAAACACATGATAGACTTTTGGATTAAGCAAGAAATAAAACACACTGCTCACATAAAACAAGAACGCCAAAAAACACAACTCGCGGCGGCGTGTCAGCAGCGCGGCGACACTGCCCACCACCACGCCGATGCCTATCACAGGATGCACAATAAGCAAGTGAGTAAAACCCGTTAGCGCGCCCCGTATGACACGCTCTACGAACGTAAAACCCCCGCCGTAGTTCACTTGCGTTTCATAAGACGCGCTAACGACGGTAAGATAGTCGGACAGGGACAGCCCGCTGCTGAGTAAGCGCGTGAGCAGGTAAATCAGCGTGTAGCTCGCGCCGCCCACTGTCAACGCCCCTAAGCTGCGCAGGGCAAAGGCGCGGTTGTCACGCCTGACCGCCTGTAACAGCAACCACCCCGCAACAGCGGGCGCAAAGCGCAGCGCAAGATGATGCCCTTCAATGGTAAACGCTAACGCCAAGCCTGCTAGGGCATACCAGCGCGCTTGACGCGCCGCCTCGGCTTTGGCAATTGCCCACAGCGCGAACGCAAGGCTAGCGGCGGACAAGCTATCGGCACGCACATAGCCGTTTTCGATAGCGAACGCACCCGCCACCAGCACCGCCACCCACGCTAGCGACGTGCCAAACCAACGCCGCGTCACCCCAAAAAGAAAAGGCAGCCCCAACGCGCCTAATAGCACGCTGCCCAGCCGCGCGTTAAACATCGTCACGCCAAAAGTGTCGGCAAACATGCCAATCGGCAACAAGCCCGCGTAGGCATAGGGCGCAATGTAGTTGTTCGACATGCTAATGAGGCTGCCATCACCCGTGCGCGCCCACGTCACCGCCCATGACGCAACAAACCCCTCGTCATAGTAGGAAGCTGGTGGCACGCGTTCCAGCAAAAGCAGCAAGGCAAGCAACAGCACGGTGACTACGGCTAGTGTCTTACCATCCCCCTTAAAGTCAGGCAGTGGCGCGCTTTGTGCCAAAGGCAACAGCCCCCAAGCGAGCAGCGTAAGCGCGCCATACACGCGAAACAGCTGCGGACCCTCATTCACGCTGGTGATAGGCGCGTACAACCAATACAACACGAGTACCATCGCCACACTCGCTAGCCACAGCCACTGCAACCAGCGTGGGCGATGCGTCAGTGTCAAGCGCGTAACAGCGGTGCGCAAGCGCGGCAAGCTCACGCCCCACGCCGCTGCTGCCGCTGCCAGTACCGCCAACAAAAGCAGCACATAGCTGCTGCTATACCTATCTAGTATCAGCGCGGGTGTGCTGCGATGCAGCAGCATCAGCGCGAACACCACCGCGCTCAAGACCACCCACCCCCGCGCAAAACGTTCGAATGTCATACCAAAGCCCTCAAGAAGATGACGCAAGAGCAAATCATGGACGAAGTGGTTGAGCGTGTCAATCCTGAAAAGCAATGCTATGATAAGGCAAAACCTAGGCGAAAGAGGAAGCAATGCCCACGATTACCACCGACCGCAACGCCTTTCACTACAAAGACTATCGCGCCAACGACCACACGCCCACGCTGCTGATACACGGTGCCGGCGGCATGTACTTAGATTGGGCAATCGAGACGCGCCGCTCGCCGGTATTGAACGCCATCGCGCTTGATTTGCCAGCACACGGCGAAAGCGGTGTAGGACAAGGGCGCGCCAGCGTACGCGACTACGCTGACGACATCGTGTCCCTGTTGGACGCGCTTGGCATACCTCAAGCCAACATCATCGGACATAGCATGGGCGGTGCCATCGCGCAAACGCTCGCGTTGCATTACCCCGAGCGGGTGGCGCGTTTGGGCTTGGTGTCAACCGGCGCGCGCCTTGCGGTGAACCCCGCCATCATCGAAGGCATCGTCACGAACACACGCGCCACTGCTGAGATGGTGCTAAAGTGGATGTGGGCAAAAGGCACGCCAGAGGAAATCTTAGCAACAGGCTTAGAACGCTTGTTAAACATGCCAGCGCAGATTATCCGCGATGACTACGTGGCATGCGACATGTTCGACTTGCGCGACAGCGCGGCGCAAATTCGGCACGACACGCTGGTGTTGTGCGGCACGGCAGACAAGATGACTCCGCTAGCATTAAGCACCTTTTTGGTGGAAACGCTGCCCAACGCCGCCCTGCACACGTTTGAGGGCGCGGGGCATATGCTGCCTTTGGAGCGCGCGCAAGAAGTCACAGAGACGCTGGAAAACTGGCTAAGCCGCTAAGATGAGTGCAAGTTAGTAGTTTGATGTGTAAAAAAGCAAGAACTGGTCAAGGAGGGTATAATCGTCATAAGTAACATCATATAGCGAAGGTAGCCGCATATGAGCGGTACTCCTCCACGAGACAACGGCGAGACACACCGCCGCTTTCAAACCGAGCCGTATAAAGGGTTGATGGACTATCGGGCGACCACCCGCTTCGAGCTTGAGGAGCAAGTCGATGACTACATCATCTTTACGTCACTGCACGGCTTGGACGGCGACACGCTAACTGTGCGCATCACGGCGCAGCACGTCATCATCGAGGGACTGGTGCGCTTTGGCGGCGTTACCAGCAGCCAGCGCGCACGCTATGTCCATCACGTGGGCGCGCTGAACGTGGACACCAGCGACTACGAGGTCTTCTACTCCGACAGCAATCGCCTGATGATTAGGCTGAAGCGCAAAAAGCCTAGAGCGGCTCCTTGAAATAGTAAATGCCGTCGCGCAGCCCCCAGCGCGTGCCGTCTGGACTGACCAGCGCATCGCCTTCTCGGCGCAGTGGCTTGCGCGTCTGGGGGCATACCAATAAGTCCTCAAGCGGCGCGTCGGCTTGAAAGGGCGCGCTTCGCTGTTGAATATTGCGCGTGAAGACGCTAGGTGCGATTAGCCAGCCCGTCTGCCGCACCAGCGCGTCCATGCGACTGAGCAGCGCGGTCGGCAGGTTGCGCTTAAGCCAGTCCACGCGGAAGAACGACACCGGCACGCGCTTGTCGGTGACGAACCCTGCCGCCTGCAAGTGGTCGGCGATATAGCGCGGGTGAAAGTCAAAATTAAGCTCGACAAACTCAATCGGTTCAAGATCGTTGGGATTCCACGCCTGTTTACCCAGCGCATAGCGCAGCAGTGCCTTAAGGTTGCGCTTGTTGGCGAACTCCAGCACGAACGTGCCGCCCTGCGTCATCGTGGCTTGAATGGCGGATAGCACGCGCGGCACATCCTCAAAGTGATGCAAGACGCGAATCATCGTCACCACGTCGAACGTTCCCGCCTGAAACGGCAGACGGTAGGCATCGCCTGCCACGTAGACAAAGCGCGTGTCACCGAACTGCTGTCGTGCGTATTGAAGCTGGGAAAACGAGTAATCGAACAGCACGACCTGTTCGTAGGCGCGGTATTCGTTGCCCAAACGCCCGAAGCCCGCGCCAACTTCGATGAGCCGCTTGCCTGTCTTCGGCAGCAGCTGGCGCAGCACGTCGCGCTCAATCACGTCCTCGTAGCCGCGTCCCTTACCCTCCCAAAAATCCGTGCGATAGGTTGAGCCTTCGTAGTCGCAAATGCGTCTTGTTTCGGTCATGCCTGCTCTCGTTAGCGCGAAGGGTTCACCAGTTGCGCTTGAATTTGTCGATAAAAATCTGCCATGTCGCCATTGTAGTAGAGGGGTGGAATGCCCTGCGCGGCAAGCATCTGCACCGCCAGCGCGTTGCGCTGTGCGGGGGTGCCGCCGTCTTGATACAACGCCTCGCGGGCAGGCAGCACAGCATCTAAGAGCGGGATGCCGCCTAGCGGCACAATGCCCGTCGCCAGCGGCTGATTTTGCGGCGGCACCGGCTGGTTGAACAAGGTGTAATTTAAGCCCGCTGTGCGCGAATAGCCCTGCCACGCTAGATAAGGCTCAGGGTTGATGCCGCCTGTGCCGTCGGTGGCAAATAAGTTGAGCGGTTCACCGCGAAAGACCATGCCTGCCATGCGCACGGCTTGGTCGAAGCTACTAGGCAAGTTGTGCAGCGCAATCGCCAGCGGCTCAAACAGCAGTCCCAAATTGTCGATAGGGTCGGCGAGCTGCGTTTGTGAGAGCGGAATTACCGCGCGCACGTCCAACGCCACGTCCAAGCGTTCGCGCACCGGCACCGGCACGTTCAACTGCACGGGCAGCTCAAGCCCTGTCGGCAGCTCGAGGTTGACGACCGCGTTCACGTTGTAGGCGTTGATGCCGGGCAGGTCGATGCGGGCGTTAACCTGCAGCGGCACCGGCTGCACCAGCTTCACCGTCGTGACGGTGTCTAGCTGAATGTCGAGGTTGACGGGGATATTGTCACGCACAGGGATTGTCCAGTCAATCGTCGCATCGTGCAGCCCCACCGCCGTGCTGTGCAGTCCGCCAATCAACGGCTGGGCAACGTTGTTCTTGATTTCAAAGATGAACACGCCCAAAATCAACAGCACCGCCACCAAAATCACGTTCACGACAAACGAGAAGATGACCATAAAGCTCCACAGGAGCTTGAAGAACGCTAACAACAGCCGCCCAATAAAGCGGATAATGCCCCAAATAGCGCGAAGGATACCACGAAGGATGCGCATGGTTATTTTCTCCCGTTGCTGTGCCAATCCCTCTACAAGTATAAGCGCATACGCCCCACAAGACAAATAGTTTTTTAACAAAGTGACGCAGATGCCGTATGCCTTGCCTCACACACTATCTGTGCAGCATGCACAAGATATATTCTAGCATTTTGCCCGTTTGCCAAATCACCAAGACGCGCTATACTGTGACACAGTGATACCTACGCGCTTTAGGCAAAAGAGGCAGCATGATGTTTAGCAACACGCTCAAGAAGGCGAAGAAGACGACACTGAACTAAGTTCAGGCGTTTGTGCTTTCTTGAAACCAGCCGAGAAAACCAGCCGCCTGACAAGGCGGTTTTTTGTTAAGATGACCAGAAGCGAGCAGCCAACCATGTACAACCCTTTTGACAGCAAGAAGAAGACCAACGACATAGTCCACCCACCCGCTTCTGGTTACTAGATGCGTCTTCTTCAGCCATGTTTGTAAAAAAGACCGCCCCAGAAACGGGGCGGTTTTTTGTTTGATTGACTTTGTGACTTACGTTACCTAAAAGGATGAAACCAACGATGATTACGCTAACTGCCCAATGTCCTGAATGTGATGCCGACGTGCGCTTGCCCGACGGTGTCATGCAAAACGAGCTTATCAGCTGTCCCGAGTGCGGCGTGGAGCTAGAGGTGATTAGCCTCGCGCCTGTCGAGCTGGCACTTGCGCCTGATGTTGAAGAAGATTGGGGTGAATAGCCATGCGCGTCGCCATGCTCGTCACCCATATTCGCCCGGAAGAGAAGCTGCTGGTGAGCGCGTTTGAGGCACAAGGCATCACGCCTGACGTGATTCTTGACCGCGACCTCAACTTCGACCTGCTCGGCGATGCCGACCAAATCGCCCCTAGCGGACGCGCTTGGCGTGAGTACGACGTGGTACTAGAACGCTGCGTCAGCACATCACGCGGCACGTATGCGCTGGGTGTGCTGAACAGCTGGGGCGTGCGCACGATTAACAGCTTTGCGACAGCGCGCATTTGCGAGGACAAGCTGCTGACGACGCTGGCGTTAGCGCGGGCAGGCGTGCCGCAGCCGCAAGCGCGCGTCGCGTTCACGCCCGAGAGCGCGCTGCAGGCTGTCGAAATGCTTGGCTACCCCGCTGTGCTGAAACCCGTTACTGGCTCGTGGGGGCGGTTGTTGGCGCGCGTAGCCGACCGTGACACCGCTGAAACCATCCTTGAGCATCGCCAGACGCTGGGTGACTATCACCAGCACATCTACTACGCGCAGGAGTACGTACAAAAACCACAGCGCGACATCCGCGCCTTTGTGCTGGGCGAGCGCACCCTTTGCGCCATCTACCGCACCTCGCCGCACTGGATAACCAACACCGCGCGCGGCGGACAAGCCAGCAACTGCCCCGTCACGCCCGAGCTAGCGGACATTTGCGCGCGCGCGGCGGCAGCGGTTGGCGGCGGCGTGCTGGCTCTTGACCTGTTCGAAACGCCCGACGGCGGCTTGGTTGTCAACGAAATCAACCACACGATGGAGTTTCGCAACAGCAGCGCGCCCACTGGCGTAAATATCGCCGAAGCGGTCGTGCGCTTTGCGCTGGAGGGCGCGGGGGTGCAAGCATGAGCGTGTCGGTCGGCATCGTCGGTGGCAGCGGCTACACGGGCGGCGAACTGCTGCGCTATCTGCACGGTCACCCGCACGCCCGCGTCACGCAAATCACCAGCCGTGAGTACGCCGGACAGTACGTCTACACCGTGCATCCCACGCTGCGCGGCGCGTCCGACTTGCAGTTCATCCACCCCGACGCGCTGACCGCCTGCGATGTGCTGTTCTTGTGCCTGCCACACGGCACAGCTTCGCGGCAGATTGAACGCTACGCTGCGCTCGCCCCCGTCGTGATTGACCTCTCTGCTGATTTCCGCCTCACTTCCCCCGCCGCTTACGCCCAACACTACGAAGAAGCCCACCCCGCGCCCGAATGGCTAGCACGCTTTGTCTACGGGCTGCCCGAAGTCAACCGCGAGGCACTGCGCGGCGCACGCTATGCTAGCGGCGTGGGCTGCAACGCGACGGCGGTCAACCTCGCGCTGCTGCCGCTAGTGCGGGCGGGCTTGCTGGAAAGCGCGTTTGCTGAAGTCAAAGTTGGCTCTTCCGAAGGCGGCAACCAACACAACGCCGCCTCGCACCACCCCATCCGCAGCGGCGCGGTGCGCGCCTACAAGCCCACGCGCCACCGCCACCACGCCGAAGTTGCGCAAGTGCTAGGCGAAAGTGTGCGCGTACAGTTCGCCGTCACCGCCATTGAGATGGTGCGCGGCGTTCACGTGCTAGCACACTGCCAGCTCACGCGCAAGGTCGAGGAAAAAGAGCTGTGGAAAGCCTATCGCGTGGCTTATCGCGATGAGCCGTTTGTGCGCATCGTCAGCAGCAAAACGGGGCTGTTTCGCTTCCCCGAGCCGCGCGTCGTCGCCGGCACCAACCTTTGCGACGTGGGCTTTGAGCTGGATGCCGACGGGCAGCACCTCGTCGCTATCAGCGCGCTGGACAACTTGGGCAAGGGCGCGGCGGGCAGTGCCGTGCAATGCCTCAACCTTATGCTTGGCTTTAACGAAACTGACGGTCTCAACCAACTAGGAGTGTATCCCTGATGACAACGTTTTCTCCTCTCACTCGCGATGTAATTGTGGTCAAAATTGGCGGCGGCAAAGGCGTGAACATGGCACAGTGCGCGGCGGATGTCGCTGCGCTCGCACAAACGCATGCCGTCGTCATCGTGCATGGGGTCAGCGATGCCATGAACCGCCTGTGTGAAGCGCGCGGCGTGCCAGTGCGCACAATTACCTCACCCAATGGTCACACCTCGCGCTATACCGACGCGCTCACCCGCGACCTCTTTGTTGAGGCAGCACAAAGCGTAAGCGCGCAACTCATCAGCGCGTTAGAAGCGCGTGGCATTCCCGCCCGTAGCGTGACAAACGCCCTGCGCGGCGAGCGCAAAACCGCCATTCGCGCCGTCGTCAACGGGCGCGTGGTGGTCATCCGCGACGACTACAGCGGCACTATCACAGGCGTGGACAGCGCGCCGCTCTACGCCGCGCTCAACGCGGGCGCGGTGGCGGTCGTGCCGCCCTACGCCAGCAGCAGCGACGGCTATTTGAACGTGGATGGCGACCGCGCCGGCGCGATGGTGGCGGGCGCATTAGGCGCGAACGACTACATCATCCTGAGCAACGTGCGCGGGCTGTACCGCGACATCAACGATGAGACCAGCCTCATCCGTAGCGTGCCAGCGCAAGAGCTAGAGCGCGTGATGGATTACGCGCAGGGGCGCATGAAACGCAAAGTGTTGGGCGCGCAGGAAGCGTTAGAAGCGGGCGTGCGTCGTGTCATCATCGCTGACGGGCGCGTGGACGCGCCGCTCGCGCTCGCACTGCAAGGCAGCGGCACGATTTTCGGTCAAACACTCAGCTAAAGGAGACACCGTGATAGGCGAACAGCTCACGATTGCCGAGCGCGAAGCGCGCTACACCAGCGGCGCGTATGCCAAACGCCCGCTAACGCTGGTGCGCGGCGCGGGCGCACACGTTTGGGATGACGCAGGCAACCGCTACTTAGACATGACCAGCAGCATGGGCGTGGCGATTTTAGGGCATGCCCATCCTGCTGTCGCCGACGCGCTCGCCGCACAGGCGCAAACGCTCATTAGCTGCCCCGAAGCGTTTTACAACGACCGCCGTGCCGAGCTTTACGCCGTGTTGAGCGCGCTGCTGCCCGACGGTTTCGACCGCTTTTTCTTGTGCAACAGCGGCGCGGAAGCCATAGAAGCGGGCTTGAAAGTGGCGCGCTTGCTCACGGGACGGACAGGCATTGTCGCGGTCAAACGCGCCTTTCACGGGCGCACGCTCGGCGCGCTGGCGACCACGTGGAATCCCCAGTACCGCGAGCCGTTCGCAGGGTGGACACCCCCAACCACCGCCATCAGCCCGCACGACCTAACCGCCGCCGAAGCCGCCGTTGACGACAGTACCGCCGTCGTCGTCGTCGAAGCCGTGCAAGGCGAAGGCGGCGTGTATCCATTAGATGCAGCGTGGCTGCAGGGGCTGCGCCGCCTGTGCGACGAACGCGGCGCGCTCTTGCTTGTCGACGAAATTCAAGCTGGCTTGGGCAGAACCGGCACGTGGTGGGCTTTTGCGCAAGCGGACATCACGCCCGACCTCATCGCGCTAGGCAAGGGCATCGCGGGCGGCGTGCCGATGGGCGCACTAGTCTGGCGCGGCGCGCTGGGCAGCATTGAAAGCGGCACGCACGGCAGCACGTTCGGCGGCAACCCGCTAGCGTGTGCCGCCAGCATCGCCACGCTGCGCACGCTGCAAGCGATGGACGCGCCCACCGTCTGTGCGGCACTTGGGCAGCACTTCTTGGCGGGGTTGCATGCCCTCAACGCGCCATCCGTGCGCGAGGTTCGCGGGCGCGGGCTTATGCTTGGGCTAGAACTGCGTGGGCGCGTTACGCCTGTCTTGCAAGCTCTGCAAGCGCGAGGCGTGCTAGCGTTGCCCGCTGGCAAGACCGTGCTGCGCTTGTTGCCGCCCTACGTGACAACCATCGAACAAGCCGACGAGGTGCTTGCCGTGCTAGCGGAGGTGCTACATGACGCAAACGCTTAGCACAACCGCGCAAATCAGCGACGCTGCCGCCGAAGCCCTGTTAGAAGGCTTGGTGCGTATCCCCAGCCCGTCCTATCAAGAAGCGCAAGCGGTCGCCTATTTGGTCGATTGGCTGGCGGCGGCAGGCTACGCGCAAGCCTTCGTCGACGCGGCAGGCAATGCGGTCGGCATCATCGGCAGTGGCAACCGCGATGTCGTGCTGTTGGGACACATCGACACCTTCGGCGGCTTCCCCGACGTGCGCCGCGAGGGGCGGCGGCTGTACGGGCGCGGCACGGTAGACGCGAAGGGCGCGCTGTGTGCGTTCGCTGTGGCGGGCGCACGCGCTGTGTTGCCACCCGACGTGCGCCTCATCGTCATCGGCGCGGTGGAGGAAGAATGTCCCACCAGCAAGGGCGCGCGCTACGCCGCCACCCAATACCAGCCGACAGCGTGCCTAATTGGCGAGCCGTCCAACTGGGACAGAATTACGCTAGGATACAAGGGGCGGCTGGTACTAACGTGGGCGTGGCGCGGCGCGCTAGCGCACAGCGCGGCAGAAACGCTCTCGCCCGCCGAAGAAGCCGTCACCTATTGGCACGCCGTGAAAGCCGCTGCCGCCGCTTTTAATGCCGACAAGCCGCGCGTCTTTGAGCGGTTAGACACTACGTTGCAAGAGCTAAACACTGGGCAAGACGGTGCGTATGGTTGGGCAAACGCCGTGATAGGCTTTCGCCTGCCGCCCACGCTCACGCCGCAAGATGTGCTAGCCATGCTACCGTCCACTAACGCCAGCATCACGCCCTTTGCGCAAGAGGTTACCGTCACCGCCGAGCGCGACACGCCGCTCAGCCGCGCCCTACGCGGGGGCATTCGCGCCGAAGGTGGCACGCCCGCCTTTGTCTACAAAACTGGCACCTCAGACATGAACGTGGTCGCGCCGCTTTGGCAATGCCCCATCGCCGCCTATGGCGCGGGCGACAGCGCGCTCGACCACACGCCCGACGAACACATTGACCTTGACGAGTATTTGCGCAGCGTGCGCGTACTGCAGCACGCGCTAGAACGCCTTTAATCACGCCACCACGAAAGGAAAAAAACCGCCATGCCCTTTGAGAACTTTAGCGTTATTGAAAGCACCCTCCGCGAAGGCGAACAGTTCAGCACCGCCACGTTTACTACCGCGCAGAAGCTGGAAATCGTGCGCCTGCTGGATGCCTTCGGGGTCGAAATGATTGAGATGACCTCGCCGTGCGCGTCGCCGCAAAGCGAAGCCGACATCCGCGCGGTCGTCGCCACCAACCCACGCGCGCGCATTCTCACGCACATTCGCTGCAAGAAAGAGGATGCGCTCGTCGCGCTCGACACGGGCGTTCACGGGGTAGATGTCGTCATCGGCACGTCGCCACAGCTCATCAAACACAGTCACGGCAAAAGCATTCGCCAAATCATCGACACCGCCTACGAGGTCTTGAGCTTCATCCGCGCCCAAGCCCCCGACATCATCCTGCGCTTCAGCACTGAAGATAGTTTCCGCAGCCGCGAAACCGACTTGCTGCGCGTGTACTTGGCAGTAGCGGACATGGGCTTGGTCAACCGTTTGGGGGTGGCGGACACAGTAGGGGTCGCACTACCCAGCCGCGTCTACGAGCTAGTGCATCAGCTCGTGCGCCTAACCGGGCTAGACGTGGAGTTTCACGGGCATAACGACAGCGGCTGCGCCATCGCCAACGCTTGCGCGGCACTTGAGGCGGGCGCAACGCACATCGACACCACCGTGCTGGGCATCGGCGAGCGCAACGGCATCACGCCATTGGGCGGCTTAGTGGCGCGCCTTTACACGCTCAACAAGGCATACGTGCAAAAGTATGACCTGCAGCTGCTGCCTGTGCTTGACCAGCTCATCGCTGAGTACTGCGGCATCGAAATCCCTTTCAACAACTACATCACCGGCTCCAGCGCGTTCATTCACAAGGCAGGCATTCACGCCAAAGCGGTGCTAGCAGACCCCAGCACCTACGAGGCGTTAGACCCTGCTGACTTCGGGTTGACGCGCGAAATCGCCATCGGGCATCGGCTGACAGGCTGGAACGCCGTGCGCGGACGGGCGCAGTCGCTAGGGCTAAACCTGAGCGATGCCGTGCTGCAAGACATCACACGGCAAATCAAGGAGCGCGCTGACACCAAACCGCTGACGCTGGCGGAGATTGACGCGCTGCTGCGGGCAGAGGTGACGGCATGACAGGCTTCACGTTCGTCGAGAAGGTGCTGGCGCAAGCCGCAGGCGTAACGCAAGCGCGCGCGGGCGACGTGCTAGACATACGCCCGCACCGCATCCTCAGCCACGACAACACCGCCGCCATTCGCAAGCTGTTCGAACAAATTGGCGTGCCGCGTATCGCCGACCCCGAGCGTCTGATTATCACGCTTGACCACGCCGCGCCCGCGCCCACAACGCTGCACGCACAAAATCACGCCGAAATCCGCGAGTGGGTGCAGCTGCAAGGGATACGGCATTTCTTCGAGGTCGGACGCGGCATTTGCCACCAAGTTATCAGCGAGGAGGCGTTGGTGCTGCCCGCCGAAGTGATTTTAGGTGCGGACAGCCACACAACCCACTTTGGTTGGCTGGGCGCGTTTGGCATGGGCATCGGGCGCAGCGAAGTGGCGGCACTTTGGGCAACGGGCGAGCTATGGCTAGCCGTGCCTAAGACGCTGCGGATTGTGTTGAACGGTGCGCTGCCTGAAGGCGTGACCGCCAAAGACATCGCATTGAAGATTATCGGCACGTTGGGCGTGGACGGCGGTGCTTACCGCGCGATTGAGTTCAGCGGCACGACGCTAGCGCGCCTTTCGCTTGACGAACGCCCGGTGCTGCCCAACATGATGGCGGAGTTCGGCGCGATGAGTGCTTACATGCCGCCCGACGAGGTCGTGTTTGACTACTTGCGCCAGCGGACGACGCGACCTTTCACGCCGCTGTATCCCGACGCGGACGCAACCTACGACGAGACGGTAACGTTTGACGTGAGCGCGTTGGAGCCGCTGGTTGCGCTGCCGCATCAACCCGACAACGTCGTGCCGCTCAGCGAGGCCTACGGGCAGCCCATTCAGCAGGCGTTTGTCGGCACTTGCACAGGCGGACGCTACGAAGATTTGGCGATGGTGGCGCAGGTCGTGCGCGGCAAGCGGCTCAAGGCGCGGCTGCTGGTCGTGCCTGCCAGCGCGCAGGTACTGCAGCGCGCCATCGCCACCGGCGTGCTAGCGGACTTGCTCGAGGCAGGCGTAACGCTTGGCACGGCAGGCTGCGGCGCGTGCATGGGCAACCATATGGGCGTGCCAGCACCACACGAAGCGACCATCAGCACCGGCAGCCGCAACTTCAAGGGGCGCATGGGAACAACCGACGCGCCCATCTATCTCGCCAATCCTTACGTCGTGGCGGCAAGCGCGGTCACCGGCTGCATCACCCACCCTGCCGATTTAGTCTAAAGGAGCGCGCATGCAAACGACGCACACTTGCCACGTTTACGGCGATGACGTGAACACTGACCTGATTTTTGCCGGCAAATACACCTACACCCTGCGCAGCCAAGAGGAGATTGCTGCCCACGCCCTCGAAGACCTTGACCCCGACTTCGTGCAGCGCGTTCAACCCGGCGACATCATCGTAGCCGGGCGCAATTGGGGTTGCGGCAGCAGCCGCGAGCAAGCCGTAACAGCCCTCAAATGGTCGGGCATTCGCGCGATTATCGCCGAGTCGTTCGGTGGGCTGTACTTCCGCAACTGTATCAATCAAGGCATTCGTCCGATTGTGCTGGCAGGGGCAAGCGCGCTGGTGCGCACAGGCGATACGGTGACGCTTGACCACGCCGCACAAACCGTCACGCTCGGCGGTCAAACCTTCGCGCTGCCGCCGCTTTCGCCGAGCGTGCAAGCCATTCTCGACGCGGGCGGACTTATTCCCATGTTAAAAGCGCGCTACGCCAAGACTTAGGCGCAACAAAAAAGACCGCACCTTGCGAACGGGTGCGGTCTTTTTTGTGTCTGCTTAGGGCGCGAGTGTCGCCGTCGGCGTGGGGTTCAGCGTGTCAAACGGAATGGGGGTGTCGCCAATCGTGATCGGCGTGGGCAGCGAGAACACCGGCGTGGGCGGCGGTGGCGGGGTGGCGGTCGGCGGGATGTTGTTGGTCGTGATGCGCACCGTGCGATGCACAAAGCCGCCCGTGTTGCTATACGCCGCCAGCCGCAAGATGTACTGTCCGTTAGGCAGCGTAGCAGTATCCCACGTACCGAGCGTCGAACCTGCGTTGGGGAACTGCTGCGTGCTGGTGGCGATGCGCGTGAAGTTTTCGGGCTGCGCCACGCTGGCATATTCTAAGTCAAAGCGGTTGAACTCGGGCGCGCTCACCTGCCCCGTAATGGTCAGGATACTCTGCACGACCTGCCCTTCAGACGGGTTGTTAATGCGAATGCTAGGCAGCGTTTGCCCCTGCGAGCAGGCGGTGGTCGGCGCGTTTTCGAGGTTCTCGGGCAAGCCGACGCGGGCGGCGAACTCGCGCCCTTGCGGCGTGTTGACCAGCCAATTCACCGCGAAGGGGTCGCTAATGTTGGCGAAGACCTTCGGCACAACGTTCTCAGGACACCACTCGTTGGCGATAAAGCCTGTCCAGCTGTCGATGTTGAGCGTGCGGACAAATCCCTGCGAGGCGGGCGGCGGCGGCTGGTTTTGGATGTAGATGTCGGTCGTGCGGTTGGCGCAATCATCACCCGCCAGCGTGCCCGTGTCGCGGCAAATCGTGTCTTGTAGCACACCACCCGGATTGGTGAACTGGGAGGGCATACGCCCCTGCACCGCCGCAGTCATGACCGCGTTCCAAACAGGTGCCGCCGCCGTGAAGCCTGTCACGTTGACAGTGGGGCTGTTGTCAAACGTGCCGAGCCACACGCCTACCACCGTGTTGCTCGTAAAGCCCATCGTCCACAGGTCGCGCCCGCCGTCGCTCGTGCCGGTCTTTGCGCCGACGTAGTTTTGCGTGGGAATGTTGAGGTTCGCTAGCGTGAGATTGCCGTTGCGCCCGAACTCGCTGGCACGGGCGTTGTCGTCGCTGAGGATGTTTTGCATGACATACGCTACCTGCGGCGAAATAGCGCGCGTGCCTTCGCCACGTGGCGGCAGTGCCACGTCGACGCGCACGCCGCCCACGTCTTCGGTGATGCGCTCGATGGCGTAAAGCGGCATCAGCACGCCGTTGTTGGCAAGCGTACCGTACGCTTTCATCATGTCAATCAAACGCACTTCGTTGGCACCCAGCGCGCTCGGCAAGCCGAAGAACGCCTCAGGCAAGAACTGTAAGCCCATGCGCGTGGCGACATCGCGGAACTTGTCCACACCGATAAACTCAAACGCCTTAACCGCCGAGACGTTGTAGCTGTTTTGCAGCGCGATGCGCAGCGGGGTAGGTCCATAGAAGACGCGACGGAAGTTCACCGGCTGGTAGGGCGCGCTGCCAGCAACAGGGTATGAGGACGGCACATCCCAGAGGATGCTCGCAGGCGTGAGATAGCCATTTGGTCCGCCCTCAATCGCCGCCGTGTACACAATGGACTTGATAGCAGAGCCGGGCTGCTGCCACGTGCGCGTGTTGTCGACCTGACCGGCGATGTCTTCGTTAGAGAAGTCAGGGCTGCCGACCATCGCGCGAATTGCGCCGGTCTGCGGGTCAGTCACCATCACCGCACCCGTGTTCACGCCGTTGTTGACCAGCCCGTTGACCCGTTGCTTAAGTGCTGCGTCCGCTACATCTTGAATGCGCGGGTTAAGCGTCGTGTAAATCGTAAAGCCACGCTGGAACATGGCGTTGCTGCCGAACTGATTCTCAATCAGGCTTTGCACATAGTTGACGAAATGCGGGTACTTAAAGCGCGCTTGACGCGGCTGATAGACCCGCGTCTCAATCTCTGCCAGCTGCAACGCCAACAACCCGCCGTAGCTGCCATCCGGCTGCACGGTGACGAGGCGCACTTGCTCGCCGTTGAACGGCACAAACGTCGTCTGGTTGACACAGAAGGGTTCTTTGGTCTGCGCCCACTGCCCGTGCTGGAACTGCAAGCAGTTTGTTTCGAGCATCAAGCGCAAACTGTTGCGCATGGCGCGGATAGCTTGCTCTTTGTTAACGACGGGGTCGTTGGCAGCCGGCGAGCTAATGATGCCCGCGAGCATGGCAGCTTCTGCGAGGTTCACGTCTTTGGCGGGCTTGTTGAAGTAGAAGCGCGAGGCAGCCTCTACGCCGTAAGACTGATTGCCAAAGAAGAACTCGTTGAGATAGAGCTGCAAGATAAAGTTCTTATCGTATTGGTTGGCAATTTCCATCGCCACCAAAATCTCTTGAATTTTGCGGCTGGCAGTGGTTTCTGTGTTGCGCAAGACGAGGTTGCGCGCTACCTGCTGCGTGATGGTACTTGCGCCGCTTTGAATGTCGCCCGCTGTCAAGTTCTGCAAAAAGGCGCGCACAATAGCAGGCACAGAAAAGCCCGGGTCGTCATAGTAGGTGCGGTTCTCAGTGCTTAGCACGGCGTGGATAAGATACGGCGAGATGTTGTCAAGCGTCACGACTTCACGCGCGCCGCCTTCGCGACTGTTTAGCTCAACAATCAGGTTGCCTGTCGCGTCTAAGATGCGCGCCGTCTGGAAGTCCGGCTCATAGTTGGCGAGCGCGGCAATCGCGGCGCGATGCGGTTCGACCTGCTGGTTATACCACAGCACAATGCCCGCCACCGCCGCCACAAAGCCCAGCGCGACCAGCACCACCAAAATCACCCCCGCTACCATCAGGTAGCGCATGGTGCGGTTGCGCTCGCGCTCGCGGTATGTCTCAAAAATCGGCACCGCGCCCTCATCGCCATGCTGCGGCGCGTCGACGGTGTACGACGCTTGCATAGGCACGGTGTTGCCGACCGTCCCCATCGGCACAGTGGCATCGACGATGTTCAAGCCCTGCAGCGTCGCCTCGCTACCGGGTAGCTGATTGAGATAGGCGGCGGGCGAGGCTTGCGTCAGGTTGGGGTCTTGCACAGGCTGCCTAAACTGCCCCAGCCCGCTGTAAGGGTCGCTTTGTTCGGCAACAGGCGACGCACTCGGCAAATAAGGCAGCGACCCAGCTAACACGTCATAAGGGTTGAGGTTGCTGGTGCTAGTGGGCGGCGCAGGCTGGCGCAGCGGCACGGGAGGCTGGGCTTCAACCCACGTGTTTTGCAAGCGGTCGAAGTAGTACCACACGTCTTTGTCGACACCCTTCATCCAATACCTGCCGTCACGCTCGTCCAACACCATGAGACTTTGCTGGCGTTGGTAAGCGTCCTCGCGGCTGAGCGTGCCAGCCAAAAACTGTTGGCGCAGGTCTTGCACGGCGCGCTCGGTGGCGCGCAGCTTTTCGGCGAGAGCTTCTTCTTGCGGCGAAAGCAACGATGGCGCGACCGGCTGCACCATATCAGAAAACACGCGGGTTTCGTCGCCGCTCGCGCCGCCTGCGAATTTTTCCGCCATCATGCGCGCATACGCCGCCGCATCCAACGGCGCATTGGCGGGCGTGGTCGGCGCGGTCGCGGGCGCGCTGTCGCCGCTGTAGAGGGCAGCCATGCGCGCCGCGTAGCTAGCGGCATCCTCCACGCCTGTAGCGGTCTCAACAACATCCTGCACGCCTGCAGCGGTCTCGGCGGGCGCGCTGTCATCGCTCGGCAGCAGCTCTTGCGCCTGTTGCACAGAATCGAGCATGGCAAGACGGCTGGTCAGCGAGAGGTCATCGTCGTCGAGCAGCTCGCTCTCACCGTCCTGTGCCGCGCCGCGCAAGAGGTCTTGCACCGCGCTGTACTCGGAGAGGTTGAAGCGTTCCTCATAGTCTTCGAGCGCGTCCAAGCCGCTTAGGTCGGGCGCGGCAGGCTCTTGGAAGGTCTCAAGCGCAAAATCTTCGGGGCGTATGGCAGCGGATGTGCTCGCTTGCCCGACAATTTCGGCGATAAGGTCTTCTGGGCGAACGGCTTCAACAGGTGGTGGCGCAACTTCTAACACGTCCTCCGGGCGAAAAGAAGTGTCTTCGGGAGCGGGCAAGTGCCAGCCGCCGCGCGTTTCAGGCTCTTCCTTAAGGTCTTCTGGGAGCGCGTGAACTTTCCAAACGGCTTCGACGGGCGCGGGTTTCTCAACGGGTCTCCAAAGGTTCGGCGTTTGCGGTGTGTACCAACCGCCCTTTTGTTCGTCTGGCTGGGGAGTTGTGAAGTCAGACATGCGCTCTATCCATACCTAAGTGAACGGTGACAAATAATCTGGTAATGATTATAGCGTAGTTTGAAGAAAAAAGGGGACAGCGGTTTGGTGTTCTTGCGGCTTTGCGGTAAAATAGCGACATCACAAGCGACTAAACTGGACTTATTCTCAAAGGAACCGCCTTGTTCGACCTCAAAGCACATCTTAAGACGCTTAGCGAAAGCCATGCCATCAGCGGGCATGAGACCCACCTCCATGCGCTGGTCGAAGCCGCATGGCAGGGCTTGGTAGACGACTTCGACTACGACGGTTTGGGTAGCGTGATTGGCATCAAACGCGCCACCCGCCCCAACCCACATAGACACAGCGTTATGCTCGCGGCGCACATGGACGAAATTGGATTGATGGTGCGCGACATCGTCGACGGCTTTATCTTGGTACAGGGCGTGGCGGGTGTCGACGCACGCACGCTATTAGGCAAGCCTGTATTCGTACACGGCACACAGCGGCTGCCGGGTTACATCGGTGCCGTACCGCCACACATGCTCAACGCAAGCCAGCGCGAAAAGTACCCCAGCGTGCATGAGTTGGTGGTAGATGTTGGCATGAGCGACGAGGAAGTGCGTGCGCTCGTGCGCATCGGTGACATGGTGACCCCCGACGCGCCGGTGTGGGAGCTAAACAGCAACCTGCTAGTGGGCAAGGCGTTCGACGACCGCGCATGTCTAGCGGCGATAACGAGCTGCTTGCACGCGCTGCAAGGCTACCATCACGCGTGGGATGTGTACGCGGTTGCCACCGTGCAAGAAGAAAACGGGCTGTATGGCGCGCAGACCGCCGCACAGCACCTTAATCCGACGGTAGCGGTCGCACTGGACGTGACGTTTGCCGCCCAAGCAGGCGTGCCAGTCGACAGCAGCAGCGAACTCGGCGGCGGGGTGGTGATTGCCGCCGGCGCGAACTTCCACCCACTGCTGCTGGAACGCATGCTAGAGACCGCCAAGCGACACGAAATTAAGCACCAGCTTGAGGCACTGCCTAGCAACAGCGGCACAGATGCTTGGGCAATTCAAGTGGCACGCGAGGGCATTCCCACCCTGCTTTTGAGCGTGCCGCTGCGCAATATGCACAGTGCCGTTGAGACGTTAGACGTGCGCGATGTCGCCCGTGCCGCGCAGCTTTTGGCGCACTTTGTTGCCGAGCTTGACGACAGCGTGCTGCCGAGCATTGCCTTTCCTCTGCCCACCCGCGAAACATAGAAAGAGGTTCTCATGAGCGACCAAGTCACCTTTCAAGACATTTTGGCGCACCTCGCGCACAACCCCGACCCCAGCGTGCGCATTGAGGCGGCGCAAATTTTGGGCTACTACGTGGACGAGCTAAACGACGAAGAGTACAGCGAAGCGCACAAAGCACTCAACCAAGCCTTGACGGACAACGACCCGAATGTGATTTTGGCGGTGATGGAGGCGTTGAGCCGTTACAACCGCCGCGCCAAGCAGCAAGCTAAACAAGCGCGGGAAACGGGCGACGTGCGCGCCGCCATCGCCATCCCGCTCTGCAGCGTGTGCGGCAAGCCCGAAGCTCTCGCCGACGGGGCGATTTGCCCACATAAGAATTGCCCTTATCGACGCGGCTAAAACACGCTAGACTAAAGGGAAAAAGCACCCAAACGCGAGAAAGGAACACCATGCGGGCATTAATCACCGGGGGAGCGGGCTTTATTGGCGGACACTTGGCGGAGCGGCTGCTCAAAGAAGGTCATCGTGTTACCGTCATCGATGACCTTTCAACGGGGCGTTTTGAGAACATCGCGCCGCTAACCAAGCACCCGCATTTCCACTTCGCCATTGAGGACATCCGCAACATCCACGTCACCGACCGCCTCGTGAGCGAGTGCGATGTCATTTTTCACCTTGCGGCGGTGGTGGGCGTACACAAGATTATCACCGAACCCATCAACACCATCGAAGTCAACATCAACGGCACAGAGGTCATGCTCAAGACCGCCCGTCGCTACCGCAAGAAAATCTTGATTGCTTCCACGTCGGAAGTGTATGGCAAGGGCGTGAGCTTCCCCTTCAAAGAAGACGACGACCGCCTGATGGGGGCAACGACCAAAAGTCGTTGGAGCTACGCCGCCTCCAAAGCTATTGACGAGTTTCTGGCGTTGGCGTACTACCAAGAGGTCGGCTTACCCGTTGTGCTGTTTCGCCTGTTCAACACGATAGGTCCGCGCCAGATGGGGCAATATGGCATGGTTGTGCCGCGCTTTGTACAGTGGGCATTGAAGAACGAACCCATACTGGTCTACGGGGATGGTGAACAGCAACGCTGCTTCGGCAACGTGTTCGACGTGGTAGATGCGATTTATCGCCTGTCGCAAACCGACGAGGCGGTTGGCGAGCTGTTCAACATCGGCAGCAACGAAGAAATTAGCATCTTGCAGCTTGCCGAACGGGTGCGCGAGCGTGCCGACAGCGCGTCAGAAATCCGCACCATCCCCTACGACGAAGCCTACGCACCGGGCTTTGAGGACTTTCGGCGGCGCGTGCCAAGCATTGAGAAAATCCAGCGCGTGACGGGCTGGCAGCCCAGCACGTCGCTTGACGAGACGCTTGACCAAATGATTACCTACTATCGGGAGCAGTTAAACCATGCCTGAAATTACTCGTAAAGAACTTGTGCTTGCGCTTATTTCGGCGGGGACAACACCGCGTCTGGCGGGGGTAGACTTGTCTGCGCTAAACATGGCACGCCTCGACCTAAGCGGTAGCAACCTGCGCGGCGCGAACGTCAGCGCGTCCAACTTGCAAGAGGCCGTGCTGCGCTCATGCAACCTGACGGGCGCGAACCTTTCGGCTTGCCAAATGCCCTATGCGGACTTGAACGGCGCGAACTTGACGCAAGCCAATCTGCAAGGCACAAACCTGACAGGCGCACGCATGACAGGCGCGAACCTCTCGAATGCCGACCTCAGCGGCGCAAATCTGCAAAGCGCGAACCTGCAAGGCGCAAATGTCAGCGGCGTGAAGTTCAGCGAAAACACCATCTGGCCCGACGGCAAGCGTGGCAGCGCGGGCGCACCAACCAGCTATACCTAAATTTGTGCGGCGGACAAACCACGCCTAAGCAGTCAATTTAAGCGCGCCAAAATTTGTTGTTCCTGATTGTCAAAAAGCCTCATTTGCGCGTATGCTGTGGGTAACGTATACGCTGTTTGGAGGCAGAAGCATGAACCCCGTCGCGCGCGTGTTTTGGATTACCTTGGGCTGCAACCTTGCCGTGGCGATTGGCAAGATGTTGCTAGGCATTAGCACGGGCATGCTCGCTATCTTGGCAGACGGGCTGCACTCGCTGCTGGACAGCAGCGGCAACGTCGTCGGCTTGGTCGCCTTGCGCTATGCTGCCCAACCCCCCGACGACGAACATCCCTACGGACATGCCCGCTTTGAGACCTTAGGCGCGCTGCTTTTGGGCTTGTTTCTCGTGGTGGCGGCTTGGGAAATTTTCAAGAGCGCGCTAGAACGTCTCATACAGCCCGCAGCCCACGAGCTGACCATCGACAGCCTCAACCTTGTCGTGCTGCTAGCAACGCTCTTAGTCAATGTGGCGGTCTCGCGCTACCAGCTCTATCAAGCGCAACGCTTGCAAAGCGTGCTGCTGCGCGCTGACGCACAGCACACACAGTCTGATGTCTGGGTCACGAGTGCCGTGCTGGTCAGCATGCTATGCGTTCACATGACAGGCTGGGCGTGGCTGGACACCGTGACGGCACTGGTGGTAGTGGGCTTAATTTTGCGCGCCGCTTGGCAAATCGCCCGCCAAACCGTCGCCGTACTAGTCGACACCGCCCCCTATGCGCCCGAAACGCTTAAGGCACTGTTGCCGCCGCTGGCACACGACGCGCACGTATTGCGTGTACGCAGTCGTGGCACGCCCAAAACTGCCCTCATCGACGTTGACCTTGCGCTCTGTCCACGTACCACCATCGACGAAGCCAACACGTTAGCGCAGCACATCCGCGACCACCTCAACAGCCAGCTCGAGGGTGTGCAAGAGATTGAGGTGCATTTCGCGCCCCGCAGCTGAAAAATCCTGCCATGAAGTTGCGCTACCTGCTGACGCACGTTACAATAGTAAAGGGCGCATTCTCCTGCGCAAACAAACACCCACAAAAAAATAGAGGCAGGCATGATAGGACGCGAATTAGGTGGCTATCGCATCATTGAGCAAGTGGGCGCGGGCGGCATGGCGACAGTCTTCAAGGCGTTTGACCCTAAAACCGAACGCCATGTTGCCATTAAAGTGCTACCTCAGCAGTATGCCACCGACCCCACGTTTCGCACGCGCTTTGAGCAAGAGGCGCGCGCCATCGCTAAGCTCGAACACTTGCACATCTTGCCGGTATTTGCCTACGGTGAAGACAACGGCATCAGCTACATGGCAATGCGCTATCTCGACGGCGGCTCGCTCGCCGATGTCATTCGCAAGGGCAAGATGCCGCTACACGACGTGGCACGCATCCTGCGCCAGCTTGCCAGCGCGCTTGATTATGCGCACGCTAACGGCATCTTGCATCGTGACATCAAGCCTTCCAACGTGCTGATGGACAACAAGGGCAACGCCTACTTGACCGACTTTGGCATCGCCAAAATTGTCGGCTCAAGCGGGCTTGACTTAACCGGCAGCGGCATCATCGGCACGCCCTTTTACATGAGTCCCGAGCAGTGCCGCGGCGAGCGCGAGCTTACGCCCGCCAGTGACCTGTACTCGCTCGGTATCGTGTTGTATGAGATGGTGACCGGTCACACCCCCTATCGCGCAGAAACGCCGCTGGCGGTGCTGCAGATGCACCTGTTCGACCCGCTGCCGCTGCCGCGCACGCTGCGCCCAGA
The DNA here is from genome assembly GCA_938022205.1 of uncultured Anaerolineae bacterium. Lineage (GTDB taxonomy): Bacteria > Chloroflexota > Anaerolineae > Aggregatilineales > Phototrophicaceae > JANWYT01. The sequence goes on along the minus strand of CALIEB010000008.1, from coordinate 77,479 downwards.
TTTGCCCGAAGCCGCCCAAAACGTCATCCTCAAAGCCCTTGCTAAAGACCCTAGCGAACGCTATCCCACAGGCGAGGCTATGGCAGACGCTTTCGAGCGCGGCTTAAGCGAAGGCGAAACCAAGCCGCTAGACAAACTTCAGAATGACAACGCGCCAACGCTCGTGGGCGACAAACCAACCGCCCGCATCACAAAACCCGTTGCCGCGCCGCAAGACAGAGTGACTGTTCACCCAAGCGAAACCAGCGCACCGCCCGCGCGGCGCGGCGCGCCTGCCGCTGTCTGGGCGATTGGCGGATTGGTTGCCGTGCTGCTTATCGGGCTGCTGGTGCTGGCAGTGCTACCACAAGAAACGCGCAACAGCCTGTTTGTCAGCATAGGCATTGTTGAAGCCACCGCCACACCCACGCTTACGCCGACACCCACCAACACGCCGACTGTTACCCCTTCGCCAACACCAACCGACACGCCGACCGTCACCCCTTCGCCAACACCCACCATCACACCCTCGCCGACTGCGACTTACACGCCGACTGCGACTTACACGCCGACCGCGACACCGCTGGCTGGCACGCCGTTTAGCGACACAGAGCGCGGCGTGCTGATAGCGGACATCGCCAACACCGCGCGCCTCGTGCGCGACCTTAACGGTGCAAACATCGCCAGCCTGCCCATCGCCTACAATCCCAAAGGCGAACAGCTTAACGAAGTGTTCGAAACCTACAACGCCACCCTGCTGGTCAGCGCAGACAGCGAGGCGGACTATGTGCGGTTGACACTCAACAGCAGCGTCCCCGTCGTGGGTATGTTGAGCGACGGCGTGCTTTACCGCCTGCCTACGAGCTACCGCGTGTTTGTTCCCGCCAATACAGACGCGCGCTACTTGCGCAACATCGTCGAAGGACAAATCAACTTTCTAAATGGCGACTATGCCCGCACTGTCTCGGCGTTGAACCGCGCGGAAACGCTCGTGCCTGCGCGTTCGAAGTTCCCGGCCGCGCTCTACGCCTATCGCGGGCTGGCGAGTGCGCTGCTCGACAATTTCGACAGCATGAGCGAAGACATCGCGCTTGCGCTCGAACAAGAGCCTAAAGATCCGCTGTTGCTGCTCTTGCTTGGCATTACGCAGTGGAACATGGGGAACTATGGCGATGCTATCGTTAGCTACGAAAAGGCGTTAGGGAACGCCCCCGACTTCGTGGAAGCGTACAACAATCGCGGCTTGGTCTATCTGGAACAAGAGCAGTACGACAACGCCATCGGCGACTTTGACCGCGCCATCGGCATCGAACGCAGCAATGCCGTACTTTACAACAATCGCGGCGCGGCGTTCATCGAAGCGGGCGAGTATAGCCGCGCCGTGCGTGACCTGACCCGCGCCATTGACCTTGACGAAAACTTTTTGTTGGCGTACCAAAACCGCGCGGTGGCGTTAAGCTATGTCGGCACAGCCGAGCAAGCCATCGCCGACCTGAACGTCGTCATCAGCCGTGACCCGAACAATGATGAAGCACTTATCGCGCGCGGGCAGCTTTACGCGCAAGAAGGTGAGCTTGCCGCTGCGCGCGCGGACTTTGAGCAAGCAGCACGCATCAACCCCAACAACGCCACCGCTTTCTTGCGGCTCGGTGACCTGTTCTACTTCGAGCTTGATGACCCCAAGAGCGCAGTCACCGCCTACTCACAGTCGTTACGCCTGTACGGTGACGATGCCTACGCCTATCTCATGCGCGGGCGCGCCTACATTGCACTAGGGGACTATCATGCCGCGCTTGCTGACCTCAACGAAGCCCTAGCACGTTATCAGGACGCACAGCTTTACGGCGTACGCGGGTATATCTACTATAACTTGTTGGAGGACGACAAAGCCCGCGCGGACTTTGAAGCAGGCGCAACCTACGAGGAAGACGCGCTTTTCTACGTCTATCGCGGCATCTACACCTTCTACCGCGTTAGCATCGAAGATGCCCTAAAAGACTATAACCGTGCCATTGAATTGAACGACAGTCTCGCTATAGCTTACACCTATCGCGGCATCTACTACCGCCAAGTCGGCGACAACGACCGCGCGTTGGTGGACTTCAACGCGGCGTTGGAACGCCAGCCCAACGATGTCGACGCGCTGAACGAGCGCGGCTTAATTTACTTCAACAGGGCAGATTACATCAGAGCGTTGCAAGATTTTGAACGTGCAGTGACCATCAACCCCAACTTTGCGTTGGCTTATAACAACATCGCTCTCGTGTATTACAACCTTGAACGGTACGAAGACGCTGTTGCCAACTACACAAAGGCTATCTCTCTCGCTGAGAACGTGATTTTCTACGGCAACCGCGGCTTGGCATACTACTACATGGGCAAGTACGAAAAAGCTCTGGCGGACTATAATCGGGCAATTAGCCTCGACGACAATAACAGCGATTACTATAACAATCGCGGTTTGGTACAGTTTAATCTGGGGGATATGCGCGCCGCTATCGCGGATTACAACCGTGCGCTAGCACTCAAGGAAACCGCTTACACATTCAACAACCGCGGCGACGCTTTCTTTGCCCTGCGCGACTATGAAAACGCCGCTGACGACTATGAGAGCGCGTTGCGCCTCGCGCAGTACGTTGATTACTACAGTGACCTTGCGGCCGCATATGTGCAGCTAAAACGCTACGAAGAAGCGCGCGAGGCTGGCATTCGTGCCACCAGTATAGACCCAACCTATCCTGACACCTATTACTGGCTGGGGCTAGCGCACTACAACCTAAGCGATTTCGACGCGGCAGTGAGAGCGTTCACGGTCTATTTGCGCACCTACAGTGAGAACGATGTCGCCTACTACTGGCGTGGGGTTGCTAACCGCCAAACAGGTAACTACGAGGACGCGGTCAGCGACTTCACGAAGTCCCTACAAAGCTGCCAAAGCGAGTGCTACTTTGATTACTACGAACGCGCGGAGGCATACTACGCCCTAGAAGCCTACAACAAAGCGTTGGAAGACTATGCGCGTGCGCTCGAACTCAACCCAACGTACGCGGCGGCGTTCGCTGGTGCGGCGCGCGCCTACAACAGTCTCGGCAAGTATGAGGACGCGGTACGTGCCTACACCGAAGCGTTTAAATTTGGTCACAACAGCCCCTCTAGTTTTATGGGACGCGCCCAAGCCTATGAGTACTTAGGCAAGATGGCGGAGGCACTCATGGACTATGACACTGCCTTTTATGCCTTCGCAACCGACGTGGAAAAGCGCGCAATTCCTGAAGGGCGCAACCTCATCGCCGGCGAGCTGCGCGACATTGGCAGCCAAGTTCACTTTACGTTTAATGCCACCGCCGACAGCCGCGTCACGTTCACCATCAACGGCAAAGACGGACAGAACATCGACACGATGATTCTGCTGCGTGACCCCGACGACATACCCATCGCGTTCAACGACGACGCGCGCAACGGCGTGTTCACGTCGGAACTGCGCGACGTGCTGCTGCCCAAGAGTGGGGTCTACACGCTGGTAGTGGTGGGTTACGAAGGCAGAGCAACAGGCGGCTTTACGCTGACGATTACGCGCTAAGCCCAAACCATAGGGGGCTGAAAAGCACCACTTTCGCCCCCTTGTTATGGGTTTCAGCGAAAAATTACCACTCGCTGAAGTTGTACTTGCTGGCGGAAAGGTCGAGCAGCTGTGTTGCCATCTTGTAGACCTCCTGCGCGTGTTCGTCTTTTTGGGCTTCGCGCAGGCGATACTCAAGCATGGGACGCAGTGCCGTGATGATGCCCTGTGCCTTCTCGTCTTTGGTCAAATGCACGCCGTCGGCGATAGCGATGCCGCCCAGCACTAGCGGCATGTACAGCAGGTCAAAGGTCAGCCGCTTGGCGTTCATCGCCTCGAAAACCTGCTGAATGTATAGCTGTTGCTCCTCTAACGTGCCTAAGTCCAAGCCGAGCAAGTTGTGGACACGGTCAAAGCTGTGGAGCATAGCGTCCTCTAGCAGCGCGTCAAACGCGAAGTGCGCGATAGCTTTGACGGGATATTGGGCGATGCGCTCGTCCTTGTTGCATTGCCGCAGGAACGCCAAGCACCAGCGCGGCAGCTTCACCGCCTCACTGCCTTCAGCTTGCGTGGCGCGCTTGTCCTTCTCAACGTACTTCTTGATGTTGTACGCCTCGCCAAGCAAAAACATCATGTCGCGCTCGCGCGGATTGGCGTATTCCAGCATCAGCGTGAGCAAGCGCACAATCGTGCGCAGCTCCTCCTCTTGCAGCGTGTAGCCCACGTTCTCAAAGCGTTTGGCAGTGTACTCTTGGATAACGGGCAGAATGTTAGGGCGGGTGAGCGCAGGCAGCACTTTGTCACGCAGCACGTGCGCCCAATGGTGCAGCAAGAATGTCTCGTCCATGTAGTCCGCTAGCGACCACAGCGTTGTCCACGAGGGCGTAAGGTCAGCAAACGCGCCGACCTTGCCACTCATGACCGTGAGCTTGGAGGTGATGGTGCTGCCGCTTACGTCCACTGTCCAAGGTTTGTCTTTGAGCGACTGGATGAGTTCGCGGCTAGTTTCAGGCAGCAGCTGCTCATCGACCACGCCGCCGCCCTCAGGATGACGGATGCGTACGGGCTTGTCATGCGAGAGCGGCGCGACTTTAACTTCCATGCCAATTTTATAGTCTGCGCCAGCTGCTGTATCGGGCAGCGTCGAAAGCGGCAACGTCAGCAAGCCCACGTTAGCAGGCTCAAGACGGATGACCAACCGCTCGGCTTTGGTGACAAAACGCCCCTTTTGCTTTTTCGCGTCATATTCCGGCAGCCGCAGCGTTGCCGTCACTTGCACAGGCTGGTTGGCAGCATTTTGCACCAGCAGCAGCATTTCTAGCGGACGACCCGCCAACACAACGCGCGGCTTGAGCGCGCTGGCAACTTGAATCACGCTGATGTTGGCGCGCTTACCTCCTGTGATATAGCCCAAAATGTCGGGGTAGTTGTCAAGCGTGCGGTCGGGCATCGTGGCAACTCCTTGCAATAAGCATCGTTAAATTTTAATCTTGCCGTTGTAGCGCGTAATGCGGCGCGTGTAATTGGTCGTGAACTCAATCAGACGCTGCTCCAATTTCGACCACTCCTCGCTTTTAAGCAGGTTGCGCAAGTTTTCAATGTCGTCGGTGATAAACTCTACCTGCCGCTCGGGGTAATCGCCGTACAACACGTGCCATGCGTCTTGTAAATAAATGCGCCGTTCTTGCAACGCGGGCGCAAATTCACCAAGAATATAGCGAAAGTACACCTCTTGCGTTTCGGGGCGGACATCATAGCGCAGCAGCAGCGTGTATTCAGGAACAATTCGGATAGGTCGCATAAGCTCACAAGCAGGAAAAATGGATAGTGTAGCTTTACTTTAACATAAAAAGTGGGTTTTTGCATGGGCTACAGGCACTTTATCGCCCGCTAAAGGCTTAGTGCGCGCAAGCGACGCAGCGGCATCACAAGGCTAGCAAGCAAAGGTTGGTCGGTGTGCAGGGGCAAATAGGCAGCACCGTGCGTTTCACAGGCGGCACGTACCCCCTCTTGCCACGCGCGCAGCTTTGCCATATAACGCGCGCGCAGGTCGACTGTAATCGTTAGGTCTTTGGCGATGCCTGTTTCTGCGTCCACGAGGCGTAAGTCCCCCACCAAAGGCGGCGCGAGGTCTTCGGGCGCGAGCATGTGCAACAAGAACAACTCATGCCCGCTCGCTTGCAAGGCTTGTAGCCCACGCAGCGGTGGCTCCGGCTGCAGGCAATCGCTTAAGACGAAACACATGCCCACCGCTTTCAGGCGCGGCGCAGCAAGCACAAGCGCGTCGTCGAGACGCGCGGTGTCGGCTTGAGGCGTTTGCTGTGCCAGCCAGCGCAACAAGACGGGCAGTTGGGCGCGTCCCCTGCCGACAAAGGGCGCATGCGGCTGTCCTAACGCCAAGACGGTCAGCGCGTCGCCCGCCTGTAGCGCAATCGCGCCCAGTGCGGCGGTGGCACGCAGCGCGCCCGCCAGCTTGCTTTGTGAAGGCGCGTCAAGATATGCTGCCATGCTCAGCGACGTGTCTAGCAGTAGCGTAACGGTCAGCGTTTGTTCGTCCTCATAGACCTTCATCACCGGGCGTTCGAGGCGGGCGTAAACGTTCCAATCGAGCTTGCGCAGGTCATCGCCCGCCACATAAGGGCGAAAGTCGGCAAACTCAAGGCTGGTGCCGCGTGCTAAGCTGCGCCTTTCGCCTTTTTGCCCACCTGTGCGCAGGCGACGCGGGCGCAACCGCAGCCGCCCTAGCTGCTGGCGGATGCTCTCGGGAAGCAACTCGCTCGTTGAAATCACGCTCATGCCCATCGCTCCTTTGCTTGCCAAGCCTAGCGTAAATGGTGCTAACGTGAGTATTATAGGCGCATGACCACCAGAAAGGACACACCGAAGGCATGAGCTATCAACCGCTTGTCGAACGCATCCGCGCTGAAGGGCGCAATCTTGGCAACGGCATCTTAAAAATTGACAGCCTGCTCAATCATCAGCTCGACCCGCAGCTGATGGCGGGCATGGGCAAAGCGTTGGCACAGGCGTTTAGCGGCATAGGCGTTGACCGCATCCTAACCGCCGAGATTAGCGGCATCGCGCCCGCCATGATGGCAGGGCTTGAGCTAGGCGTGCCGGTAGTTTACGCACGCAAGAAACGCCCTATCACGATGGCGGGTCCTATCTACATTGAGACCGCGCCCAGCCACACTAAAGGCGGCGTGGTCGAGTTGATGGTCAGCGGCGAATTTCTGCGGGCGGGCGAAAACGTCCTTATTATCGACGACTTTTTGGCAACAGGCGAAACGCTGAAGGCATTGGCGCGCTTGGTCAACGCGGCGCACGCGCACGTCGTCGGAGTTGGTGTGGTTGTCGAAAAAACCTTCGAGGGCGGGCGCATTGCCCTCAAAGCGGCTGGCTACGACGTGCCAACGGTCGCCCTCGCCACGATTACAAGCATGGAAGGCACAGCCATTCACGTGGAATAAGCGTGAAGAAAGCGTTTCCTTATGGCACGTTTTGCGCAGGTCGGCATCGCGCTTGGCGCATTCGGCGTGGTCATCGCGTTAATCGGCATGTTCCCGCAGCTTATCGGCTTCACGCCAACATTTGGCATCGGCATCTTGCAGGTGCTGACCATTCTGACGGGGTACGCGCTGCTGCTATTAGGGGCGTTTATCTTCGTCAAGTTCAGTTTCTATTTGGGTAAGGCGGCGACACTGGTGCAGCAAATCGGCGTGCGCCTTGCCATCACGGGGCTGCTATTCGCTGGCTTGGTTGGCTTAGCGGACATCTTCGGCTTTGGCTCGCACGTGCGCGGCGAAGACAGCGACATCTTCTTTGGTGAATGGCAAGCTCTTGCCTTTATCTTGAGCTTTGTGCTGTCGTGCGTGGGCATTCTGGTATACGCGCTCGGCGGCACGCCTGAACCCAACGAGTAGGCTGCTATGGCGTGTTGAAGAAGTTAATCAGGCGTTGAATGTCCTCGCGCGCGACCTTGTCATCCCACTTGAAGCGTGGGGGCGGCACTTTCATCAACTTAAGGTCTTCATAGAGATGGTCAAGCTGCCCTGTTGCCGAGAGCAAGAAGAGAAAATCGCCCGTCACTAAGCCCAAGCCCACACAATGATGATTGCCACGCCGCGTTAGCTCAATGCTGTCGATGTAGGCGGCCGGCAGCGTGGCAGGCGCATATTTCTTGCGAAACGGGCGCAGCAGCAAGCGATAGTTAGAGATAAGCGCATCGAGCTGCATCACAGCAGGCATCCACCCATCCTCGCCCACACGCTGTAGAATAACCACTGTGTACCGCCCTAAGCGGCGTTCCCCTTTAAGGAAAAACTCTTTCTCGTCAATCACGCCTTGTCTGTGCCTTCGCTGCTGGTCATTCTATTTCGATTGTACGCCTTTTTTGTGGTTGCGATAGGCGAAACGCTTCTCAACGTGCGCACTGTTCTTTGGTATACTGAACAAGACAAGCTCAACCACCGTTTTGTAAAGGCATGCTTACATGGCAGAGGTTTCGTTTGTTCTTGACCGTGACAGTGAAGAGCCGCTTTATCGTCAACTCATCCGCCAAATTAAGCTGCAAATTGAAAGCGGACAGCTACCTGCCGGCACACGGCTGCCCGCCAGTCGCGAGCTTGCCGAGCAAATCGACATCAGCCGCATCAGCGTGGTGAATGCCTACGCCGAGCTGCGGGCAGAAGGCTATCTCAGCGCGCACGCCGGACGCGGCACATTTGTCTCACGTATGAACAACAGCGGCAGCTACGCGCCCGACGCACCGCGTGTGCGCACACACGCCACCCAAGAAATGCCCGCGCTTTCGGCGGACTACAGCTTGCGCGACATGATGCGCTTGTCGGCGCGCAAGGACGTGATTAACTTCTCGCATGGCTCGCCCCCGCCCGAGTTTTATCCCATCCAGCAGCTGCGCGACGCGATTAACTACGTGTTAGAGCGCGACGGCAGCGCGGCACTAGGCTATGAGCGGCTGGAGGGGTTTCCCCCGCTGCGCGCTGCGGTGCGCGACTACGTCAGCGGACTGGGCATTCTGTGCAGCGCGGAAAGCGTGCTTATCACCGGCGGCGCACAGCAAGGGCTTGACCTCATCGTGCAAAGCCTGCTCAACGAAGGCGACACGCTTATCACGACCAACCCCACCTACTTAGGGCTGCTTGACACGGCACGAGCGCGCCGCGTGCAGGTTCACGCCATTCCACAAGACGACGACGGCATCCGTCTTGACCTGCTGGAAAACTATCTCTACGACCACAAAGCCAAGCTCATCTACGTCATGCCCAGCTTCCACAACCCTACAGGCACGGTGATGCCGCTGCATCGGCGGCGACAGCTCATCAACCTTGCCCGCGAACACCGCGTGCCGATTGTGGAAGATGCCGTCTATCACGAGCTGCGCTTTGAGGGCGAATCCCAGCCTACGCTCAAATCGCTTGACGAGGGCGACACAGTCATCCATCTCAGCGCGTTCACCAAGATGCTGCTGCCGGGTCTGCGCATTGGCTACGTCATCGCAGGGTCAAGCTACATGGAACGGCTCATCCGCATCAAGCAGGCGGCGGACATCTCGACGAGCGGGTTGAACCAACGCGCCATGCACTGGCTGATGCAACGCGGCGTACTCGCCGCACAGCTAGCGCGCAACAACCGTGAACTCAAACGCCGCTACTACGCGGCACTGGCAGCCGCCGAACGCTATCTTCCGCAAGGCACAACGTGGAACAAGCCTGAAGGCGGCTTGTACCTATGGGTCTGCTTGCCCAAGTCCGGACCGACCGCCGCCGAATTGTTCATGAACGCCGTCAAGCATCAGGTAACGTTTGCCATCGGCAGCGTGTTCTTTACCAACAACGCCGGCAGCCACAACCTGCGCATTAACTTTAGCTTGCAACGTCCCGAACTCATCGAAGAGGGTTTCAAACGCATCGGCATCGCGTGGCAGGAGCTTACGCAAGACAATCAAGACTATATGGAAAAGAAGCCCATTCTATAAGGTGTTCTTTCGTCGACCCAACAAGGGTGAGAATTGTCGCCGCGCGGGCTTTTGTGTTACGATAAGGGCAGCCATTTGCCAAAGGATGCCTCTTATGCGCGTGATTGCTAGCTTGCTGTTGGTTTACCTGCTGTCGTGGACTGTTCAGTCCCAAGCTCCCGCCGAAGCCGTCATCTCGGACGCACTGCGCGTTCAGCTCGACAGCCTTGAAACCACGACCGCGCGGCTGCGCGAGCTACCCTTCTTACACCCCGTCACGGTCATTTTTCCCAGCACGGAAACCGTGCGCGCCAAGCTCGGCGGCATGCTAGACGCACAGCTTACACCCGAGCGCGTGGCGGACGCGATGGCATTTTACGTGGCATTTGACCTCATGCAGCCTGACGTTGACCTGCGTGCCGTCTTCGACGCGCTCTATCAACAGCAAGTAGGCGGCTTTTATGAGCTAGAAAGCAAAGAGATGAACGTGCTGCTGCTGAGCGGCGGCACGCTTGGCGATGCGCTGCCGCTGCTAGAGCGCATTATTGCCGTACATGAATACGTCCACGCCTTGCAAGACCAGCACTTTGACCTCACTGCTTATCTTAGCATGTTGGAAAACGCCGAAAACGATGACCTTGTGCTGGCACACGTGGCGTTAGTCGAGGGCGATGCCACCTACATCATGAACCGCTACGCCGAAGAAGAAATTACCCGCAACCCGCTCGGTGCGCTGCTTAGCACGCTGAGCGGCGCGCTAGCCAGCGGCGACATTCCGCCCGGCACGCCGCCCATTTTGGCGCAGGAGCTGCTCTTTCCCTACTTGCAAGGCGAGGAGTTCGTGCGGGCATTGCTGCGCGACGGCGGCATGGCACGCCTCAACGCGGCATTTGCTAACCCGCCCACCAGCACGATGCACATCATCCACCCGCAGAAGTATCTCAGCGGACAAGCTCCCGTGACAGTCGCACTAAGCGACCTAAGCGGGCGCGGCTGGACGCTAAACAAGACAGGGGTGCTAGGCGAGTTCTACCTGCGTGAGTACCTCAAAACGCAAGCCGTTCCTGCCGCCAACCGCGCTGCAGCGGGCTGGGCTGGCGATGCTTACCAGCTCTACAGCCGCGACGACGGCGCGACAGCGTGGCGGCTGGCACTGGTTTGGGAGAACGCTAGCGAAGCCGCTGAGTTCGCCCAAGCGTGGCAGCATTTCGCCCAAGCGCGCTGGGGTGTCAGCGTGGACGCGAGCGACCCCGCGCCGCAGTGCTTCGAGCGCGTTGACACGCCGCACTTGTGCTTTGTCGGACTGGGCAGCAGTGATACGGTCTTAGCTGTTGCGCCTGACCTCGCGTTTGCGCAGGCACTGCTAGAAAAGTAGCCCCACAAGCTGCTCAACATCGTGACAAGAGGTGGACAAGAAACGCTATGTACATTTTGGGCATTGAATCTTCCTGCGATGAGACGGCGGCGGCGGTTGTCCAAGACGGACAAACGCTGCTCAGCAACGTCATCGCCTCACAGGTCGACATCCACGCCAAGCACGGCGGTGTGTTTCCTGAGCTTGCCTCGCGGGCGCATGTCGAAGTCATCCACCCCGTCGTCGAAGAAGCGTTGCAAACCGCCAACATCACGCTCGAAGACATCGATGTCATTGCCGTCACGCGCGGACCCGGGTTAGTGGGGTCGTTGTTGGTGGGGATTAACTACGCCAAAGGGCTGGCACTTGCCGCCAACAAGCCGCTGTTAGGCATCAACCACCTCGAGGGGCATGTGTATTCGCTGTGGCTCACGCAGCCCTTTCGCCCGGTCGTTTTTCCCGTCGTTGTCCTCATCGTCAGCGGCGGACACACCGAGCTGCTGCTCATGCGCGGACATGGCGACTACCAGCACTTAGGCGGCACGATTGATGACGCGGCGGGCGAGGCGTTCGACAAAGTTGGGCGGCTGCTTGAGCTGCCGTTTCCCGGCGGTCCACACATCGAACGCGCCGCCCAAAACGGCAACCCCTACGCCTTTAACTTTCCGCGCGCCAAGCGCGACGACAGCTATGACTTTAGCTTCAGTGGGTTAAAGACCGCCGTCATGCGCGAGGTTAGCGTGCAGCCAGCCCAAGCTAGCAAACGCCAGCGCGGTGAAGAGAAGCGCGCCCAACTGCGCCGCGATGTCAGCGTCAACGACGTTGCCGCCAGCTTTCAAGAGGCTGCCACGTCAATCTTGGCGGAGAAAACCACCCGTGCCGCCCAAGCGTACGGCGCAACCGAGATTTTCTTGGCGGGTGGCGTGAGCGCGAACCAGCTGCTGCGCGCCAAAATTCGCAAGGAAACCGAGCTGCCGGTGCGCTACCCGCCGCTTAGCCTTTGCACTGACAACGCGGCGATGATTGCTAGCGCGGCGTACTATCGCTACCAAAGCGGGCTTGCCAGCAGCCTGACGTTCGACGCGCTGCCCTCGTGGTATCTTAACAACGACACCTACAACGTCTAACAACGCAAAAAGGACGCAGCTTTGCGCCCTTTAACACGCTCAAGTTACTCTAGGCGCGCTACGCCGTCACCGCGTGGTGATAGAAGCCGTGCCGCTGCATAAAACGCCCCATGCGTTCTAGTGCCTTTTCGATGTTCTGCATGCTCGAGGCATAGCTCGCGCGGAAGAAGCCGCGCCCCGACGCGCCGAACGCGCCGCCCGGAATGACCGCCACGCGCTCCTCACGCAGCAGCAAGTCACAGAAGGTCTCATCGTCCATGCCCGTTAGTGCGATGCTGGGGAAAGCATAAAACGCGCCGCGCGGCTCAAAGCACGCCAGACCCAGCTCGTTGAAGCTGTCGACGATAAAGCGGCGGCGTTTGTCGTATTCGGCGTGCATGGCGCGCACAGCTTCCTCGCCATTGTCAAGTGCTTCTATCGCTGCGTACTGCCCCATCGTCGGCGCGGACATAATCAGGTACTGGTGCAGCTTCTTCATCGCGCTCAAGATAGGTTCGGGGGCGGTGGCGTAGCCGATGCGCCAACCCGTCATGGCGAACGACTTGCTCAAGCCGCTCAACACAATCGTGCGCTCGAACATGTTGGGCAGCGTGGCGAAGTTGACATGTGCCACGCCGTAAACCAACCGCTCGTAAATTTCATCGCTGATGACCACAAGGTCGTACTTTTCGGCAATGTTCGCCACCTGCTGCATGTGTTCGCGGGTGAGAATAGCACCGGTGGGATTGCTAGGATAGCTGATGAGAATGGCTTTCGTGCGCGGGGTCATGCGCGCTTCGAGGTCTTTGCCGGTAACTTGGAACGCGTTCTCTACGTAGGTGGGGACAAAGACAGGCACACCGCCCGCCATTTCGACAGCAGCGGCGTTAGCAACAAAGCACGGCTCAACGACCAGCACCTCGTCGCCGTAGTCCAAGATAGCTTTCATCGCCAGCCAGAACGCCTCGCTCACGCCGACCGTGACTAAGACTTGCGTCAGCGGGTTGTATGTCAATCCATAGAGTCGTTCGATGTAACCCGCGATAGCGCGACGCAGCGCGATGTCGCCCGCGTTGGCAGTGTAGCCTGTGCGTCCGTGTTCAATCGAAGCGATGCCCGCACGCATCACGTTGTCGGGGGTAACGAAATTAGGCTCGCCGATGCCGAGCGTCACCACGTCTTCCATCGCCGCCGCAATGTCGAAATACTTGCGAATGCCCGAAGGACGCAGGTTAAGCGCGGCTTGAGAAACGAAATTACGCATGATTCTCTCCTCATCAGGCTGCGACGCACCCGCCCTGTGCTTGCTTGCCTGTGTGTCGTGTGTAAAAAGAAATGCCGCACGCGGCATCTCATGGTATCTACTATAGCACGTTCAACTGCTGCAATCATCACACAAGCCCGACGAAAAAAACGCCGTTTTGTCGGACACATTGACGCAACAATCAACCCATCAGGCGTTGGCGCAGCGCGTTCAGTCCGCCGCGTGCTACCGCCCGCAACAGCGTGGGAGCTGCCAGCGCGGTGACCATGTCGGGCGGCAACTGGCGCGTGAGCATCTTGCCCATCAGCGCGTTCACATCCTCATCCGCCAACGCCCACGTGCCGACAGTGCGCACCGCCTCGCTTGCCCATGACGGCACGCTGCGCGTGTTCATGCCGCTGTAAAAGCTGCCAAACACGCGGTCTTGCAGCGTCTTGTACATGGGATAGGTGCGCACGCGCACGACCTCATCGTAGACGCGCACCGCCTCTTCCCATGTCAGCTCGCCTGCATGCCAGCGTTTAAGCGCAAGTGCTAGCACCTTGCCGGTGTAGACCGCGTCGTAAATACCCTGCCCATCGAGCGGGTCTTTTTGATGGTAAGCGTCGCCCACCAACGCCCAGCCCGCGCCGCCTGCGTCACGGTAGTTGTTGCCGATGTTGCGCATGCCGCGCACGCTGGTGACGCGCTGCGCGCCTTCCAGACGCGCCCAGACCTGCGGACTGCGGCGCAGCATGTCGAGATAAAACGCCTCCACGCCGCCCGCCGGTGGGTCTAGCACAGCTGAACGCCCTTCGACGCAAACGACCGTTTGCCCGTCCGCACTGTCCATGACCAAGTAGCCCAGCGTGCCGTCGCCCTCGTAAGCGGCTGCCGTCGCGCCTTCACCCTGCGCAAACGGCGCAACACCGCGCCAGTAAGCGTAGTAATTCGCGGTCGGATGTTCGCTGTTCTCGTCATAGGTAGCGGCGTTCATCTTGCGCGCCACCACGCTAAAACGACCATCCGCGCCGACCACCCCGCGCGCGTAAGCCTGTGTCGTCGTGCCGTCCTTGTGCTTAAGCGTCACGCCTATCACGCGCCCCGTCTCGTCTTGCAAGAGGTCGGTCACAGCGGTTTCCATCAACCCCCTGACGTTGGGACGCTGGCACGCCGTGTCCCACAATGCCTTGTCGAAGCGCGCGCGGTCGATAGCGTAGGCATAGTCACGCCCTGCGTAAAGGGGAATGCGTATCTTACCGCTAAGCAGACTGTTGACCGTGTGCATGTGGGTAATCTTGGGGGTGTTGGCGGCATAGGCAGCCTCATCTGCGCCAATCTCGTCGAGCATCGCCATCGTGCTAGCGTAGATAATCGGCGAAGAGACCGCCGGCAGCGAAGGCAGCGCGGCACGCTCAACCAACAGCACGCGCATGCCATAATCGGCAAGCCGTGCAGCAAGCGTTGCGCCCGCCACACGCCCGCCTACGACGATAACATCATACCTTGTTTCCATGTATCCCATCAAGAATGCTAACGATACGTCACGCCTATTGTGCCGCGTTTTGCGTGCATTGTCTATCGTACCATTTGCGCACGGTTTAGCGCGAGCTGCCGCGTTTCTTGTCGAGCAAGGCGCGCACGGTGTCCTCTCCATGCCCCTCTCGCACTCCGTCTCCCTTCGCCTGCTGGGAGAAGGAGCGAGGATGAGGGGTTAAGCGCGTCCACAGCCGCGTAAGGTCGCGCTCGCTAATCAGCAACCGTCGTATGGCAACGTCCAGAGGCAGCAGCAGCAATGCCAGCCCAACCAACGCTTGCCAGAGCGGCACATCCGCCAAAACCGCCCGCAGCGGTGGCGCGAAGGCTGCGTCCGCGTCGTTCAACACGCGCCCGCCTGTGACCGCCGCCGCCTCCGCTAAGCGTGCCGCACCGCCTGTTTGCGGCAAATACTCGCGGCTGTAGGTGCGCGCCCAGCCCGCTAGGCTGCGATAGGCTGTGCCTTGCGTGTCATAGCCCTCGACCGTAAAGAGATACACGCCCTCTTGTGAAGCTGCGAACACCGCCGCATAGCTGCCGATGTTGGTCTGCTGAAGTGTGGCGCGGGTTGTACTACCGTCGGGCGCGAGCAGCGTGCCGGTCAGCGACAGCCCGTTGAGGAACGTACCATCAGCGGCTTGCGCTTCCACGTCGACGCGCACGCCGTCGCCTTGCGCGATGAGTGTCACGCGCAGCGCGTCGCTAGGCGGCGGCTGTGTCCAGCTCACGGCTTGCCCCCAAAACCGCCCCGCGTCCGTCCACGCCTGCCACGCCTGCGCCCACGCACCCGTGTCGCTGGTGAACGCCACGACGCGCCCAAGCCCGAACTGCCACGCCGCCAGCAGCGGGTCGTCGTATTCACCCACCACCAGCAGCATTTGCGCGGTGTCTTTGGGCGAGGTGACCACATAGCCCGAGAGAGGCGGCGCGGACGTAATGCTCGTCATGATGGGGTGGCGAGCGGCTAGCATAGGTGTGAATGTGCCTTCCGCGAGATAGGAACGCGAAGCCAGCACGGTCTCTTGGGCGAAGATGCGCGGGATTTGTTGGGCATCGCGCACCTCATAATAATTGCCGCCGTTAGCCTCCGCCAGCGGACGCATGAAGTCAGGCGGGGCGCGCCCGATGACGATGACCGAAAGCGTGATGCCCGCCCGCGCCATCGCCGCGCCCTGTTCTGCCAAACCGCGCCCAGAAGCACCGCCGTCGGTCAGCAAAATCACGTGCTTAAGCGGCGCGTCATCCGCCGCTAGCTCCTGTGTGACCAAGCGCAACGCGCCTAGCACGTCTGTGCCGCCGCCGCTAGTCATGCCGCGTATCAACCGCTGCAGCTCACGCTTGTCGGCGCGGTCTTGCAGGCGCGCCACCCACCGCCCCACGCTGTCGAACGTGACAATCGCGGCGCGGTCGGTTGGCTGCAGCAGCTCAAGCGAGGTGTCCATAGCGATTTGTCCCAGCTGCAGATAGGTCAGCGCGCCGTCGTCAGACGTGTTCATGCTGCCCGACGTGTCGATAACGTAGGCAAGCGTCAGTTGTGGCAGCCGTTGCGGGTCGCGCAGGGTCATCGCCAGCGGCAGCAGCTCCTCAAGCGGCGTGTTGGCGTAGCCGCCGAGCGCGTAGCTGCGGTCGCCACCTACAAAGACCGCGCCCACGCCCAAAGCCTCAACGGCGGTCTGTAAGGCGCGCATTTGCGGCATCGTCCAGCTCGTCGCGGGGACGTTGGCGACCACAATGCTCTCGTATGCCGCCAACGCCAGCGGGTCGCTAGACATGGCAGCGGGGCGTGCGACGCGCACGTCATAGCCACCTGCCTGCAAGAGACGCGCCAGCGCGGCGGCGTTGTCATCCTCAGTCACCAGCAGCAGGCGCGCTCGCCCAACCACTTGCGTCACCGCGTCAAGGCGATTATTTTGTGGAATGGGGTCATCCGCCGCCAAAACTTGCACACGGTAGCGCAAGAAACCGGCACCAGCTGCCTGCTGAGGCAGCGTGTAACGGTTCTCGCCAGCTTGCAGGGTGAGGCTCGCCTGTTCCAGAAGCTCACCGTCGCGGCTGACCAGCACTTGCGCGCGGGTCGGCGCGTCAGCAGCAAGCGTCAGAGTTAAATCAAACGCTTGCTCAGGCAGCACGCGCGATGGCAGCCCAACTTCGAGTAAACGCACATCTGCCGTTTGCGGGCGCACAAGCGGCAGCACATCCAGCGTCACACCCAACGCCGCCGCTCGACGCGCTGCCGCCAGCAGGTCACCGCGCGTCTGGTCGCCGTCGCTGAGCAACACCAACCGTGCGCTGGCATCCGACGGCACGAGCGCGAGACCTAACGCCAATGCCCCCGCGAGGTCGCTCTCGCCCGCTTGCACGCGCGGAAGGGTTTGCGGCGGCTCAGCTTGCGTCGTGAGCGACTGAAAAACCAGCGCGTTCGCGCCGAAGACCACGCCCGCCCACAGCGCGTCCACCGGCTTTTGCGCCAACGCTTGGGCAAGGAAGGTTTGTTGGGCGGCACGCGCTTGCGTGTCCAAGCTGTCGGAAGCGTCAAGAAGAAAGACGACCGCCAGCCGCTGGCTGTTCTGGCGGGCGGTCAAATTAGCGAGGGCAAGGACAAGCGCAAGCAGCAACAGCGTGCGCACGCCCAAGCTGGCAAGGTCACGGCGGCGCGTCGGGCGGCGCGGTCGCCCGACCCACCACACGTAGGGCAGCGCAAGCAGCAATAGTAAAGCAAACGGAAAGAACAGAGACAGGGATTAGCTTCCTAAGATACGTTCTACTTCAGCGGCGGACTGTTTGGTAGCGTACAGCACATGGCCCATGTGCGCGGTTTTGACGACCAACACGGCGACAGCAGCGCGACCGGCAGGATACACCACCATCGTGCCTTCCTCGCCCTCCATAAGCAGGCGTTCTAGCGAGCCTTGCGCCAAACGTCCCAGCGTCTTTTCCGCCAAGCCGATGAGCGTGGCAGCCATTGCGGCAACTTGCGGGCTACTGGTGGGGTTCTCGTGCGGGTTTTCCTCGTCGCCAGCGGGATAAGCAGCGACCAGCAGCCCATCGATGTTGACAATTACGGTCGCCATCACCCCATCAACTAGGTGATAAATCTTCTTGAGTTCGTTTTCAAGGGCTTCGCTGCGGAATTGCGGCTCCATAACGTTCATCATCCTTCTTTAGGCGACTGTCACACACCCCTTATGATAGCATGTTTTTTCGCGTGTGGCGAAGGTGAACGCAAGCAATTTGCGCGTGTGTGCCGACACTAAAGCTGCTGCCAGTGCGCTGCAAACGCCTCTAACTGCGCGTGCTGCATCGGGGTCATGTGGATAAACGGGCGCACGCGCTTGATGGTGCGCACCGCCTCGCGCGCGCTCATGCCTGTGCTGATGAGATAAGCCGCCGCCTGCGTAGGCGCACGTCCCACGCCCACACCACAATGCACGTACACTTTGCGCCCTTGTGCGATGTGTTCGGCGATAAAGCGCACGCCCCGTACGAGGTCGTCGAGTGTCGGTGGCGTGTTGTCGCGCGTGGGCAAGTGTAGATGATACGCGCCGCCGATGCCTTTGGCGAGGTCGTCATGGTGCGGCTCGCGCAGGTTGACAATCGCAGTGATGCCCTCCGCTTGCATGGCGTGCCAGCCCTTTGCGTAGTGCTGCCCGCCCACGTAAAGCTGCGGCGTGATGCGCGTCACCGCCCAGTAGGGTGCACCGGTGCGCTTGCGCGTCCATTGGTCGAGAAAGCGGTAGAACAGCCCGCGCGGACCCGTTTGCAACAGGCTTAACGCGCGGGCAAATTGTGAAGGGGGCTGTGCCGTCATCGGCTAGACCACAAGCCGCATCGGATTTTCTAGCAAGGTGCGGAAGAAGCGCATGAACTCCGCGCCTTCTGCACCGTCGCTGACGCGATGGTCAATGCTGATGGTGGCTTTCATGCGCGTGCCAACGCCCAACGTGTCGTCAGGCAGCACAATCGGCACTTTGCGCGCCGCACTGACGGCAAGGATACCCGCTTCAGGCGCGGCGATAATCGCGGCGAACTGCTCCACGTCATACGCGCCGAGATTGCTGATGGTGAAGGTTGCGCCGCGAATGTCTTCGGGCTTGATTTTGCCCGCGCGCGCGCGCTCAAACATCTCTTTGTTGCGTCGTGCCAGCTCGCTCAGTGCCACCTTGTCCGCGTCCTGCGCGACGACATTCAGCAACCCGTTGTTGGGCAGCGCGACGCTGATGCCGATGTTGATGCGCTTGTGCCGCACCAGCTTGTCGCCGTAGTAGTGCGTGTTGAGGTTGGGGAATTGGCGCAACGTGAGCGCGGTTGCCTTGACAATCATGTCGTTAACCGTGAGCTTCACGCCCTCTTTTTCAAGGCTCTTGTTGAGCTGGGCGCGCAACGCCAGCAGCGGCTCCACGTCAATCTCCACCGTCACGTAAAAATGCGGGATGTACTGCTTGCTCAGCACGGTGGCATCGGCAATGGTTTGGCGCATCTTGTTGATGTCAAGCACTTCCACGTCATCGCCTTCGGGCAGCTTGCCATAGGTCGTGCGCCCGCCAAGTGCAGCTGGTACAGGCGCGAATGCAGCAGGAGCCACCGCCGGGGTCACAGGGCGCGGAGCTGCGCTAGGGGTAACGTTCTCCACGTCCGACTTGACAATGCGTCCGCCGGGTCCGGTGCCAGACAGCGTTTGCAGGTCAATGCCCTTCTCTTGAGCAATCTTGCGCGCCAGCGGCGAGGCTTTGATGCGTCCGTCTTCGGTCACGCTTGCACCGTTACCAGCCGGCGCGGTAGTAGCAGCTTGCGGTGTAGCGATGGCTTGCGGCGCGGGTTTTTCGCCGCTTTCGCCCACCAACGCAATCACCGTGCCTTCTTTCATCTCATCGCCTACCGCGCCGTGAAGCTGCACCAGCACACCATCAGCCGGAGCTTCCACCTCAACGGTAGCTTTGTCCGCCTCGAACTCAGCGATAATTTCGCCCTTCTTCACGCTGTCACCGACCGCTTTGAGCCAGTTTAACAGCGTGCCGTCCATGCTTAACCTCACTTCATGTGCCATCGTTAGACAATCTCCTTCACCGCAGCGATGACTTTTTCAGCATTTGGGAAGCACATCAACTCAAGGTCATGGCTGTAAGGCACCGGCACATCCAACGCGCTCACGCGCTTGATGGGTGCATCCATGTAATCAAAGCAGTGTTCTTGCAACTGCGCGGCAATCTCACTACCAAAACTATACAACGGAAGCGACTCCTCGACAATCACAGCGCGATTGGTTTTCTTGAAGCTCTCAAACACCAGCGCAGTGTCCAACGGACGCAGCCAGCGCACGTCGACCACCTCGCACTCGATGCCCTCTTTCGCCAGCTCTTTGGCAGCGGTCAAGCACCACTCCACGCCACGCGCATAAGCGACGAGTGTCACGTGCTTGCCCTCGCGTTTGATGTCGCCCTTGCCAATCGGCACGAGATAATCCACGTCGTCAGGAACAGGACCGGGCTTGGGATAAAGCGCGATGCTTTCGGTAAAAAGCACCGGGTTCTCGTCGCGGATAGAGGCTTTCAACATGCCGTAAGCGTCCGCCGCGTTGGAGGGACAGCCAACATACAAGCCCGTAAAATGCGCGAAGATAGGCTCGGGCGTGTGGCTGTGCGTGGCGGTGGCTTGGTTGCCCCAACCACTGGCGGCGCGCACAACTAACGGCACGCGAAACTGTCCGTTAAACATGTAGTGAATTTTGGCGGCGTGGTTAATCAGCGCGTCGAACGCTAAAAAGGCAAAGTTAATCGTCATAATCTCAGCAACCGGACGCAACCCCGCCATTGCCGCGCCTACCGCCGCGCCTGCAATCGCCATCTCGCTAATCGGCGTGTCGCGCACGCGCTTCTCGCCAAACTTGTCGAGAAAGCCCTGCGTGACGCGGTGCGTGCCTTGCCACTGCCCCACTTCTTGCCCCATGACGAACACGCGCTCGTCACGTTCCATCTCCTCCATGAGTGCCTTGCGCAAGGCTTCGCGCACGGGCAAATTCTTTACAGCGACCATCGTTTTTCCCCTCTAGCTCTCTACATAAACGTGGGCAAACAGCTCTTCATAGGTGTTAGGCAGCGGACTAGCTTCAGCAAAGGCGATGCTGCGCTCGACGACCGCCTTTTGCTCTGCGTCAATAGCGTCTAACGTCTTGGCGATGTCCTTGTATTTCTTCTCAAGGCGATTGCGCAGAATGGTGATGGGGTCTTTCTCGCGCTTCCACTTTTCCAACTCTTCGCGCAGCTTAGAGTCGTACTGCTTGTCGCTCACGCCATGCCCGCGATAGCGGTAGGTAATCGCTTCGATGAGAACGCTGCCATAGCCAGCGCGGGCGTGTTCAACCGCCGCTTGCACCGCCTCGTACATAGCAAACACGTCCTGCCCGTCGACACGCTCGAGATCTTTGATGCCATAGCCCAACGCCCGCTGGTGCAAGATGGGGTTGCCCGCAGCGCGTTCCACCGCCGTCCCCATGCCGTAGCCGTTGTTCTCGATAATCCAAATGTTGGGCAAATCCCACACGCCGCTCATGTTCAACGCCTCGTGAAAATAGCCGTTGTTGGTCGCGCCGTCGCCAATCATGCTGATGACCACACCGCCTGTGCCGTTGTACTGCTCGGCGAGGGCAATGCCCGTCGCCAGCGGCAAATGCCCGCCCACAATGGCATAGCCGCCCCAGAAATTATGCTCACGGCTGGCGAGGTGCATGCTGCCGCCTTTGCCGCCACTCGTGCCGTCGCGCCGCCCCATCATCTCCGCCATGACCTTGTTGGGGTCAACGCCGATTGCCAACGCCAAACCATGGTCACGATACGCTGTGATGATGTGGTCGCGCCCAACTTCCATGCAGGCGACCGCCGCCACGCCAATCGCCTCGTGACCGCTGTAAAGATGTAAGTAAACACCAGTAATACGCTTTTCGTTGTAAAGCTGCTGGCAGGCTTCTTCGAACTCACGAATGAGAACCATCTGCCGATACCATTCTAAAACGGTTTCTTTGTTAGGTGTTGCCATAGTTGCCCGCTCCTTATCCTCACGACATGCCAACACGTTGTCTCCTAGTTTACCTAGCGATTAGCTTCTGGTCAAACATTGTGTCTAAAAAAAGCGGCACGAATTTGAACACAATGGCGCAAAAGCTAGCACAAAAAAAGGGCGCGATGTGCGCCCCCTTGTTAGCGTTGCGATGCTGCCGCCTAGACCACAGCTTCCTTCATAGGGGACTCTTGACGACGACGCGAGATAAACAAGAACCCACCCAAAAAGACCAGCAGTGCCGCCATCTGCACGCGCGCCGGCAGACGACGCAGCCGCCCCATCAGGCTGGGGTCATACTGCGCGTATAGCTCGCGCTTGACGCGCTCGGCAAAGGCGCGGCTTGGGCGCACCGCCGTCAGCGTCTGATGCAAGCGATTAACCAAACGTACCAGCGGCTCAGCCTCACTAGGCGGCACATGATACTCCTGCGCCAGCGCGTCCAACTGTTCGGGAGGCAGCTCAGCTAAAATCGCTGCTGTGAGAGCTTCTAAGTAGTTTTCGGTGTGTGTGTCGTTTGCCATGCGCTCTGTCTAACCTTTTTTCTGCTTGGGTTTGGGTAAGGGCTGCGGCTGCGGTGCAAAGTTCTGTAAGCGCAGTTCGTCGCGCAAGGCTAAGAGCGTGCGGTGATACAGGGACTTAATCGCGCCTTCCGTGCGGTTCATAATCTCGCCAATTTCGGCGTTGGATTTATCTTCGACAAACTTCAACAACAGCAGCTGCTGGCGTTCGGCAGGCAGCCGCTGCAGCGCATGCATGAGGCGCGCCTTCTCCTCGTTAAGCTCCGCTTGCCTGTCGGGCGCGTCGCTTTTCAGCGTCAGCGACACGTAATCATCCAACGAGATGATCTTGCGCCGCCCGCTGTCGCGGTGAAAGTTGGCGACAAGGTTGTGGGCGATGCGGTAAAGCCACGCTTGGAACGGCACGCCCTTGTCTTCGTAGTGGCGAATATGCTCGATAGCGCGCTGAAACACCTTCGCCGTCAGATCCTCCGCGTCGTGCTGGTTACCCGTGCGGTAGTAGACGTAGCTATAAATTTTGGGCATGTACCGCTCGTAGAGTTCGCCAAATGCCTCTTGGTCGTTTTGCGCCAAAGGCACCAGCTCTTGGTCGGTCATCGCCTTATAATTCTTAGGCGTGTTGCGTTGAAACAGCTTCATGCGTGCGCTTTCTGTGACGATAAGCATCACCCATAATAACCCAAGCGTGGCGCGCGCGTTACGCACTCTTAGCAAGTTTTAAGCCCGCGTCAGCTACCCCTTAATCCCACGCTCGTCTATAGAGTATAATGAGAGGTGCTGTCCTTTCTTATCTGTTCACTCCATCGGGAAAAGCGCATGAGCAAACCGCTTAGTTTTCAGCAAGTCATCTTAAAACTGCACGAGTTCTGGGCGCAGCAAGGCTGCGTGATTTGGGAGCCGTACAACGTGCAGGTGGGGGCAGGCACCGGCAACCCCGCCACGCTGCTGCGCGTGCTGGGACCCGAGCCTTGGCGCGTTGCCTACGTTGAGCCAAGCGTGCGCCCCGACGACGGGCGTTATGGCGACAACCCCAACCGCATGCAAAAATACTACCAATATCAAGTCATCCTCAAGCCAGAGCCGGGCAACCCGCAGGAGCTATACTTGCAATCGCTGGAGGCACTGGGCATTGACCCGCGCCAGCACGACATTCGCTTTGTGGAAGACAACTGGGAGTCACCTGCGCTCGGGGCGTGGGGGTTAGGCTGGGAAGTTTGGCTAGACGGGCAAGAAATCACCCAGTTCACCTACTTTCAACAGGCGGGCGGGCTCGAGCTAGACCCTGTGTCGGTGGAAATTACTTACGGGCTCGAGCGCATCGTGCTGGCATTGCAAGGTAAGGAAAGCGCGTGGGCGATTGATTGGATGCCCGACGCGCCCCTCACCTATGCCGACCTCATGTATCAAGACGAGGTGGAACACTGCCGTTACTACTTCGACATCGCTGATGTTGACCGCCTGAAAGCGGTCTACGATACCTACGAAAACGAGATGAAGCGCGCCCTCGCAGGCGACGCGCTCATCAGTGCTTATGACTACGTGTTGAAGTGCAGTCACTTGTTCAACGTATTGGACACGCGCGGTGCGATTGGCGTGACCGAGCGTGCCGGCTACTTTCGCCGCATGCGCGAGATGACACGCATGGTCGCCAAAGCCTACGTCGAAAAGCGCGAGGCGTTAGGGCATCCGCTGCTTAAGCTCAACGCGGCATGGGGGGTAACACTGCCCGCGCTCGCACACAACACGCCACCGCCTGCCCCCAACGCGCCCGCTGACTTTTTGCTCGAAGTTGGCGTAGAAGAGTTGCCTTCCGGTGACGTGACAAGACTGAAGGCTTCGCTTGAAGCAGCTGTGGATGGTTGGCTGCGCAGCCTGCTGCTCGACTACCAAGCGGCGCACGTCTACGTGACCCCGCGCCGCATCGTGCTTTACGTGCGCCAGCTTGCCCCGCGTCAAGCCGATGAGGAACAACTCGTCAAGGGTCCGCCCGCCGAGCGCGCGTTTGACCAAAACGGCAACCCTACCCCTGCAGCGATTGGCTTCGCCAAAGGCAAGGGCGTTGACGTGAGCGCGCTAACCATACGCGACATCGACGGCGGTAAGTACGTCACCGCGCTGGTGAAGACCGTCGGCAAGCCGGCTGCGGACGTACTCATCGACGCGCTGCCGAAGTGGTTAGCAGACATCAAGTTCCCCAAGATGATGCGTTGGAACGCATCCGGCGTGGCGTTCTCGCGTCCCATTCGCTGGCTTATGGCGTTGCTCGGCGAAACAGTCATTCCGTTTAGCTATGCCGGCATTCACAGCAGCGCAACAACGCGCGGCTTGCGCCCGCTCGGTTCGCCCGAGATAGCCGTACGCAACCCAGAGACATATTTCAGCGCGATGGCTGAGCAAAATATTTACCTGAGCTTTAGCGAACGCCGCGAAATCATCCTTGACCAAATCGGCGCGCTGGCGCAAGAAGTAGATGGCGACGTGCCAGAGGACGAAGACTTGCTCACCGAAGTCACCAACCTCGTAGAGTCGCCAATGGCACTGCGCGGCACGTTCGAAGCACGCTACCTTGCGCTGCCACGCGATGTCTTGGTGACCGTCATGCGCGACAAGCAACGTTATTTCCCCGTGCAAAGCCGCGACGGCACGCTGCTGCCTTACTTCATCACCGTGCGCAACGGCGACGACAAGCACCTCGACATCGTGGCGAAAGGCAACGAACATGTGCTACGCGCTCGTTTCAGCGACGCGGAATACTTCTTCAATCAAGACATCAAGAAGCCGCTTGCCGCGCACCTTGAGCGGCTGCGCACCTTGACCTTCCACGAGAAGCTCGGCAGCATGTACGACAAAAACATGCGCGTCGCTGGTTTGCTCGCGCCCTTAGCAGAACACTTCGGCTTTAGCAGCGCGGCGCGCAGCGTCGCCCACGAAGCCGCCAAAGTGTTCAAAGCGGACTTAGGCACGCAAATGGTCGTCGAGATGACCAGCCTTCAAGGTGTGATGGGGCGCGAGTACGCGCTGCGCGAGGGCATCGCCCCCGAAGTTGCGAACGCCATTTATGAGCATTGGCTGCCGCACAGCGCGACCGACGCGCTGCCTGCGTCTGAAGCGGGTGTGCTGCTGGCACTCGCCGATAGGCTCGACAGCTTGGTAGGCTTGTTTGGCGCGGGGCTAGCCCCCAAAGCCACCGCCGACCCCTACGGCTTGCGACGCACGGCGTTGGGCATGCTGCTGATTTTAATCCACAAGGCACTGCCCTGTGACCTGCGTGACCTCGTGCGCATCGCCGCCGCCGCCCAACCGCTCCCCGTCGACGACACCACACAGCACGCTGTCCTCGAATTTGTCAAGGGACGGCTTGAAAGCTGGCTCATCGAAGAAACACACGTGTCGCGCCAAGTGGCCGGTGCCGTGCTGGCGGAGCAAGCACACAACCCCTTCCGCGCCAGCCAAGCCGCCAGCGAACTTACCGAGTGGGAAGCACATGAGGCATGGGAGGTCATCCTCGATAACTTCGCCCGCTGCGTGCGCATCACCCGCACCGTCGAAACGCTCCACAACGTGAACCCTGATACCTTCACGCTGCCGCAAGAGCGCGACCTCTGGCAAGCCGTGCAAACGCTCACCGACGCTGTGCCAGCAACCGCCAACGTGGGCGCGTTCTTGGCGGCGTTTGAGCGCGTTGTGCCGACCATCCAAGCGTTCTTTGACCACGTGTTGGTCAACAGCGAGAACCCGCAAGAGCGAGAAAATCGCATTGGCATACTACAGCGCATCAGCGCACTCCAGCGCGGGCGCGCCGACTTCAGCATGCTGAGTGGTTTTTAGATTTAACGGAGCATTCCCATGTCGGTGACGGATGACATCAAGGCACGCCTTGACATCGTCGACTATATCGGGCGACACGTTCACGACCTGAAGCGCGCAGGACGCTACTATAAGGCGTGCTGTCCGTTTCATGCGGAAAAAACGCCCTCTTTCGTCGTCAACACCGACACACAGTCATGGCGATGCTTTGGCGCATGCGCCGAAGGCGGCGACATTTTCGCCTTCGCCATGAAAAAAAATGGCTGGACGTTCGGTGAAGCAGTGCGTGAGCTTGGTAAGCTGGCGGGCATCGAGGTCGAACACACCACGCCCGCCAAGCGTGCCGACCAAGCCAAACGCGAACGCCTGCTCGGCGCGCTCAAGACCGCCGCCGACCTTTACCATGCGCATCTTTTCAGCAACGACGCACAAGCTCAAGCGGCGCGTCGCTATGCCCAAGAAACGCGCGGCTTCACCGACGACACGCTCAAGCGGTGGCGCATCGGCTATGCGCCCGCCGGCTGGCAGCACCTGCGCGACGAACTCACCAAGCTCGGTTACAGCGACGCGGAGCTGCTTGAAGCCGGCTTACTCTCGCAAAACGACAAGGGTAAAGTTTACGACCGCTTCCGCAACCGCCTCATGATTCCCATTTGCGATGAGCGCGGCACGGTGGTCGGCTTTGGCGCGCGTGCGCTCGCCAGTGATGACAATCCCAAGTACCTAAACTCACCACAGAGCGCGCTGTTCGACAAAAGCAAAACGCTTTTCGGGCTAGACAAAGCCAAGCAGAGCATCCGTGAGAGCGGCACGGCGGTGATTGTTGAAGGCTACATGGATGCCATTCAAGCTCACCAAGCCGGCTATCGCAACGTGGTGGCGCAAATGGGGACGGCGATGACCGAACCCCAGCTCACGTTGCTTGTGCCGCGCTATGCCAAGCGGCTCGTGCTGGCGTTGGATGCCGACACGGCGGGACAGTCCGCCATGCGCCGCAGCCTTGAGGTGGCGCGCCAATCGCTGCAGCGCGACGACATGGGGCGGCTCAAGGTCGAGCTGCGCATCATGCAAATTGCCGACGCGAAAGACCCCGACGACGTGCTGCGCACCGCGCCAGAACTTTGGGCAAGCTACGTGGAAAATGCTTTAGAAGTGGCGGATTTCGTCATCGCGCAAGAGACCGCCACGCTCAAGCCAAACGCCTCGCTGCAAGAACGCCAAGCCATTGCTGAACGCCTGCTGCCGCTGCTGACCGCCTCCGAGCGCAATCCTTATGTGGAGGAAAACGCGCAAAAGCTGGCGCAGCGGCTGCGGCTGCCAGAGCGTGACGTGCTGCTTTGGGCGCAGCAAGTCCGTGCCGCGCAAAAAACAGCGCGCACGCCACCTAAACCGCGCACTCAACAGCCGCGCCAAGCTACCGCTCCCGAAGAGCCGCCGCCCTATGTTGACCATGATAACGCTGTTCGCTACGACGATGAGCCGCCGCCGCTTAACGCCGAAGATGCCGAGCGCATGTGGGCAGGCAGCATGCCCGAAAGCAGTGACGCACCCGCTGCGCCACCGCATGCGTCTGACCCCCTGCTTCCCGCCGTCGCACCCCAGCCGCGCCTGTTCGGACAATTCACCAAGCGGCAAACCGAACGCTACTGCTTACAAGCTCTGCTGCGCAACGAGGATTTGCTGTACGAGGTCAACGGCGCGCTGCGTAGCTATCTCGCGCCACTGGGCGACAGCGCACAGCACAGCGGCGAGCTGAATCCCGAAGATTTCAGCAGCACCGAGTACCGCATGATTTTTGAGAGCTTGCTAGCAGCCCATCGCCAAGACAACGAGAGTGTCCTCGCTTTTCTGACGCACACGCTTGACCCCAGCCTGCTGCCTGTGCTGGAAGACTTGCAGCACGACAACCTTGTACAGGTTTATCAGACACTCAACGGTCGCATGAGCGCAGACATGGCACAAGTCGCGCAAAAACGTGAGCCAAACTTCCGTAGCGCGCTCGACAGCATGCTGCTGGAAGTGCTAGAACTACGCTTGGCGGCATTGCGCCGTGACCTTAGTGAGCTGGTGTTCTTGGCACGCGAAAACGCGCAAAACCCTGAAGCCAGACAGCACGTCTTGCGCTTGTTTGAAACCACCCGCCGCGCGCTTGTTTGCTTTGACAAAGCTCTCCACCGCTTAAAGTTCTTGTGAGAATTGCCGACTTCCGTCAAAACAACCTTAACACAAACTAGCATCCCTTGCCAAAATCTACTATCATACATGCCTTAGCGGTGTGGGAAGATTGGGGATAGCAAGACTTTATGAACGACGACGACTTCCACGACGAACTCGATGGGTTTGAAGACGGTGACGACACACTTTTAGAGCAAATAGAAGAACCAGACGACAACCTTGACACGACCACCCTCATTTCAGAGTTAAGTGTCGACCCCGACCTCATCGACGATGAGCTGCTAGAAGGCTATAACCCCGACGAAGACGAGGACGAAGGCGATGACTACGGCGTGGTCGCGCCCGTAGACGACCCTGTGCGCATGTACCTCAAAGAAATTGGACAAGTGCCGCTGTTGGATAGCAACCGCGAAACTTGGCTCAGCTCGCAAATCGCCGCCGCGCTCACGCTAGAAAAGCTCACAGACGAGCTGGCAAGCATCGAGCGGCTGCACGATGAGCAAGCTATTCCCAGCAGCCTCGACATCACGCGCCACGCCTATCAGTACCTGCTTACGCATTGGCAGCAAGCTCAGGAAAAATCGCGGCAAATCGAGGTCGCTATGCCCAACTTGCGCGACCTCATCGATGAGGTACAGGCGTTCATGATGGATTGGGACGCGGACAACCCATCACCGCTGCGCGACTATCTCAAGCAGCGCGAGTGGGGGCGTGACCCCGTCTGGACGGATTACGCTGCGCACATTTTTAGCGTGGTGGACGCGCTTTGTTTGCTGCCGTTTGACCTACAAATCAAGCTGCGCACCTACTATCGCCAGCACAAAGAGCTGCCGAGCTTCGAACTGTTCACGACATGGCTTGAGGAGCTTGACGAGCCGCTAGAAACCACCCGCCAGACGCTGGAAAACGTGGAGCAAAAAGCCGAACTCGCCGTTGAGGCACTCACCCGCGCTAACCTACGCCTCGTTGTCAGCGTGGCAAAACGCTACATGGGGCGCGGCATCAGCTTCTTAGACCTCATTCAAGAGGGCAACATTGGGTTGCTGCGTGCCGTTGAGAAGTTCGACCACACCAAAGGCTTTAAGTTTAGCACCTACGCCACGTGGTGGATACGTCAAGCCATCAGCCGCGCCATCGCCGACCAAGCGCGCACCATTCGCATCCCCGTGCATATGGTGGAAACCATCAACCGCCTGATGCGTGTCCAGCGTGAGCTGCTGCAAAAGCTAGGTGCCGAGCCATCCGCCGAGCAGCTTGCGCTTGAGATGGACAACAACGTGCTTTCCAAAGAGGAGCGCGACGCAATCAAGCTGCTGCGTCGCAACGGCATGCCGCTAGATCCAATCCTGCAGCGCAAGCTACGCCGCGCCGCCCAGAAAATCCGCAAGATTATGCGCATCAGCCAAGAGCCGATGAGCCTTGAGATGCCGATTGGGCAGGAGGACAGCAGCCAGCTGGGCGACTTTATCCCCGACGAAAACCAGCTGGGTCCCGTCGATGCTGCCGCGCGCCAAATTCTTAAAGAGCAAATTCAGTCGGCATTGGGCGTGCTAAGCGACCGCGAGCGCGAAGTGCTGCAAATGCGCTTTGGGCTGGCGGACGGGCAAGACCACACGCTGGAAGAAGTCGGGCGGTTTTTTAACGTCACCCGCGAGCGCATTCGCCAAATTGAAGCCAAAGCACTGCGCAAGCTGCGCCACCCCACTCGCAGCCGCCAGCTACGCGACTATTTAGAGATGTAGTCATGCTCAAGCGCGCTGCGATAATCCTGTTGAGCGTTTGCGCCACGCTGTTAGTGCTGGAGCTTGGGCTGCGCTTTTATTTTGCCAACTTCGGGCGCGACGACCAGAAACGTCTCTACTTGTACAGCCAAGAAGAGCTTGTGCGCCTTGCCAGCGTGCAGCCACTGCCGTACCTCAACTATGGGCTGCGAGCGAACGTAGGCGATAGCAACGCGCAGGGTTACAGGGGTGCGCCTATTGCGATGCCCAAGCCTGAGGGCGTGTTTCGCATCGTCGCGGTCGGTGGCTCAACAACTTATGGGTTGTGGATTGATGATTGGCGAGCCACCTACCCCGCCCAGCTCGAGCGCGTGCTGCGCCAGACCTACGGCTACGACAACGTCGAAGTGGTCAACGCCGGCGTAAACGGCTATGGCACGCATGAGAACGTGGTCAACCTTGCGCTGCGCCTGCCCGACCTTGAGCCAGACCTGCTAATTTTCTATGAGGCGACCAACGACATCCCACCGCGCCTTATCCACCCGGACGACTATCAAGGGCTGAACCTTCAGCGCGGCGTATGGTCACAAAACGCCAGCGTGCCGCCCAGCACGCTGTGGCGTTTCATCGCCTACCGCTTTGGCATGCGCTATGACAGCATCGACACGCAGCTGGTGCGCGCGGAAGGCGTGCGCTTGTGCGGGAGCTACCAAGTACGCCAGGACGACGTGTACTGCGCGCTGCTTAACATGCCCGTGCGCAAGGTGCTGGCGAGCAACCCGCCCGTCTACTACGAGCGCAATTTGCGCACGCTGGTGACGCTAGCGCGCCTACATGGGGCAGAGATGCTGCTGGTGACTTGGACATACTCGACGCTCGATTATAGTGCCATAGACGGCGGCAATTATTTCCAGCTGGATTTCCACCGCCAAGCCATCGCCGACCACAACGCGGTGCTGGCACGGGTAGCGCAGGAGTTAGGCGCACCTTTCTACGACTTTGCCGCCGAGATGCCCGACGAGCGTGCCTACTGGTACGAAAGCATGCACGTCAACGCGGCAGGCGCACGCAAGCAAGCTGAGCTTTTCGCCGCCTTCTTGCACGAGCGCGCGCTCATCCGTCGTTAAATTTAACAGCATGTGAAAATGTGGACTTAGAGGGTGTCAAGATTTGCTTGACGCGCTATAATCAATATGCTAACCTTTGTTCAAATTATTGCTCCAAATGTCACAAACGGAGTTACGCATGACGTTACAAGAATTTGCTCCCATCGGCGTGATGATTATTATTGCGACAGTTTTGTCGTTCATCATCCTGTTTATCTCGCGCATTTTCGGTCCTTTCCGCCCTAGCTTCCGCAAGAATGCTCCCTATGAAAGCGGTATGAAGCCTATCGGTCCCGGCACCCGCCGCGTGCCGGTCAAGTTCTACTTGGTCGCCGTGCTGTTCATCATCTTCGACATTGAAGTCATTTTCTTCATGCCTTGGGCGGTCGTCATGCGCGACTTAGGTTTATATGGTCTTTTGGCAATGGGCTTTTTCACGTTAATTTTGGTCGTTGGATTTGTCTATGAGTGGAAAAAAGGAGCGTTGGAATGGGATTAACTTCTAAACTTGGCAATCTCGGCGTGGTGACGACAACGCTAGAGACCGCCGTCAACTGGGGACGCACGGGCGCAATGTGGCCGCTGCTGTTCGGTTTGGCATGCTGTGCGATTGAGATGATGTCCACGCAAGCCTCAGACTATGACATGTCGCGCTTTGGCATGGAGCTGAACCGCGCCAGCCCACGCCAGTCAGATTTAATGATTGTGGCTGGGCGCGTGACGCGCAAGATGGCACCCGTCGTGCGCCAGCTCTACGACCAAATGGCAGAGCCCAAATGGGTGATTAGCATGGGTGACTGTGCGTCTTGCGGCGGCGTGTACAACAACTATGCCATTGTGCAGGGTGTCGATGAGATCATCCCTGTTGATGTCTACGTGGCGGGCTGCCCGCCGCGCCCAGAGCAGCTCATTCACGGCGTGATGACGCTGCACGAAAAGATTAAGGGCGAACGTGTCAGCCAATGGGCATAAGCCTAACACACACCAACACGGCGAGCGCGGGCTTGCCGTGTTATTTTGACGGTTTTTCTGAATGAGGAAATCATTATGCACATTCCGCCAGCCTTAGACCCCGTGACCGCCGTGCAAGACCGCTTTGGCGAGGCATTGCTGCGCGTCAAGCACTTTCGCGGCGAGACCACGCTCATCATCAAGCCCGAAGTTATCGCCGATGTGATGAAGTTTCTGCGCGACACGGTGGGCTTGGTCTACAACTTCTTGCACGATATCAGCGCGGTGGATTACTACCCTGACCCGCCCACAGACGAACACCCCGAACGCTTCGGCGTTGCCTATCACATCTACTCCATGCTCTACAACCGTCGCCTGCGCGTAAAAGTTTACCTGCCTGAAGAAGACCCGCGCGTGCCGACCATCTCGCACATTTGGAAGGGCGCAAACTGGCTAGAGCGCGAAATCATCGACATGATGGGCATCACGTTTGACGGGCATCCAGACCCGCGCCGCCTGCTTATGCCTGAAGATTGGCACGGACACCCGCACCGCCGCGATTATCCGTTGGGCAAGGAAACGGTGCAGTTCTCGTTTAACGTCGAAGAAATCCTTAAATTCAAACCGTTTGCCCAAGAATAAGAGACGGGAGCAAGAGCTATGGTTATGAACTCACAAGAACTTGCCACGAAGGCAACATGGGAAGGCAGCGTGGAGCAGCTGCGTGGGTTGGTCAGTGACCGCGCCATCACGGGCGAAACCATGCTGTTGAACATGGGACCGCACCACCCCAGCACACATGGCGTGCTGCGCTTGCTGCTGGAACTTGATGGTGAAGAGATTGTCACTGTGCTGCCGGATGTGGGTTATCTCCACACGGGCATTGAGAAGAACATCGAGGACAAGAGCTACGAAAAAGGCGTGCCGCTGACCGACCGCATGGACTATCTTTCGCCCATGTCGAACAACATGGCGTTCTGCATGGCGATTGAGAAGCTGGTGGATTTGGACGTGCCCGAGCGCGCCCAAATCATTCGCGTCGTGTGCTTGGAGCTGTCGCGCATTGCCAGCCACCTAGTATGGCTTGGCACACAAGCCCTTGACATGGGCGCGATGAGCGTTTTCTTGTACTGCTTCCGCGAGCGCGAGTACGTCCTGCGCATCTTTGAGATGATTAGCGGGCAGCGCATGATGGGGTCGTATATCCGCCCGGGCGGCGTATGGCGCGACATCCCCGACGGCTTCATCGAGCGTGTCACCGAGTTCATCAACTATTTCCCCGCCAAGATTGATGACTACGAGGCTTTGCTGGTCAACAACCCCATCTGGAAAGACCGCACGCAGGGTGTGGGCATTCTTGAGCCAGACGTGGCGTTGTCGCTGGGCGTGACGGGGTCTAGCCTGCGCGGCAGCGGCGTAAACTGGGACGTGCGCAAAGCCATCCCCTACAGCGGCTATGAGACCTACGACTTCGACGTTCCGCTCGGCGAGCATGGCGACGTGTACGACCGCTTCATGTGCCGTTTGGGCGAGCTGCGCGAGAGCATTAAGATTATCAAGCAAGCTCTCAAACGCTTGAAACCCAAAGGCATTTTCCGCAGCCAAAACCGCAAGTACACCTTCCCCATGCGCAGCGAGCTAGGACAGAGCATGGAGGCGGTCATCCACCACTTCAAGCTGTGGACGTATGGCTTTGACGCGCCCAACGAAGAGGTTTACGTCAGTGTGGAAAGTCCGCGCGGTGAGATTGGCTGCTATTTGCACGGCACGGGTGGCAACAAGCCGCGCCGCGTCCACTTCAAAACGCCTTCTTTCATGCACATCGCCGCCATTCCCACCCTCGCAGAAGGGCATATGATAGCCGACCTCATCGCCATTATCGGCAGTGTGGACATTGTTTTAGGCGATTGCGACCGCTAACCCGCAAAGGATGATTTGACATGGCGATTATTGGTAACAAGAAATATCAAGAGCGCATCAACGAACACCTTGCCAAATATCCTGACAAGCGGTCGGCGGTCATGCCGCTGCTGTACATCGCGCAGGAAGAATACGGCTGGGTCAACGATGAGGGCATCGCCGAAGTAGCGCAGCTGTGCGATATGGACGCGACGCAGGTGAAGTCCATCGCCGGCTTCTACACCATGTACTCGGAAAAGCCGAAGGGCAAGTATTGGCTGCAGGTCTGCACCGACCTCGCGTGCGCGCTGCGCGGCGCAGACGAGCTGCATCACGAGTTGCTGCACGAGCTGGGCATCGAAGAAGGTGGCACGACCGAAGACGGCATGTTCACCGCCGAGCATGTCATGTGCCTTGCGGGCTGCGACCGCGCGCCGATGCTGCAGTGCAACTTCCACTTTGTCGAAGCGGTCGGTGGGCTGACGATGGCACACCTGCGCGAGCTTATCGCGGCGGCACGCCAAGACGACAAGACGCTGCAAAAGCTGATTGCCAAGTGGCGCGACGAAGTCAACAAACAAGTTCAACAGAGTTAAGCGTTGGGATGGTAGCATATGAGTGAGACGAAGCACATTTTGTTGCGTTGGAAAGATGTCAAGGCAGACTTCCGCAAGCTGGCGGAATATCGTAAGCACGAGGGTTTCGAGGGCTTAAAGAAGGCACTTGCCGCCAAGCCTGAAGAGGTCATTGACGTGGTGAAGAACAGCGGGCTGCGTGGGCGCGGTGGCGCGGGCTTCCCAACGGGCGTGAAGTGGAGCTTTATCCCCAAGCAAGAGCCAATCAAATACTTTGTCGTCAACGCTGACGAGAGCGAAACGGGCACCTTCAAAGACCGCCTCATCATGGAAACCAACCCTTACCAGCTGCTCGAGGGTCTCTTAATTGGCGCATACGCCATCGGCGCGCACACGGCTTACATCTACCTGCGCGGCGAGTTCTGGGACATTGCGGCGCAGCTGGATGCCTGCATCGAAGAGATGCGCAAAGAGGGCTTAGTTGGCAAGAACATTCTTGGCAGCGGCTACGACTGTGAGATTTACACACATCTGGGTGCGGGGGCATATATCTGCGGCGAAGAGACCGCCCTGCTCAACAGCCTTGAGGGCAAGCTAGGGCAGCCGCGCGTGCGCCCACCCTTCCCCGCCAACAAGGGCGGCGGCTTGTACGGTGAGCCGACCGTCGTCAACAACGTCGAAACCATCGCCAACGTGCCATGGATTATGACACACGGCGCAGACGCTTACAAAGCCATCGGCACCGAGCAAAGCGCAGGCACCAAGCTCTACTGTGTCAGCGGTCACGTCAAAAAGCCCGGCGTGTATGAGCTGCCGTTCAGCGCAACCTTCCGCGAGCTGCTGGTGGACATTTGCGGCGGTCCCAGCGTCGAGGGACGCAGCTTCAAGGCATTGCTGCCTTCCGGTGGCTCGGGTCCTATCGTGCCGCTCAACGACAAGGTGCTAGACACGCGCATGAGCTATGAGGACACTGCCAAGATTGGCACGATTATCGGCTCTGCCTCGCTCATTGTCATGGACGACAGCGTCGACATCACGTGGGTCGCCAGCAAAGTCACCAAGTTCTTCAAGCACGAAAGCTGTGGCAAATGCACGCCTTGCCGCGAAGGCACGTACTGGCTAGACAAGGTCATTGACCGCATCATGGCAGGCGAAGGCAGCGAGCGCGACATCACACTCATCGAAAATGTCGCCAAGAACATGGCAGGCATTACGCTGTGCGCGTTGGGCGAATTTGCCGCCAACCCCATCATCCACACCATCAAGCAGTTCCCTGACGACTTTAAGCAGCACGTGAAGAAGGACGGCAAGGCGGCGAAGCCCGTCGCGCTGCCCGCCGCAGGTGATTAATTTTAGCGAAAGCCAAGAACGCGCGGCGCGCCAATCGCCCGCATGAGGAGTAAACCATGGCTGAAACAAAACTAGTGACCATCACGATTGATGGCAAGGCGTATCAAGTGCCAGCGGGGTCAAACCTTGTCGACGCTGCCAAGTGGCACGCCGACAACGACATCCCCGTCTTCTGCTATCACCCTAAGATGGCACCTGTAGGCATGTGCCGCATGTGTGTCGTCGAGCTGGGGATGGTGGAAAAAGACCGCGCCACCGGCGAGGTCATCATGGAAAACGGACAACCCAAAGTGCGCTGGATGCCCAAGCTGCAGACTGCCTGCACGCAGGTGGCGACGGACGGCATGGTCGTGCGTACTGACACCGACAAGGTCAAGGCGGGGCGGGAAAGCGTCATCGAGTTCCTGCTCACCAGCCACCCGTTAGATTGCCCCATTTGCGACAAGGGCGGTGAATGCCCGCTGCAGAACTTGACGATGGCGCACGGCAACGGCGTGTCACGCATGAACTTCGCCGACAAGCTCAAGTTAGACAAGCACGTGCCGCTCGGCGATTTGATTTACTTGGACGAAGAACGCTGCATACAGTGCGCGCGCTGCATACGCTTTCAAGACGAAATCGTCGGTGATGACGTGCTAGCGTTCCACGAGCGCGGTCGCCGCTTGCAAATCATCACCAAGAGTGACCCCGGTTTTGATACCTATTTCAGCGGCAACACGACCGACATTTGCCCCGTCGGCGCGCTGACAACCGCCGATTTCCGCTTTGGAGCGCGTCCTTGGGAGCTAACCGATGTGCCGAGCATTTGCCCGCACGACGCGGCAGGCACGAACATAAGCCTCTCCACGCGGCTTGACCGCGACTTTGGCGGGCGGGCGATGATCAAGCGCGTCATGCCACGTCAAAACGAGGCGGTCAACGAAATTTGGATTAGCGACCGCACGCGCTTCGTCCACCACTTCACCCGCAGTGACGACCGCCTGCAAAGTCCAATGGTGCGGCGCGGCGAACGCCTCAGCCCCACCGTGTGGAACGAAGCCATTCCCGCGCTGGCAGAGGTCTTGAAGGCAGCCAACGGTGATGTTGCCGTGCTGGCGGGTGGCGGCGCGTCCAACGAAGATTTGTGGGAGCTGCGTCAGCTGCTCAAGGGCTTGGGCAGCGAGCGTCTCGGCGCGTGGACAACGCACAGCGGCGCGGAGCTGCTGCTTGAAGTTGGCGTGGGCAAAGGCAGCAATCTTGGCACGCTTGGCAAAGGCGATGCCATTCTCGTTGTCGCCAGCGACCTTGAGGAAGAAGTGCCGATGTGGTATCTGCGCGTCAAGCAAGCGCAAGACCGTGGGGCATTCCTCGCGGTTGCCAACCATCGCCCCACGCGCCTCGCCGAAATCGCCAGCCAAACTGAGCGCAAAGTCGCTAGCCAAACCGAACGCAAGCCGCTCGTCGGCAAGAGCGTGCTTTACGAGGCGGGCAAGGCAGCGCACTGGCTGAACGACCTTGCCAACAGCGACCCCGAGCTTTACAACACGCTCAAAGACGCGCAAAATCTCGTCATTATTGCCGGCGCGGAAGGCTTGGATTGGGACGGCGGGCGCGCGCTAATGCAAGCCGCCGCCAACCTGCTGATTGCCGGTGGGCATGTCGGCAAGCCTAACAACGGGCTGATGGCGACGCTGCCGGAAGCCAACGGCATGGGCTTGCAATACTTGGGCTACACGACGCAAAACGCCCTTGACATCATCAAGAACCCGCCCAGCGTGCTGATTACCGCGCAGTGTGACCCGTTAGGTGATGACCCCACCGCAGGCAGCTGGATGAGTAAGGTCAACACGCTCATCACGCTCACCCTCTTCCCCGATGACACGACACAGCGCGCTGCGTTCGCGCTGCCCGTTCAGAGCTTCGCCGAGCGCGACGGCACGTTCATCAACGGCGAACGCCGCGTCCAACGCTTCTACACAGCACAGGGTCCGATGGGCGACGCGCTGCCGCTGTGGGAGATTATCGCACGCCTGCGCGAGCGGCTGGGACAAGGGCGCGCCAAAGTCAGCGCGGCGGCGGTCATGCTCGAGCTTAGCAACCACCTGCCTAGCTTTAACGGCATCCGTTACAAAGACCTCGCGCAGGTCGAACGCCAATACCCTGACGTGGGAGGCAAAGACCTGTACTATGGCGGCACCGCCTACCAAAACAAGGGCGGCTTAGGCGTGCAGCTGCCCACCACCGCCGACAACGGCAGCGCACCCACCACTGGCACGGTTAACCTGCCTGAAGTCAAGCAGGCGAAGAAGGGCGAACTGCTACTCATTCCCACCGTGCGCCTATACAACCGCAGTCACATCATGCGCCCGAGCGCGTTGATTGCCAACCGCGTCGCTAAGCCCTTTGCTGCACTGAACAACGCAGACGCGAAGAAGCTAGGCATCAAGCACGGCGACCGCGTGGAAGTGCGCTTTAACGGCGGGCAAGCCACCGTTACGGCGCAGGTGAGCGACAGCACGCCGCAGGGGGTCGTGTTTGTGCCGCGTTATTTAGCCGACACGCCCACGCCGATGGTTATCACGTCGGCCAGCGTGGTCAAAGTGAGCGACGCAGTCGCCGTTCAATAAGAGAGGCATGTGCTTATGTCCAACACAACAAAAATCGTTCTTGGGTTGGTAGCGGCGGTCGTCGTCGGCGCGGTGCTGGTGGGCGGGCTGCTGCTCACCGTGCGCGTGCTGGAAATTCTTTTCGACCCGCGCGCTGTTGACCCCGCTAACGTGGTGGTGTGCCGCCAAGATGCCACGTGCAGCATCGTGCATCCCATCATCTTTGGCATCGTCTTCGTGCTGGTCATCCTGACGGGCTTTGCCTACACCACGCTACTAGAGCGCAAGTTCATCGCGTGGTTTCAGCAGCGCGTAGGCCCCAACCGCGTGGGTCCGCTGGGCTTGCTCCAGCCGGCTGCCGACGCGGTCAAGCTCATCTTTAAAGAGGACATTATCCCCGAACGCGCCGACAAGGCGGTTTACTACCTCGCGCCCATGCTCAAAGCTATTCCTGTGCTGATTGTGCTGGCGGTTGTCCCGTTGGGTCCCGACATCTTGCTGCCATGGTTTGACGGCAAGGTCTATCAAGTGCCGTTAGGCTTGGCGGACGTTAACGTCGGCATCCTCTACCTGCTGGGGGTGACGAGCCTCGCCACCTACGGCATCGTGCTGGCGGGCTGGTCATCCAACAACAAATACGCCATGCTAGGCGGCTTGCGCGCCTCTGCACAGATGATTAGCTATGAGCTATCGCTAGGCTTGGCGATGGCAGTGCCGGTGATGATTGTCGGCAGCATGAGTCTGGGCGACATCATCCGCGCCCAAACGCACATCACCGATTGGCTGGTGTTCCAAAACCCGCTGGCGGCAGGCATCCTCATCCTAACCATGTTCGCTGAAGTCAGCCGCGCGCCCTTCGACCTTCCCGAAGCCGAACAAGAGCTAACGGCGGGCTTTATGACCGAATACAGCGGCATGAAGTTCGCCATGTTCATGATGGCAGAATACATCGGCATGATTGGCGTGGCGGTGATTGTGTCGTCGCTCTATTTTGGCGGCTACAACCTGATTTTGGTTGACCAAGCCCCGATTTTGGCACCGCTGGTACTCATCGGCAAAGTGGTCTTGTTCCTGATTTTCTTCATTTGGGTGCGCGCCACGCTGCCGCGCATTCGCTACGACCGCTTGATGGCGTTGGGCTGGAAGGTCTTGCTGCCGCTCGCGCTGCTAGCCGTAGCTTGGACAGGCATCGCGTTGGTGCTAGGCGACATGAGCAGCGACCCAACGGTGTACACGTTGGTATCCGGCATCTTCTTCGTCGTGGTCGTGGGAGGTGGCTACTTGTTCTTGCGTGAGCCAAGCAGCGAGCGCAGCACACAACAGCCAGACCTCGCCGAAGACCCCATCATCACAGGCGAGAGACGCGGCATAGGCTGGATTTTGCTTAACTTGGTAGGCGGGCTGATTGCTATCCCCTTCTTACTGGTTAACGGCATCATCAAGGCGTTGGAGGGCATCGAAGCAGCAGGTAAGCCCGTGAACGAAACCGCCATTGTGCCGACAGACAACAAGGGCGCGGGCGACTAGACCACACACAGCGGGGGCGCGTCATGCGCCCCTTGCACAGGGTTGAGAGTGCTTAACGGTTAATGAGGGAGTGTCCATGAACATCATCAAAGGGTTTCGTACCACGTTCAAGCATCTGCTTGAAGAGCCAGTGACGCTGCAATACCCCGAGCAGATGCGCCCGTTCGAGGCACGCTACAAGGGACGGCATCATCTGCGCCGCTATGAGAACGGGCTGGAGAAGTGCATCGGCTGTGCGCTTTGCGCAGCGGCTTGCCCAGCGGATGCCATTTGGGTCGAGGCGGCGGAAAACACCGACGAGGAACGCTACAGCCCCGGCGAACGCTACGCCAAGACCTACGAGATTAACATGCTGCGCTGCATCTTCTGCGGCTACTGCGAAGATGCCTGCCCCACACAAGCCATTGAGCTGGGGCATGAGCATCAGCTCAGCTTCACCGACCGCCGCGACGCGATTTACACCAAAGAGATGCTGATTGACCCCGTGCCAAGCGGCGGCAAGCCAACTCCTCAGAAGGTCGAAGCGGGCGCGTTTGACCGCGCAATTCCCGACATGCCCGACCCTAAATAGGCAAACGTGACGAACGTCGGGTTGCGCTTGCCCAAAATGTGGGTAAGCTACGCCGGAGTTTTGAACTCTGGCGTTTATTGTGTTAAAATGCAGCCGTTCTTATACGGGTCACAAGATAGGATTGGTGATGGGATTTGAACTTGTCCTATTCATTGCACTAGGTGGGCTTGCGGTGCTGCTTGCGGTCGGGATGCTGATTAGCAAGAACGCCGTTCACAGTGCATTGTTTTTGATAGGGAACTTTGCTTGCGTTGCCGTGCTGTACTTGCTTTTGGACGCGCCGTTCATCTCGATGGTGCAGATTGTGGTCTACACGGGTGCAATCATGGTTCTTTTCCTGTTCGTCATCATGCTTTTGGGCGCAGAACACACCACCGACACCACGCGCAGCTTCCGCTGGCTAACAGGCTTGGCGACAACGGCCGCCATTGCCCTCTTGACAGCGATGGGTGCGCCGTTAGTGTTAGGTGGAGTAGACCTGCCACAAGCGCAAGGTGACAACCCGCAGCTTCGCATCGTTCACGGCGCGAACATTAGCGATAACCCCAACGTCATCGTGACCCTGCGCGGGCGCGATACGCTGACCAGCGAGCCGCTGCGCTTCGGTGACGTGACAGGCTTCTTCAGCGTGCCAGCGGGCGATTACACGGTCATTCTCAACCGTGAGGATGGCTCGGTAGTCGCGCCGCCCGCCCAGCTCAAACTGGCGCAAGGCGACGTGCTGACTGCCATTGCCTACGGCGCGGTTGACCTCGAGCGCGGCACGTTCCCAAGCATTGCCGTCGTGCCAGCGCGCACCATCAGCGAGCGCAACGGTGAGACGCTGCTCAAGGTGCTGAACGCCTACAGCGACGACACGCTGCGCTTGGTGGACTTAGGTCCCAACAAGGTGCTGGACACGCGCCAACGTCCCGTCTTGGACGAAAAAGGTGCGCCCACCGGCCAGCAAGTCACCACGATTGACGACACGGTCATCGCTACAGACCTCGTCAAGGGCTTGCCTATACAAGCTGCCTATGCCGTCGGCACGCACACGCTGGCGTTTGTCAACAGCAACAATGAGGTGGTGTTCACGCTGTTCGACTATGAGCTAAAGCGCAACACCGAGCAGCTGGTGGTGCTTGCGCCCGATGTCGACCAGCCCGCCAACCTTGACGGTAGCGTGCGCCCGCGCGTGCTGCGCAACCCGGCACTGGCGACCCCCACGATGGGGCAGTACGGCAG
This sequence comes from uncultured Anaerolineae bacterium, assembly GCA_938022205.1. Taxonomy (GTDB): domain Bacteria; phylum Chloroflexota; class Anaerolineae; order Aggregatilineales; family Phototrophicaceae; genus JANWYT01. The sequence goes on along the minus strand of CALIEB010000008.1, from coordinate 35,663 downwards.
CCCGGCGGGCATCGGCTTGATGCTGTTCACGGACTATTTGCTGCCGATGAACATCGTGGGCTTCCTGCTGCTGGTGGCGATGATTGGCGTGATTGTGCTAACGCGCCCAGACACCGCCAGCGTCCAGCGGCGCGTGGTACGGCGGCGCAAAGTCAGCCGCCCGCTGACGAGCGTCATCACGCAGCAAACGGGCAGCGACGTGTTAAGCGATACGCCGAAGCTCGAAGCCCCTAGCGGCGACTAACACACATCAAGGGAGCGAGACGTTATGAACTTTGCCGTTCCGACGGAAGCCTTTATCATGCTGAGCATGGTGCTATTTATCTTGGGGGCGATGGGCGTGCTGTTGCGGCGCAACGCCATTCTCATTTTCATGAGCGTGGAACTCATGCTTAACGCCGCGAACCTTGCGCTGGTGGCATTTGCCCGCCAGTGGGGGCAGATGAACGGGCAGCTGTTCGTCTTCTTTGTGATGACTGTTGCGGCGGCAGAGGTCGCCGTTGGGCTAGCGTTGATTGTCGCTATCTTCCGCAACAAGCGCAGCATTAATATTGATGACCTCCACCAGATGGAAGGGTAATCCACGACGGGGAAGGCACAGACATGCACAATGAAACCTATCCGCAACTCGTCCCTCTGTTGATTATCATCCCCGCTATCGGGGCGTTCATCAACATGTTTTGGGGCGCAAAATTGGGCGAGCGCGTCAGCGGTTATGTGGGCATTGCCGCCTCGCTGCTGTCGTTCATCATCAGCGTTCTCATCTTCAGCTACCTTTCGGCGGTGCATGGCGCAGCCAGCGTCATCAACGCACCGTTAGGCTTAGGCAGCTGGATTCGCATGGACTCCATCGGGCTAAACATCCCTTGGCAGTTCCGCGTGGACACCATCACCGCCGTGATGCTGTTGGTTGTCACCGGTGTGGGGTCGCTCATCCACATCTACGCGCGTGGCTACATGCACGGCGACCCCAAGTTTGGGCGGTTCTTCGCCTTCCTGAACTTGTTTTTGATGTTCATGCTGCTGCTCGTCACCGCCAACAACTTCCTGATGATGTTTGTCGGTTGGGAAGGCGTGGGCTTGTGTTCGTACTTGCTGATTGGCTTCTGGTGGGACAAGCGCGGCGCAACCGGCTGGCGCAACGCCAATGCCGCCCGCAAGGCGGTCATCGTCAACCGTGTCGGCGATTTCGGCTTGCTCTTGAGCATGTTCCTGATTTTCTGGACGTTCGGCACGTTCGACTACTATAAGCCTGGCGAAGTTGCCAACGTCCCCTACACGCTTTACACCAATGGCTACATCACCGCCGAGCAAGCCAAGAAGGGCGACATCCTCGCCGTCAATCCCGCCGCCGAAAGTCAAGCGGCAGAGACACACGGCGACGCGCATGGCGAGACCCACGGCGCGCACAGCAAGCCCGCCCGCGAAACGCTGGACAACAGCCAGTTCGCGCCCAGCCGCTTGGGCGTGTTCGGACAAACTGAGTATCTCATGAGCTTGCCTGAAGGCAGCCCCGAGCGCGTCATCAACGTGGGCGGGTTAGAGCTTGACTTCAGCGTGATGCTCTTCCTAATTGTCATCTTCATGCTCGTCGGCGTAACGGCAAAGTCGGCACAAATCCCGCTCTTTGTCTGGCTGCCCGACGCGATGGCGGGTCCTACACCGGTCAGCGCGCTCATGCATGCCGCCACGATGGTGACCGCAGGCGTGTTCTTGCTCATCCGCGCGAACGTGTTCCTTGACCACGCGCCCGAAGCCCGCGCCATCATCGCGCTAGTCGGCGCGCTAACGGCACTCATGGGCGGCTACATCGGCATGGGGCAGTGGGACGTTAAGCGCGTGCTAGCCTATTCAACCGTGTCGCAGCTTGGCTTCATGGTCGCAGCAGTGGGCTTGGGCGCGTACGTCGCGGCGATGTTCCACCTCGTCACGCACGCGATTTTTAAGGCGTGCTTGTTCTTGGGCAGCGGCTCGGTCATTCACGGCGTAGAGCATGGGCATCACCACGTACATGCCCACGCGCACGGACATGGCGACGACCATCACGACGCGCACGACGAAGAAGACAGCTTCGACCCGCAAGACATGCGCAACATGGGCGGGCTGGCACGCCGCATGCCCATCACCTACTGGACGTACATCTTTGCCACCTTTGCGCTGGCGGGTTTGTTCCCCTTCGCTGGCTTCTGGTCAAAAGACGAAATTCTCGCCGACGCTTGGCACTTGGGCTTTGACAAGGGCAACCCGATTGGCTACATCGTGCTGGGGATTTTGCTGCTAGCGGCAGCCTTCACCGCCTTCTACATGTGGCGGCAGGTGCAGATGATTTTCCACGGCGAGCCGCGCAGCGAAGCCGCCGCTAACGCGCCCGAAAGCACGCTCTGGATGACCGTGCCGCTGATGGTGTTGGCGTTCTTGAGCCTTGTGGGCGGCTTCATCAACGTGCCAAAGGGCGCACCCTTTCACGGCATGTTCAAAGACTATGAGTTCAAACACTTCCTAGAGTCCGCTGTGCCGCACGTCACCGTAAGCCCTTCGCTGTATTTCAACTGGGGGCTAGCGTTGGGTGCGACGTTCATCGCCTTCGCCGCCATTTTCTTCGCCCATAGCATCTACGCGGGCAACAAAGCCGTGCGCGGCACCGCGCGCCGCGACCCGCTGGAGTTCGTGCCGAGTGCCAAGCCCATTTGGTTGCTGGCGAATGCACGCATGCACTGGGATAACATCTACTTCGCGGTCATCGAAAATCCCTTCAACCGCATCGGCAAGTTCTTGGCAGACGTTGTCGATTGGCGGTTCTTGCACGACTACTTCCACGATGTGGTCATCAAGAAGGGATACGACGGCGTGGGAACGCTGCTCAGCAAACCGTTTGACAAAGGCATCATCGACGGCGCGGTCAACGGCGTAGCATGGCTCTTTAAGCAGTTCAGCAGCAGCCTGCGCTTGGTACAAACGGGTTACGTCCGCGTTTACGCGGTTGCGCTCTTATTGGGTGTGGTAGCGGTTGTCGTGGTGATGGTGCTACCCTTGTTACAGAATGGCTAAGGAGAACGAGACGAAATGTTTGAAGGTCTCTCATTGACAACGATTGTGTTGTTTCTGCCGATGGTCGGGCTGAGCATCTTGCTCTTCATCAACCCCAAGCAGACAGAAAACATCAAGTGGACGGCGTTCACAACGACGATTGTCACGTTTTTGGCTTCGCTGCTGATGTGGGTGAACTTCGACCCGAGCAACCCTGCCCTGCAAATGGTGCATCGCTTTAACTGGCTCAACATCAGCGTAGGGGGTTCGGTCATCTCGTCGGATTACTACGTCGGCGTGGACGGCTTGAGCCTGCTACTGGTGCTGCTGACGACGTTCATCATGCCGATTGCCGTGCTGTTCTCGTTCGGCAGCGACATCTTCGCCGAACGCGGACGCGAAAAACTCTACTACCTCTTCATGCTGCTGCTGGAATGGGCAATGCTCGGCGTGTTCGTCGTGCAAGACCTCATCATCTTCTACATCTTCTGGGAAGTCACGCTCGTGCCGATGTACTTCTTAGTCGGCATCTGGGGCGGCGAACAGCGCATCTACGCAGCGGTCAAGTTCTTCTTGTACACAATGGCTGGCTCTATCCTGATGCTGATTGCCATTCTGTACGTAGGCAACGCCACCGGCACGTTTGTCTTGCCGGACATCATCACCAAAGTGACCGCACCCGATTGGACGTGGCAGATTGAAGGCGTGGCGGCATCCAGCGATGTGACGGGCTCGCTGCTGTTCTTGGGCTTCTTCCTCGCGTTCGCCATCAAAGTGCCGATTTTCCCCTTCCACAGCTGGCTGCCAGATGCACACGTGCAAGCTCCCACTGCCGGCTCGGTCATCCTAGCGGGCGTGCTGCTCAAGCTCGGCACATACGGCTTGGTGCGCTTTAACTTAGGCATCTTCCCCGAAGAGAGCATCGCCTATGCGCCTATCATCGGCGTGCTAGCCGTCATTGGCATCATCTACGGCGCGTGGGTCAGCTACGCGCAAACCGACGTGAAGAAACTGGTCGCCTACTCTTCCGTCAGTCACTTGGGCTTCGTGGTGCTGGGCATCTTCGCGCTGAACGCGCAAGGCATTCAAGGCGCGACGCTGCAAATGGTCAACCACGGCATCAGCACCGGCGGCTTGTTCTTGTTGGTCGGCATCCTCTACGAACGCTATCACACCAAAGACATGGCAGCCTACGGCGGCATCTGGAAGGTCGCGCCCATCTTCGGCGGCACAGCACTGGTCATCTCGCTTAGCAGCATGGGCTTACCCGGTCTGAACGGCTTTGTCGGTGAGTTCACCATTTTGCTCGGCAGCTTGGGCAGCAGCGTGTTGGGCTTCTTCTACACGCTCTTCGCTACGCTGGGCGTGATTATGGCGGCGGTCTACCTGCTCTACATGTTCCAGCGCGTCTTTATGGGCGAGTTCAAAGCCCCTGCGCACGCGCACGGGCATGCTCACGACGCGCACGGACACAGTGAAGAGGGTTTCTCACTCAACTTGAAGTGGAACGAAATCGCCGCGCTCGTGCCGATTGTCATCATGGTGTTCTGGATTGGCTTGCAGCCAGCCGGTTTCTTCAACGTGATGGACAAAGCCACCAACCAACTGGTACAAGACATTCAAACCGTGCAAACCCGCGTTGAAGCCGAGCGCGCCGAAACCAGCGCAATCCTCACGTGGGAAAGCACCGTCGCGCTGGTCTCCACTGCCCAACAGGGCGAATAGGAGGAGCGTATGTTTGAAACACCGACGCTCGAGACCTTTGCGAGCTATAACATGAACGTGGCCTTGCCGGCGATTACGCTGGCAGCTGGCACGATGGTGGTGCTTTTGGTCGGGCTGTTTATACCCCAAGAGCGCAAGCGTTGGGTGGCGATTATGGCGTTAGCGGGCATCTCCGCCAGCTTCATCATGAATGCACTCAACTTTAGCCCCGAACAGCAAAGCGCGTTCGGCGGCATGTTCATCGCTGACTCGTTCACGGCGTTCTTGAACGCCATCATCTTGGGCGGCGCGTTTCTGAGCATTCTCATCAGCGCGGATTATCTCAAACGCGCCGAGATTGACCACCCTGAGTACTACTCGCTCATCTTGCTTTCGGCGGCAGGGGCGATGTTCATGGTCGGCGCAAACGATTTGCTGGTGGTGTTCGTCGCGCTTGAGCTGTTAAGCATTCCGCTGTACATCTTGGCGGCGTTTCACGCCACCGACCCCAACCCTTCTGACGAGCAGTCGCTGAAGTCGGAAGAGAGCGGCATGAAATATTTTATCTTAGGGGCGTTTGCTAGCGCGTTCTTCGTCTACGGTACAGCATTGGTCTACGGCGCGATGGGGACAACCAACCTCAGCGCAATCTTTGCGGGCGTGCCAGCGATTTTGGCGGGCGAAGCGGTGGCGGCACAAGTGCTGCTGCTGCTAGGCATCGCGCTGGTGTTTGTCGGCTTGGGCTTTAAGGTCGCAGTCGTGCCGTTCCACATGTGGACACCCGACGTTTACGAAGGCGCGCCCACGCCCGTGACCGCCTACATGAGCGTGGTCGCCAAGATTGGCGGCTTCGGCGCGCTACTACGCTTCATGGTCGTCGGCGTGGCGGGCTTTGCCCTGCGCGAAGGCGAGGCAGCCGCGTGGCAGAACGCCGTGCAGATGGTCGCCGCGCTCACGCTCATCTTGGGCAACGTTGTCGCGCTCTCGCAGCAAAACATCAAGCGCATGCTGGCATATTCGTCCATTGCCCACGCCGGCTACATCCTCATGGCGGTGGCGGCGGTCGCTAGCAGCACGCAGCTCAACGGGCTTGGCGAGGCATCCGCGCAAGCTATTGCTGTCTACCTGCTGGCATACACGCTGACCAACTTGGGCGCGTTCGCTATCGTCATCGCGCTAGAAGGCGAGCAAGGCAGCAACACAACCCTCGCCGCGTTTAGCGGGCTTGCCAACAGCCGTCCGCTGCTGGCAGCGGCGATGACCGTGTTCATGCTCAGCCTCACCGGCATTCCGCTTACAGGCGGCTTCATCGGCAAGTGGCTCGTGTTCGGTGCGACCATTCAAGCGGGTTTAATTCCGCTGGCGGTGGTCGGCGTTCTCACCAGCGTAGTCAGCGCGTTCTATTACATGCGCGTGGTCGTCAACATGTACCTCAACACCGACGCGGCAGGCTCGCAGACCGAAAGTATGACGCGCCCGCTGGGGTGGGCAATTGCCGTGAGCGCGGTGGGCGTACTGCTGCTGGGCATCCTGCCCATGCTTATCGCCAACTGGGTGAGCATGGTCTCATTGGTCTAATTGCATTTTCCCCCCGCATCTTTTAGCATCAAGGGCGCGCCATAGTGGTGCGCCTTTTTTCTGCCCAAGAGGAGCTTGTTGTGATAACGCTGACACCTGCCCGCAAGGGCGTGCTGCTCATTGTGAGTTCAGCGGTTGGCTTTGCCTTCTTGCCCATCATCACGCGCAGCATTTACGCCCTTACGCCCGATTTTAAGCCGACTGACATTGGTTTCTGGCGATTTTTCTTCGCCTGCTTAACGATTTGGTCGCTCATCTTCCTGCGCGAGCGGCGCGTAAGCCTGCGCCCGCTGACCGTGCCGCTGGCGACCAGCGCGCTCTTGGGCGGGATTTACGCCTTCTCAGCGGTGTCGGCGTTCTTCGGCTTGCAGCGCATCAATGCCAGCTTGTTCATCGTGCTGTTTTACACCTACCCGGCGATGGTCGCGCTGCTGTCGTTAGTTATGGGCGAGCAGCTGCGCTTAACGGCGTGGGTCGCGTTGGGCATGACGCTTTTCGGCATCATGCTAACCGTGCCAGACCTCAGCCAGCTGCAGGCAGATGACCTCGTGGGTGTCATCACTGCCTTTCTTAACGCTTTCTCGGTGGCGTTGTACTTCGTGCTGTCCAGCCGCCTGCTGCGCGGCAGCCGCGACCTAGCGCGCAGCACCGCTAGCATCATGAGCGTGACGCTGCTGGTAATTGTCGCCAGCGCGCCGCTGGTTGGCGGCGTGAGCGTGCCACCCAACAGCGGCACATGGCTGCTGCTATTGGCATTGGCGTTCGTTGCCACCGTCATCCCTATTTTTAGCATGACCGCAGGCATCCAGCTCATCGGCGCGCCGCAAGCCAGCATCATCAGCGCGATTGAGCCGGCGTTGGCGGTGCTGCTGGCAACGCTTATCTTGGGCGAGAGCGTCATGCCGACACAGTGGCTCGGCACGGCATTCATCGTCAGCGCGGTCATCTTGCTGCAGCTCAACCCGCGCCGCAGCCTAAAGCCGCAGCCACAACCCACCACGCCTTAATTCTTCTCCGCAAATCAGACACCCCAAAAAGGCAGCGCGCAGCTGCCTTTTTTATCTAACACAAGTTCACGATTTTCTTAGCTTTTTGCTATGTAATTCTTTTTCATATTATGATAGACTATCAGTCACATAGATAAAGTGCTTATCATCTAGGTAAGTTAAGATTAGGGCATATCATGAATGAAAAACTAGCACATACCCTACGCTTTGGTGGTTCTGTGTGGTGCAACATGGACATCGCGCTGCGCAACATCGAGCAGGAGTTCCTGCGCGAAATTCGCCAATATGACCTCACGGTGATTGAGCTGTACATTGTGCGTGCCCTCTTCGAGCGCGATGGACAGTACGCCTCCGAGTTAGCGCACGCCGTCGGGCGCGCCGCCACGTCGTTCACGCCCAACCTCGACAAGTTGCAGCGCAAGAACATGATTGAGCGCAAAGCAGACACCCGCGACCGTCGCGCCGTGCGTATTCACCTCACAGAGTCCGCGCTCGCACGCCGCGATGAGCTGCTGGGCTTGGCACAGCGCATCGACAGCCGCATCGCCAGCGTCTTCGCAAAGGGCGAATTTGAAACCTTCCTCAAAGTGCTAAGCACCTTGCAGGTCATCAACCTCGACTAAACGCCCTGCTCTTTAGGCATGCCCGTCACCAGTTGCGCCAAAATCTCTAGCAAGCGAGCATGCCATGTCTCGGGCTTAGCACGGAACGCCACCGCCACCCGCGACACCTCCACATCCTCACCCAACATGCGCTCAAGCAGCAGGCGGTTGACCGCGCTCAACCAGCCTAGCTTAATAACCACGCGGTCGCGCGGCATGGCAACGCTCGTGGCGCGCACGCGCTGCGCCGCTAGCTTGACGCGCATCTGATAAAGCAGCTGCTCGACAGCGCGCGGCAGCTGCCCAAAGCGGTCGCGCAGCTCCTCCGCCAGCGCGTCCAACGCTGCTTCATCGCGCACGCTGCCGATGCGGCGGTAAAGCTGCAAGCGCAACGACATCTCAGGTATCCAGCTTTGCGGAATATACGCCGCCAGCGGCAGGTCAATGACGATGCGCTCGCCTTCGTCTTGCGGCACGGGCGTAGGGAGCTGCTTGTCGTCGTGCTTCAGCCGTTGCACGGCGCGCTGGAGCATCTGGCTGTAAAGCTGTAAGCCGACGTTCGTCACATGCCCCGACTGGCGCGTGCTGAGAATGTCGCCTGCTCCACGCAGCTCAAGGTCACGCAAGGCAATTTGCAAGCCCACGCCCAAATCAGTGTACTGCGCCAGCGTTTCCAACCGCTGACGCGCCTCTTCGGTCATGTGCTTCTTGTTGTAGAAAAAGTAGGCGTAGGCTTGCTGTGCGCCGCGCCCCACGCGCCCGCGTATCTGATACAGCTGGCTCAAGCCGAACAGCTCAGAGCGGTCGACAATCAGCGTGTTGACGTTGGGCATGTCAATGCCGTTTTCGATGATGCTGGTCGCCATCAACACGTCATATTCGCCGCGCGTGAAGTCGCCTATCACGCCTTCAAGCTGGCGGCTGCTCATTTGACCGTGCGCAATGACAAAGCGCGCCTCCGGCACAAGGGCTTCAAACTGCTGACGCAGCGTTGGCAGCGTCTTCACGCGGTTGTGAATAATGAACACCTGCCCGCCTCTGTCTATTTCGCGCAGGATGGCTTGGCGCGCTAGCTTCTCGTTGAACGCGCTGACATGCGTGATGACAGGCAGGCGTTCTTCAGGCGGCGTTTGTATCATCGAAATGTCGCGGATGCCCGACAAACTCAAGTAGAGCGTGCGCGGAATGGGTGTCGCCGTCAGCGTGAGGATGTCGACTTCAGCGCGCAGTCGCTTAAAGTGTTCTTTCTGCTTCACGCCGAACCGCTGCTCTTCGTCGATGATGATAAGCCCTAAGTTGGGCAGTGTCACGTCGTCACTAAGCAAGCGGTGCGTGCCAATGAGGATGTCGACCTTGCCAAGCAAGGCACGTCGCACGGTGCTATCCTGCTGCTGTTCGGTCTTAAAGCGCGACAGCAGCGCAATCTCCACACCAAAAGGCTCCATGCGCCGCGAGAACGTCTGATAGTGCTGCTCCGCCAGCACGGTCGTCGGCACCAGCACCGCCACCTGCTTGCCGTCCATCACCGCCTTGAACGCCGCCCGTAGCGCAACCTCCGTCTTGCCGTAGCCGACATCACCGCACACCAACCGATCCATCGGCACGCTGCGCTCCATGTCAGCCTTAATCTCACGCAGCGCGTTAAGCTGGTCAGGCGTTTCCAGATACGGGAAGCTGGCTTCAAGCTCCTGCTGATACACGCTGTCAGGGCGAAAAGCGTAACCCTGCACGCTGGCACGCTTGGCGTAAATCTCAAGCAGCTCACGCGCTTCGTCTTCTGCCGCCTTGCGCGCGCGATCTTTGGCGCGCTGCCACTCGGTCGGTCTGCTGAGGCTGTTGAGCTTAGGCGCGCTCTCGTTCGCGCCAACATAGCGCGTTAAGCGGTCAGCCTGATGAATCGGCACTAGCACCGTGTCTGTGCCTTCGTAGCCAATCACCAGATACTCGCGCCTTCCGCTAGCATCCTCACGAGTTGCCAAGCCGCGAAACTGCCCCACGCCAAAATCGACGTGAACAACATACTCGCCCTCACGCCAGTCAGCGTAATCGCTTTCGGGCGTTTGCCTGACAGCGCGCTTCTCTGCCTTGCGACGGCGCGGCTCTGGGCGTGACCAGTTAAAAATCTCGGCATCTGTAATAAGCTGCACAGGCGGCAGCGTGCCGCGCAGCTCCCAGCCGCCGCTCAACTCACCCGCCAAGAACGCCAGCGGCGGCAGTTCACCCGTCAGCGCGTCCAGCTTGGGGAAAAAGCCTTCCACGTCCTGCTCACGCCATGCGCTCAACAGCCTGTCCACTTGGTTGGAGACGACAATTGCCGCCGTGCCAGCCTCTTGCTGCGCTCGCAAGTGACGCACCACCGTGCGCACTTCGCCGCTAAAGTGCGGCAGTGGGGCGAAAAGGCGCGCCGTGCTTTCCTCGCTGCTGTGGGTCAGCTCCAGCGTGGTGCGCGCTTGCAGCTGTGCCGCCAACGCCTCCCACGTCACATAGGGTAGCGGGTGCGCGCTGCTCAGCTGCTGCGTAGCGAGGTTGTTAGCGCGGTTGCTTTGCGCCTGTTCCGCCAGTACGTCGTGGCGCGCCGCCAGCTCTTCACAATCATCTAGGACAATCAGCGCGTCCGACGGCACGTGGTCAAGCAAGCTGGCGGGCGCATCCGCCAAAAAAGGCGCGTAATGTTCAGCAAAGGGATGCGGCGCACCCTCGACAAACGCCTCAAGGTCTTGCGCTAAGCCCAACACGCGCTCTTCCTGCGGCAAAGCCGCCAGTGCTGCGGCAATTTGCGCGTATTGCGTCGGCAAAAGCTCACGTGCGGGCGTAAAGCGCGCTTGCGTCAAGCGTGCCTGTGACCGTTGTGTGCTGGGGTCGAAGGCGCGTATCGTGTCGACGACATCGCCGAAGAACTCAACGCGCAGCGGCTGCGGCGCGTCAATGGGGTACACGTCAACAATACCACCACGTCGGCTAAACGTGCCGCTTTCCAGCACCATCGTGACAGGCTCATAGCCCATGCCAAGCAACGTCTTGACCAGCGTTTGCGGCGTGTGGCGTACCCCTATTTCAAGCGTAAGCGTGTGCGCGGCAAAGGCTTGCGGCGTGAGCGTGCGCTGCATCAACGCCCGCAGCGAAGCCACCAGTACAGGCAGCGCGTCAGTGCTGTGCAGCGCGCTCAAAGCCTCTAAACGCTCACGAATGACGGTTTTATCCCACGCCAAGCGGTCGTAAAAGGCAGGCGTAGGCTCGGCGTAGCGCAGCACACGCACACCGTCCTCAAGCCAAACAGGCAGCTGCTCACTGACGTTATAAGCGTCCTTGCCACGCACGGTCACGTACAGCACAGGCGCGCCCCATACCTGCGCAAGGCACGCTAGCAAGAACGGGCGCGCCGCTCGCAGCACAGGCAAGCGCGTTACATGCCGCGCTCGTACGTCCGCCGCTAACGCCACAAACGCGCTACTGGCGCGAAAGTGCGCCGCAAGAGCCGTGAGTTTCATGCGCCTACTCCGCGAGCTTGTGCTTAAGCGCGTCGCGCATCGCCAGCGCGCGGGGATGCTGTGGGTTAATGCGCAACGCTTCGACGAGGGCAGCGTGTGCGCTGGCCCAATCGCCTACACGCTCGTGGTACTCCGCCAGACGCAGCCAGCCTTGTGTAGCGCGCTTGAAGTCGCCTTGCGCCTCGTTTTCGCGAGCAATGCGCGCCTGTAAGTCCACAAGCGACGGACGTAAGCGCACCGCGTTGTCCCACTCCAACAGCATTTGCTTAGGCTTGCCCAACGCTTGATAGAGGTCGGCGAGCTTAAGGTGCGCTGCCACCGCGCCGTCAAGGTCACTGGCACGCTTGTAGGCGCGCGCCAACGCTTCTAGCGGCTTGGGGTCGTGGGGAGCAAGCTCATGGGCGCGGCGCGCAATCGCTAGCTCCTCGTCCGCGCTAGGCTTAGCGAGCTTGGGGGCGGTCGCGTCGCCGTTGTAAGCGGTCATCGCCGCGTCAATACCCTCCTGCAGCCACAGCTCAATCGCCTCGCCACAGCGTTCCGTGACTTGCTGCGCCAAAATTGCCTCGTCACCGTGAAAGGCTTGCAGCACGTAGTCGCGCGCCGGCATCTTGCCCGATGGACGACCAATGCCGAAGCGCGCGCGGGCAAAATTCTCGCTGCCAAGCTGCTGGATAATGCTGCGCACACCGTTCTGCCCGCCATGCCCGCCCGCCTTGCGCAGCCGCAGCGTCCCTAACGGCGTGTCAAGGTCGTCGTGAACCACGATGAGCTGTTCAAGCGGCAGCTTGTAAAAGTCGACAAGCGCGCGCACTGCCTCGCCGCTAAGGTTCATGTAGGTCTGTGGCATCGCCAGCACGACGCGCTTTTGCCCAATGCTGCCCTCGTAGAGCAACGACTTGCGCGCTTTAGTCGGCGTGCCGAGCTGGTGCTTTTGCGCCAGATGCTCGACGACCCAAAAGCCGACGTTATGGCGCGTCTTAGCGTACTCGCGTCCCGGGTTGCCCAGCCCGACAATCAGGAACTTTTCACTCATGCCCCCGCCTCAACCGCACGTATTGCCAGCACGCGCACTTCGCCGTTTTCAATCTCCAGATAGGCGTAGCTGCTGCTTTGCCAAATCGGCGCGGGATTGACGATGACGGTCTTGCCGATAGTATCCATGCCCTGAGCCTCGTGAATGTGTCCGCAAAAGCACACCAACGGCTGGACACGCTCAATCCACGCGCGCACCGCGTGACTGCCGACATGCCCCAAGCCCGCTATCTTGTCGCACACCGTGCCGTAGGGGGGTTGATGCGCCAGCAAAATCTTAGGCACGTCGGGCGGCGCGCTCGCTTCAGCATCCGCCAAGTGCTGGGCGAGCTGTTCTTCGCTGAAGACGTATGCGCCCGTGAAAGGCAGTGCGCCGCCTAAGCCCAAAATAGCCACGCCGTCGAGCATCACGTGCCTACGCTCGAGGTTCATGCCCTCGCGCGCTAAGTGCGTCATGATTTGCGGTGTGTCCATGTTGCCGCCCACCGCGTAAATGTGTTCGTTGTACTCCTCAAGAATTGCCAGCAAGCGCAGCAAGTGGTTGATGCTGCCGTTGGTCATATCGCCCCCCAGCAGCACCACGTCCGCGTCGTGCAAGGGCTTGGCGATGCGCTTAAGGTGTTCGCTTTGGTCGTGAATGTCCGGCAGCACAATTAGACTGGTCATTGTCTTCTCCTTAAACTAGGCGGGCAGTGCGTCGTGCTTGAACTGCGTCTCGTAAAGGCTAGCGTACAACCCACCGCGTGCCAAAAGCTCAGCATGTCTACCTTGCTCGACAATTTCCCCCCTGTCCAGCACCAAAATACGGTCAGCAGCAAGAATGGTCGACAAGCGATGAGCGATGACGAGGCTCGTGCGCCCACGCTGCAAACGCGCCAACGCCTCTTGTATCAAGGCTTCAGATTGGCTGTCAAGGCTGCTGGTTGCCTCGTCTAGCACCAAGATGCGCGGATTTTTGAGGATGACGCGCGCAATCGCCAGCCGTTGCTTTTCGCCACCGCTGAGACGATAGCCGCGCTCGCCGACCACGCTGTCATAGCCCTGACTTAGCCCCATGATAAAGTCGTGGATGTTGGCGGCTCGGCACGCCGCTTCTAGCTCCGCCTGCGTCGCGTCGGGTTTGGCGTAGAGCAAATTCGTGCGGATAGTGTCGTGAAACAAGTAGGTTTCCTGCGTCACCATGCCGATATGCTGCGCCAGCGTCGCCAGCGTTAAGTCGCGCAGGTTGTGACCATCCAGCGTAACGCTGCCGCTGCTGGGGTCATACAGGCGCGGCACAAGGTAGGTAAAGGTCGTCTTGCCCGCGCCGCTGGGTCCGACCAACGCCACTAGCTCGCCAGCGTGGATTTGCACGCTGATACCCGAGAGCGCGCTTTCGCGGGCTTGGCTGCGCCCGACCGTGGCACTCGCTGCTGTCGCGCCCGACAACGCGCCCGCCACGTTGTCCATCGAGCCGTGCCGCGTCACGGTGCTGAGGTGCGGCGCGTTGGCATTGTCATAGCGAAAGCTCACGTCGTGAAAGGCAATGTCGCCGCGCACCGTCGTGAGATGCAGCGCGTTAGGCTTTTCGTCAATCTCACGCGGCAGGTCTAAAATCTCGAACACGCGCTCAAAGCTCACCAACGACGTGGCAAAGTCAACCGGCGCGTTGGTCAACGCTTGCAGCGGCGTGTAAAGCTGGGTGAGATACGTGCCAAAGGCCACAATCGTGCCGACGGTGAACGTGCCGTTCAGCACCAAATGCCCGCCTACCCAATAGACCAGTGCTGTGCCGACCACGCTGACCAAGCCAATCGTGACGAAGAAGCGCGTGCCAAGCACGGCGCGCTGTACGCCGCTGTCGCGCACCGCCGCCGCCCGCGCCTCAAAGCGCGCCGTCTCGTCTTTCGCGCGACCGAACAGCTTGACCAGCAGCGCGCCGCTGATGTTAAGCGTCTCGTTGATAAGGGCGTTCATCTGCGCGTTGTAGCCCATTTGCTCGCGGACAATCTCGCGCAGTCTGCCGCCAAGCCGCCGCGCCGCCCAAATAAAGAACGGCAGCACCAGCACACCCAGCACCGTCAGCCGCCACTCCAGTGCCAACATGACCGCCAGCGTCGCCACCACCGTGATGAGGTTGGTGATGATGTTGACCAGCGTGTTGCTGATAGCGTTTTGTGCGCCTACCACGTCGTTGTTCAGGCGGCTAATCAGCTCGCCGATTTTGGTGTTGGTGAAAAAGCGCAGCGACAGGCTTTGCAAGTGCGCGAACAACGCCACGCGCAAGTCGTAAATCACGCCCTCGCCCACGCTGGCGTTGAGCCTGCGCTGAAACACGTTGATGATGCCGCTTAACACCGGGATAAGCACCAACCCTAACGCCAGCACGTTGAGCAGACTCGCGTCGCCGGGCGGCTGCAATGCGTCGTCAATCAGCGCGCGAAAAATCAGCGGCGTGAGCAAGCCCAAGCCTGTCGTGAGCAAAATCATCATCAGCATGCCCACGATTTGTCGCCAATACGGACGCGCGTAGCGTAGCACACGCCGCAGCAACACGCGGGAAAGCGGCTTAGGCTTCGCCTCGTCGCCGCCCATAATATAGTTCATCCAACCACCACCGTGAAACATCGCTGTGCCTCTTTCCGTTCAAACGTGTGTTGTGCTAGCTCAGTTCAGCGCATGCCCTTGAGCATGGCACGCGCGGTGTCGAGGTCATCGACGAACAGCATTTCACGCCCTTCCAGCTGGCGCGCGAACGTCTTCTTAATCAGCGCATAGCCTTGACGAACCAGCGCGTTCGCGCCTACCACGACGCGGTTGCCCTCGTTGTCGCGCGGCTCAGGGTTCGCCAGCAGCGTTTTGGCGATGTCCAAAAAGTTCTTAGGCAGCTTCGCCCCCTCGATGTCAATCAAGATGTCGACTTGGTGCGTGACGCTGGTTATCAGCGTATCCACCGCCAGCACCGCCGCCTCAAGCTCGGCAACTGTCCATTCGGTCTCAAACTCCATACGAATCATCGTGCGCTCGCGGTCGTCCCAGACGGTATGAATTGCCATAGGCTGCGCATCCTCCTGTGGTGTGGTATAAAACAAGGGGCTTGCGCCCCCTGTTCAACAATCAGTTATACCACAATCACAGCGATTAGTCGCCGCTAGCTTGCGCCTCTTCTAGCGGCTGGAGCTTGTCGCTGTGTTCGTCCAGCCAGTGAATCGCGCTCATCGCTGCTGACGTGCCTTGCCCCACGCTAGTGGCAACCTGCCGCCAGATTTCGTCGTGAATTTCGCCCGCCGCGAACACGCCCTCAACGCTAGTGCGGTGACGTTCGTCGATGATGACATAGCCCTTGTCGTTCATCGCCAGCTGCTCGCCAAAAATCTTGCTGTTGGGGTCATGCCCAATGAAGATGAACACGCCCTGTGTAGGATGATGCCACTGCTCGTTAGTCTTGAGGTTAGTCAGCTTCACGCCGTTGACCACGCCGTTCTCATCAAGCGTGATTTCGTCTACCACCGTGTCCCAAATAAACGCCATCTTGGGATTTTCAAAGGCGCGCTTTTGCAGCTGTACGCCCGCTCGCAGCGTGTCGCGGCGGTGAATAACCGTCACCGACGTGGCAAAGCGCGTCAAGAAGAGTGCCTCTTCAATCGCGCTGTCGCCGCCGCCGACCACGACAATCTCCTTGCCACGAAAGAAGAAGCCGTCACACGTGCCGCAGTAGCTCACGCCCTTGCCGATACCCTCGTTCTCGCCGGGCACCTTGAGCTTACGCGGGTCTGCGCCGATAGTGACAATCACCGCGTCGGCAAGGTACTCCTCATACATCGTCTTGACTGTGAAGGGTGTGCCGCGCGTGAAATCGACACTGGTCACGCTGTCAAAGACAAACTCCGCGCCGAAGCTCTCGGCGTGTTCTTTCATGCGCTCAATCAGCTCGGGACCGCCAATACCGCCCGGAAAGCCCGGGTAGTTTTCAATCTCATGGGTGATAGCCGCCTGCCCGCCCAACTGGTTGCCCACAATCACGATAGGTTTAAGCTGGGCGCGAGCCGTGTAAAGGGCTGCCGCCATACCCGCAGGTCCCGAACCAATGATGATAACGCGCGTCTTTTTCATAGCCTCTGCTCCTCTAAACGTCTTGTGTCGTAGCGAGCGCACTTAGCTCGCAAAGTTTTGTGCTTCCGCTTTGAGAACCGCCACCAACGCAAGAAACTCCTCGCGACAGTCCACCCAATAGCGCATATGATACTGCAGCTGCGGCAAAATCTCCTCTAGGCTTGCACCTTCCGCCACGCGCTCCGCCAACGCCGCCATTTGCTCACAATGGTCGTTGCAATCCATCGCTTCAATTTCGGCGTTTTCGGAGGCGTTTAGCACAAAGTCCAACAGTGCATTCAGCCGCGCTACGGTGTCGTTTGCCATGTGTGTTGCTTGCTCCTCATTGCTTCATGAACCTAGACGATGAACGGACGCACCCTCTTACCAAACCGCTAAGAGGCTTCAAAAAGTTTGAGCAAATAGTCCGTCGAAAGCCCCTGCTCTTCGAGATAGGCTCTGAGCTTTTTGCGTGCGTCGTGGATGAGCTTGTAGAGGGCATTACGGTTAGTGCCAAGCTGCGCGGCAACCACATCCATCGGCACGTTTTCCAACGCGACCGCCACCAACGCTTGGTACTGGCGCGGCGTAAGCGCGGCTTGAAAGGCAGCACGCAGCACGTTGCGAATGTTTTCCTGCTCGGCGGCGCGCTCAGGATTGGGCGGCGCGCTGCCAACAAGGTTGGTGTTCGCGCTCAAGAACTCCCCGTTAGTCGTCAAGTCGTCTAGACTAAAGTCTTTATAACGCGCACGACGCAGCTCGCTGATAGCAAGCCGTACCGCAATCTTGTTCGCCCACGTGGTAAAGCGGCTCTCGCCGCGAAAGTGGCTTAAGTTTTGCAAGACGCGCAAGGTAGCATCCTGCGCGAAGTCCTGCGCCAAATGCTCTTGCTCGCTAGGGGGCAAGTGGCGCAGGTCACTGCGCTCTTGCGCAAGATAGTACAGCAAACTGCGCTGGAGTCGCAGGCGCAGGTCGTGCAAGGCTTGCGCCTGCGTTTCGGGGTTGGTAAGCTGCGCCACCCATTCCTCGTTGCTGCGCTCAGTTGGTTGCTCGGGCATTGGTCAACTGCCCCCTACGCTTCGACAAGCTGGAAAGTGACGCGCAGCACCAAATGTCCTAACCGTATGTCGTCGCCGTCACGCAAGATGCGCGGCTGTTTTGCCACCAACTTTTGTCCATTGAGGTACGTGCCGTTTGCGCTGTTGTTGTCAACAATGTGCAGCGCAGCATCACGACGTATAATCACAGCGTGGTTGCGGCTTACGCCCTTGTCAATACCGCCCGCCGCTGTCAAGTCAACCTGCGGCACTTCGCCCGTATCCGGGTTATGCCGCCCCAGCACAATCTCTTCCACGCTGTCCGCGTCAAAGCGAAACTCTTGCCCGGTTTCTAAGACCTGCAGCAAAAGGCGCATCTTGCCGTTGAAGCGTGCCATACCCCATTTAGGCATGCCCTCTTCGTAATCCGTGTTGTCTAGCGTTCGTGTCGCTTGCTCCTTGTTCATGTCAACAAGCGGCGTGCCGCAGCGCACACAGATTTTCTCCGTGTCAAGATTTTCATAGCCGCAATTGGAACATTTTATCACCGCAACCACCCTTTGCTTTTCTACTTAAGCAAGCATTGTTGTCTCGCGATTGATTATAAGAGATGCGTGACAGTATAACAACTTATACGGCTAACATAAACGCCTCAATGCGTTTTAAGTAGCTATCGTCTAACATAGCATCGTAATGAGGCATAAGATGACGCGCCACAAAGTGTGCCACCAACGCCTCGCGAAGTGGCTCGCTGCCGTGCGCCGCCTCGTGCAGCAGCAGCACGCCCTGCGTCACCGTGCCAATCTGGTCGAGCAAACGGCGCGCGTGCGCTTGTTGATAAGCAGCATCGCCCTGCATTAGGCGCGTCAGCGTGTCGGCAAGGCGTGTCAGAGCCGCCTCAACAGCTTGATTGTGCGCCGCTAGCGCGTTGTCGGTCACCTGCGCCAGCATGGTACGCATGCGACGGAAAAACGCCTCATGCAAGCCGAAGCGCGCAATGTCGCGCAGCACTTGCAGTGCCAGCACGTTGTGCGTGCCTTCCCAACTCTCTAACACCACCATGTCCCGATAGAGACGCGGCAAGATGCTGAACGTCTCAATCGCGCCGTTGCCACCCAGCACCTCAATGGCACGATGCACCATCTCCGTGCCGCGAATCGACGTAAGGTACTTGTTGACGTTGACCAAAAGGCGATAGAGCGCGTGGTCGTCAGGGTCTGCTTTGCCGGTCTCGATGTTGTCCAGCAGGTGCGCCAAATAGAAGCTGGAAGACGTGGCAGCAGCGGCTTCCGTGCGCAAGTCAGCAATCGCTTCTTGCACCAGCGGGTAGCTAGCGATAGCTTGCCCAAACGCCTCACGGGTGCAAGCGTAGTGCGCCGCTTCGTAGTAAGCGCGCTGCATGATGCCGGCACACGCCACCGCGTTCATCAGGCGCGAGGTGTTCAGCACCAACTCCACCACCGTCTTGAAGCCGTTCTCAATCGCGCCAACGGGATACGCCAGCGCGTCTTCAAAGTCCAGCTCCGCGCTGGCAAGCGTGCGCGTGCCGAGCTTGTCCTTAAGGCGACGAATGAAAAAGCGATTGGTGCTGCCGTCGGGCAGCGCGCGCGGCACGACAAACAAGCCCAAGCCTTTCGTGCCGCTGGCATCACTGGCGCGCGCCGTAACCAAGAACTGCTCGGCGTTGATATTAGAGCAGAACCACTTTTCGCCGCTAATGCGCCATGTGCCATCGCCCGCGTCGGTGGCGACTACGCTGTTCGCGCCCACGTCGCTGCCGCCCTGCACTTCGGTGAGGAACTGCGCGCCATGCTGCATCTTGTCGTAGTCGCGTTCAAGCAGCGGCGGCAAGAAGCGCGCGCGCACCGTCTCATCCGCAGCCTGCTGTAAGGCGCGCACCAGTCCACTCGTACACGCCAGCGAACACAGATGCCCCATCTCGCCGTTGTGGCAAAGCAAGTAGTACAGCCCCATCTGCACGACGGTTTGTCCCGCTTGCGCCTGCAGTGCCATAATGCCGCTGCCCCAAACCATGCGCCCGTTGATGTGGTGGTTGGGGTGGAAGAGAATGGCTTCCTGCCGCTCGCCAATGTTGTTGTAGCGTTCGAGACGCGGGTGGTTGCCTATCAAATCCTCTACTTTAGCGTTTTCGTCGATGACTGTGGCGGCTTGTTCGCCCAATGTCTCAAGCTGCGAGCGATACTGCGCCAAAGCATCACCAAGGTAATATTGCAACAAAGCCTGTAAGTGACTGTCTGCTAAGAAAAAATTTTTCGGCTTGCTTTCTTCCCAAGCGCGCATGTTGGCGCGCCCTGTAACGTGTGCTTGCATGGCTGTCTCCCTGTAACCCACACTTTAACATCGATAGATATTTTAACTGAATGTGGTGCAACTTGCCACACATTTCCGATTTCCCTTGCGCTCGCGCACGCTATCGACGAAAATAAGGTGCTTGTGACGCGCTTAGCAGGAGAAGCAGCGTATGTTCATCACGTTCGAAGGCATCGACGGCAGCGGCAAATCCACCCAAGCCAAACTGCTTTACGCCTACCTGCGCGAAGCAGGCTATGACGTGCTGCTCACGCGTGAGCCGGGTGGCACGCCCATCGGCGACCAAATCCGCGCTGTGCTGCTGGACAACATGGCAAACACCACCATGCACCCCAGCACGGAACTGCTGTTGTTCTGTGCCTCGCGCGCGCAGCTGGTAAACGAAGTCATTCAGCCGCACCTTGCGCGCGGCGGCGTGGTGCTGTGCGACCGCTATGCAGATTCTACGCTGGCGTATCAGGGCTATGGGCATGGGCTGAACTTGAAGACGCTGCGCCAGCTGTTGACGTTCGCCACCGGCGGCTTAAAGCCCGACGTGACGGTTTACCTTGACCTCGACCCCGTCGAAGGGCTGGCGCGGCGACGCAAAGCGCGCCTTTTCAACAGCGAAGAATGGAACCGACTCGACGACATGGAGCTTGCCTTCCATCGTCGCGTCTACGCAGGCTATGAGGCCCTCATCGCCGAAGCTCCCCGCCGCTGGCTGCGGCTGCCCGCTGCGGGCGACATCGCGCACATTCAGGACACGCTGCGCGGCACGCTGGCAAAAAAGTTCAAGGCGCGCAAACGCTAATCGCCCGTTGATGTGCTTTTAACACGGCGCGCCTATCGTTTTAGTGCGTATCACACCCATTACACGGAGTACACCCATGACAGAGTATTTGCTGCTCGCGCTTGGCGCGTGGTTTGCGGGGTTTTTTCCTCTATTGGAAATTGTGGCGGCGGTGCCGCTGGCGTTGGCGGCAGGGCTAGACACGCTCTCTGCTGTGTTTTGGACGGTGTTCGGCAACTTTACGCCTATCCTGCTCATCGACCTATTCTACGTGCAGATGCGCCGCTACGAGCGCGCCAAACGCTGGTTGGATGGGCTGGTTAGCGAGAAAGCACAGGCGCGCATCAACCGCTACGGCGTGTGGTTCATCTTGGCAGCAACACCCATTATCGGCGTGTGGGCAATGGGCGTAGCAGGCAAGCTGCTGCGCGTGGAACGCAGCAAGCTGTTTACGGCAACATTCGCTAGCATTTTGGTCTACGCGCTTGTGCTTGCGCTACTCATACAGTGGGGCGCGAGCGCGCTAACATAACAAGGACACCCGCATGACAACACCGGTCGAAAAAGCACAAAAGCAGCACGACGACACACAAGCGCGCCTACGTCCCTATCTCATGCCGCTGCTGCAGCGGCTGTTCATCACCTACGGCGCGCCGCTGCTGGCAGCCCTGTTCGTTAGCACCGTCGGCGCAATGCTGGTCAGCCGCGCGCTGCCCGACAGCACGACCAGCCTCCTAGCATTGGTGGTCAACGTGTTCGTGCTGTTCTACGGCTGGCGCGCCTTAGAAAAGCGCACGCGCGCCACCGCTGCGTTCGCGCTATACGCGCAGGCTGCCCGCGAGCGGCGCACGCTCGCCAAGCTCATCGCACAAACCAAAGCAGGCGACACGCTGTCGCACGACGCGCTCGCCCGCCAAGCCCAAGCCTACACCGCCGCCGCAGAGGCATTCATGGCTATCCTGCACGACTAATCGGCGCGCGTCAGCACGTCCAAACTGAACGGCAGATGCGGCTCTATCGTCACCTCAAAGAGCAGCACCGGCACAGGCAACAGCGACCGCTGGTCCCAGTTGGCGACAAAAACGCGCCCATCTTGCGCCGCGCTCACGTCCACCGCGCCGCGAAAGTTGCCCGCCAGGTAGGTCATGCGGCTCGTGTTCAGGTCAAACGCGCCCACGCGCCCGTTGTTTAAGCCCGCCACGTAAAGCGTATCGCCCAACACGCTCAAGCCGTCGAAACCAATAGCTATCGGCTCATCGCTCATCTGGCGCGTGTAAAGCACGCGGGTGTTGGCTGCGCTGCCGTCCTCGCCAATGTCCACCTGATAGAGAATATCCAGCGCGGAATCGCTTATGAAGAGCGCATGGCGCGCGGGGTCATACGCCAGCCCCGTCGGCGCGTAGTTCTGCACGTTGGCGATGGGTGGGTTGCGCCACCATACCGTGCCACCACCGCCGTCGGGGTCGATGCGCCAGACGAAATCGCGCCCTCTGTCGCTCACGTACACGTTGCCCGCGCTGTCTACGGCGAGGTCATCGGGCAGCAGCAGCGTCTCTTGGCGGCTGCCGCTGTAATCGGCGAACAGCGTAAGCGTATTGCCTTCCAGTAGCCAAATCTTCATGCCCAACGCTTGGAATGGCGACAGGCGGTCAAGCACGAACAGACGACCATCAGGCGCGACGGTAATCGCCGTGACCGAGCCAATTTGCGCTCGCGTGTCGGGCAGCTCGCGCTGTGTGCCGTCGGGCGCAATCGCCCACAGCGCACCCGTCACATAGCTACCGCTGTAGAGCGTGCCGTCGGGTGCAATCGCCAGCGTGGCGGGATAAGCGTCCACGTCGTTTAGCTGGACATACTCACGCACCTGCCAGCCTTCCGTCAGCGCAATCGGCACGAGGCGCGGGCTGCTGCGCACCAGCGCGACCAGCACCAGCCAACTTATCGCCAGCACGACGACGACGGTCACCGCCATTACGACGAAAAACAGCACCCTCCGCTGCTGCGGCGAGAGCTTCTGCAGGGCGGTGGTCATGCTAGTTGACCACCGCGTTGGTGAAGAACTTGTTAAGAGCCTGTCCGGCGGTGTTATCGCGCAGGTAGGCGATGTGTTCGCCGCTGAACGGGATGGGCTGCATGTTGAAGTGCGTTACCAGCGCGTTGTTTGGCACGGTGTTCGGCACTGCCAGCAGCTCAAGCAAGGCGGTGTTGACAGGCGAGCCGGGCAGCACCGCCTGCATGATGCCCACAATAGGGCGCAAGAACCACACCGGTGCGGGAAAGAGAATACGCCCCGTGCCGAGTGCTTTCATGACGCGCTTCTCAATCTCCCCCAGCGTCAAAACTTCCGGACCGCCCAAGTCCAACGCTTTGCCAATCGTGCTGTCATCCTCAAGCGAGCGTACGGTCGCCTCCGCCACGTCTAGCACGGACACGGGTTGGAACTCCGCTTTGCCGCCGCCAATCAAGGGGAAGACAATCGGCGTAAGGCGCAACAAGCGGGCAAAGGTGTTAAAAAACTCGTCTTGTTTGCCAAAAATCGCGCTAGGACGCAGGGCTGTCCACGCCAACCCGCTGGTCGCCACGTAGTCTTGTGCCTTGCCCTTGCTCGCCAAAAAGCGATAGGGCAAATCGGCACGCGCGCCGTTTTGGCTAATGAAGATGAAGCGGTTTATGCCGTTATCAACCGCAGCATCCACCGTGTTAATCGTGCCTTGATAGTTGACCTCTTCGTAGGTCATGCCGCCCTTTTCCATCGAAATGGCGACGGTATGCACAATCGCCGACACGCCGCGCATGACCTTCTTCATGGCAGCACGGTCGGTGACATCACCCTGCACAATCTCGATTTTATCGCCAAACTTGCCCAATCGCTTTTGCGCCTTTTCGGTGCTACGCACGAGAGCGCGTACAGACTGCCCCTTGTTCACCAAGCGTTCTACCACGTTGTTGCCGACGAAACCCGCCGCACCTGTTACTAAAACTGTCATGTTTACAACCCTTCTTGTTAAGCCATGCGAAGCAAAAATACACGCTGCTATTCTAGAAAACACTAATGAGCAGAGCGTGAGAGACGTGTTTTAGCAGTCTAAAGAAAGCGCGCTAAAAGCCGCCTAAAACGCTCTGCCACGTGCCGTCGCGGTTGCCACCTACCAAAATGAGCGTGTCGCCCCGCGCGGGGATGTGCAGCATCAACCCGTTCTGGAAACGCAACACAACCGCTAGCGCGCCCTGCTCAGGGGCTGTTCCCCAGCCCAAGACCGCCCGCACCGTCGGGTTGTTCGTCCACGCCTTGAGAAAACCACGCACCGGCGCGACCAACCCTTGCGGCGGCGTTTCCGCGCTCTGCTGGGGGTCTGTCGCCTCGTTAAAAGTGTCGGCGATGTAGGTGTAGGTGCGGTTGTTGTACAGGGCGTAGATGTCGCCGTTGACCCAGACCATCACGCCGTTCTGGAAGGGCTGCCACGCGGCGGGCAAGCTGGTTACGTCAGGGGGATTGCCTGCCGCACAGCCTAGCTGCCCCGCCAAGACAGGGTTGCCCAAGTAAATTGCGCCAAAGCCGCCAGCGGGATAATAGGCGCAGGCAGGCATGTTCGCAATTGCCGATGTGGCGGTAGCGACCACGTCGGGCGCGCGCGTAGGTGGCGTAATGTCAATCCCTTGATAGTTCGGCACGCGGTAGTTGGGCGGCAGCAACGTCGTACGCATCGCCACCTCTAGCAAGCTGGTTAGCGGGCGTTCTTCGGGCGGCAGCGTGGGAACTTCGCTAGCAGTAGGACTAGGCGTGTCGGTAATCGTCGCGCTGGGGGTAAACGTCACCGTGTCGGTAATCGTCGCCGAAGGGGTGACAGTCAGCGTGAAAGTCGGCGTAAACGTGGGTGGCAGCGTGGCACGCCCACTCACACCCTGCGCTACGCTGGTAGGCACGGGGGTCACAGAAGGTAGCTGCGCCAATGTCGGCAACGGCGCGTCTTGTGCCGCTTGTGGCACGCACGCCGCCAAGAACAGTCCTGCCATGATTGCCCACGCTGCTGCCTTCATAGCTCCCTCGTCAAACATCGCCTTCTCTTGCGCCCATTATACTCAAAAGTTTAGCCACCACAAAAGCCAACCTAAAACAAATTCTGCGCTACAATACGGTCATGCAACGTTTATTTATGTTACAAATTTGAAGGGATACACAATGAAGCATCGCCTGTGGTGTTTGCTCGTACTGGGGTTGCTGGTGATAATCTTGCCCACCAGCGCGCAAGGTATTGTTAAAAAGTGGACGTTCATGGTCTATATCGCAGGCGATAACGACCTTGAACCATTCGGTATCAACGACGTGGAAGAGATGGCGAAAGTCGGCAGCAGCGACGACGTGAACATCGTCGTGGAGTTCGACCGCGCTGTTGGTTATGACGACGAACGCTGGGGCGGCTGGACAGACACACGCCGCTACTACATCACACAGACCAACGACCTCAAGACGCTCAAGCCGCTGCGGCAAGGGGTCGAAATCAACAGCGGCGACCCGCGCTACTTGGTTGATTTCGGCACATGGGCAATCCAAAACTATCCCGCCGAGAACTACGTGCTGATTATCTGGAATCACGGCGGCGGCTGGGGTGGCATCGGTCCGGACGAGTCCAACAAGCCCGGCATGCTCTCGCTCACGGAAATCGACCAAGCCTTAGGCGAAATTCGCGCCAAAACCGGCTTAGACAAGTTCGCCATTGTCGCCTTTGATGCCTGCTTGATGTCGCAGCTTGAGGTTTATCGCGCCCTGAAAAACCACGCTCATTACAGCGTCGCCGCCGAAGAGGTCATTCCGGGCAACGGACAAGACTACATCGGCATCCTCAGCCAGCTAGTTGCCAACCCCGACATGTCTACTGTCGAGCTTACGCAGGTGTTTGTCGACACCTACATGACCTACTACAACGAGTATGGCAAGATGTACCCGTCATATGACCTGCACGCCGTTGACCTCAGCAAAGTGGACGCGGTCGCCGAAGCATTGGCGGCGTTTTCGCAAGCCGGCATAGCCAACATGGAAGCCATCCTGAGCAGCACAGGCGTAGCGCGCAATAGCGCACAGTTCTTCTCTTACGCTCATGACATTTTGTCGGTCGACATCGTCGACTTCATGCAAATTTTTGTCGAGGCGAACCTGCCCGCAGCGGTAGAAACCGCCGCGCAAGGGGTGATCGATGCTGTCTACGATGCCATTGTCCACACGCGCACCACACCCAACATGCCCGGTGCGAACGGCATCGCGTTCTATTTCCCGCTGCTCAGCGAGAGCTTCAAGGCAGACGACTACCGTGCCCAAATCAGCGCGCCAATGGACGAGTGGGCGGCATTCTTAGAGAACTTCCACAGCACTGCCAAGCGCGTGCTAGAAGACAACAACCTCACCGTAACGATGGGCGACGTGGTTACGCTAACCGACAGCGTCAGCACGACCTACCCCGCCGCTATCAAGTTTATGACCACCGGCACAGGCATCATCGACATGGAGTTTTACGCCGCGTTTGCCATCGACGAAAGCACGAAACTGCTCGTTGCTACCTTCCCCATTGCCATTTACTCGTATAACAACGACGGCAAGCTGCTGCGCGAATATCCCGAAGGCGACTACGAGAGCTATTACGTGTGGGACGTGCGCAACACGGTCGTGACACTCGGCGACGGCAGTAGCTTCCCCGTGCTGCTGGAATACGGGCGCGGCTCCAGCGCGGGACAAGCGCGGGTAAGGGGCGTTTACTGCTTCGCCAAAAGTGTCGACGGGCAGAATTGCGTGCCTTCTTACGCGCTCTTCGACACGCTTACACAGCAGGTGCAAACCTACTGGATTAACTATGAGTTTGAGGGCGGCGCAAGCTCTACGTCACAAATCAGCGTGAGCGACGGCGACACCTTTTCACCCTTCTACAACGTCCTCAGCGAGGAAGGCACCCAGCAGCTCTACATTGACACCAGCTTTTGGACAATCGACACGGCAGCACCGGTAGCATTTACCTACGCGCCGGCGTTTTCTGGCGAATATACCGCCTCCGTGCTGGTCAAAGATTTGTCCGGACGCACGGCAGTAGGCAGCACCGTCTTCACAGTGGACAACGAAACCGCCAACCCCAACGTGCGCTCGTTCCTCGACTTCGACATTGGCGTAACGTTCTACTATCCCATCCATTGGGGGGATGCAACCACGCAGTACTTTGACGACGGGCTATGGCGTGCTTATATCAACGCCCCCAACGGTGAACTGTCGGTCACGCTTGAGCCTTATCAGGTCAACTCCTTAGACGAAGCTCTTGCCACCCTGCAAACATGGGCAAGCGAGTTCGCAACGCTGCAAGAGCCAGTGGCGTTTGAGCTGTGGAACGAGTTGCCCGCCTACATCGTCGACTACGTGCGACCGTTAGAAGATGGCGGCGAAAGCACGGGCGCGTTCATGGTCGTGTATTCCCCCAACAACGAGCTGGCGTACTTAATAGACGTATACACCGAAGACATCGCCAGCTACGGCGACCTGCTGGTTGAGGTGTTCCAAATCGTGCGCGACAGCATCGAGTTCTTCACGCCAATACCGATTTATCCTGAATAGCCCAAAGTAAAGGCGCGCTTTAATTGCAAGCGCGCCTTTTTGTACCGCTTAACCCACGCGGTGCAAGCGGCTGACGATTTGCAGCAAGAAGGCTTGGCAGCAAGCATCCACGCTGTAATCGAGGTCAAGCTGCCCCAGCGCGTCATCCCAACGCATGACGACACGCACGCGCGGCGCGCTGCCGTGCTGCGCACAGCGCAACGTCCCCAGTTTGCGCGTGAGGGCGTGCGTTTGCTCGTCGCGAGTTTGTGCGAAAAGCTGCTCAAGCATGTAGGCATCGACGAACGGATTTTCCAGCGTGTCGGGCTGTTCCAACGTAAACTCAAGCGCAAGCATATCGCCCCTCACCATATCAGCCACAGCGTGGCAATCTGATAGGGTTTAAGGCGCACAACCACCGCGCCGTCTTGCAGCACAGCGTCGGCAAGCTGGCGTTCTTGCAACGTCACCCAACGCGCCTGCGTGATGGGTTGATGGGCGTGCAGGCGCGTCTCTAACGGTGTGTCGTGCGGGTTAAACAAGCGCACCACCCATCCTGTGCCGACTTGGGGCGGCTTAAGGGCGGTGACTAGCGCGCGCTCGTCTTCTAGGGTCAAGTAGCTACGCTCGCGCACGGCAGGCGCGGTATCTGCCTGCACGGCATACAGCGGCATTTGAAAGGTTTGCGCGGTGTGCCACCACTGCGAGGGACTGCTGCCGGCGTTAGGGTAAAGCGCGTAGTCGTAGTGAAAGGTCTCTTGGGTTTGTGCGGCAGGCACAGCGTGCGTAAAGCTGTTGTCCAACCATCCCACCGCCCGCAGCAGCGTCAGCGCAAGCGTGCTAGGCGCGAGCGTCGTTAGCTCGCGGATGCCGCGCACCGCTAGCAGCATCTCGCCTTCCTGCAACTGTGCCAGCACAAACGTTTGCAGCGGGTGCGCCTGTCCGGTCGGACGTGCATTAAGATAGTACGGGCTATCCATGAGCAAAGCGCGAATAGGCTGTGGCATCTGCAGGTGCAGACGCAAACGGTGGTCATTGGCGGGGTTGGTGAAGCTAGTATGCAAATGCAAGCCCGCCACGTTAAAGTATAGCGTTGCGCTTGTGGTAATCTCAAACGCCTTAAAGCCGCGCCCACGCTTGCCGTCTTCCAGCGCGTTCGGCACGCGCAGGCGATGTGTCGTCACCAACCGCTCGTAGGTCGGCGCGGTCTCGCTGTAGACAACGTCCGTTAGCGTGGCAATCAGCATCGCGTCGCTAGTTGGCGTGCGATACGCTTCGACAGAACCATAGTCGCCGCTGTCGTAATAAGTCACAAGGTCTTCGACGCGCCAGTTTTCGCCTTGCCAAACGACGTGGTCGCCCTCTAAAGCCACCGACACTTTGTCCGCGTCGCTAATCATCGTGGTGCGCGAACGCTCAGCGCGGTGATAGACCGACGTTGGCTCGCCGCGCAGCTCTAACGTAAATGTGCTGTAGCCCATCGGCGGACACTCAGCGCGGAAATTAAGCATTTGCTTGGCTTCGTACCACGTAAACACGACGCTTTGTCCCTGTGCGTCACGCAGCTCAAAGGGGAACTTTCCCTCAGGCAAACGCAAGCGCACGTCGACCATGCCCGCCACACGACGGCTTGTCAAGTTCCAAACGACCAGATGCGTTTGGTCACCGCTGGCTGTTGGCGCACCGTGCCACGCATTGCACAAGCTCTTGAGCAGATTGGCTTGCAACGCTTCTGCCTGCTGGAGGTTGATGTCCGCCTCTGCCATCACGTCGTCGGTGGTCATGCCGCCCACAACGGCAGGCGCATGACTTTGCAGGAGCAGCCGCCAGCTATATGCCCATAGGGCGCGAGCGTTGTCGGCAGAAGGCAGCAAGCCCTGCGTCAATGCCAGCGTTAGCAGCGGTTCGATAAGGCACGCCAGCTCGCGGGTGAGCGCGTCCAGCCGCTGCTTAAAAGGCATACGCGCCGAAAACCGTCCCGCCGCAAACGCCTGCTCGAGCGTGTAAAAATCGCCGCGAAAGAGCGGGCGCAGTGCGTCAGGCAGGCTTTCGCGCAGCAGTGCGATAAATTCGCCGGGCGTGCTAGGCTGAACAGGCACGCGCAGCCCATCGTCAAAGTGCGGCTTGCGCGAGGCTTGCGCGTCAAATGCATGCAGCCATAGGAAGGGGCCATCGGGCTGCGATAGCGACTGCGCCTCTAGGGCATCCTGCGGCGTACCAGCCTCATAAGGAAACACCAGCACGTCGGTGTCATCCGGTGCAGCCCAACGAAACGGCAGCGGCATCTTGTGTGAGCGCAGCACGACAATGACACTGTCAATGCCGAAGCCGCGCAAAAACTGGGGCAGCTGCGCGTTGAACTGGGTGTTTTGCGCCAAATAGAGCGTCTTGGGCGCGGGCAAACCGTGCGCTTGTGTGTCCGCTAGCCCCACCAGCAGGTCACGAATCAACGTTTCGCCGCTGCTGAGCATGGCATCCACGCCGGCATAGAAGGGGCTGATGCCCAGCCGACCGCCCGCGCCGTAAATCACCAGCAGTGCCAGCAAATCAGGACGCAAGCGCGCGATGTCCTCCAACAGCACGGCTTGCTCACCTAGCGAGGCGTAGCGCACGCCGTCACCTGCTTGCAAAGCGCGCAAGAGGGCATCAGCAGTTTCTAGGAGAGCAATACGCCCTTGCGTTAGTCCTTCAATGCCTTCTCGCCACCATGTGACATGCGAAAAGTAGTGCAGTTTTGCAAAAGCATCTCCCATGAGCTTCTTAAGTCCTTCGATGTGAACGTGCTAACCACGGCATGTCGGTGTCGTGTCCCTGATGCCGTAGGTCAAGCGTTCCGTGTCGGTTAAATCGCGGTACAGGCGATTACAGGCGCGCTCAACATGAAATAACCTTCAAAGTGGTTAC
This sequence comes from uncultured Anaerolineae bacterium, assembly GCA_938022205.1. Classification (GTDB taxonomy): domain Bacteria; phylum Chloroflexota; class Anaerolineae; order Aggregatilineales; family Phototrophicaceae; genus JANWYT01. The sequence goes on along the minus strand of CALIEB010000008.1, from coordinate 5,542 downwards.
ATGGGGTTATTATAACGCATCTTGACACCAATAGCGAACAAATTTAGGTTGCCGTTTTTTTTTTGCTTTATCGTAGGTAAACTACACGGGTATATCAAAGCCATAACACCCGATTAAGACCCATGTCAACGCTGCCAACCTTTCACAACGAAAAGACTTTGCCACACCGCCCTAAAGCTAGCAAATCACTTGCCAATAAGTGGTTAGCTGCCCTGATGATTACGAGCGCGTTCTCGCTCGTTGGCACGGTTGGCTGGTATGTGTGGGTAGGCGCGCAACCGCCCGCGCCACCGCAAGCCGTAGCACTAGTCGCATCGCCCACCCCCTTGCCGTTGCGCGAGGTAAAACTGACACTGAACGACGTAACGCGCACGCTCGTCACCAGCTACCTGCTGCCCTACGACATCCTGCGCGAGCAAGGCATCACGCTCGGCGCGCACGACGCGGTATGGCTCGATGAGCTGCCTGTGCCAAGCGCGGACGTGGTACTGTGGTCACAACCCATCTCGCACATTCGTATCGCCCAAGCTATCACCATCACGCTGAGCGACGATGCCGAGACACAAACGCACCACACCCACGCGCGCACGGTAGGTGAAGCCTTAGCCGAGGCAAACAAGGTTTTGTACGTGGCGGACAGCGTACAGCCGCCGCTCAACACGCCGCTGGAAGACGGCATGCAAATCGTCATCACCCGCGCTAGCTCGCTGGAAATTGTCGTAGACGGCGTGACCATTCAAGCGCGCGCACGCGGCGCGACCGTCGCTGACGCGCTTTCAGAGGTGGGCGTGACGTTAGTTGGGCTGGATTACAGCATTCCCGCCGAGACCACGCCACTCACAGAGGGCATGCGCATCACGATTATGCGCATCAGCGAAGAAACGCTGTATGAGGATGAACCCATTCCCTACGACGTGACCTATGAGCCGCGCGCAGACCTGCCCTTAGACACGCGCGAGACGCTACGCAGCGGACAAGCCGGCATCTTGCGCCATTACACGCGGGTGCGCTATGCCAACGGCGTGGAAGTGGGGCGCGAGCCAGCCGGCAGCGAGGTCATTCAAGCGGCGCAAAACGCGGTCATCGCCTATGGCACAAACGTCGTCATCTACACGTTGAACACGCCTGAGGGTACGCTGGAGTATTGGCGCAAGCTGCGGGTTTACGCCACTAGCTATCATCCAGCTGCTGTGGGTGGCAACACGCGCACCGCGATTGGCGAGACGCTGCGCAAGGGTATTGTCGGCGCAGACCCGACCATTATCCCCTTTCGCACGCGCGTCTATGTGCCGAACTATGGCATAGGCATGATTGCCGACACGGGCGGCGCACGCAGCAGCCGCTACTGGATTGACTTAGGCTACAGCGATGAAGATTGGGTGTCTTGGTCACGCTATGTCGACGTTTACTTGCTGACACCGGTGCCGGCTAACATTAACTATTTGTTGCCGGAGTGGCAGCCGATGCGCGGTAGACCCGACAGCGGCAAATGACATCACAGAGGAGTGACGATGAACCCCAGACAGCTGCTAGCGCGATACGGGCTTGACCCCAAAAAGAGCCTGGGACAGAATTTTATGCACGACCCTAATGCCTTAGCGAAGATTGTCCAAACCGCCGAGCTAGGTGCGGGTGAAACGGTGGTTGAGATTGGCGCAGGCACCGGCGAACTGACGGCGGTCTTGGCGCAGCATGCCGCCAAAGTCATCGCCATTGAGGTTGATGACCGCCTCACGCCGCTCTTGGAAGCGCGCTTTAACAAAACGTCCAACGTCTACTTCGTGTTCGAGGACGTGCTGAAGACCAACTTGCACGCGCTGACGGGCGGCAAGCCCTACTGCGTGGTCGCGAACGTGCCGTATTACATCACCAGCAGCATCATACGCCACGTCCTAGAGACGACACACAAGCCTCGCCGCGTCGTCATCACTGTGCAGTATGAAGTGGCACAGCGCATCACCGCGCCCGTAGGCGACCTGTCGCTGCTGGCGGTCAGCGTGCAGTATTACGCCAAGCCGCACCTTGTCGCCAAGCTCAACCCAGCGGTGTTCTGGCCCCGCCCCGAAGTTGCCAGCGCGATTTTGCGCCTCGACCCGCACCCGCAGCCGATTGTCGAGGTGCCGTCGGACGAGGCGTTCTTTAAAGTCGTGCGAGCAGGCTTTAGTCAGAAGCGCAAGCAGCTCAAAAACGCGCTGGGGGCGGGCTTGGGCATCGGCACAGCACAAGCCGAAGCCCTTATCCTACAAGCCGAGCTAGACCCCGCGCGGCGCGCCGAAACGCTGGAGCTTGTGGAATGGGCGCGCCTGACTCGTGTGGTTCACGCGCAAACACAAGCAGATGAGTAAGTCTTAGAAAGCAAACGCCATGTTAAGTCTATACAAACTAGAAATTTTTTTAGCGGTTGTTGAAGAAGGAACATTCAGCGGCGCAGCCAAACGCCTGTTCATGACGCAGCCCGCTGTCAGCCAGCACATCCAAGACCTTGAAGCCTCGTTAGGCGCGACGCTGTTCAACCGCCACAAGCGCGGCGCGGTGCTAACGCCGACCGGCATAAAGCTCTACGAGTACACGCGGCAAATTCTTTACATCGTCGCAGAGGCAGAGAACGCCGTCACCAACGTCGAGCGGCTGCAAAACGGGCAGCTCACGCTAGCCGCCACGCCCGGCATCAGCGTGTACTTGCTGCCGGAGTGGTTAGGTGGCTTCCGCAACAAGTATCCCAACCTCACTGTGTCGCTGCAAACCGGCACAACGACCGAAGTGGTGAGCAGCTTGCTTGGGCGCGGCGCAGACTTGGGCTTTGTCGAGGGCGAGCTGCCGTCTAATCCCAACGAAAACGTTGGGCAAGTGGTTTTGCAGCCGATCGCGCTCTACGTGGTGGTGGGCAAAGACCATGCGTGGCGCATGCGCGAGGCACTGCCTGCGGCACTACTGCATGGGCAGCCGTTTATCACGCGCCAAGTAGGCAGCCGCACGCGCACGTGGATTGACGCAACGCTGGCGCGTTACGGAATCAAGCCACACATCGTCGGCGAATTCGACAACCCTGAAGCCATCAAGCAAGCGGTGCTTTCCAACATCGGCGTGACCATCTTGCCCGATTACGTTGTGCGGCACGAAATAAACCAAAAAATGCTCTACGCTTTGCCACTTGAGGATGTCAAGCTGGAGCGACAAATGTCGCTGGTGTGGGATAAACGACAGCAGTTCAACCCCATCACCCGCGCCTTTCTTGCCTATTTGCGCGGCCTCTTCCCGCACCTTGAGCTTTAGCGCGCCAATGCCTTGTGGTAAGCACTCAAGGCTTTTTTGGCGTGCTTGTACCACGTGAAATGCGTGGCGCGCGCCAGTCCTTGATTGACCAGCGCGTCGCGAAAAGGCTTTTGTAAGATGAGCGCGATAATTGCGCCCGCCATGCTGCGCGCATCGTCAACCAAATACACCGCGTCCTCGTAGAGTTCATCGTTCACGTCGGTGTTGCGCGCCACTACCGGCGTGCCGCACGCCATTGCCTCCAGCGGCGGCATGCCGAACCCTTCGTACTCCGACGGAAAGACAAACACCTCCGCCAACCGATACAGTGACGGCTTGTCTGCTTCGTCGACAAAGCCGATCCACTGCACCCAATCCGCCACGCCCAGCTCATCCGCCAGCTTGCGCAGGTCGGGGAAAACGGGCGTTCCCCACGCAGGTTCGCGCCCGGCAATCACCAGCGGCAGCGCGGCTTCCTGTGCCTCGCGTATCCACGTGTACGCCAGCAACAAATCGCCCACGCGCTTACGCACGTCGAACCCGCCCAAGTACAGCACAAACTTATCAGGCAAGTTGTACTTAGCGCGCACCGCCTCGTCGTTCTCCGCACCCATCAGCGGGTGAAAGCGCGCTTCAGGGGCGTGATATGTGACGGTAATGCGCTCGCGCGGGATGTTGAGCATGCGCTCTACGTCAATCTGGCTGGAGATGCTCATGGTAATGACGTGGTTGGCGGCGCGCGCTGACGTGCTAACCAGCGCGTAATACAAGCGGTTCTTGATGCCACGCGCGTAATCAGGATAGAGCAGCGGGATAACGTCCTGGACGCTGACCACAATCGGCACAGGCGCGTTGAGCGGCGACCCCCAGTAAGGCACGTGCAGCACGTCGGCTTTGGCGCGCCCTGCCGCCTGTGGCACGGTGCGCTGCTCAAACCAAATTTTGCCCAGCGCGCTCGTGCGCGGCGCGTCGCCTGTGGAAATAACCTGCACGCCGTCAGGCACATCTTGCGGGCGCGGGTTATGCGGCGGCACAATCAGCAGCACCTCGACCGACTTATCCACTTTAGGCAAATATTTGACCAAGTGCCGCAGATACTGCCCGCTGCCTGTTTCTTCTCTGTCCCAAAACCAGCCGTTAATGGCAACCCTCATGGGTTGTTACGCTCCTCTTTGTGCAAAGGTATGCTTGCTTGACACGTGGCACACACGCCGAAGAACTCTAGCAGATGCCCGGTTAATTTGACATTCAGGCGTTCTTCTAAAGTTTTGGCAATTGCGTCTAACCCACAATCCTCAAATTCAATCGTCTTGTTGCACGACGTGCATATAATATGATGGTGATGACCATCGCGCATCAACACGTAGCGCGGCGTTGCGCTGCTGTCAATGTAAGTCGGACGCACGATGCCCAGCCGTGTCAGCAAGTCCAACGTGCGGAACACGCTGGCACGCCCGATATTGGGCGCAAGCGCGCTAACGCGCTCCAGAACTTGCGCTGAGGTGACATGCCCGCCCAGCTGCTCAATAGCGTTCAGCACGACCACGCGCGCCTCAGTGAGCTTGTAGCCCGCCTGACGCAGCCGCAGCAACGAAGGTGACAAATGGCGCGATTTTTCGTGATGCATGAGACTATCCTTGACAAATATTTTAACACAAGCTAGGGTAGTGCTAACAAAATTTAATACGAAGTATCAATAAACGTTAACCCAAAACAAGGAGCGTCATACATGTTCAAAAGGTTCGTTATGTTTGTGCTGCTTATGTTGGTGTTCATTGTACCAATGAACGCTCATGAGCATGGAGGGCTAAAAGTTGTTACCACCACCACAATCATCGCCGACGTAGCACGCAATATCGGTGGGGAGCATGTCACGGTGACCTCGCTCATACCTGCCAACGCCGACGTTCACGCCTATCAGCTGACTCCGGCAGACGTGCGCGCCGTTGAAGAAGCTGACCTGCTGCTGGTGAACGGCGCGGGACTGGAAATGTTTCTTAATAACTTAATTGAAAATGTGAACACGCCCTATGTCGTGGTGAGCAACGGCATCCACATGCTAGCCTTCGGCGATGCCATGCACGACCACAGCATGGATGCCGCCCCTGCAATGGGCGGACATGACCACAGCCACGCCGAAGCCACCAAGCCCCCCGCAATGGGCGACATGGGCGGACACATGCACGGTGACGGCATGGCGATGGGTGTCATGACCGGCGCGTTCATGCTTGTCGAAAACAAGACCGACAAGGACATCATCCTCAAGGGCTTCAGCGCAGCCGGCGTAGGC
>CALIEB010000007.1 GCA_938022205.1 uncultured Anaerolineae bacterium | reverse complement strand
AATCGGAGAAGTGGTCGCAGCGTAAGTTGTGCTGTGCAAGCTGCGCCATGCTAGACCGCAATTGGATTGCAGCAAATCGTAGTCTATATTTGCGATGCTTCACTTGCCCAAAGCATTCATGCCTTATACTCCTTGTTTTCAGTAATCATTTCAGCAAACTCATCGACCACCACAAACAAGTGTGGAAATGGTTCGCGCTCAAGGTGATAGCCGCGCTCACGATACTCAACAATGTGCTTCACGTCGTTATCCGCTAAGATTTTGCTGCGGCGGCGCATCTCATCGTCAATCGCAACAAACATGCGCTCGACTGCTTTGCCATCTAGGTTAGTTACGATGTCAACGACGTGTGGCAGCTTGCGGAACGGCTCAAATGCCGCGCCACCTTTATAGTCCACTAAGACAAAATTCAAAATCGAAGGGTCATAGTTAATCGCCAAACTGGCAAGCAGCGTAAGCAACAGCTCTGACTTGCCCGATCCTGTCGTGCCAGCAATCATGCCATGTACACCGTCGTAGTCCTGATTAAAGTAAATTTCTTGCAGCTCACCACCGCTCTTTACACCAACTACAGCGCGCAGCCAGTCTGCACCTTCTTTGCCTTTGCGCTTGCTTTTCCGCCAAAGCGCAAGCATGTCCAACTCTTCAATGTGCTTGACACCGTACAGCTCAAGCAGCGAGATGCTGTTGGTAAGGTCAGCACCATAACCAACACGTACTACCTTGTTGCGAATGTTTCGCGCAAAATTTTCTGCGTCGGCACGTGCTAATACATCGGCTGTACCTATATAGCGTAGTGCGTTCACACCGATTTGGTTATACTGAAATTGGTAGGTTTCGCCCAAAGACCGTATTCTAGCTACAGCAAGACAGTCGCTAGGAACTTTGGCGGGCTCTGACACAAGAAAGATAATTGCCGCTCCCAAACGTTGACCGTCGCGCAAGATAAGCGACACCGCCGCTTCTTTAATTGCATTTTCTAACAATAATTCAAATTCACACTCTTCTCCTGATTCAGAAGGCAAGCAGTCCACCACAACTAGCAAAAACGGCAGCGTGACGTTGGCTTTTTCGTCATCTTCTAAGCGCAGCTGCCTGTCAGAAAGTTCTTTGTTGAGTTTCTTCCAGAAATCCTTGAGCGTTACAACGCCCTTTTTACCCTCTCTAGCTTCAGTGACACCTTGATCTTCTGCAACAGGTCCCGTAAAGTTAGTGTAATCTGCCTTGCGGCTTTCTCCCTGCACATGCGGCAAATCAGTTGCCCACTGCCATTCTTCACGTACGTTCTTCGTACCGACAATAAAAAGCTGCGCATCAGTTGGCGCGTGTAATGCACTAAATTGCACTAACATCGACCGGATAAATTCATAGACATCTCGCGAGTTTCCAGCAATGCCAAGGCTGTGAACCCCAGCAACCTCCTGAGAGGAGGTTCCTTGTTTTTCTACATAGGGACGCATAGAAATAGTCGCTGGTGCATTCGTCAGCACCAAAGAATCTTCAACCAGCTGCTTTGCAGCCAACAAAAGCGGTGTCTCTGCGCCATCACCCCCATTTAGCTCGCAGACGACTTTAGAAGGAATGTCGGCTGTACCAAGTCGCAACATACCAAAATCAGGGTCTTGTGGGCGACGTTCCCATAAACGCCCACCAAGCCGTGTCACCTCCTCACCTAACCCAATTGCACAAGCAATCGCCGCTGTCGGTCGAGTATGCTCGTAAAAACGTCGTTGCTCATCGTGCTTGCTGTTCAGTTCATGACGCAAGCTGCGTAGGCGATTACGATAAGCGCGTTCTTGCTCACGCTGTTGGCGACGCTCCTTAAAAAACATATAGGCAGAAAGTCCAGAAGTCGCAATCACAGAGATAGCCATCGGTATCATAAACAGCATATTGCGCCCGCCACTCGATGCGCTCACCAATGCATAGCCAATAATCGTCACAAGTGGCAGCAGCATCTGCAGCATCACTTGCGAACGTTGCTGATTCTCTGGAGGTGGAGGAACGGCTATGACCTCTATGGGAAGAGTTGGAAGAATACGTGGTGGACGGTCAACAAAAGTTTCTTTTACTTGAACGTTCATGGCAAGCTACTCCTATTGCAATATTGCTAAGCAAAATTTTAGAGCTGGCAAGTTCGGGTTATTACCTCTAAAATTTTAACAAGATCCAAGAAATCTTGCAAACAATTACGCAAAATAACAAAAGCCCCTCGCATACACGCCTATTTGCGAAGGGCTTATTTAAGAATAGCTTTGTGAAAGGACTAAACCGTTAGCGGTTACCCACTACAACCGTGCGAAGCGGGCTTGGAAGAAGCGCAGGTATTCTGGCTCATAGACCATTTGCAGCCCGCGTGTGGCTTCGCGCTGGTCGTAGACTGCTTTGACGGCTTCGGCGGTCACGTCCATGTGCGCCTGCGTATAAACACGACGCGGAATGGTCAGCCGCACTAGTTCCAGCGCGGGGTAGCGGTGGTCGCCCGTTTGTGGGTCGCGTCCTGCGCTGACGATGCCGCGCTCCATGCCGCGAATGCCGCTATCGAGATAGAGTTCCGCCGCCAGCGTCTGGGCAGGGAATTCGTTTTGTGGAATGTGCGGATAAAAACGTTTCGCGTCCAGAAAGACGGCATGTCCACCAATCGGCTGCACAATGGGGATGCCCCATTCGTTCAGCAGCTCGCCGAGATAGCGCACTTGTCCGATGCGTGCCCGCTGGTGGTCATCCTGTACGGATTCCTCGATGCCAATCGCCAGAGCTTCCATGTCACGCCCCGCCATGCCGCCGTAAGTGTGCAACCCTTCGTAAATCACGACTAGGTTGCGCGCTTTGTCGAACACGTTGGCATCGTTCACCGCAAGCCAACCGCCGATGTTCACGAGGCTGTCTTTCTTCGCGCTCATCCACGCGCCATCGGTGTAGCTGCAGAACTCTTTCAAAATCTCGCGCACGCTCTTGTGAGCATAGCCCTCTTCGCGCTCTTGAATAAAGAAGGCGTTTTCCGCCATGCGCGTAGCATCGAGATAAACTTTAATGCCGTGCTTGTGACAAAGTGCTTGCACGTCGCGGATGTTCGCCATGCTGATAGGCTGCCCACCCGCCATGTTCACCGTTCCCGCGATGCTCACGTAGGGCATTTTGTCCGCGCCGACTTCGTCAATCAGCCGCTGCAGCTTGTCCAAGTCGACGTTGCCCTTAAAAGGGTGCAGGCTGGTGGGGTCGTGCGCTTCGTCGATGATGACATCGACAAAGCGACCGCCCGCTAACTCTTGATGCACGCGCGTGGTCGTAAAATACATGTTGCCCGCGATGACATCGCCCTGCTTAATCTCCACCTTGCTGATAAGATGTTCCGCGCCGCGCCCTTGATGCGTCGGCACAACATAGCGGTAGCCGTAGTATTCCTGAACGGCAGCCTCAAGGCGGTAGAAGTTCGCGCTGCCCGCGTACGCTTCGTCGCCAAGCATCATGCCCGCCCACTGACGGTCACTCATCGCGCTCGTGCCGCTGTCCGTTAGCAGGTCGATGTAAACGTCCTGCGAGCGCAGCAAAAACGTGTTGTAGCCCGCTTCTTCAATCGCGCGCTGCCGCTGCTCACGGGTGGTCATCGTCAGCGGCTCTACCATCTTAATCTTCCAAGGCTCCGCCCAAGAGCGTCTGCCAAACTGCTGCCCCATCGTCTTTATATGGTCTGACATGAAAATCCTCCTCATCTATATAGGCTAAGTCTCGTCTAAAGGAATTGGCAATTGGGTGGTGTGCTTAATCTCATTCAAGACCAAGCTGGTGTGAATGCGTGCCACCCCCTGCACCGGCGTGAGCTGCGCCATCACGAAACGCTCTAAGTCTTGGCGGTTTTTGACGACAACTTTGAGCAAATAGTCGTAGTCGCCGGTAACGTGGTGGCACTCCAGCACCTGCGGCATAGCACTGACAGCGCGGCGAAACCGTTCCACCAGTTCGACTTGGTGCATTTGCAGCGTCACGCTGATAAAGCACACCATGTCATAGCCAAGCTGTTCGCGCCCGAGCAAGGCGACATAGCCTGTGATAACCCCCATCGCTTCCAGCCGCCGCACGCGCATGAGGGTTGCAGGCGGACTAAGGTTAACCCGCGCCGCCAGCTCACGATTGCTGATGCGCCCTTCACGCTGCAAAATCTGCAAAATCTTCGCGTCGGTTTCGTCTAAACCCGCGTTCATCTCTCCCTCCTTATTCTAAACATTTATTCGGGCGTTTGGTGTAGAAACAAAATTTTACACAATAAAACACAAGGAAAACAAAATATTCGCAACAAACAAGCGGCATAAGACACCAAACAACAGAATGAAAAGAGGCTTAGGGTGAAGCGTGGCGTTACACAAAGTACCCAACACGAGCGGCGTTTAGGCGCAAAAAAGGGCGGATAGGCAGTGCTATCCGCCCGCGTCAAAGATAGCTTAGTGTTAAGGACGGTGGTCGCCGCTAGCGCAAGGTCAGCGGCGCGCCGAGATCGTGCCGTATGGTGTCGTCGCCGCTAGCGCAAGGTCAGCAGCACGCTGACGACAGCCAGCACATAGCGCACAACGGTTGCCCAGAGCGGCGTTTCACCCGTTGAGGGCAGGCTAGTGACCGTGCTGATGCTGAGCATGGCATCCGCTTCTGGCGTGCCAGCCACGCTAACCACGAGGAAGCCGTTGAACGTGCCGACGCGGTTAGGCAGGCGCGTCGTCAGCGTGAGCGTGATGCGCTCACCGGCGTTTAACGTGCCAATCGCGTAGTCGGCGAGCAAGCTGCCCTTGCTGAACACGCCGCTGATACCCTTGTCGCTGGTGGCACTGATGCCTACCATGTCGTCATCGGGATAGGTGACGCGCGCCGTGATGTTGTCAATGGGGCCGCCGCTGATATTTTCGATGGTATACGTCCAGACGACCGTCGTGCCCGGCACTGCGAATGCCGCGCCGCTAGCCGCGTCAACCGCCGAGATGCCGTCGGCGCGCAAGCGCGGTCCTGCGCCCGTACCCGCTGCTGTGCCTGTGCTTGCGCTGCTTGGCGGCGGAGGCGGAGGCAGCGCGAGAATGTTGAACGGGTTGCTCGTGACGTTTGCTAAGTCTGGCGAGGAAGCAATTAGCGTGTAACCTATGCCGGGATTGTTGATGCTGATGCCCGGAAACGTCGCTACGCCTGCCACAGCGTTCACAGTGAGCGTGCCAGACAGCGTGCCTGCGCTTGGGTTTGTGCCGATAGCAAGTGTAACGGCGTTAGTCGCGCTTGGGATGACGTTGCCGTTGGCATCTCTAATCTCTACGGTGACGGATGGCGTGATAGGCGCATTAGCGTTGGTGTTGCTAGGCTGCACCCCAAAAGCAAGCACAGCGGGTTCAAAGTCGTAGGTTATGTCGGTCGTGCCAAACTTGACCCTGACGCTGTCGACATGGAACACCTTGTTGTTATACGGCACGCCGCCAGAACTGCCCGTTGCGATGTACAAGCCGCTGCTCATTGTGAGAAAATTCAGCCCCAAGTAGCCTGACGGATAGGGGTTAAAGTCAAACGTTTGTGCAGTAGCTGTGCCGTAGATGCTGCTTGAATAACCAGGTGCCGTAATATTGCTCATGTCCATGTAGCCATACACGCGCGCGTTGGGATACACCGCTAGAATTTGTGCGAGGGTGCGACAACCGCCGCCACATGGCAAGTTGCTCGCAGCATTGTTGCGCACATCCCACCACAAGCCGCTGGTTTGGGTAATCGTCCACGTAAACCACGTGTTAGGCGGAAACTGACCGCCGGGACACACTAGAATCGTATCACAGTTGTAGGCAGGCTCGTAAACCAGCACCGCGTCGCCTGTTGTCGTAGAGCCCGGATACGCGCCAGTAGTCGTGTACTCAAACGCTGCACCGCCCCCGTCGAGGTCGACGATGAGGTTGAGCGCGGGCATCTGCGCACCCAACGTGTCGGTGCGCGTGCTGTATTCGATGATGTCAATGCTGCCTAAGGGGATGCCGTTCAAGATAGGCAGGGCAGACCACAAACGCCCGCCGCGCCCTGTCATGCCACCGCCGCCACTGCCGTCGCCCGGGTCGTGCTGCAAGCTGCCCGCGCCGAGCGGCGGCGTGCCTGCGCCTACCACATACTGATTGAAGGCAGCACCAACAGCCCCGGAAGGCACACAACCTGTACAAGACGTGTCAGCAAGATTACCACTGTTGCCGCGCGTGGTGAAGTGAATCCACTCTTTGGTGCTGCCCGGGTGCGACACAACAGTCTGTGCTAGCGTAGACAGTACGCCAAATGTCAACGCAAAGCCAATTGCCAGCATAAGATGAATGGTTAACTTTTGCATAGTTCCCCCTACGAATGTCTAGTGAGCGGGATTTACAGCATACATGATTGCGCCTAGACGATATATGTTAGCGATATTTGAAAAAGCAAATTTGTTAGTTAATAAACGCTCTCTTTTTCGCCATCTTACAATGTAAAGTTTATTTAACTTTTGCGACCTTAACAAAGCAAATAGGTACTAAAATCGTTTGATATTGTTAATACGTCTTTACATAGCTACCAAGAAGAGCAGCTGCTCAGCCGTCTGCGCAACAAATGACAACAAAAATCCCCGCTGTGCTTGTCGCACAAAGCGGGGAACACGTCGTGCAATAATTCGTTTGCTAAGGCGGAGCGCGCCTTATGGGGGTGCTCCGCTGGAGCTACTTTAGAAGAAGCTGCTGATGAGTTCCAACACGCGCTGGATGTTGTTCGGGTCGCCGCTTTGCCACGTCGTATTGCTCGCGGCGGCGATGCGCTGCAGCACCCGTATCAGCGTGTCGTTCAGCGTGCCATAGCCCACAGGCACAACAAACACCGGGTTGAGGTCGTTGCGCGTCGCTTTGATAACGTTCTCAACGTCGTTCAGGTTGTGCTTTTGGCTGGTCGTGTCCTCACCGTCGCTCAACAGCAAGACGGCACGAATGCGGTCGCTGTCGTCTTGACTAGACATCAGCTGCACCATCTCTACCGTCGCATCGTAAAGTGCCGTGCCGCCTTCGGTCTGCAAGTTATCGATAACCTGTCGCATTTGCACGATGTTCGTCTCAAGGTTGTCGAGCGGCACCAGCACGCGCGTCGTATCGCTGAACACCGCCAGTCCCACGCGGTTGTTGCCGTCCATGCGGTCGATAAAGGCACGCGCCGCGACCTTCGCTTGCTCGAGCTTGCGCTCTTGCGCCATACTGCCGGAGATGTCAATCAAAATCATGACATCCGCTTGTTTCTTGACGAACTCCCAGCTGTTCTGGATAGCCGCCACCACCTCAGCATCCGGCACGTCTAACACGGTGATTTGCCCGCTAGTGCGCACGCCGTACTGCGGTTCAAACGGAAACGCCAGCTCAACGTCGGGGTTGACCGGGCGGAAGCCAAACGTCATGATGTACTTTTGCTGCTCGGGCAGGCGCACGTAATCGACAAACACTTTGGCAGCGTTGCGCTGCTCGGGCGTTGTCCAATTGGCGTTGACAATGCCCATCGGGTGTTCGTGCCAGAACGTGCCTTCCTTAGGATATAGGGCGACCAAACGCTCGGGCGGTTGGAAATCAGTCAAGCCACGATTGATAGCAATCAGGTCATTTTCTTCCAGCGGCACAAAGTCCAGATAGCTGGGACCCTGTGCGATGTAGTTCTTGAACTCGGTCGTGCGCGTGCTGTAGTGCTTAATCAGGCTCTCGACGCGGCGCACGCCGTCACGCACGCGCTCGTCGTTCACTTGGTCAAGTCCCAGCCGCCGTCCCGTAAAGCCCGCCTCGCGCGCCGCCGCGTAGTAGGTCATGATGAGCGAAGACAAGCCCGTCGAGCTAACGAAGGGGTCGGTATGTCCATAGAAGACCGTGCGCCGACCGTTGGGGATGCCGAAGTCCTGCCAGCCGTTGGGCGCGTCGAACACTTGCAACAGCTCTTCCCAGCCAATCTCAGTTTCCGACTTGCCCAGCGTTTTCTGAATGGCTTGCAAGCGGCTCTCCCAAATCGCCATCACCACCGGCGCGTAGGCGGTCGGCAGGGCTTCCGACACGTTGAACAGCTCACGCCGCGTATGGTGGTTTGCCAGCACCAGCCAATGGCTGACGCTAGGCTGAAAAATCGTCGGGCGTTCGACGTTCTCGCTCGTGGGCGTGAGGATAGCGTTGACGATGCCCTGCATCACCGTCCCCGACGAGCCGCTACGACCGGTGACAAAGATTGGCTGCTCGCCTTGGGCTAGCTTTTGCCCGGTGACAGGGTTCACGCCGCGCGCAAAAGCGTCGTTAAACTCCTGAATAATCTTAGGCATGTAGTCATGAGATTCAGGCGCATAGATGATGCTAATCTCAATGGCGTTAGTGGGTGGTTTTTGTGCGCCAGCTTGCTGGGCGTTGTTGCCGCCATCACACGCTGCTAGCCCCATCGCCAGCAGCACGAACAGCCAAAGCGTTCTCCATTTCATGCGTTTCTCTCCTTATTGCTCAGTTATCTAATAACCTTATCAACTGTTCAGAAAGCAAACGGTCGGGGGTCGTCACGCGCTGCCCGTCTAGCTGATAACGCACGCCGTACTGCACTGCCCGCGCGAACAGCGCGTCACCACTGCCCACACCGCCTTGCGCAGGGCGCAGCCCAAAGCCCTTTAGCACCGCTTGCCCCGCCTCACTCAGCGTAAAGTCGGCGAACGCACGCAACACAGCGCGCTGTGCATCTGTCGTCTGCACGTCCTCCCAAATCAGCAGCGGAAAGTCTAGCTCGACGTTATAAGCCGGATAGGCAAACGCCATGCGCTCTTTCCGCAGCAACGTCTCTAAATCAACCAACCACTGAAATTCGGGTAACAGCGCAAAGTCCGCCGCCGTCGCGCCGCGCGTCGCCATCGCCAGTGCAGGCGACCCCGCCAAACGCCGCGCGTTGAGCAGCGCGTCGCGCAAGGGCGCGAACCACGCGCTAAAGTCCGCCCCTAGCAGCGCGGTGCGGTCGACGGTCACGCTCTGCTGGTGTGCGGCGGCGGCGGTCAGCATCGCGCTCACGCCACTCGCTGAGGCGTTCACCCAGTTAATCGCCATGTTGACGTTGCCCCAGTCCGCCCCACCGCCGAGATTTTGCCAACGCTGTGCGGCGGCGGCGCGCTGTACAGCGTCCCAATCGAACGGCAAGCCGTCAGCGGTCATCAGCGCGACGCGACTTTCAAACCCACCCCACATCAACGGCGAGCGCGCTAGCGAGCTTTCTACTACGCGAAACGGCAGCTGTGACGAGAGCGACACCGTGACGATGCTCGAGCTGGGCAGCCAGCCGTCAGGATGCGCGCTGTCGCTGCGCCAGCCTGTGCGCTCTTGCCAAACCTGCATGTCCGTGAACGAGGCATCGATGCGCACGCTGGCACGTTGTCCCCCCACACCCACCAGCGCGTTTTGCTGGTTAAACGCCGCCGCCAGCGCGTTCGCCCAATCGCGCATCGACGGGTCAACGGCAATGACCACCTCGATGGGCGGCTGATTCTTCAAGAACTGGTTGTAGCCAATCAACCCACCTATCAGCAAGACAAACACAAAAAAAACAATGGTTGAACGCCGCATGGTTACTTCCCCTTATGCGTTGTCTCTTCTCGTACTATACACTGAAAAAGCGCGCGCTCGCCCCCAAAATCTGTGGGGGTTGCGCTTAGCGCAGCGTGCGCCGCAGCCAAAGCCACGCGGTACAGCCCAAAGCACCCGCCAGCAACCCATCGTTCACGCCCGCCTGCGCCAGCGGCACAGGCACGAACAGCAACCCGAACAAAGCAAGCGTCAGCATCGCCAACTTCTGGCGGCGGTCATCCAGCGGTGTGACGTTGTCTAGCGGCACGGCGTACGTGCGCCCCAGTGCCGCCAGCAGCAGCGCGAATAACAGCCACACGCTGCTAACGAACAGCGTCAAAAAAGCCAGCATGGTCAGCAGCGGCAGGTAAAGCCGCCGCGCCCAATCGCCGAACAAGCTGTAGATGACGTGACCGCCGTCTAGCTGCCCGAGCGGGATGAGGTTCAGCGCGGTGACGAAAAGCCCTGTCCAGCCTGCCCACGCCCATTGATTCACCATCACGTCGACTTCGCCATTAGGCAAGAACTGCCCGAAGACCAGCAGCTTCGCCAGCGCGTAAAACACGGAGTTGCCTTCCACTAGCCCCGTGCCGTCCGTAGCAATCACCGGCGAGGTCGCCAGCCCGTAGAGCAAAATCGGCACCGCGACGACGAAGCCTGCCAGCGGTCCCGCCGCGCCCACATCAAACAGCACTTTGCGGTTGCGCAGCGGCTGACGCAGCAAAATCGCCGCGCCAAACGTGCCAAACGGGCTGATGCCAAACGCGGGAATAAAGTAAGGCAACGAGGAAGCCGTGCGATAGTGGCGCATCATTAGGTAGTGACCCATCTCATGCGCGCCCAAAATCAGCAAAATCGCCAGCGCGTACGGCAGACCACGCCACCAATGCGCCAGCGGGTCTTGCGCTATTGCGAAGGCTTGCGCGGGGTCTTGCAGCCCCATCTCGCCTGCCGCAATCAGCACCCCTGTGAAGGTCACGCTGAACACTGTCGCCACGAACAACACCAGCGGCAGCAGCGGGCTAAGCGGCTTGGGCGGCGCAATCGCGCCGCGCACGATGTGGATGTGCTGGTCTTGTTCGTCCTCACGAAACAGCGCGAAGCAGCCCAGCGGCTGCAAGGCTGCCTCTAGCTGGTCATAGGCGGCTTCAGGCGGCAGCAGCAATTGCCCACTGAACGTCACAAGATAGGTGCTTTGCGTGCGCTCCAGCGTGGCAAGATCTTCCAGCTGCAGTTGCGCCGCGTCGCTGCCAGTGCGTTTGATTTGCAGCACCTTCAGCACAGGTTCACGCAACAGCAGCATGTCGTTCGCGTCATAATTAGGCATCATGGCTTCTTTGCGAGCTATCAATAAATGAACGTCTCTATTCTAACACAGCACGGCGCAAAATATGCCCCTAGCTAAGTGGCGGCTTTTTGTTACCATTGGGCGCATGCATCACCATCCCTACACCCTTCAACAAGCGTTAACCCACCGCGCCGCGCTGCGTGCCGATGGGCGCGTATGCGTCTTCACCAACGGGCATTTCGACCTGCTACACGTCGGGCATCTTGACTATTTAGAGCGCGCCCGCGCCTTAGGCGACGCGCTGTTCGTTGGGGTCAACGGTGACCACAGCACCGCCGCGCTCAAAGGCACAGGTCGCCCCATCGTCCCAGCGCATGAGCGCGCCCGCCTGCTGGCGGCACTCAAGCCCGTTGACGCGGCGATTATCTTTGAGGAAGCGACCGCCATCGCGCTCATCGAGGCGTTACGACCGGAGATTTACGTCAAAGGCGGCGACTACGCGCACAAGCCGCTGCCTGAACGCGCCGCCGTCGAAGCGTATGGCGGGCGCGTCGTGCTGCTGGACACGCTGCCTGACCACAGCACCAGCGCGCTAATTGCCCGCGTGCGCGCCCTGCCATGACGCAAGCACAAACCAACGCCCGTGTGGCACGCGCCTCGAGCATCAACGGCTTGGGCAACATCGCCAGCCGCGTGCTTGGCTTGGGGCGCGAGACCGCCCTCACCTACTTCTTTGGCGCAAGTGCCGTCACCGACGCTTTCCAAATCGCCATTATCATCCCCAAAGCCATTTACGACCTGCTCATTGGCGGGCATGTCAACGGCGCGCTCATCCCCGTCATGAGCGAGGTCGTCACGCTGCGCGGACGTGACGCGCTTTGGCGGCTGCTCTCCGTGCTGATGAGCGTCACGCTCAGCGCGCTAGCAGTGCTAGTGCTGCTGCTCAACCTGTTCGCGGCGGACATCGTGCGCCTGACCGCCAGCGGCGCATCACCGCAAACGCTCGCGCTCGCCAGCGGGTTGCTGCGGGTGACCGCGCCCGCACTGTTTTTCTTGGGCTTGTTCGCCGTGTTCAGCGGCGCGCTCATCGCCTTGCAACGCTTCACCATGCCCGCGTTCGGCGGCGTGCTACTCAACGGCGCGGTCGTGCTAGTCACCGTGGCGTTCGCGCCGCCCGTGCAAGTGCTGCTCGCGCCGCCCCACACGCCGCTGCAGCCCATCATGCTAGCGCGCCCACCTGAAGGCATCGCCGTCGTCGCAGCGGGTTGGCTCGTCGGCGCACTGGCGCAAATGTGCCTGCAGCTTTACGGGCTGCGCGATGCCAAACTGCGCCTGACCCGGCGTTGGCGCGACCCCGCCCTGCGCAGCATCGCCCTGCTCTACGCGCCGGTCATGTTCTCGCTCATTGTCGACACGCTCATCACCCGCGCCGTCACCTATAACCTCGCCAGCCAAACCGGCACAGGCAGCATCGCTTATATGAACTGGGCGACCACCCTCATCCAATTCCCGCAAGGCTTGGTCGGCACCGCCATTAGCATCGCCGTGCTGCCCACACTCGCCGCACAAGCCGCCCGCCTAACCGACGCGCAAGCCTTCAAAGACACGCTAGGCTTGGGCGTGCGCCTGTCGCTGCTGCTGATGCTGCCTGCCGCCGTCGGGCTGTTCGTGCTAGCCGTGCCAACCGTCGACCTGCTGTTTGAACACGGCGCGTTCACCGCCGCCGATACCGCCATCACCGCGCACGCCCTAAGGCTCTACCTGTTCGGGCTGCCCTTCGCTGCCGTCGACTTGCTGCTGGTGTATGCCTTCTATGCGCGCAAAGACACGCTCACGCCCGCGCTCATCGGCGTGTTTAGCTTGGTCGTGTATATGCTCACCGCGCTGCTGCTGTTAGAACCGCTGGGGCTGTTCAGCCTCATGATCGCCGACAGCGTCAAGCACATCGCGCACACGCTGGTCTCGGCGTGGCTGCTGGGGCGGCGCATGGGCGGCTATGGCACACAACACATCGCGCAAACGCTGCTCAAAGTCGGCGGCAGCACGGCGATTATGGGCGTTGTCCTCAGGCTCGCCTTGCCGCTGCTGACAGATGTCATCGGCACAGAGGGCGTGCTGCAAGAGGCGGCACTCATGAGCGCGGGCGTGCTGCTAGGCGGCGCGGTTTACGCGGCAGCGGCTTACACCCTGCGCGTGAGCGAGCTGCGCTGGCTTGTGCAACTTATCCAAAACCGCCGCGCGAAAATTTAAGTCTCATTATTTTTTTAACTGTTACCAATTGTTGCTTGCTATGATAAGCGTTAACGAACCAATAGCAGAACACGCGCTATGCAGCCCATGAACACGCTCTTGCTCATCCTTTTTACGCTTTTGCTGCTAACGGCTTGCAACAGCCAGCCGCTGCCCAGCGCAGAGCGTCCCGCGCAAAGCCTTGTGCTAGAAAACGACAAACTACGCGTGGCGATGCGCGCGCCACAAGGCTGGACGAGTCTTGAAGACGACAGACACCTCATCCTCGTAGAGAAGCCCAATCCTATCAACGCAAACGGGCTGCTCGAAGGACTGATTGTCCATATTTGGATGCCTACGCTGGAAGACCTGCTTGAGATTAACTTTACCCCCACCAGCAGCGCGTCCGAACTCTTGCAGCAAATCGTTGAGCTGCCGCTGGTGACCGCCAACGCTGTCGCCAGCACGCCGCAAGCCTTCCAAGCCAGCGGTTACGACGGCGCGTACTACACGCTCAACAGCGGCGATGGCAATGTCACCTTCGTCCTCATGCTAAAGTACCAAGACAGCAACTTCGTTGCCTTCAACGTTAGCACGCAGCTGAAACAACTTGAGCGCATCCCACAAGGCTTGGTGCAAGTGCTAGGCGGCATGACGTTCAACGGTGTGCCGCTAGACACCGCGTGGGTGGCACGCTTGCCCAGCGTGCTGTACGTGCCGTCGTTCAAGACCGAAGCCGCGATGGAAGCCTCGCCCGCCAGCCCCTAGTCAGAGAAAACCTACCCTTGCCCCGCCAAGCCGTGCTACAATAGGCAGCAAGATAGCCTAATATTGTCGAGTATATCTTGGGGAGCATCGACGATGACTGCCACGTTTGACAAGTTAAAAGCGCAACTTGCCGAAAAGAAAACGCTGACCAACGAAGAAGTCGCCGCTGCTGTGGCTGCCGACGGTGAGATGACAGACGAGGAGAAAATGTGGTTAGAGGCAGAACGCCTCAAGCTCTCACGCACCTCCACCATCACACTTGAGCAGTATCTTGAAGCCTCCAAAGTGCTGGACACCGCCCCAGAAGGCTCGGAAGAGTACAAAAAGGCCGAAGAAATCGTCAACCGTTATGAGAGTGGACAGTAAGCACAGCGGATGACCAGCCGACCCGTTTCCCCGCCGCCTTACCTGCCGGCTCGCCGCCCTGCCACGAGCGGCTTGGTGTGGCTGTTGCGCTTGCCGCTGCTGGGCTTCATGGCGGCTTTCCTGCTCATGGTAGCGGGCGTGACCTTCCTATTCGCCTTACAAGTACGCTTCCAAGAGCGCATTTTGCCCAATGTCTACGCGCTGGGTGTGCCGCTTGGCGACATGACCGTGCAGGAAGCCCGCAGCGCACTCATCGGGCGTTTTAGCTTCGGCGAACAAACGGTGTTCACCTTCCGCGACGGCGACAAGTTTTGGCAGATGAGCGCGCAAGAGCTGGGGGTAGGCTTCGACGTGGATGCCACCGTCGCCACCGCCTACGCGCTGGGACACTCGGACAACGTGCTGCGCAACTTGCTCGAACAAGCGCGCGTGTGGTTCGAAGGCGCGAACATCGCCCCAGTTGTCACCTACAATCAAGCCACCGCGCTCGCCAAACTTAACGACATCGCCGCCAGCATCAACCGCCCCGCGCAAAACGCCACGCTAGCACTAGACGGCTTGCGGGTGCGCCAAACCGAAGGGCAAAACGGGCGCACGCTCGACGTTTGGGCAACGTTGCAGCGTTTCGAAACGCAGCTGCTAACCCTGCGCGGCGGCGCGGAAATCGCGCTGGTGGTGAACGAAACGCCGCCGCTGGTCTACAGCGTCGCGCAGGCTGCCAGCCAAATCGAGCGTGCGCTCTCCGCCCCTGTGCGCCTCGTCGCCAACGACGAAAACGGCGCGCCGCTCGGTCCTTGGACCGCCACGCCGCAGCAAATCGCCGCCCTCTTGCGCGTTGAACTGGTCAGCAACCCCGACGGCACACAAGCCTACGCCGTTAAGATTGACACGCAAGCCTTCGAAACCTACTTGCAGACGCTCGCGCCCGGGTTGGTCATGCCCGCCCGCGACGCACGCTTCCGCTTTAATGAAACCACACGCCAACTAGAGGTCATCCAGCCTGCCCAAAGCGGACGCACGCTCAACGTCAGCGAAACGCTCAAACGCTTAGAAGAGGGCATTTTGTCCGAAGACGCGCGGGTCGTGCCAATGGCGTTCGACCTCACCTTGCCGCGCTACCACAACCAAGTTACCGCCGAATCGCTCGGTATCCGCGAGCTCGTCGCCACCGCCACGACTTACTTTAGCGGCAGCGACGCGAACCGCCGCACGAACATCGCGCTCGCCGCTAGCCGCTTCGACGGCATCATCGTTGCGCCCAACGAGGAGTTCTCGTTCAACTATTACTTGGGCGAAATCAGCGAAGAGGGCGGCTTTGTGCAAGGCTTGGTCATCTATGGCGACCGCACGGTCATTGGCGTTGGGGGTGGCGCGTGTCAAGTGAGTACGACGATCTTTCGCGCGGCATTCAGCGGTGGTTTCGCCATCACCGAGCGCAACTCACACGGCTACCGCGTCGGCTATTACGAGCTGAACGGCTCGCCGCCCGGGCTTGATGCTGCGATTTGGCAGCCCGAGCGCGACTTTCGCTTTCAGAACAACACGCCCTATCATCTGCTCATCAACGTGAACCTCTACCCTGCACAGAGCGCGCTCGAGTTCAACATCTACAGCACCAAACACTGGCGCGCGGTCATTCAGCCCGCCATCATCAAGAACGTCACGCCGCCACGCCCCCCGCGCTACGAGGTCAATCGCAACCTGCGCCCCGGCGAAATCATACAGGTCGACTACGCTGCCGAAGGCGCGGACGTGACCATTTACCGCGAGATTTACGACCTGCAGGGCAACCTTGTGCGCAAGGACTATGAGTACACGCACTACTTGCCTTGGGGTGCGGTCTATCAAGTGGCGGCGGGCGACAGTCGGCTTACTAGCGGCGGCAGGTAAACGCGTGCGCCGCCTTGTCTGCGGGCTGCTGCTTTGGGGTGCGCTGGTCGCCTATGCCCAACCCAACGCGCCCGAGCTTGTCGACCAACAACCTGTCAGCGGGCG
The DNA here is from genome assembly GCA_938022205.1 of uncultured Anaerolineae bacterium. Lineage (GTDB taxonomy): Bacteria > Chloroflexota > Anaerolineae > Aggregatilineales > Phototrophicaceae > JANWYT01. The sequence continues at coordinate 186,782 of CALIEB010000007.1, read as the reverse complement.
CATCGACAACAGCACGCCCCGCGCCACCTATAGCTTCGTCGGCTCAAAGGGCGAGGCGGTGCGCCTCACGCTTGCGCTCACGCAAGGCAACCTTGACCCCGTGCTGACCGTATTCGAGGAAGGCGGTCGCCTCGTCGCCAGCCAAGACGACAGCAGCAGTGCGACGCTCGTGCTTACGCTGACGCTTGAAACCGACACGCGCTACTTGGTTGTGGTCGGACGCTTTGGCTACGCGCTCGGCACGACCAGCGGCGGCTATACGCTGACGTTTGAGCGCGTAGGCGTGGTCTCGCAGCAAGGCAGCACGCTGCGCTACGACGTGCCGGTGATTGACGTGATTTCCAACACCCAGCCGCAGGTTTACTACACGTTCCGCGCGCAAACGGGCGACTTGCTCACCATCTATATGGAACGCAACAGCGGCACGCTTGACCCCTATGTGATGGTGCTAGACAGTGACCGCTTTTTAATCGCCAGCAACGACGACGCGGAGGGCGAGAACACGCGCAACGCGCGCATTGACAACCTGCTCATCGAGCGCGACGGCGTGTACATCATCGTGGCGACGCGCTACGGACAGGCGGCAGGCGACAGCGCGGGCAGCTTCGTGCTGACGATTTCCACGAGCCCGTTTAGCGGCTTGGGCAATTCGGCGCGCGCGCCAGCCACCATCCAGTACAACCAAACGGTGGAGAACACGCTCAACAGCGTCAACTACGAGCGGTTCTATCGCTTTAGCGGCAAGCAAGACGACGTTATTACGGTGACGCTTGACCAGCGGTCGGGACGGTTTGACGCTTACTTAGTGCTGGCAGACAGCCAGCTCGTGCCGTTGATTGAGGACGACGACAGCGGTGGCGGGCGCAACGCACGCATCGACCGCTTCCGTTTGCCGAGTGATGGCACGTACCACATCATCGCCATGCGCTTCGGCGGCGCGACGGGTGATGGTGAGGGCGGCTACCGCCTGACGCTGCAATACAACGGCACGGCGTACGCCAACGTGCCGCAGGATATCCCGCGCTTGCTCTATGGTACGACCGTCAACGATTACATCAGCGACGAAGACCCCAGCTCGCTCTACGCCTTCTGGGGCAGGCAGGGCGACGTGATCACTGTAACAATGACACAGCTTGACGGCAATCTTGACCCGGTGCTAGAGCTGCTCGACAGCCAACGCCGTCGCTTACTGCGCGATGACGACAGTGGCGGCGGGAAGAACGCCGCGATTGAACGCTATGTGCTGCCTTATACGGGCGTGTATTACCTTAACGCCAAGCGTTACGACGGCAGCTTGGGCAACCCCAACACCAGCGGCAGCTTTCGCCTTGTGCTAGCGCAGGTTGGACGGCAGCCCTAGCCTTTATAATCGAAGATGAGCTTCATTTTGAACGTGCCGAGCGCAATGCTGTCGCCGTCATGCACGACGTAGCCTTTAAGCGGCGTGATGAGGATGTCATTCAGGCGCGTGCCGTTCACGCTGTTGAGGTCGCGGATGGTCAGCACGTTGCGCACCACCGCGAGCATGGCGTGATAGCGCGAGATGCCGTGCCGATAGCCGTCGAAATCCTTGAGGTCAATCGTTACTTCGGGGTCTTCGGGGCGCGAACGCCGCCCCAGCGTAATCTCGCGCTCGGTCGAGGCGGTTAGCACTTGCTGGTTGGGCAGCAGTAGCCCAATCGTGCGCGGAACAGTCGGCGGCAGCGGACGCTCGCGCAGCTCACCAGTGCCACGTGGCCTTTCAAACGCATACTCGGTGACAACGTCGTTCCACGCTTTTTTCTTGCTATAGTCTGACATACTACCGCCACTTCTGCGCACGCTAGTCTAATTGTACACGAAGTAAACGCGCATTTTGATGCGCCCAACTTTCAATTCGTCTCCCTGTTGGAGCTGATAGACGTGTTGTGGTGTCATGGTCGCACCGTTCAAGCGTGACCCATTGACGCTGTTTAAGTCTTTGACCATAAGACGGTCGCCAAAGATTTCAATCTTCAGATGCTGCCGCGACACGCCGTTTTCCGCCGCCTCAAACGGGGTCAAGTCCACGTCAACCGACTGGCTACTTGTGTTGCGCCCAATAATGATTGGGCGCGCCGTTTGCACCTCGTAAACCCCCGCGCCTTCGCCAATCACAAAACGCAGATAGGTCGGCAAACTGGACGGCAAGCGGCGCGTTGCCGACGGCGGGGTGGAAGCACTCGCACCGTTGCCATCATAAAGCACTAAGCCACTGTTTTCGTCCATGTCACCCTCCATAAGGGGATATCTCTGCTGGTACTTCTTTTTCTAAAATAGCACAATTTACCGTAAAAGGATAGTAGGTATTGTTAAAGAATGCTAACCGATTTTGTAGTCCGCTGCAGATGGAGCGACTTATGCTAGGCGAAAAACGTTCCTCTCGCTACAATAGAGGCATAACCTAGCAAGCTAAAAGGAGCAAACATATGGCGACACAACGCACTGAATGGGAATACTTAGTCGTGTTTATTCATGACAGCAAAGTCGCGGAGGGCATCCCCGAAGTGGACGCAGCCCTAGACGCGGACACCTACACCGATAAGCTCAATCGTTATGGCGAGGCGGGCTGGGAGTTGGTGAGTTTCGAGTGGACAGCCGACGGCGCGAAGTGCGCCCTCAAGCGTCCCAAGCAAAAGTAACCGTCCACAACAGCAAGAAAGCAAGCACATGAGCAAACTTAACGTCGCCATTCTAGGTTTAGGGCGCGTTGGCGCGTCGATTGGGCTAGCTCTAAAGCGCGCCATGACGCAAAACCCCAAGCTGGCGTTTGAGTTGGTCGGCTACGATAGCCAGCAAAGCAACGAAAAAGCCGCGCAGAAGCTAGGCGCGGTCACGCGCATTGAGCGCACGCCCTACGCCGCTGTCGCCAACAAAGATCTCGTGGTCGTCGCGCTGCCCTACGACGAAACCCGCGAGACCTACAAAGCCTTGCGTGAGGACTTGCGCGACGGCGTGGTGCTGGTCGATTTTTCGCCGCTCAAGCAGCCGGTTATCGGCTGGGCGCAGCAGTATCTTAAGCCCACGCACCACGTGATTGGCGCAGCAGCCATCATCAATCCCAACCTGATGTTCGACGCGCAAGACAGTGCGGAAAACGCCCGTGAGGATTTGTTCGACGGGGGTGCGGTGCTGCTCAGCCCCGCCTTAGATAGCGTGCGCGAGGCGATTGACCTCGCCTATAACTTCAGTATACTGCTAGGGGGTAAGCCGCGCTTCTTAGACCCCAATGAACACGACGCGCTCATGGCGTACACCGAACATCTGCCGCTGCTGCTGGGCGCGACGTTTTACGACACGCTGCAACGTCACAGCGCGTGGGAAGACATGCAGGCACTCACCAGCGCGAACTTCGCCGCGCAAACGCTCACGCTCAAGCGCGACCACCCCGACGCGCTGCGCGATTTGCTGCTGAACAACAGGGACAACGCGCTGCGCGCGCTCTCCGCGCTCATCGACACGCTGCAAGAGGCGCGTGCCGCCCTCGCGGCAGATAACCGCGACGCGCTGGAGGCGTTGCTCGTGCGCACCAGCGATGACTACGCCCAGTGGATTAATCGCCGCTTTCGCGCAGAATGGGACAAGCCCAGCGTGCCTATGCCTACTTCCGCCGAAAGCAGCGGCATCATGACGTTCTTCTTGGGCAGCAAGCTCGCCAACCGCCTCGCAGGCAAAAAGGACGAGAGCTAAACGTCGCGCCACGCAAAGGGGCTAAAGTTGGTGTCGTAGTCGTAGACATCCGCCCCTTCTTCACGCTTGAACCACGCCACAATGGCGTAAGTCAGCGGCGTGAACAGCACTTCCACGCCGACCTTAAACACGTAGTTGCTGATGAAAATGGTCAGCAGCAAGGTGTCGGGCAGCACGCCCCAAAAGGCAATCCCCAGAAACAACGCCGTATCAACCGCCTGCCCTGCTAGCGTGCTGCCAATCGTGCGCGTCCACAGCCACCTGCCGCCCGTCGCCAGCTTGAGCTTCGCCAGCACGTAGCTGTTGGTGAATTCGCCCGCCGCGTAGGCTAGCACGCTGCCCAACACGATGCGCGGCGTTTGCCCAAGCACGCTGGCGAATGCCGCTTGCAGCTCCCAATCGGCGGCGGGCGGCGCAAGCACAACCACTTGCAACGTGAGCGCGGCAACTATCAGCCAGAAGAAGCAGAGGTAGATGACGCGACGGCTGGCTTTATAGCCGTAGACCTCCGTCAGCACGTCGCCAAAGATGTACGCCAGCGGGAAAAGAAACGTGCCGCCGTCGAGCGCGAGCGCGCCAACGGCAATGATTTTGGTCGAGGCGATGTTGCTTATCAACAAGACGGCAAGAATTGCCGCCGTCAACGCCCCTAAGTGCTTGTAGGCTTGCATGAGGTTTCTCCACTCCAGATAAGGAAACAGCCTATCGGAATTTGTTTGCGCCATTGTATAATTTCCGCCGCCACTTATGCAAAGGTAAAAAACATTCCATGCACCATCACGCATTGCTAGACAAAATTAACCGCCGCGCCGCACAGATCTGCGTCGTCGGCGTAGGTTACGTCGGGCTGCCGCTCGTCGTCGAATTCGCCAAAGCGGGCTTTCCTGTGCTGGCGTTAGACGTAAGCGAAGACAAAGTTGCCGCCATCAACAGCGGACAAAGCTACATCGAGGACATCCCCACCAGCACGCTCGCGCCGCTGGTCGAAGCGGGGCGCGTGCGCGCTAGCAGCGACTACGCCGAGCTGCGCCACGTTGACGTGGTGATTATCTGTGTGCAGACACCGCTCAACAAAACCAAAGACCCAGACTTGACGTTCATCATTCAGGCGACGGAGCGCATCGCCGACTACAGCCACGAGGGCATGCTGGTTATTTTGGAAAGCACGACCTATCCCGGCACCACCGAAGAGATTATCGTGCCACGCCTCACGCAAAAGGGGCTCAAAGTGGGCGAGAGCGTGTTCGTCGCCTTCTCACCCGAGCGCATCGACCCGGGCAACAAGCACTACGGGCTGCGCAACACACCCAAAATCGTGGGCGGCATCACACCCGCCTGCCTCGAAGTCACCAGCACGCTTTACGCCACCGCCGTCGAGCAAGTCGTGCCGGTCAGCTCTACCACCACCGCCGAAATGGTCAAGCTGCTGGAAAACACCTTCCGCTCGGTTAACATCGCGATGGTTAACGAAATGGCGTTGATGTGCGACAAGCTCGGCGTGGACGTGTGGGAAGTCATCAATGCCGCCGCCACCAAGCCCTTCGGCTTCATGGCGCACTACCCCGGACCAGGACTAGGCGGACACTGCATTCCCGTTGACCCGCACTACCTGAGCTGGAAGCTCAAGACCTTGAACTACAACGCGCGTTTCATCGCGCTGGCAAGTGAGATTAACACGTCCATGCCGCTCTATGTCATCGATAAAGTTGTCGACGCGCTCAACGACGACAGCAAATCGGTCAAGGGCGCGCGCGTGGTCGTGCTGGGCGTGGCGTATAAGCCCAACATCGACGACGTGCGCGAAAGTCCGGCACTCGACATCATCGACCTGCTGCGACACAAGGGCGCGCACGTCGTCTATCACGACCCTCACGTCCCCAGTGTGCGCCTTGAAGGCGACACCATCATGCACAGCACCGAGTACAGCGACGCGCTCTTGCAGCAGGCTGACTGCGTGGTCATCGTGACCCATCACGCTTGGTACGATTGGGAGCGCGTGGTCAAGCACAGCCGCCTCATCGTCGACACGCGCCACATCACCCGACCACAGAACGGCGGAGCGCGCATCGTTACGCTATAGTTTGTGCAAATGCGCAAAACACACTATACTAGAGGGACAGGGATTTTGCCCGCCCCAAAGTACAGCGCAAAGGTGAACAGCACATGACTGTGGAAATGCCCTTATACCTCAAACAGCTTGAACCCCTACCCAGCGCGTTGGACATCATGCGCTTCTTTTATAAGCGCAACAACCAACCCGCCGACACTGTGGACGTGTGCGAGGGTCTCGGCATTAGCGAACGCCGCTTTAGCAAAGCCATTCGCCGCCTTATCACCAACAATTACCTGCAAATGCTCAGCAATTACACCTACGAGCTCACGCGCAAGGGGATGCAAGCCGCGCGCGAGCTGGCGGAATACGACGCTAACGCGCCCGCCGACACAAGCATCCCCGACGGCAAAACAGCACGCCAGCTGGTGATTGCGCTGCCGCGCCTCGTTGTGGCACGGCAGGCTAACCCGCTGCACTTAGGCTTTGCCCCCGCGTCATCGTCGTTTACCACCGCCGATGTCATCGTGCGCTGCACCGCGCTTCACGCCGCCGTCAGCGCGACCGACACCATGCTCAAGCTCGGCAGCAGCAGCTATGCCCACAGCCTCACGCTCACGCCTGAGGCATACACACAAATACGCCTGCGCGTGCAAGTGTTTCAACTGTCCGAGTTTGGCGACGATTTGCTGAACTGCGGTGGCATGCACGTGGATGTTGACGTAGTGCGCGATGGGGGCAAGCACCCGCTCGTTGCCTACGAGACGCGCGTGTTGTTCAACGCCTAAGGCTTCCAGCCGAACGGCAGCTCTTCCTCAGGCAGCTCAAACGGCAAATGCTCGACGTTGTCAGCGGCTTCACCTATGACTAGCGCGCCGCGTCGTTCATCGCGGCTGTTTAGGCGCAGCAAGTCCCCCGCGTAGTAGTAAGGCTTGACCGTCGGGGCAAGCGCGATGCGCGCTACCGCCCGCGCCACCACGTCAGCAGGCAGCGGCGCGACCCGCCGTCCGCCCAGCCACGCCAGCGGCGGCAGCCCCAACAAGCCCCCCACCAAGCGGAAGAACAGCGGGCGCGGCAGCCCGCGCGGATAGACCAATGGCGCGCGGATAACCGTGTGCGGCAAGCCGATGCGGCGCAGGTAGCTCTCGGCTTCGCGCTTGGTCTGAATATATTGGCGACTCATCCACAACGCCCACGTGCTGCTCATCAGCACCATGCGCTGCACGCCGTCGCTGATGCACATGTTGGCTACGTTGCGCGCGCTTATCACGTTCAGGCGGTGGAACGTTAGCCCGCGCGCGGGGTCTGCCGTCATGCTGCCTACCGTATGCACGACAGTGCGTTGCCCACGCGCGCGCCCGCGCAAGCTAGCGGGCAGCCACACGTCCGCGCTTTCCACACGCACGCGCTGCGCCAAAATCCCCAGCTTGTCACGGTTTTCCGGACGCACCAGCACTGTCACGTCCGCGCCCTCCACCAGCAAGGCAATCGCGATGTTCAAGCCCAAAAACGTGTCGCCACCCGTGACGAGAACGCGCTTTTCGCTGGTCGGCACGTTTGCCTCTCTTTCGTCTGGCACACGCAGCACTGCCGCGCAATCAGCCTAAGGGTACTTGCGGTTGAGCAAGCGCGCGTAAGGAATGGTCTCGCGCACGTGCGGCAAGCCGCAAATCCACGCCACCGTGCGTTCCAAGCCTTGCCCAAAGCCGGCGTGCGGCACGCTGCCAAAACGACGCAATTCCAAGTACCACTGGTAATTTTCCACAGGCAAATGCTGCTGTTTGAGCTTATCTAGCAAGAGAGCCTCGTCCCAAATGCGCTCGCTGCCACCACAAATCTCGCCGTAGCCTTCCGGCGCGAGCAAGTCCACGCTGCGGCACACCTCCGGACGACCGTCCACCGGCTGCATGTAAAACGCTTTCACCGCGCTGGGATAGTGATAGACAAACACCGGTTTGTCGAACATTTCCGCGAGCGCGGTCTCGTGTGGGCTGCCGAAATCTTCGCCCCACGTGATTTGCAACAGCTCCTTTTGTTCGGGGTCTTCGCTCTGCGCGTGCAGTGCCTGCAAGCGTTCCACCGCCTCGTCATAACTGATGCGCGCAAACGGCGCAGTAATCCGCTCGAGGCGCGTCACGTCGCGTTCGATAATCTCCAGCTCCATACGGTTCTTCGCCAACACCTGCTGCACGATGTGGGTGACGAGTGCCTCTTCAATGTCCATCAGCTCTTCTAAAGAGCAAAAGGCAATCTCGGGCTCTAGCATCCAAAACTCAATCAAGTGACGGCGCGTCTTGCTCTTCTCAGCGCGAAACGTCGGACCGAAGCAGTAGACACGCCCGAACGCGCCCATGTTCGCCTCGTTGTAAAGCTGCCCCGTCTGCGCCAAGTAAGCCGGCTCACCAAAGTAGTCAATCTCAAACAGCGTCGTGGTGTCCTCGCCGGCGGCTGGGGTGATAATCGGCGTGTCCACTAGCAAGAAGCCATTGTCGTCCAGCCAATCGCGCATGGCGCGCACAATCGTGGCGCGAATGCGCAAAATTGCCCACTGGCGGTTGCTGCGCAGCCACAGGTGACGGTTGTCCATCAAGAACTCGGTGCCGTGTTCTTTGGGCGTAATCGGGTAATCCACCGCCGCCTGAATAAGCTCTAACGCCTGCACGGCAATCTCATAGCCACCCGGAAAGCCCGGCGCACGCTCGTCCGCCTTGACCACGCCGGTGATGCGCACGGAGGACTCCTGGGTGAGTGCCTTCGCGGTTTCAAACTGGTCTTCAGGCAAGTCATCGCGGAACGCCACACATTGCAGCTGCCCGCTGCCGTCGCGCAAGCGGATAAAGTGCAGCTTACCCTTGCCGGTCTTGTTATACACCCACCCTTGTAGGGTGACGGTTTCGCCTACATGCTTGGCGATGTCTTCAATACGCACGATTGCTGTCACGAGAACGCCTCTCTTGCTGAAGTTAATGAGCTAAGACGTGTTGATTATAACACGCACGACTTGCGAAAAAATGGGGTATACTGGCTGCAAAGACACGGCGCGCCGCAAACTTAAAATCTTTTTAACGCCATTTTTTCTTGTTTTAGACGTACACTGATAGTAAGACACACTAACACCAAAATGAAGTTTGTGAGAAGAAGAGGTCATCCTATGGACAACAAAAATTTTCACGTGCAGTACCTAGATGTCACCAGCCAATATTGGAGTCCGCAGTCCGCGAAGTTTGCCGGCGGCGACCACTTGCTCACTGCGCTCACTAACGGCTGGGAAATCGTGAGCTACGAAAAACGGCAACACTGGTACGCGGGCGCGCGCTGCGTGAACATCTATCACTTCACGCTGCGGCGCGGCAACGAACAAATTCAAATGCCCGTCATCAACAATCCGTATATTGAGCGTTTTCTCGGGCAAACGGACATCGTCACTAAGGACACAAGCGCAAAGCCGGATAGCCTCGCGTCTTAGCACACACGTACGAGGCACGCCTTTCAGGGGCGTGCCTAGCGCGGGCGACTTAGCGTTCGCTGCACCAACGCGCCGTGCAGAAAGTCGGCGTAGTGATGTCGTCGGCGTTAGGTAAGCTCAAGAAAAGCTCCCTATCTAGGTTGGTATCGTTGTAATCTACATACACTAAGAACTCCTCGCCCTGCACCAACATCATGTTCGAGAAACGCACATAGCTGCGAGCTATCGGTGTGACCGGCGTGTCAATCGGGATCACCCCTAAGCGCACGCGCGCGCCACGATCGAGGAACGCCACCGCAAACGTTGTGCGGATGGTAATTGCGCCCGGCAGCGAGGCTTTCGTCACCGCCGTGAAGAGCGATTCTTCCGGCGGGCGCGTCAGCAAATACACTTCAATGAACGTGGCAAGCTCTTGCGCCGCCTTCTTGCAGTACTGCGGGTCGCTGGGCGACGTTTGCAGCACGACAAAGTTGTTGCGCGTCATCATGTTGACCAATGCCTGCGTGGCGCGGTCGCACAGGATGAGGCGATCGTTCACGCCTGCCCAATTGGACGGGCGCACGCCCTTGCCCAGCAGCTCGTCCGCCAGCACCTCAAGGTCATGGCGAATGTCGCGGGCAATCGCAAGGCTGGTGCTTGGCACTGCGCCAAACCAACGCTCGGGGCGCGTCTCTGCGCCTAGCTTCGTGCCAGCCAGCAGCTCAAGGTCAAGGCGAATGAGAATAGGCAGCTGCGGGTTGTTCGTGTCAAGGCTGCCGTTCCAGCCAGCGGGGCGCACGATGCCCACCGTCTCCGCCGCCAGCACCTCAAGGTCGGCACGTGCGTCAATCAACAACGCCAGCACTTGCGCGCTGAAGGTCGCCAACGGCGTAAGCGGCTCAGGCGCGGTCGCATCCTCAACCACCTCGCCTTCTTCAGTTGGCAGCGGCACAAGCGGCGTGGGCATGGGCGTAGGAGCTGCCTGCCCGGTGGCAGCCGTGAACCACGTGCTAGCCGCTTGGGCGAGGTTCGCCGCAGTGGTCTGATACAAGCCCAACGGCGTGACCTCGCCGCTCACGTTGCTGAGCGCATAGTTCACAAAGTCCTGCACCTGCGCCTTCTGGGCAAAGACCTGCGCGCTGGAATACAGCACCAGCGGGCGCGACAGCGGGTACAAGCCTTCCATCACGTTGGGGGTTGTCGGCGGCAAGTTGTTCAGCGGCACAGCACGCACCAGCGAGCTGTTACGATTGAAGACCGACGCGCTCAACACGCCAATGCCGTTCATATCAAACTGCAAGCCCTGCAGCAGCACGTTGCTATCCGCCGAACTGACGACGTTCGTAGCGGTCAGCATGCGCGAGGCATCGCCGCCAAATAAGCTCGCCGCCAAGAAGACGAACGCGCCGCTGTCTTGCGCGGGCAAGTAGCGGTTAATCGGCTGGTTGGGGAAAGTGGGGCGCACGTCTGACCAGTTAAACGCGCTGGACAACGCCAGCTGCAACTCCGCGCTGGTAAGGTCGGTCAAAAAGCTGTTGGTAGGGCTAGTGGCGACAATCAGCGCGTCAGTTGCCACCGTAAACGCTAGCGGCACAAGCCCCGACACCGAGCAAGCGGTGGTTTCGGTGGGGGTTATCAAGCGGTCTGCCATGACGATGTCGACGCTGCCCGCACAAAACTGCTGAAAAGCCGCATCGACAGGGGCGCGCTCGGTGTTAATCGTGCCGCGAAAACCTTCCAACGTGTAAAGCGTAGCAATGTTCTCGATAAGCGGGGCAAGCGCGTCCGCGCCCACCACGCGAATCGTGCCGCTTTGTGTGTCAGGTCGCGCGGGGGGCAGCTGCGCCCAAACCCGGCCAACAACTACCGCCAGCAGTATCAGTGTCATGAAACGGCGCACGTGCTAACCTCCTCATATGTAGCATGTGTAGAATGCACTTGTTATGTCGAAACGCAGCGCGTCCCCACAAGACCATTATAGCACAGGCTGCGCGTTTACTTGGCGTATTCTATCGCCCGTGTTTCGCGGATGACGTGCACCTTGATTTGACCGGGGTACTGCATCGTCTCTTCGATTTGTTTGGCGATGCCGCGCGCTAGCTCCAACGCGCCCAAGTCGTCGACCACGTCGGGACGCACGATGATGCGCACTTCACGCCCCGCCTGCAGCGCGTAACTCTGCTCCACTCCCTTAAAACTGCTGGCGATGTCTTCGAGAGCTTTCACACGCTTGATGTAGCTCTCAAGGCTTTCACGGCGTGCGCCCGGTCGCGCCCCGCTGATAGCATCCGCCGCTTCAACAATGTACGCCTCCACATACAGCTGCTCAACTTCGTGGTGGTGGCTCTCGACACAGTTGATAACGCGCTCGTCTACCTTGTAGCGACGCAGCACGTCCGCGCCGATAATGGCGTGCGTGCCTTCGACCTCATGGTCAATAGCCTTGCCAATGTCGTGCAGCAAGCCGCCCATCTTGGCAATGGTGACATCCGCGCCAAGCTCGGCGGCAATCATGCCCGCCAAGTGCGCCGTTTCAATCGAGTGCGCGTGCATGTTCTGCCCATAGCTAGTGCGGAACTTGAGCTGCCCGAGCAAACGCAGGATCTCCGGGTGCAGCCCATGCACGCCCGTCACATACGCGGCACGCTCGCCTTCCTCGCGGATGGTCTTCTCTACTTCGGCACGGGTGTCCTCAAGCAACTTCTCAATGCGGGCCGGGTGAATGCGCCCATCGTTCACCAGCTTGAGCATCGCCAAACGCGCCACCTCGCGGCGCACGGGGTCAAAGCTGCTTATCGTAATTGTCTCGGGCGTGTCGTCAACAATAACATCTACCCCCGCCGCTAACTCAAACGAGCGAATGTTGCGCCCGTTGCGCCCAATAATGCGCCCCTTCATCTCGTCGTTGGGCAACGAGACCACACTCAAGGAAATTTCGTTGACGTGTTCGCTGGCAAGACGCTGCACCGCCAGCGAGATGACGTTGCGGGCGCGCTTGTCCGCTTCCTCGCGCGCCTCTGCCTCCACTTGGCGAATGATGCGCGCCATGTCGTTGCGCGCGTCCTGCTCAACCGCCAGCAAAAGCTGCTGGCGCGCCTCTTCAACGGTCATCTGGGCAATCTGCTGCAGCTGCGCCAGCTTCTGCTCTTCCACCTCGCGCAGGTCGTTCTCTTTCTTGTCGAGCTTACTCTGGCGTTTGTTCAAGGCTTGGTCGCGCTGCTCGACGCGCTCAATGCGCTTCTCAAGCTCCTCATAGCGGCGGTCAAGTGCTTCACGACGTTTGTTGAGTGCCTCGTCCTCGCGCTCGAGCTCGCGGCGGCGTTTCTGCGTGAAGGCTTCTGCCTCGTTGCGCACCTCTTTGGCTTTGCGCTCCGCCTCGTCGAGCATAGCAAGCACGTCAGCGTTGGCTTTCTCGACGATAAGACGCGCTTGGTTTTCCGCCTGTACAATCAAATTGAGCGCGTCCGTGCGCTGCTTCTGGCGAAAGTTGCTGCGCGCCCAAAAGTAGGCAAGCACCCCGCCGGCAGCAAAAGAGGCTATGCCAATTACAAAAATCACTAAAACAGTTTGTGCGTCCATGTTATCTTCGGCAGCCGCGCACAAGAAGACGGCTGTCGCTGCTCCTTTCTGAATCTGCGTTTTGAACAAAACGATTTGTTCAGCGGCTACGATTCGTCCAGAGCGAAGAAATCTGGGTTGTCTTCCATCAGTTGGGCAAGCACAGCTTGCGTCGCATGGCGGCTTTCGCTGTAACTAAAGCCGCGACGCTGTAAGAACTGCTCGAGCTTTTCCTTGAAATGCTGCGGCGCGTGTCCGCGCAGCTTGCGCGCATAAGCAGCAGCCGCTTGTAGCGCGCTTTCCGTATCATCCGCCGCGCGCAAAACCTCGTCTATCACGTCGTCAGCAATACCCTTCTTCTTTAGCTCATAACGTAGCGCGCGCTGGCTAAGCTGTTTATGGTTGGCGCGACTTTCAACCCAAAAGCGAGCAAAAGCCTCGTCGTCCAAATAGCGCAACGCCTGTAACCGCGCTATCGCCTGCTCGATGACGGACGGCGAAAACCCTTTACGCTGCAGCTGCTGGCGCACCTCCTGCACGCTGCGCGGGCGATAAGAAAGCAGCACAGCCCCTTTATCCACCGCCTGCGCGACCATATCACGCTCTTGCAGCTGAGTGAGATCTTCCTCCGTCACGGTTTGCCCGTGACGCAGCTTGGCCGCTTCAAGCGCGTTCAAGCTAAAGGCAAACTGCCCGTCAATGTAGACATTGACGCGCTCAGCATGACGTTTTTGTGGCTCTAACAACGTTATCGTCGGCATGGTAACCTACGCTGCATACCCACCCTACCACAGGCAAAGGGCAAACATCCCATCGGCTTGTGAGCCTTATTTCTTCACTCTACGCCGCTAGTGCCTAAGCACAAAGCGGCTGAACGCTTTCACCGCTGTTCTTAAGAAACGATTCTGCTAAGCAAACAGCATACGTTTTAGACAGTATAAACGTTTTTAGCAGATGACGCAACTGTATAGCCTGTTCATAACGCCCTGTCATCGCCTATAATGGACACATATCGCCTTTTGCTTTCGTCCTTATCACTGTGGGCAGCCAGGCCGCTTTGCAAGGTTTATTGGCAACGCCGCGTCGCTTGCCGCACAAGGAGCAACGATCTCGTATGACATCGGATTTTCTTTCACGCCTGATTGGGCTGGTAGTGTTCACGTTTGTGGGCGCGCGCTTAGGCACCGATGCCGCGCGCTTCATCAACCTCGACCCCCTGAGCAGCGCGTTCATCTTCGGCTTGGTGGGCGTGCTATTCGGAGTCATCATGACCCCCTACCTGACGGTGCGCCCCATCCGCGCCGTACGCCGCGCTATCAACGAGCAGCCCATTGAGCGACTGCTGGTGGCGTGCTTGGGCTTGCTGCTGGGTTTGCTGGCGGGCTTGTTGCTAGCGTATCCGCTCTCGCTGCTGGACGCGCCACTGGGGACGCTGCTGCCGCCCGCTGTGTCAATTGTCAGCGGCTACTTGGGCTTTAGCACGTTCAGCATCCGCAGCCGCGAAATTCTTGACATGCTCACCGAGCGCGTCGGCACGAGCGGTGAGCGCGTCTCGGCGGTTTCGCTGCGCAAGCTCATTCTCGACACGAGCGTGTTGATTGACGGGCGCATCGCCGACATTGCCGAGACGGGCTTTTTGGGCGGCACGCTGATTGTGCCACGCTTCGTCATGAACGAGCTGCATCGCGTCGCAGATTCTTCGGACTTGCTGCGGCGCAATCGCGGGCGACGCGGCTTGAGCATCCTCAACAAAATTCAGCGCAGCGACAGCGTGCCGGTGCGCATCGTCGACGATGACTTTGAGGACATTCACGATGTCGACAACAAGCTCATCGCGCTCGCCATCCAGCTTTCGGCGGCGGTGATTACCAACGACTACAATCTTGGGCAGGTGGCTGAGGCGCAAGGGGTGACGGTTCTCAACGTCAACCAGCTCGCCAACGCCGTGCGCGTCGTGCATATTCCGGACGAGGTGTTCGCTGTGCGCATTATCCAAGCGGGGCGCGACCAAAATCAAGGCGTAGGCTATCTCGACGACGGCACTATGGTCGTGGTCGAAAACGGCAAAAGTTACATGGACAGGACGATTAACGTGCGCGTGACCAAGCTCATCAACCGCGAGACCGGGCGCATGATTTTCGCTGTGCCAGACCACGAAAGCAAGCGCACCGTCACCGTCGACGACTACGAGAGCTAGGTTTCTGCCATGAGCTTGCCCAAATAGGTGGCACTTGCCACCTGCCGCAGCGTGCCAGCCTGCACATCTAACTTCCACGTGCCGTTTTGCTGGCTGCTGGTCAAGAGCAGCGCACTGCCGCTGTCCGTCCACGCCAGCGGCTGTAGATAGAGGTCGACGGGCGCGAGCAAGGGCGTTTGTGTCATCGCCAGCAAATCCACGCCGACGAAGAGCGTGCTAAGTTGCTGTTGCGGCGTGCCAAAGCGTGCCACCCGCGCTAGGGCATAGACCGCCTTCGTGCCGTCGGGTGCGATGACCACGCCACCTGCTTGGGTAAAATCAGGGTAGGACAAGGCGGGAATGACGCGCGCGCGGTTGGCGTTTTCTAGCTCGTAGACGTGCACGTCATAGCCCTGCCGCTCGCTGTGCAAGACCAAACGCAGGAACAAGCCCGCGCGAAAGCCCGCGCCGCAAAAACATGATGGCTCGTTGGGCAGCACGCCAATCGCACCGCTCGTTAAATCAAGGCTGAACAAGCCAGCGTACTGGGGATAAACGACAAATTGGGCAATGCCGTCGGGCTGCGCGTCCATAAACAGCACGGTGTGGTCAACGTTAAACGCCAACGGTAGCACGCGCACGCCGTCGCGTACGCCGTCACGCAGCACCTCGCGCACGTTCGTGCCGCTGATGTCGGCCACCCGCGTGACCGTGCTGAGCGCGTTGGGCGTGCCGGTCGTGATTGTCCACGCAATTAGGCGTTTGTCGCGGCTGACGACCCAGTCCACGCGCCGAGCGTCGGCAGGCATTTGGATGAAGGGGTGCGGGCGCGGCAACCCATCCAGTCCCACCGTCATCACGCGCCCGCTGACGTAGTCAAAGTACAGCACGCTATCCAACAGCGGTGTGTAGCGTTCGCCTGTCACTTCGGTGGTGATGAGTGTGCCGTCGTATACATCTTGAAAAGTCAAGCGGTCGACATTAGTGCGCACGCCGCGCGTCACGTAGACCTCCCATAAGTGCGCGCGCTCTTCGCCGCGCACGCCCGCCACCAACAGCAAAACGAAGAGCAAGCTAAAGGCGCGCATACGCTTCGACGATGCGTGGCATGACTTCGCCGGCAGGATAAGGCAGCCAGACGGCATCTTGCGAAAATTGGCTCTGGTAAGGATTCACGTCAAACACTGGAATGCCGCGCGCCAGCGCGTTAAGCGGGATGCGCGCCGCCGGATACACCACGCCCGACGTGCCAATCACCAGCATGGCAGCGCAGCGTTGGCTAGCCTCTAGTGCCGCCTCCAGCACGTCGAAGGGCAGTGCCTCGTTAAACCACACGACGTTAGGGCGCAGCCAGCCGCCGCAGTGCGGGCAAGCGGGCGGCGTGTGGTCGGGGTCAATCGTCCAGCCGCTAATGTCCACCAGCGTCGGCGTGCCTTGACAGTTGTTAAAACACTTGGTCTGCGCGATGTTGCCGTGCAGGTGCAGCACATCGCGGCTGCCGGCTTGTTCGTGCAAATCGTCCACGTTCTGCGTGACCACCAGCAGGTCGGGGTGCAGACGTTGCAACTCGGCAATGGCGAGGTGGGCAGGGTTGGGGCGCGCCGCCCGCACCAGCTCACGGCGAAATTCGTACCAGTCCCACACGAGCTTGGGGTTAGCGCGGAACGCCTGCGGGGTCGCCAGCTCCTCCGGACGATAGCGCGCCCAGAGCCCCGTCAGCGCGTCGCGGAAGGTCGGCACGCCGCTCTCCGCGCTCACGCCCGCCCCCGTGAACACGACAACCGCGCGCGCCTCTTTCAACGCGCGCGCTGCCTGCGCCACAAGCTGCTCGTTCATCGTACGCTCCTACACCAACAGCGTGTAAAACAGCACGGGGTTGGACTGCTCCTCAACCTCTTGCAGGTTGACCACGCCGAGATACCCCCTGTCATAGAGATACTCGATATGCGCGCCTGCCTCTTGCAGGGCAAGCAGCACGTCAAAGCCACGCTTTTCGGGATAGAGCCGCTTGGACACGTCGCTAATCGTCAAGGGCTGGTCGCTGGCGTGGAAGATGTCCATGATGCGCTCAATTTTCTTGCCCAGCCGCGTTTGTAGCGTTTCGATGCGCTCGTAAAGCGCGTACATCGGCTCTTCATGCCCGCCTAACGTCACCTCGATGTTGGGAACTTTGGCAATCTTGCGCAGCGAGGCGAGGTAATGCTCCACGCCGGTGGAGTGCGTGATGCTTTCAGGCGCAAGGTGTGGCGATGTGAACGGCAGGATGTGGTCTGCGCTCAGCAGCACGTTGCCAAATTGAATGGCGACCTGCCCCGAGCAATGCCCCGGCACGTGATAGAAGGTCATGCCGTCTAACGTGTCCTCATCTTCTATCGTGAAGTCAACTTTGACGGAGCGGAAGTGCCGCTTGCTGAAGCCGTACATGTTGAGCAGCTCTTGCAAACGTCCTTCGCGCACGCCTGCCCGCTGTAAGTAAATGGTGAGGTTCTTCGTGGCGACGATGACGCGCTCGGCGTAATTGGTGAGAATGCGCTTGTCAAGCGGATGAATGCCAACGGTCGCGCTGCCTATCACGGCCAGCATGTCTGCCACACCGCCGAAGTGGTCAATATGCCCGTGCGTGATGATGATGCGCCCAATGTCTTGCAAGTCAATCGGCACGCCCAAATCGTCGCGCACCGCCGCAATGCCGTTTAACAAGTCCTGCGTGCTATTGCCAAAGCCGCTGCCAGTGTCAATCAGCGTTGGCACGCCTGCCCCCAGCACCAAGTAGCTGTAAGCGACAAAGCCATTGCTGAACACTTCGGTCGGCAGACGGTACAGGTCAACGCCTGTGCTGCTGCGAAAATGCGTTATCTTGGGCAATCGTGTCATGCGCTGCTCGCTTTCATAGGTGTTGGGTGAGAAGACGTTTTGTTCTTCACAACCTCGCTCGCTGTCCTGTGTTATTTTATAATGAACGTATGTCAACACCATAGGATGAGTATCCCGAGAATGACAACGCTGCCACCGCCACCGCCCAAATACGAAAGTCCAACGTGGGATCGACCGACGCGCCTGTTGGTCACCGTGCTGCTCATCGTCGCGGGCATTTACGCAGTTACGCTGCTCGCGCCGGTGTTCCAGATGTTGACGATTGCGTTTATCATCGCTTTCTTGATGTACGCGCCCGCGCGCTTTATCACGCGCCACACGCCCATACCTTGGGCGTTAGCGGTCGCCTCGCTGTATTTGCTGGTCATTGGCTTGGTCTTCTTTATCCTGCTCATCTTTGTGCCGGCGTTGGTGCGTGGCGTGAACAGCCTCATCATCAGTGGGCAAGAATCCTACACGCGGCTGCAGGTCGAAATGCGCGCCTATCAACCAGAGCAGGGCATCATCGACTTCATGGGCAACCGCATTGACTTTAACCCGGTCATCGAGCCGATACGCAACTTTGTTGTCGGCACACCCGACGCGGTCGAAGACGCGCCGCCCAACGTGCTGCAGTTCGAAAGCGTCAACTTACAGCAAATCATCAACAGCTTTGTGAACGTTGCGGGAGCGGTGACCAACACCGTCACCAGCACCATCGGCAGCATCGCCGGCTTTTTGTCGTCGTTCCTGCTGGCGATTTTTATCTCGCTGCTTGTTCTCATCGACCTGCCCAACAACCGCGCCGCCTTCCAAAAGTGGATACCGCCCGCGTATCACCGCGAGGTGATGCTGCTGGTACGCCGCGTCGTGATTGTCTGGAACGGCTTCTTTCGCGGGCAGGTGCTGATTGGCATCTTCGTGGGGTTGATTACCTACGCGCAGCTGGTCATCATGGGCATCTCCAACGCCGAACTGCTGGCAATCATCACGGGGCTAATCTCACTCATTCCGACCATTGGCGGCGTGATTGCGCTCATTCCGTTGGGGCTCGTGCCGCTGCTGCAAGGTAGCAGCGTGATGACGACGCTATCGAACGCCACCGTCGCGCTGCTGGTGGTGCTGGTCAGCATCATCATCAACCAAATCATCTGGAACTTGCTCGCGCCCAAGATTCTCGGCGACGCGCTGGAGCTGCCGCTGCCGGTCATCATCGTAGGCGTGTTCATCGGCGCGGCGGTGGGCGGCGTGCTGGGCGCGTTTCTTGTTGCCCCGGCAATGGGAACAATCCGCGTGCTGCTGGTTTACACGCTGAACAAGCTGGCGGGGCGCGACCCCTTCCCAGAGGACGAAGAAGAGAACGTGCCAGCCATTCTCACCGCCGAGCTGCCCTTGCCGACCACTCCCAACACCCAAGAGATAACACCTGTCGCTGCGCCCGCGTCACATGGCACATAGCCGCTGGGCGCGCGTCGTCTGGGGGACGCTGCTGCTGCTGTGGCTGGGCGCGGAAGACACGCACACGCTGCCCGTCGCGCTCTTAGGCGCGAGCGGCGCGCTGCTGGGCGTGGGCGGCGCGCTGGCGCGTGCCTATGCGGGACAATGGCAAGCGGGCGGCGCGCTGCTACCCACCGCAAGCGGCGGGCTGATAGGCGCGACAGGCGCGCTGCTGACCACCTTCCTGATGTTCTTCAAGAACAGTTGGCACGCGCACCCGTTCCCTGACTACCCCTTGTCGATGCTGCTCGACATGCTAGGGCGTGCGCCTGTTTGGGCGGCAGCGGGCGCGCTGCTCGGCGGCGCGTGGTGGCTCTGGCGCGGCTAAACGCCGTCGGGTAACACGAACAGCCCGCGCTCGTCCTTCGTCATCAGCAGCACCGCCGTCACCGCGTCAAGGTTCAGCGCACCGTAGATGTGCGGATAGGTCTCGCGGGCGGGGTCTTTCGTGTTGACAGGCGCAGGGTGTTCGGGTGGCTCGTCCTTGATAGGCGGCGCAAGCCGCGCGCGCTCAATCACCAGCAGCAGCACCTCAGGCAGCTCACGGTAGAAGCGTTCGGCAACTTTCAGCACCTGATAGAGGTTGGCGGCGTGAATAAAGCCCTTATGCACCAGCGAGGGATGGGTGTATTCGCCCGCTGTTTGCGCCGCTTGCCAAAGTTCAGGCGTGGTGAGATGATAAATGCGCGTCATGCCAGTGCCTCTAAAATGGCATGCGCCAGCCGTTGAGCAGCGTGCGGCGCGCCATAGCTCAAGTAGAGATAGGGTTCAACCAGCTCTAGCTCCATCAGCACCAACGTGTCGCCATCCATCACGGCATCCACGCGGGCATACAGCGGCGTACCTTGTGCCACTTTCGTCGCTTCGTTCATCACAGCGGCGGCTTGGGCGATTTGCGCGGGCGTGGGTTGGGCGGCTTCGGTGCGCCCGCCGCGATACTCATGCACGAACATGTCGCCCTGTGCGGGGAACTTGCGAGCGGCATGGCTGTATACACCGCCGAAGAACAAGAACGACCATTCGCCCGCGCTGATTTGCGGCGCGAACTGCTGAATCATCACGCCCGTTTGCGCCAGCTGCGCCTCAAGACGCGCTTGCGCGCCTTCTGCCTCTGCGACATCCACGCGCCACGTGTTGTCGCCGCCCGCGCTGACCGTCGGCTTGACCACCGCCGTTTGCCAGCCGTGCTGCGCCATCACTTCGGCAAGGCGCACTTGCGACCCTTTGGCATAAAACGCGGTCGGCAGCAGCGGAACACCCGCCGCCTGCAAGGTCGCCAAATACGTTTTGTCCATGTTCCAACGCATGAGCGCAGGGTCGTTGAAGAGGCGCACGCCCAACGCTTCAAGGCGCGCTAGCCACGCCAAAAACGCCTCATAGCGCAGGTGATAGTCCCACGTTGAACGCACCAAGACCGCGTCGTAAGCTGCCCAGTCCACGCCCTGCGCGTCCCACGCCACCGTTTCTAGCGTCAAGCCGTGTGGCGCAAGCAGCGGCGCGAGTGCGCGCTCATCATCGTGGTGATAGTCCAGTTCCTGTGACGTGGGAGCATAGCTGGCAAGTGCGATGCGCTTGCTCATGCCTGCTTCAACCTCTTCTTCGCCTCGTAAACCACCATGTTGACAATGCCCATCAAGCCTTGCCCCTTGCCCATCGAGATGTCTTTGCCGAAGAGGTCAAAGACGATGTCGGACGGGATGCTGGCGACTTGCTCGAGCGGCGCGCCATTCACGCTGTCCGCCAGCACGACCGCCACCGCCATCGCCGACAAGCCCTGCGGGTTCAGCACGTCAAAGGCATAGGTGAGCGTGCCGTCAGGGTTTTCTTGCGCCCACACGTAGGCATCCGACTCACAAGCAGGCACGCGGTGCGCCTCGTCATAGGGCGGTTGGGCGACCGCCGGCGCGACCTTCACACGGCTAAATTGGTCAGCCAACTCGATGAGATACGCCTGTCGTTCAGCGCGGGTAGTAATCAGCGAGAAATCTTCCAACACCTGCGCAAGTTTTTCGGGATAGCTGCTCATGCGCACTCCTTCGTACCATCAAACAAGGGCATGATACCCCATGCCCTTGCAAAATACCACACCCACACGCCGCTGCGCGGCTTATTTGGGCTTGTCGCCCTTCACAATCGGCACGCCCACGCTGTTGCCCCACTCCGTCCAAGAACCGTCGTAGTTGCGCACCTTCGCAAAGCCCAGCAGGTAGGTGAGAACGAACCACGTGTGGCTGCTGCGCTCGCCGATGCGGCAGTAAGCAATCGTCTCTTGCTGCGGATCTAAGCCTTTTTCCTGCAAGTAAATCGCGCGCAGCTCGTCGGCGGTCTTAAACGTGCCGTCTTCTTTAACAGCGCGCGACCAAGGGATGCTTTGCGCGCCCGGAATATGCCCGCCGCGCAGCGCGCCCTCTTGCGGATAGCCTTCCATGTGCAGCTTTTCGCCGGTGTATTCCATCGGGCTGCGCACGTCGACAAGCTGCCCGTCACGCTTGATATGCTCCAGCACCTCGTCGCGGAAGGCGCGCAGCGTGTGGTCGTCGCGCTCGGGAGCTTGATAGTGCGTCGCGGGGTAATAAGGCACTTCCCGCACCAGCTCGCGCCCTTCATCGACCCACTTCTTGCGCCCGCCGTCGAGAATTTTGGCGTTGGTATGCCCGAAGAGTTGGAACACCCAGAACGCATAGGTCGCCCACCAGTTGCTCTTGTCACCGTAAAAAACCACCGTCGTGTCGCGAGTGATGCCGATGCGGCTCGCCAACGCTTCGAAGCCTTCGCGCCCTAAGTAATCGCGCACCACTTGGTCGTTGAGGTCAGTCGTCCAGTCGACCTCTACTGCGCCGGGGATGTGTCCGCTCGGATAAAGCAGCGGGTCTTCGTTGGATTCAATGATGCGCACGTTAGGGTCTTTTAGATGCTGAGCCACCCATTCAGTGGAAACCAACACATCGGGATGCGCGTAACCGCGTTGCTGAATGTCTGTCATGCCTATTTGCTCCACACAAGATTAATTCATCGCACCAAGTATAGCAAAACGATGCGTCCACACACAAGCCAAAGGGTTATAAAAACAATAAAATATTGGTTATAATACGTGGGATTTGTGTGCTTTCAACCGTTGCGAAGCGAGCTACTGCACGCGCTTGACTTGGACAACGCCTTGCATATTCTTCAGTTCAACGCTGTTTTGGGCTAGGTTGAGCATGAGCGTTGCCCGGCTGGGCAGCGCGATGACAAAGCGTGGCTTCAGCGCAAGCGGCGCAAACGCGGCGCGCTTCGCCACGACATATACGCCCGCCTCGTCTTGCTCGGTGCGCCACTGCCAGCCCGCGCCACGCGGCAGCTGTGCCTCCACGCTGACCACCAGCTCCTCATGAGCGGCTAGCGTCAACGGTGCGTCGCCCACGTCTATGTACACCACACAAGGCAGCGTGACGCTAAAATGGCGCGTCGCCTCGATTTGCGACCATTGGCGCACGCCGTCGGCTAACGCTAGCAGCTTGTCGAGATGTTTGAGATAGCGCATGCCAGCTTTACCCTGTTCACTGCCGCTGAACGCCCCTAGAATCGTCGGCATTATCGCACACACCATAAGGATTGTCACGCGCAACCATGCGCATCTTGCTTGTCCAGCTTGCCGACATCGGCGACCTTGTCTTGACCACGCCCGCGCTGCACGCGCTGCGTCACGCCCTGCCCGCCGCGCATCTCACCCTGCTGACCAGCGCACACGCCGCGCGCATCCTCGCGCCCGGGTTGGTAGACGAGTGCCTCACGCTCGACCGCCGCGCCACCAACAGCTCGCTGGCGTTCTTTGCGCCGCGCACGCTGCGGCGCGTGCTGGCGTTGCGACAAACGCCCTTCGACGCGATTGTCTTCTTCCACCACTTCACGCTCGCGCTCGGCACGCTCAAGTTCGCCCTGTTAGCGTGGGCATCGGGCGCGCCGCGTCGCCTTGGGCTGGACAACGGCAAAGGCTGGTTCTTGAGCGAATCTTTGCCCGACGAAGGCTTCGGCGCACGGCACCAAGCACAGTATTGGCTCGACCTTGTCGGGCTACTCGGCGCAGACAGCACACCTGCCCGCGCCCACGTCGCCACCGACGGCGGCGTGCTGCCTATCGCCGTCACCACGCGCAAGCGCATTGTGCTGCACAGCGGCAGCGGTGGCTATAGCCCGGCGCGCCGCTGGCTGCCGGAATACTTCGCGGCGGTGGCGGACGCGCTACACGACCGCTACGACGCGCAAATCGTGTTGGTCGGCACGCCTGAAGACGGCACGGATGCCGTGCGCGTCCGCATGACCAGCCAGCCGGTCGACTTGACAGGCAAGACAACGCTCACCCAGCTCGCCGACGTGCTGCGCTCGGCAGACTTGTTTATTGGCGCGGATAGCGGTGTCATGCACCTTGCAGCGGCGGTGCGCACGCCCACCATCGCCCTCTTCGGCAGCAGCAACGCCCGCGCTTGGGGCGCGTGGTCGCCACAGGGCGCGGTTGCCTTGCTGCAGAGCAATGTGCTGTGCAGCCCGTGCAGCTACGTAGCGCACAGCATCGGCGCGCGCAACGGTTGTGCGGCGCGCACCTGCATGAAGACGCTCACGCCCGCGCAAGTGCTAGCGGCGGCGGACGCGCTGTTAGCCGAGCAGCCCGCCCCCGAGCCACCACCACCTGCCGCGCCGCCGCGCCGCGCCAACTGCGCGTTTTTGGGCGTGGGACACCACGCGCTCACGTTGGCGGAATGGCAGCAAGCCTGCGAAGAGGCGGTGGCCTCAGCACATCCGCAGCTCTTCGTCCTGAGCAACCACCGCCTCTTGCTCATGCAGCGCAGACACAGCATCCTCAAAACGCTGCTGGGGCGCGTCCACGTGCTGCTGCCGTGTGACGGTGGGCTGTGGTGGGCAGCCAATTGGCAGCACACCGAGCTTCCCGAACGCATCACGCGCCCGCAAGCCGCTGCCGCGCTGCTCGCACACGCCGCTGCCAAAGGCTGGCGCGTATGTCTGCTAGGCAAATATGCGCCGCGCGCCCAACGTCTGCTTGGTGAGGTGCTGCCCGCACTCAACGTGGTGTATGCTGACGATGCGCCCGACAGCCCCAAGCACGAGGACGCGCTGGCAGCTGCTGTCGCACAGGCGCGCCCCGACCTCGTGCTAGCCGGGTGGGACGTGGGACGTGACGCGCTGTGGCTGGCACGCAACGCGCCGCGCTTGCACGCCAAGCTCTTGGTTGGCATCGGCGACACGCTCATCACGTTGGCGGATGCCACGCCACAGCCACCCACTTGGGCGCAGGAATGGGGCGTAGACGGGCTGGTTGGCGTGCTGCAGCAGCCGCGCCTTTGGCGCGTGCTTTGGGACGCGCCGCGCTTTGTTTGGCATGTCCTCACCGATAGGAACAAGTGCTATGCTGAAACAGTGGGTTGAGCGGTTGAGCGGGCACCGCGTGCTAGTGGTCGGCGATGTCGTGCTAGATGAGTACCTCATCGGCACGGTCGAGCGCATCAGCCGCGAAGCCCCCATCCCCGTGCTGGAGCTGCGCGAACGCCGCCACATCGTCGGCGGAGCAGCCAACCCCGCCGTGAACATCGTGCGCTTAGGCAGCATGGCGCGGCAGGTCAGCCTGATAGGGCAAGATGCCGGCGGTGCGCTATTGCGCGAACTGCTGGCAGCGGAGGGCGTGCAAACTGACGCGCTGGTTGTGCTGGCTGATCGTCCGACGACCGTCAAGACGCGGGTTATGGCACAAATGGGGCTGCGCTTCCCACAGCAAGTAGCGCGCGTTGATGTCATCACGCGCACGCCGCTAGACGCACACACGCAAGCGCAAGTCATCGCCCACGTGCAAGCGCATCTTGCCGAAAGCGACGCGCTGTTGTTTTCGGATTATCACGCGGGCATGCTAACGAGCGAGCTAGTTGCCGCGCTGCGGACGTACGCGCCGCAGTTGCCTTGCTTTGCCGACGCACAAGGCAGCCTAAAACGCTATTACGGTTTCGATTGGGTGAAGTGCAACGCCGACGACGCGCGTGCTTTTCTCGGGCAGCCCCTGGTGAGTGACGCGGACTTCGCCGCCGCCACGCGCCTGCTCTACGACCGCCTCGCGCTGCGTGGGGCGATGGTCATCACACGCGGCGCGGATGGGGCGACGCTGGCAACCGCCACAACCACCGCGCACTGTCCCGCGCCCGCCATCCGCGACGTGTACGACACAGTTGGCGCGGGCGACACCGCTATCGCGCTGATGACGCTAGCAACGCTGGCAGGCGCGGACGCACCAACCGCCGTCACGCTCGCCAACTATGCCAGCGGTATCGTCATCCAACACGTCGGCAACTACCGTCCCACCCCCGACGAGCTGCGTGCTGTGTTACCTTGACCCGCTGCTAATGGTCTTTGCGACGGCGTAACAGGCGCAAGCGCGGCAAAGTGCGCCTTTTGCGGTGCGGCACGGCAATAGGCGCAGCGTGCGCCCATTCCCACACCGCGTCGGCAAGCTGCCACACCGCGTCACGATTCGCCACACAGCTGGCGTTGTGCGACCGCTGCTGCAGCGCGTCCACGCCCTCTTCCAGCCACTGCTTGACCGTCGCCGCTACTAGCTCCGGCTTGGGGGCATACGCGCCGGCCTCGTTCTCGACGATGTAGGTCACGTTGCCGTCTTCTTGCCCCGGAATCGCGTCGCTGATGATCATCGGCAAGCCGGCAGCCGCTGCTTCCATCAACGTCGCAGACCCTGCTTTGGTGACAACCATGTCCGCGCCCGCCATCAGCGTGGGCATGTTGGTCACAAACGGGTAGATGTGGACTTTGTTGCGCCACACGGCTGCCTCGAGCTTCTCCTTGAGCGACTTGTTGCGCCCCGCCACAATCACCAGCTGGCAGGGCAGCCCCAGCGCGTCGACAGCGCGTGCCGTCTTGTAAAGCTGCCCCATGCCGTCACCGCCCGCCACGAGCAGCAGCGTGGGTGTGTCCTGCTCCCAGCCCAACTCCGCGCGAGCAGTCGCCTTGTCCTGCTGTCCGTCGATAAAGTTGGGATGCACAGGTAGCCCGGTGACCCGCATCTTCTCAGCAGGCATGCCATAAGCGATACCGCGCTTGTACGCTGCTTCCGTCGGCACATAGCAAAAGTCGGCGCGGCTGTCGTACCAAAAGTGGTGTGTCGTCACTAAGTCGGTAATTACCGTAAGGTACGGTGGGCGCGTGCTGCCAAGCCTCATCAGCGCGCTGAGCGTGGGGCGCGTGATAATCGAATGCGCTGAGACCACGACATCGCAGGGGTTTTGCTCAAATATGCGCTGAAACCGCCGCCGATTTGCCATGTACAGCGTGCGTGAAAGAAAAGCAGCGCGCCGCTGCGTGTTGGAAAAGCGATAGCTCCACCCCCACGAGCGTTTGCTGCGGCGCACAATCCAAGGATAAAACTCCGGCATGTAGTTCATCGGGAACGAGCTAGCGCGGAACACGTCAATCAACGTGGCTTGAACCTTGTCTTCGCCGTATTTGCGATAGAGCGCGTCGCGGATGGCTTCTGCCACCGCGCGATGCCCCCCGCCCGTGTCTGACATGAGAAATAAGACCCGCTTCATCGTCGGCGACCTCCTACAGTCGTCATGAAGAAACTTATGCGCTTATTGTAGCGTAATCCCCCCGATAGACACACCGATACAGGGTAGGGTTTACACAAAAGGGGGCATAGGGTTTCATGATGTGTAGGATGGTCGCCCCATTGCAATGCGCTAGCCGTTGAGGTACGCCTCAATGTCTTGAGCATGCGCCTTTTCATGCGCCGCCATAACGTTGAGAATTTGGCGAATGCTCATCACTTGCATCGAGGCATGCAGCCCCTGTTTGTCCAGCACGCTCTCGTCAATCGTTGCCAGCCAGTCCAGCAGCTCTTGCCGCGAGCGCGCCATGCCTTCGATAGCTTGGGCAATCGTCAAGTCAGCGTTCTTCTCGACTGAGCGGCGGTTAAAGCGTTCAAGGTCATAGTCCGGTGTGATAATCTCTTGTCCGCTGGCGATGCCTTTGACCATCTTCACGTGCCCTGCATCAGCAATCATGAGGTGGATGGCAAGCTGGCGAATGGTCCACTGCGCGCCATCGCTGTAAAGCTGCTCGTCGCCGCGTTCGCCCACGCGCCCCAACACGTCGAGCAAGAACGCCCGCGCCTCACTCAAACGGTCAACGTATTTCTGAATGCCTTCGTTCATGTTCGCCTCCTAAAGCTCTACGTAAGTGTTTTCCGCCAGCACAAAACGCGAGGTCTTGGGCATGCGCTTGGTCGAAATCAGCTGGGCATTGTGCGCCAACAAGCTGCGGTCGATGCGCCCGTTGATGTTGCGAATGACACAGTTATCCATGACAATGCTAGACTCAATCTCGCTCGCCTCAATGCGCACGTCGTTGCCAATGGCGGTATAGGGACCGATGTAGCTGTCCTTGATAACGGTGTTGCTGCCGATGATGACGGGACCGCGCACAATGCTGTCGATAATTTGCGAGTTCTCGCCCAACAGCACGCGGTGCGACACGTCACAATCGCCGACAATGCCCTTGCCTTTGTCCGGCGGCGGGCTGTAAGGCAGCTCTTCCAACACCAGTTGGTTGGCTAGCACGATGGGGTCAGGCTTGCCCGCGTCAATCCACCAGCCTTTCAGCGCGTAGGATGTGACGACCTTGCCCATGTTAATTAGCTCTTGGATAGCATCCGTAATTTCCAGCTCGTTGCGCCAGCTGGGCTTAATGCGCCCAATCGCCTCAAAAATCGAGGGACGAAAGAGATACACGCCCGCAATGGCGAGGTTGGAGGGCGGGTCTTTGGGTTTTTCGACCACCTTCTTAATGCGTGTGCCTTCGACCACCGCGATGCCGAAGCGCGTCGGGTCTGGCACTTCGCCCAGCACAATCGTGGCTTCCGCGTCCGAGTTCTCGAAATTCACTAGCAGGTTGCGCATCTTGTCTTGGAAGATGTTATCGCCCAAGAACACGCAGAAGGGCGCATCACCGACGAAGTCCTTGCACAACCCGATAGCGTGCGCCAAGCCGAGCTGTTCGGCTTGAACGATATACTCCAAATGCACGCCCAGCTTTTCGCCATGCCCCAGCGTACTGACAATGGGAGAGTCCATGCTGTTGACAACAATGCCGATTTCGGTCAGCCCCGCGCCTTTCAACACGTCAATCGCGTAGGCAATCAACCACTTGTTCGCCACCGGCACCAGTGGCTTAGGCATAGTGAGGGTCACAGGGCGTAAGCGCGTGCCTTGACCCGCCGCCAAGATAATCGCTTTCATCTCTCTCTCCTTGGTAGGTGTGATGTTGCGCCCATCTTAGCAAGACGGGCGACACAAGAAAAATTACCTATTTTTACGACGACGGCGCGGCAAACGCAAGCGCGGCAAAGCGCGCCATTTGCGACGCGGCGGCACGGCAATAGGCGCAGCGTGCGCCCATTCCCACACCGCGTCGGCAAGCTGCCACACCGCGTCACGATTCGCCACACGGCTGGCGTTGCGCGACCGCTGCTGCAGCGCGTCCATGCCCTCTTCCAGCCACTGCTTGACCGTCGCCGCCACTAGCTCCGGCTTGGGGGCATACGCGCCGGCCTCGTTCTCGACGATGTAGGTCACGTTGCCGTCTTCTTGCCCCGGAATCGCGTCGCTGATGATCATCGGCAAGCCAGCAATTGCCGCCTCCGTCAGCGTCGCGGGTCCCGCTTTGGTGACAATCATGTCCGCGCCCGCCATCAGCGTGGGCATGTTGGTCACAAACGGGTAGATGTGGACTTTGTTGCGCCATGCGGCTGCCTCGAGCTTCTCCTTGAGTGGCTTGTTGCGCCCCGCCACAATCACCAGCTGGCAGGGCAGCCCCAGCACGTCGACAGCGCGTGCCGTCTCGTAAAGCTGCCCCATGCCGTCGCCGCCGGCCACGAGCAGCAGCGTGGGCATGTCCTGCTCCCAGCCCAACTCCGCGCGAGCGGTCGCCTTGTCCTGCAGCCCGTCGATAAAGTTGGGATGCACAGGCAGCCCAGTGACGCGCATCTTCTCGGCGGGCATCCCGTAGCGCAGACCGCGTTCGAACGCCGCTTGCGTCGGCACGTAGCAAAAGTCGGTGCGGCTGTCGTACCAAAAGTAGTGCGTCGTCACCAAGTCCGTGACAATCGTGATGTAAGGCGGGCGGGTCGCGCCCAGCTTCATCAGCGCGCTGAGCGTGGGGCGCGTGATAACCGAATGCACCGAGACCACGACATCGCAGGGGTTTTGTTGGAACATACGCTGAAACCGCCGCCCATTCGCCATGTACATCGTGCGCGAGAGGAAGTTCGTGCGCCGTCGCGTGTTAGAGAACTGGTAGCCCCACGCCCACGAGCGTTTGCTGCGATGAATAATCCAAGGGTAGAACTCCGGCATGTAGTTCATCGGGAACGAGCTGGCGCGAAACACGTCAATCAGCGTGGCTTGAACCTTGTCTTCGCCATACTTGCGATAAAGCGCGTCGCGGATGGCTTCTGCCGCCGCACGATGTCCCCCGCCTGTGTCTGACATGAGAAATAAGACCCGCTTCATCGTCGGCGACCTCCTGAAGTCGTGATGAAGAACCTAATGCTATTATTGTAGCGTATTCGTCCCAAGAAAAACACAGATGGCTCTTATGTGCTACCTATGTTTTTGTGCTATAGTACCAACATTCAAGGTCTAGTCATGGAGAAACCACCTTGCTTCTGTTCAACAATTTTTCCCTAGAAACCGTGTTGGCGGTGTTCATTGTGTTGTTTTTCAGCATGGGCTTGCACGAGTACGGTCACGCGCTGATGGCAACTTGGTGGGGCGACGACACGCCGCGCATGATGGGCAGGCTCACACCCAACCCGCTCGTGCATGCCAATTGGGTCGGCTTGTTGATGTTCGCCATCATCGGTTTCGGCATCTTGGGGTCTGTGCCAGTCAACGCGCGCCGCATGCGCGACCCGCGCTGGGGCTCGTTTTGGACGAGCTTCGCGGGGCCATTGATGAATTTGGGCATCGCAGCAGCGTGCGCGCTCGTGTTGCGCATGGTCTTTCCGCCCAATGCCGCGCTGGCTGGCTTGGGCTTGATGTTTGGCGGGCGTGTGAGTGTTGGCGATTTTCTCGGCTACCTGCCCGACTTGGTGATTTTGCTGCTGACGGTTGGCATCTACTTCAACGTGCTGTTGTTCGTGTTCAACCTGCTGCCGTTTTTCCCGATTGACGGTTGGCATATGGTGCTGGCACTGCTACCCGGCTATTGGCTGAGCCGCGAGCAAGTGCCTGCTTACATTCGCCAGAACCTGTTCCCCATCTCGCGCCTGCTGCAGGAGCCCGCTTACCAGTGGCAGCGTTGGGCGCAGCTCAGTCAGATGGTGCTGTTCTTCCTCATCTTGTTGAGCTTTACGCGCATCCTTAACCCACTTGGCGCGCTTATCGGGCAGCCCACAGGGGCAATTTTACGCTTCCTCATCGGATTGTAAGGCGTGTCGGCAAGGCAACGACTTAAACAGGGCGTGCGTGCGCTGCTGGCGTGCGCCCGCCCCGTCGACCTCGCGCTGGCGGCGCGCTATCTCACGCCTGCGCAGCTAACGTTGTTCCAACGGCTTGCGCGCAGCGAGCAGCAGCACAGCCTCAACGTGCTGCGCGACGTGCTGGCGCAAGGCGAAACGCCGCACGCGCTGGCGGTAGCGGCACTGCTGCACGACGTGGGCAAAACGCGCTTTCGGCTGACGGTTTGGCAGCGCACGCTAGCCGTGCTGGGCAAACGACTCGCCCCGCGCCTTGAAAAACGCCTGAGCGCGGACGAGAACGCGCTCACGTTCTGGCGCGCGCCATTTGTCGTGCGGCGGCATCACCCGCGCTGGGGGGCGAAACTAGTTGAAGAGGCGGGCGGCACGACGGACGCGGTGTGGCTGGTGGCACACCACGCCGACGCAGCGGCGCAGTGGCGCGACCACCCGCTACACGCGCTGCTGCTGCGCTTGCAGACCGCTGACGACCGCAATTGACCGTCCTTCACGCCTTAGCTACCTTGCGCTCTCTACATTCTCTCACTCGCTATCTGGCAAAGCTCTGCTATACTTGAACTGACCAGTCAGTCTATTTGTGAGAAAAACCACAATGAGCGCAGAACACGACCCCCGCAGCACGCGCGAGCGCATCATGGACGCGGCTCTCAACGTCTTCAGCCGCAAAGGCTACTATGACACGCGCATGGATGAAATCGTCGAGGAAGCCGCCACAAGCAAGGGCGCGATTTACTTCCACTTTCCTAACAAAGAGAAGCTCTTTCTCGCGTTGGTTGACCAGTTCGCCGACCTGTTAGAGCGGCGCGTGAAAGAGGCTATCGCCGACAAGGCGGGCATGGTGCGCGTGCGCGCCGCTGTCATCACGGTCTTAGAGACCTTCGGCAAGTACCGCCGTCCCGCCAAGATTTTACTGGTGCAAGCGGTGGGCTTAGGCAACGTCTTTGAAAAGAAACGCCAAGAGGTCGGCGAGCGGTTCGCCCGTCTCATTCAGTCCTATCTCGACGAAGCCATCGCAGCGGGCGAAATTGCCCCCGTCGACAGCGAGGTCGTGGCGCATGCTTGGATGGGCGCGATTGAAAACGTCGTCATCCAGTGGGTTTACACCGGTGAACCACAGCCCGAGCGCATCTTAGGTGCGTTGGTGCCGCTGCTGCTGCACAGCGTGGGCTATCACGAGAAGGAGGGTGCATGAGCGAGAACGCCGCTTACCAATCCTATCAAGCGCAGTACGGGCGGTTGGTCAGCCTCAGCCTGCCTTGTGACGGCGTGACGCTGGCGGACTTCTTGCGCCACGCGGTCGGCAGCCCGCGCTTTTACTGGGAGAGCAGCCGCGACGACGTGGCGTTTGCCGGCATGGGCATTGCCCTCGAACTCATGGCGTGGGGCGAAGAACGCTTTGACAAAATTCACCATCACGCGATGGAACTGTTCGCCGAGGCACTCATTGACGCGAGCGACGAGCCGCTGAGTGCGCCGCGCCTTTTCGGTGGCTTCGCTTTCCGCGATGACTTCGTGCCAGACTACACGTGGTCTGATTTCACGCCCGCGCACTTTGTGCTGCCGCACTTTCAGCTCGTGCGCGTGCGCGACAAGACTTATCTCACCATTAACGCACACGTGCCGTATGGCGAAAATCCGCACGCGCTGCGTGATGACCTACGCGCCGCTTTGCAGGCGCGCATCGCGTGGTTACAAGACGAGCGCAGCGTCCCCCCTACCCCACAGCCGCACCTATGCGCGTTAGACTATCCATTGACCGCGCAAGCGTGGGCGCAAGGCATTCGCTACGCGCAGGAGAAAATGCGCGCGGGGGAGCTGCGCAAGGTCGTGTTGTCGCGAGTGGCGGAGGCGCGCTTCGACAGCCCAATTAATGTGGACAGCGCGCTAGACACCCTCGCTAGCACTTATCCCGAAACTTATCGCTTTCTTTTTGAGCCGCGCGCGTACCATGCGTTTTATGGCGCAACGCCCGAGCTGCTCGTGCAAACCGAAGGTCGCCACGTCAAGACGATGGCACTGGCAGGCAGCGCGAAGCGCGGCACAACCCCTGACCAAGACGACGCGCTGGCGCGTCAGCTGCTGCAAGACCCCAAAGAACGCTACGAGCATGGGGTCGTCGTAGAGAGCATCACAGCGCGCCTTGCCAGCCTGTGCAGCGCGGTGGAGGTGGGCGACGTGGGCATCTACGCCCTGAGCAACATCCAGCACCTTCACACGCCCATCAGCGGCACGCTCAAGCGCAACGATGGGATTGTGCCGCTGGTCGCTGCACTGCACCCCACGCCTGCGCTGGGGGGCGATCCCCGCGACACGGCGTTAGCGGTCATCGGCGTATGCGAGCCAGTGACGCGCGGTTGGTTTGGCGCGCCCATCGGCTGGATTGACCACAAGCTCGACGGACAGTTCGGCGTTGCCATTCGCAGCGCGGTCACACGCAACGGGCGCGTCTGGTTGTACGCGGGCGCGGGCATTGTGCCGGACAGCCAACCTGAACGCGAATGGGCGGAGACCGCCCTTAAGCTGCGTCCGATGTTTGAAGCTCTGCACATCAGCGAGCAGGTGCGCCATGAGCAACCGTAACGCGCTTGCCGCGCAAATCTTTGTCGAGGAGCTGGCGCGCGCGGGTTTGCGCCACGTCGTGCTTGCGCCGGGCTCGCGCAACACCCCGCTGGTGCTGGCGTTCGCCGCGCATCCCGCCATCACCGCGCACTCGCTGCTCGACGAACGCGGCGGCGGCTTCTTCGCGTTGGGGCTGGCGATGGCCACCGGCGCGCCTGTGGCGGTCGTCTGCACGTCAGGCTCGGCGGTGGCAAACTATTTCCCCGCTGTTGTCGAGGCGCACCAGTCGCGCGTGCCGCTCTTAGTGCTGACGGCTGACCGCCCACACGAGCTACGCCACAGCGGCGCGAACCAAACCATCGACCAAGTTAAGCTGTTTGGCGACTACGCGCTGTGGTCAGTGGATTTAGGCGTGCCAGAGGCACAGCCGCCCGCCCTTAGCCTGCGCCACTTGCGCACGACCGCTAGCCGTGCTTTCGCCACTGCCAACGGTCTGCGCAAGGGCGTTGTCCACGTCAACTTCCCCTTCCGCAAGCCGCTCGAACCCACGCCCGTCGTCGGAGACCTGACCGAGCCGCCCGCCGATGCCGCCGCCCGCGACCTCAACCGCCCCTTCACGCGCGTCATGCGCGGCACGCTCATGCTGCCCGATGAACCGCTCGACATGCTCGCCGTCGCCATTGAAACGCACGCGCGCGGGCTGGTCGTGTGCGGCACAAACACGCCCGCGCATGCCCGCGCCGCCATCGCCATGCTCGCGGCGCGCTGCGGCTACCCCTTGCTGGCGGACAGTGCAAGTGGGCTGCGTTGGGGACGTGACGGAATTATCGGCACGTACGACAGCTTTTTAGGCGCGCTGCCGCCCGATTTGCCCACGCCCGATATCGTGCTGCGCTTCGGCGATTTGCCCACCTCGCAGGCACTCAACGACTATTTGGAGCGCGCTCGCCCCGCCTACCGCGTCCACATCAGCGGCGACGGCACGTGGGCGGACGACATGCATCGCACGACGCACTTCATCCACGCCGACGAAAAGCTGGCGTGCATGCAGCTCTTCGAACGCTTCGAACAGCGCAGCGGCGGCGCGTGGCTGCGGGCTTGGCGCACCCTTGAGGCGGTTACGGCGCAAGCACTGCGCGATACGCTGGCAAGTGCGCCCTTTCACGATGCCACCGCCGTCGTCGCGTTGCTGGACGCGCTGCCTGACGAGGCGCGCTTGTTCGCGGGCAACAGCTTGCCCGTGCGCCACCTTGACCAGTTCGGCATGCCCGCGCCCAAGAAACTCACCGCTTACGTTAGTCGCGGCGCGTCAGGCATTGACGGCAACGTCTCGACCGCCTTCGGCATCGCGGCGGGGTCGCAGCAGCCCACAGCCGCCCTACTAGGCGATGTCACGCTCTATCACGACCTCAACGGCTTGCTGGCGGCGCGGCGGCTGGGCGTGCCGCTCACGCTGGTGCTGCTCAACAACAACGGCGGCGGCATTTTCCACCGCCTGCCCATCAAAGACTATGACCCCGCCTTTACGCAGTTCTTCGTCACACCGCACGCGCTAGATTTCGCCCACGCGGCGCGCCTGTTTGAGCTGGACTACGTGGCAGCGGAAAGCCGCGAGGCGGTCAGCGAAGCCGTGCGCGCCAGCACAAGCCAACGCCGCAGCGCACTCATCGAAGTCAAGACCGACGCGCAACACGACCTCGCGCAACGGCGTGCGGTCATGGCGCACGTTCACGCCCAGCTCCAAGCGCATGCTTGGCACGCGCTAAAAGAAGTGACTGCCTAAAACGCTACCAACCTTATTGTTTGTAAAGGAGAAACCTTCATGACAGTACAGTGGCAAGAAGTGAAGCCCTACCAAGACATCACCTATCACAAGGCGGACGGCATGGCGCGCATTGCCTTCAACCGCCCCGAAGTGCGCAACGCCTTTCGTCCCAAGACCATCGATGAGATGACCGAAGCCTTTCTCGATGCCTGGCATGACCCAGACGTTGGCGTGGTGCTGCTGACGGGCAACGGACCCAGCCCGAAGGACGGCAAGTACGCCTTTTGCAGCGGCGGCGACCAAAAAGCGCGCGGCAACACGGCGGGCGGCTATGTCGACGAGGAGGGCGTGGCGCGCCTCAACGTGCTGCAGCTGCAGCGTTACATCCGCACCATGCCCAAGCCCGTGATTGCGTTGGTGGCGGGTTACGCGATTGGCGGCGGGCATGTCCTGCACGTCGTGTGCGACCTGACGATTGCCGCCGACAACGCCATTTTCGGGCAGACCGGTCCCATCGTCGGCAGCTTTGACGGCGGTTACGGTTCGAACTTCTTGGCGGAAATTGTCGGGCAAAAGAAGGCGCGCGAAATTTGGTACTTGTGCCGCCAATACAACGCGCAGGAAGCCTTACAGATGGGCTTGGTCAACAAGGTTGTGCCTGTGGAAGAGCTTGAGGCAGAGGGCGTGAAGTGGGCGCAGGAGATTCTCGACAAAAGCCCGATGGCCATTCGCCTGCTCAAGGCGAGCCTGAACGCCGCGCTCGACGGTCACACCGGCTTGCAGGTACTGGCGGGCGATGCCACGATGCTGTTCTATCTCACTGAAGAGGGCGACGAGGGACGCAAGGCGTACGTCGAGAAGCGCAAGCCGAACTTCCGCCGCTTCCGCCGCCGTCCATAAGCTACCGGGGGATGCGTGAGTGCCGCGCATCCCCGTCGCGTGTCCTACTGCGCCCAAGCGCGCGCACGTTCGACCGCCCGCTGCCAGCCGCCGTAAAGCGCGTCGCGCGTATCCGCGCTCATCTGCGGGGTGAACTCGCGCTCTAAAGCCCAGTTGGCGACGATCTCGTCTTGACTCGCCCAATAGCCCACCGCCAAGCCCGCCAGATACGCCGCCCCCAGCGCAGTCGTCTCGGTAATAACGGGACGCTGCACAGGGACACCGAGAATATCGGCTTGGAACTGCATCAAGAAGTCGTTGCGCGCCGCGCCGCCGTCCACGCGCAGCCCCGCCAGCGACAATCCGCTATCGGCGAGCATGGCATCCAGCACGTCGCGGGTCTGATAAGCAATTGCCTCCAGCGTAGCGCGCACGATGTGCGCCCGACCGCTGCCGCGCGTTAGCCCAACGATCGTGCCGCGCGCGTAGCTATCCCAATAGGGCGCGCCCAAGCCGACGAACGCCGGCACGACGTATACGCCGCCATTGTCTGGCACGCTGGTGGCGATAGCTTGCGTTTCGCTTGCGTCTTGGATGAGCTTTAGCTCGTCGCGCAGCCACTGTACGCCCGCGCCCGCCACAAACACGCTACCTTCCAGCGCGTACTGCGTCGGCTGCTCGCCCACGCGCCAACCAATCGTCGTGAGCAAGTTGTTCTTGCTGGCGATAGCCTGCGTGCCGGTGTTCATCAGCATAAAGCAGCCCGTGCCGTAGGTGTTCTTGACCAATCCCTCGCTAAAGCACGCCTGCCCAAAGGTCGCCGCTTGCTGGTCACCCGCGATGCCGGCGATGGGGATAGGCTTGCCGAACAACGCCGCGTCCGTTTCGCCGTACACCGCGCTGCTGCTGACCACCTGCGGCAGCACGCTGTTGGGAATGTCGAAGCGCGTCAAAATCGTGTTCGACCACCACTTCTTGTGAATGTCGTAGAGCAGCGTGCGCGAGGCATTGCTCACGTCGGTGATGTGCAGCCGCCCGCCCGTCAACTTCCACACCAAGTAGCTGTCAATCGTGCCAAACGCCAGCTTGCCCGCTTGCGCCAGCTCGCGCGCGCCCGCCACGTTGTCCAACAACCACTTGAGTTTGGTGCCGCTAAAATAAGCGTCGGTGACCAAGCCGGTCTTTGCGGCAATCGTCTTGTCAAAGCCCTCGGCTTTAAGCGCGTCGCAAAAGGGCGCGGTGCGGCGGTCTTGCCAGACAATCGCGTTATAGATGGGTTGGCCGGTCTCGCGGTGCCAAAGCACGGTCGTTTCGCGCTGGTTAGTGATGCCAATCGCGGCGATGTTCAGGTCTTTGGCGGCTGCTTGCGCCACTTTGAGCTGCGTTTGCCAAATGGCGTTAGGGTCATGCTCCACCCAACCTAGCTGGGGATAGAGCTGCGGGAACTCCTCTTGTGCGACGCGCACGACGCGCCCCGCCTTGTCAAACACAATCGCCCGCGATGAAGTCGTGCCTTGGTCAAGTGCCAAAATATACTCTGTCATAAAAAAAGCCCTCTCTAGCGTTTTTCCTGTGTTTATTTTGCTGCGCTGCCCCCTTATAATAGCGCAGTTCGAGACAAAACCAAACCCGACGACGAAAGCAACACGATGAACAAATGGGCGCGTTTTCTCGGTATCGCCGCCGCCGTGTTTCTCCTTGACCAAGTGAGCAAACAGTGGGTGCTAGACACCTTTGCTTTGGGCGAAAGCGTGCCGCTGCTGCCGCCCTTCTTGCGCCTGACCTACAGCACCAACACCGGCGCGGCATTTGGCATCTTCCCCGAAGGCAGTGCATTCTTCACCGTGCTAGCCGCTCTCATCAGCTTAGCTATCGTCGTTTACGCGGCGCGCACCCCCGCCAATGCCTGGCTGCTGCACGTGGGCTTGGGCTTGGTGGCAGGCGGCGCGCTGGGCAACATCATCGACCGCTTGCAGCATGGACATGTCATCGACTTCGTGCATATTGTGCTGCCCAACGTGCTGTCGAACGTCTCGAACTTCGCCGACCACGCTATTGTGCTGGGCGTGGGCGTGCTGCTGCTAGACAGCGTGCTAGAAGGGCGCAAACAGAAGGCACAGGCAGCCCAAGACACTGCAGCTTAGCCCCTCGACCGCCGCGCTAAAGTATGTTATGGTAAGATTGTGCTTTATAAACTTAAAGGAAACCTAACGTATGCGTGCTTTGATGCGTGCGACCATCAGCCAAGATTACATCACGTGGGGACTGCGCTGGGTCAGTCTCGTCGCCTTTGTCGCCATTGTCTTTTTAGCACGCGGGCAGTATGTGCCGCTGCAGCTGGAAAAGCTGAAAGACCTTTTGCCACCGCTAGCGATTGGCGCGGGCGCGAACTTGCTGCTAGGCATCGTCATTACGTTGCCACCGCTACGCCCCTACACGCCGTTTGTGCTGATAGCGGGCGATTGGGCGACCGCCTTCGCCTTCACGCGCGTGCTGCCTGACGAGACGCTGCTGCTAGCGAGCGTGCTAGGCGTGCTACTCCTCAACGGCATGCTGCGGCTGGGCAGCGGCTGGGGAACAGCGCACGCCGTCGGCACGGCACTTAGCGCGTTGGTGAGCCTGCTCAGCGTCAACGCCATCGACTTCAACCGCCCGTTCGACATGCTGCAGCAGTACGGCACACTCTACGCGCTGCTGCTGCTGTTAGGCTTTTTGACGTTTGTGTGGTCGAACGCGCTAGACGAAGACAAGACGCACAAGGCACGACGCACGCGCCAAGCCATCGAGGAAAACCTCGTGCGCTTGAACAACATGCGCGAGCGCGTCAAAGCGATCTCCGACATGGCGACCATGCTCAACACCACGCTCAACATCTCGAAGATTTTGGACGCAGCGATGGACATCGGGCGTTTTGCTCTGCGAGAGAACCCCAAGCAACGGCTCATTAGCCTCGCGCTGCTGGTCGAGGACGAGGACACACTGCGCATGGAGAGCGCGCGCGGCTTGCAACACGTGGACGAGCATAAACGCTTTCGCGGGCAGGCGGGCATTCTCGGCGAAGCCTTCGCGCAAGGTGAGCCAATTATTTGGGCAAAAGGCGGCGAAAACGACCCCGAGCTGGGCAACCTAAAAGCCTTCGCCAACATTCAATCGGTGCTGGTCATCCCGCTGCGGGCGGGCTTTGAGACCTACGGCGCGCTGGTCTACGCCAGCACCGCTGTCGACGCTTTCAACGCCGACCACATCGACACGCTGCGGACGCTGGGGATACAAACCACCATCGCGCTGCAAAACGCCGCCTTGTTCAAAAATTTGCAGGAAGAAAAAGAGCGGCTGCTTGCGATTGAAGACAACGCTCGCAAAGCTCTCGTGCGCGACCTGCACGATTTGCCCACGCAGACGATCTCGGCGGTAGCGATGCAGCTGCCCGTGCTGGTGGCGGTGGCGCAAAAGCAACCGGACAAGCTCAAAGAAGAAGTTGGGCGGCTGCGTGACATGACCATGCGCGCCGTCGAAGAAATTCGCCACGTTATGTTCGCGCTGCGCCCGCTCTCGCTTGAGGCACAGGGCTTAGGCATTGCGCTGCAGCAGCTTGCCGAAAAAATGGACAAGACCTACAAGCAAGCCATGCAAGTCGAAGTTGACCCCAACGCTGAGCATTATCTCAAGCAAGAGCAGCAAGGCTCGCTGTTCTATCTCATCGAAGAGGCGGCGAACAACGCGCGTAAATATGCCGAAGCCTCGCTCATTCGCGTGCGCGTGGCACTCGAGGGCAGCGCGGTGGTCGTGCGCGTGCAAGACAACGGCAAGGGCTTTGACGTAAACGCCACCCAAGCGGGCTATGAGCAGCGCAGCAGCTTTGGCATGGTCAACATGCGCGAGCGCGCCGAGCTGGCGGGCGGCAAGTTTGAGCTGCACAGCGCGCCCAACAAAGGCACGCTCATCACCGTGACCATCCCTGTTGACTTGAAGAGCCGCGCGCCACAACAGCCGCCGCCCAAGTCTAGCGGCAAAACCAGCCTTGCCGATATCAAGCCTAACCACCGCGGTCCCATTTCACCTAGCAGGTAGCGTGAGCCACATGACGCATTCCGATTTGGCTGCGCTGCGCGGCGAACCGAGCTATGTCTGGCGTGCGGGTCAGGAACGCCGCTTGCAAATGTTGGCGCGTTGGGCAAAGCTCGACGATGCTGTTGTGCTAGAGGCAGGGGGTGGCTTGGGGATGTACGCCGCGCAGATTGCCCGCCGCTATCGCGCGCGCGTCGAACTGTTCGACATTGAACACGCGCGCATCCGCAAAGCACAGGCGGAAACACCACACGCGCTGGTTGCCGCCGCCGAAAACTTGCCTTACGCGAGCGACACGTTCGACACGGTGTTTTCCAACGAAGTCATTGAGCATGTGAGCGACGACGCGCGTGCCATGCGCGAGATGGTGCGCGTCTGCAAGGTGGGCGGGCGCGTCGTCATCTTTTGCCCCAATCGCTGGTATCCGTTCGAGACACACGGACATTACTGGCGCGGCAAGTACCACTTTGGCAACACGCCGCTCATCAACTACCTACCCAACGCGCTGCGCGACCGCCTCGCGCCGCACGTACGTGCCTACAGCAAGCGCGGCTTGCAGGCACTCTATGCTGGGCTACCCGTGCGCGTGGCGCATCATGCGCGCGTTTACGGCGGCTATGACAACCTGATTTATCGTTTCGGCAACGCAGCACGCCTTATGCGCGACTTGCTGCACAAGACCGAAGCCACGCTGCTCGACACGTGGGGACTATCGCACTTGCTCGTGCTAGAAAAGTGCGCGCCTAGTCTTCCACCCAAATCGGCAGATGACCTAACGCGATAATGTCCAGCCATTGCGCGCGGTCGCCTTCGGTGAGGATAGCGGCTTCAGCGATGACCTCCGCCCCTGCGCTGTGCATGAGAAGACGCATGCCCTGCAACGTGCTGCCGGTGGAGATAACATCGTCCACCAACGCCACACGCTTGCCCTTCAACAGGGCGCGGTCTTTCTCGTCAAGATAGAGCGTCTGCGGCGCGCCCGTCGTGATGCTCAACGTCTCGCTGCGCAACGCCTCGCCCATGTAAGGCTTGTAGGACTTGCGCAGGATGACGTAGGGCAAATCCAGCTCGAGGCTCAGCGCGTGTACCAGCGGGATGGATTTTGCCTCCGCCGTCACCAGCACCTCAATCGGCTTGTCGCGCAGCTTCTCCGCCAGCGCGCGCGCCGCCGCTGACACCAGCTCGGTGTCGCCCAAAATATTGAGAATGGCGATGCGCACCTTTGGTTTAATTTCAAACAGCGGCAGCTCGCGCTGCACGCCCGCAATTGTAATCGCATACGTTTGACGGTCGGACATGACTTTTCGCCTTTTTACTCGTAAGGTTAATAAACCACGCTCACGCCTTAAGCGCAAACGTGAGCTTTTCATCACACACATAAACGACATCCCCCACCGAAACGCGATAGGGAGCTTTGAGCTTAGCACCGCCCACAGTCGTGCCGTTGGTGCTGCCCAAATCTTCGATATACCACCCATCTGGCTCGCGGCGGATTTGCGCGTGAAAGCGCGACACGCCTTTTTCGTCTATCACCAACTCGTTATGACGGCTGCGCCCAATGCGCACGATGTCGCCCACAAGCGCGTAGGCGCGCCCCCGCCACAGCACCTGATTGGGCGTGACGTTGGGTTGATACGGCACGTTCTCGTTTTCGCTCGCTTGGGGCTGCGGAGGTTGGTTTGGCGTAGGAGAAAGTTCTTGCGTGTGCATTTTTTGTGACTGCCGCTCTCTTTCGCGCCCACGCAGCTGCATCGTGTCCGTGTGGCGGCTCGTCATCGTGTAGTAAGACTGCGTGTACATCGTCTTGCGGCTGTACTGGTCGTAGGCTTGTGCGCCATGCGCCAGCAGCTCCGCTTGCGCTAGCAACGCATCACGCTCCTCGTTAAGTTGGTCAGTGCGCACAGGTGAGGCTTCAATGTCCATCGCCACCGTGCGCAGCAAGCGCGACGCGCCGTCATAATCGCCCCTGTCCGCCGCATGCACCGCCTCCTGTCGGGCTTGCGCCGCCTTGAGCAGCAGCACCGACTGCGCGACAGCAGCATCTGGCGGCACGGGCAGCTCGCCCAACGGCGCAACCTTGACCATCACGGGCATCTCGTGGCTGTGGTGTTCGGTCGTGTCGCCTTCAATCGCATCGTACTCAAAGCGCAGCACTGCCACCTGCTGCTCGCCTAATTCCGCCAATGAGGGAATGTCCAGCTCCAAGAGCAGCTGCTTCACGTCTTGCGCGAACACGTCGCCCAAGCGAAAGCTCACGCGCCTGCCGTCGTTCTGCATGGGATAGGCATTAAGCTGCTTGACACTAGTGACAAGGTGCGTCGGCGTGAGCGTGATGGTGAGGTTCTGCCCCACCAACGCCAGCAGCCCGCTTAGCTCCTCTTCGAAGATAGCGGGCGCAACTTCAGGACTCTCGATGAAGTAGAACGCGCCGCCGCCCGCGTTAGCCATCGCCACGAGCAAATCCTCGTTAAAATCGCTGCCCAAGCCCATCGTCGTGGTCGGCACGCCCTCTTCATACTTCTGGCGCGCCAGCGTGACGAGCTGGTTGGTGTCGGTCACGCCACGATTGGCTAAGCCGTCTGTCATGACAATCACGCGATTGAGCGACTCCGCACTGGCGTAGCTGGCGACGTGCTGGCAGCCCTGCAGCCAGCCACCGCTCAGGTTGGTCGTGCCACCAACGCGAATTTGCTGAATTTGTTGGGCGATGCGGTCTTTGTTCGTCACTAGCTCGGCGGCAACCAACGTCTCCACCTTGTCGTTATACAGCACCAGCGAAAAGCGGTCTTGGCTGCTGAGATGCTGCACCAAAAATTGGGCAGCTTGGCGCGTGTAATCCATCTTTTCGCCCGCCATTGAACCACTGCGGTCAATGACAAGGCTGAGGTTGAGCGGACGGCGGCGATGGTCTGCGGGCGCGTCACCGCCCACAAAGCGTGCCATTAAGTAGAGCTTCTGCGCGCGTTCCACCGTCAACACGTCGTAATCTAACAAGAACTCTGCCCGCATACGTTGCCCCTTCGCCTAAACTTACGAACCCCTGCTCTCATTGTAGCACAGGAAATGAATCGCTTGAGACGATTTGCCCGTCTATCATGCGCAGCACGCGATCGGTGCGCCGCGCCACTTCGTTGGCGTGCGTGACGATGACAATCGTCGTTTGCGAAGTTTCGCGGATGGTCTCAAGGGCGCGCAACACGCCCTCGCTGGCGGAGCTATCGAGGTTGCCCGTCGGCTCATCCGCCAGCAGCAAAGGCGGGTTATTGGCAAGGGCGCGGGCAGTAGCGACGCGCTGCTGCTGTCCACCGCTGAGCTGGCTGGGCAGGTGGTGCAGGCGGTCGCCCAAACCCAACAGCTCCAACAGCTCTTTAGCGCGGGCGTTGGGCTTAAACTTGCGCTTGTTGGCAAACTGCACCGGCAGCGCGACGTTCTCTAGCGCAGTCAGCGTGGGAATAAGGTTGAAAAACTGGAAGATAAAGCCGATTTTTTCGTTGCGAATTTCCGTGAGACGATCTTCGCTCATGCGGGCGATGTTCACGCCGTCCAGCAGCACATCGCCCTTTGTGGGCGTGTCTAAGCCGCCGATAATGCCTAACAGCGTGCTTTTGCCGCTGCCACTCGGTCCCATGATGGCGACCATTTCGCCTCTTTCCACGCTCAGCGTCACGCCGCGCAGGGCGTGGACGACCGTCTGTTCCACGCGCAAGGTTTTCGTCACATCACGCATCACAATCATCGGTTCAGGCATTGGCTTTCTTCCCAACAGCTTAGCTCACGAGGTGTTATTGTAGGCAAA
Organism: uncultured Anaerolineae bacterium; assembly: GCA_938022205.1. Lineage (GTDB taxonomy): Bacteria > Chloroflexota > Anaerolineae > Aggregatilineales > Phototrophicaceae > JANWYT01. The sequence continues at coordinate 142,898 of CALIEB010000007.1, read as the reverse complement.
GCCCGGCCAACAAAAAAGGCGCAGCCTGTGCGCCTTTAGGTTGTGGTGAGTGAACGCGCGCCCTAACGCGCCATCTTGTCGTAGTAATAGCGGTGCATGTTCATGAACGCCACCAGCAAGTCGGTGCGCGTCACAATGCCAATCAGCGTTTCACCGCGCATGACGGGCAGGCAGCCAATTTGATTGGTCAGCATGAGCCGCGTCGCTTCAATAGCGGAGTCGCTGCCCTCAACGATAATCGGCGCGGGAGTCATCACGCTGCGCACATCCACCGTGTCCAACACGTCTTCCTGCCAATAGGCGCGCTCTGTAAACGGAGAGTTCAGCGCAAGGCGACAGTCTCGGTCGCTCAAAATCCCCACCAGATGACGATTGGGACTGAGGACAGGTAGATGCTTGATTTGATGAGTTTCCATCAAGAGCAGGGCATCACGCAGCGGGCGATCTACCTGCACTGTGATGGGATTTTCGGTCATAATGTCTACCACGTTCATCGTCGCTACCCCAGTCCCAACCTTGCCAGCCCTGACGGACTAAGAAGAAATCCGCGACTTCACCAACATTCTGAAGATGTCGGATTCGGTTAGCATGCCCACCACTTTGCCGTGCGCGTCGACCACCGGCAGCCCACTGATTTTGTGGTTGAGCATCAGCTCGGCAGCGTCAAGCATCGGCGTGTCGGGAGTCACAGACTTCACGTCTTTGGTCATAATACGCTCGACCGTCAGCTGCGCCCACAAGTAGTTTAGCTCCCAAATGCTCAACGTGGTGGCATCGGAAGGGCTTGCCTCGCGCACGTCACCGATGGTGACAATGCCAACCAAATGTCCGTCCTTCACAACGGGAAGACGGCGAATTTTTCTGTCCTTCATGAGTTGGTGCGCTTCACTAATGCGGCTCGATGGGTCAATGCTCACCACATTGCTGGACATCCAATCTTTGACTAACACATTATCGAACATACTATCCTCCTAAAGAAGTGCTTTGATTTGCCGACATTATCGTAACGTAAAACTACTAAACAATGGTCACGCGATTGGCGTGATAGTCGTCACCTCATCACGGGTCAAAACGGACGAATTGGCACAAGAACGTGCAGGCGCGTGCCGCTGCCCAAGCGCGAGTCAATCGTCACCGTGCCGCCGTACCAGCGCGCTCGCTGCTGCATGTTGCGCAGCCCTAAGCCCTCGTGGTCGTGCAACGCGCCCACGTCAAACCCTGTGCCGTTGTCCCAAACCTCCAGCGTTAGCTCGGTGCGCGTCACCGCCACGCGCAGGCGTATCTCACTGGCGTTAGCGTGGCGCACGGCATTGCTCAACGCCTCGTTGACAATCAAGCAAATCGACTCAAAGACCGCAGGCGTAAAGGGTGGCAGAATGTTGGGCGCGTCAACATGCACGCGCACGTTAGGCGGCAGGTTCAGGCGTTCGGTCATGCTCATCAGGCAGTCACGGATGGTGCTGTGCTTGTCGCCACGACGGCGTAGCTGCATGATGTACTCGCGGATGTCCTCTATCACGCCGTTGAGGTTGGCTATCACGCTGCCCAAGTCGTTGTAGGACGTTTGATTGTTGAGGCGCATTAGCTCAATTTGCATGCCAATGCCATAGAGCGACTGAATAATCCCATCGTGCAGCTCCATGCCGATGCGCTGGCGTTCTTCTAGCAGTTCGAGGTTGCTCTTTTGCTGGCTTAGTTCTGCGCCGGCAATCGCCAACGCCGCGTAGCCCGCAATGGTTTCCACCAGCATCTCGTCTTCGTCGTCGAAAGGCTGCCCGTCATATTTGTCGCATAGATAGAGCATGCCGAAAAGCTGTCCACCCGCCTGCACCGGCACGCCCAAAAAGCTGACCATGTGCGGGTGATTTTCGGGAAAACCGTAAGCACGCGGGTCATTTTGGATGCAGTCCGTGCGAATAGGGCGGCGTTCGTGCATGATTGCCCCCAGCAAGCCTAACCCACGCGGCAAATGGTCGATGAGGGCTATCTCCTCTCTCGTCATGCCCGATGCTTTGAAATAGCGCAAGCTGCCTTTCCCGTCGGGAATCCCAAGCGCGGCATAGCGCGTGTTGGTTAGCTCGCGGGCAACAGTGGCAATGCGCTCAAACACGACCTCAAGGTCAACGGCTTCGGCAGCATAGATCACCGCCGCTGAAATCTCCCGTAAGCGATTGATGACTTTTTCCATAATGTTTTTATGACGTTCCTCACAGGCATAGTTGACTTTTTTACTGTAAAATAGACCAAGCCCCATTGTGGGAACTATTGTAACCAATTTATCGCAAATTGGCACGGGAGAGACCTATGCAAAGGGTAACACGCATCCTCATCGCCGATGACCATTCGGTGGTGCGCGCAGGACTGAAGGCGTTGTTAGAACGTCACGGTGGCTTCCGCGTTGTTGCCGAAGCCACCACAGGAGAAGAGGCAGTCAAGTTGGCACAAGAGCATCAGCCTGATGTGGCGGTGCTGGACATTCGCATGCCCGGCATCTCAGGGATTGAAGCGTGCCGCCGCATTAAGCAAACCGTGCGCTCGTGCTATGTGATTATGCTCACGTCCTACGCCGAAGATGAGCTGTTGATGGCTGCTATTCAAGCGGGCGCGTCGGGCTACGTGCTGAAGCGCATCGGCGACAACGACCTCGTCCAAGCTATCGAGCGCGTCTCACGCGGCGAGGGCATGCTTGACCCTGCCATGACCGCCAGCGTGTTCAACGAAGTGCGCAAAGCCAACCAAGCCCAGCACGCCACCGCCTTCGCCGACCTCACGCCACAGGAGCTGGTGGTGCTGGCGAAGGTGGCGGAAGGGCTAACCAACCGCCAAATCGCCGTGAAACTATTTTTGGGTGAAGGCACGGTGCGCAACTACGTGAGCAGCGTGCTGCAAAAAATCGGCGCAGCCAACCGCGCCGAAGCCGCCGCTTACGCCGTCAAGCACAGCATCAATGAGTTTGTGCCGCCCGATGCCTAACACAAAAAAGGGCGCGTGATGTTGCCTGACGCGCCCTTTCCCCCTTGTGGACTGGCGACCACGTCGCCAAAGCCCTTAGTCCCCTTGTGCTAGCCGCCCGGGAATGACGAACACCGGGCAGGGCATAGCGTTTAACACGCGCTGGGTTACGCTGCCGTACAGCAGGCGCGTTAAGCCCGAGCGTCCGTGTGTCGACATGACAATGGCATCGACCTGACGCAGCTTGGCAAGCTCGACGATGGCGTTTTCTGGGAAGCCCGTTTCGACAAGATAATCGACCTTCAAGCCCTTTGCTTGTAGGCTTTCGGCGCGACGCAGCAAATACTCGCGGGTGTAACGTTGTGCTTCTTCCATTTTCTCGTCGCTCAACGTTTCCGGAACAACCGCCACAGGCACATCGTACAAATAGTAAGACTGCGAAAAAGGAATATCCACGACGCTAAGCAGCGTGATCTTGCCATCAGGAGCAATAATTCGCTGTGCATATTCCAGCGCAACCTCAGAGAGTTCAGAGCCGTCAAGAGGAACAAGAAGATGGTTTAACATGGTCAGCTGCCTTTCCTAAGCCCTACCCAATAAAGTCTTTACTACGATGGTAGCAAAATAACAACAGCCGCATTAGTGCCAAATGTCAGCAATGCGGCTGTTGTTTAGCAGGAGCTTGGCTACGCCAAATAGTCGCGCAAGTTGTGCGAGACGCGCGGATGGCGCAGGCGGCGCAGGGCCTCTTTTTCCAGCTGGCGAATGCGCTCGCGCGACAAGCCGAACTTGTTGGCGATTTCTTCCAGCGTGTGGGGTTCGGTGCCGCTTAAGCCAAAGCGCAGCCGCAAGATATGGCTTTGACGCGGCGAAAGCTCACTGAGGATGTTCTCGACAGTCTCTTGCAGCAAGTGCCTCACGGCAGCATCGGCGGGGCTGGGCGTGTGCGTGTCTTCGAGGAAGTCGCCGAACTCGTGGTCACCGTCCTCGCCCACCGGGCGTTCGAGTGCGATGACGTGCTGGCTGGCATCCATCATGTTGCGCACCATGTCCACAGGCATGGACATCTCGTCGGCAATCTCTTGAATGTGAGCGCGCCGTCCGCGCTCTTGCTCGATGGTCTGCGCGATGCGATACATCTGGCGAATACGCTCCGTCATGTGCAGCGGAATGCGAATGGTGCGCGTCTTTTGCGCCAACGCGCGCGTAATCGCTTGGCGAATCCACCATGTCGCGTAGGTGCTAAAGCGGTTGCCGCGCTGATAGTCGTACTTGTCGACCGCGCGCATTAAGCCGACGTTGCCCTCTTGAATGAGGTCAGAGAACGGCAGCCCTTGCCCCATGTAACGCTTGGCGATGCTGACGACAAGGCGCGTATTGGCACGCCCAAGATGCTCGCGAGCAATCTGCGCGTCGCGTATCAGGCGTTCCATGTGCTGTTGCCAGCGCGCGCTCATGGTGCGGGCATGCGCAAGGCGGCGTTTGGCTTGCTTGCCGCGTTCGATACGCTTAGCCAGCTCAATCTCTTCCTCGTGGCTAAGCAGCGGTTCTTCTGACATCTGGCGAAAGTACAGGCTGATAGGGTCGTCGCTGACCGTCAAATTCAAGTCTTGCAGGTCTGGCTCCTGCGTCAGCTCTTGGATAAGGTCTTCGTCCACCACCAGCTCATCCGGCTCCAACATCGTGTGTAGCGAGGTGTCCATGCCCTCGCGCTGGACTTCTACGCCCAGCTGGTCTAACTCGTAGAGAATGCTCTCAACGGTAACCTGTTCGTCGTCAATTTCTTCTAAAAAAGCTAAAACATCATCAAGGGTTAAAAAGCCGTATTGGTCTGCCCTCTGTAACAATTCTTGGATCACGTTGGTCTTCCCCTGGCTGTATGACGGCAAATAAAATTTTTCTTGCTTTTTATTTCCCCCACCCTACTATAGCACAGTTTTTTCCCCACGTGCTAATGAGTTATCCATAAATTTATCGCCGGAAAATCCACAATAATTAACAAAAGTCACGCTCTGGGTTTTGCAAAAATGCCCAAGACAACATTGGCGTATTTCTCATTTCGCGCTATTCTAATAGATGAATGCACGGACGAACACTTGGTTAATGAGGCTACAATGGCTACACGTCGCTTTACAGATGACCTGCCCCCAGAGGAAAATGCTCAGCCACAGCGTCCTTTTGCCGAACAAGCTGCGCCGCCGCCGCGCCAAAATAAGACGCTCGGCGCGTTCTTGCCACGCACATTGCTTCAAGTTATCGATGAAGCTGACGAGAAGATTATTCAGGGTGACCTTGTGGACTATGTGCCGCTACCAACCGGCTTTGACCCGCTCGACGGGCTTATCGGCGGTGGCTTGCGCAAAACCGAGCTGACGCTTTTGGGTGGCGCGCAAGGGCTAGGCAAGACCATTGCCACGCTGCAAATCGCGCGCAACATTGCCATGCGCCCCAAGCAGTTCGTCTTCTTCTTGTCGTATGAACACACAGAGGCACACCTTTTCCATCGCCTGCTGTGCCTTGAGAGCATTAACCCGCCTGAGATTGACTTGACCAACGGGCTGAAGCTGCGTGACCTGTACCAAATTATCGTGGCACAGCGCGCCAAGAGCTTCATGGGGTCAGGCGGCGGACCAGGCTCACTGCAGGCGATTTTGCGCACCAACCCGCAGACCGCCCCCGCGCTGCAGCGCGTGCTTAGCTACAGTGACCGCTTTATCGTGCTAAAAGCCAGCCCCGCCGTCACCAATTTGCGTGCTATCAAGGAAATGACGGCGCGCCTCGCTGACCGCACGGGCGGCAACGTCACGGTGTTCGTCGATTACCTGCAGAAAGTTGCGGTACATCCTGAACGCCCCCGCGACGAAAATGACAAGGTAACCATCATCGTCGAGGGCTTGAAAGATATTGCCTTGTCGTTGGACGTGCCGGTCTTCAGCATCGTCGCGGCAGACCGCGAAGGCTTGAAAAGCAAGCGCATCCACCTCTATCACCTGCGCGGCAGCAGCGCGCTGGACTATGAGTCCGATATCGCCATCATCATGAACAACAAGTACCAAATTCTCGCCAAAGACCACGTGGCATTTAACCCCTACAACGCCAAGCAGTACCGCAACTGGGTCGTGTTCACAGTGGAGAAAAACCGTGCAGGGCGCGCCATGATGGACATGGAATTCGAGATTTACGGGCAGCACTTCGCCTTTAACCCGCGTGGGCAGCGCGTACAGCAGCAGCTGATTGATGACAAAGTTATTGAGAGTTAGTCTGCTGGTTGTGCTGATGCTGCTTGCCAGCGCGCAAAGCATCGGTCGCATCGGAACGCACGCACTTTGGTACGACGAAGTGCTGTCGCTGCAGATGAGCGGCGGCGCGCACTTCACCGCTGCGTCGCTCGGCGAGGTGCTGGCGCGCGTCGCTGATGACCGTGGTTGGCCCCCGCTTTACAACGTGACGCTAGCGGTGTGGGGACAGCTCGCGGGATGGTCAACCTTCGCCGCACGCTACTTGTCGCTGCTGGTGGGCGTGCTGTCGCTAGCGATGATGGCGCGGCTCGCGCACTTGCTTGGCATGGGCAAATGGGGCAGCGTAGCGGCGGTAAGCGTGCTGGCGTTCAGCGCGTTTTACACCTACTACTTGGCAGAAATGCGCGGCTACACGCTCTACATGCTGGTCGTGCTGTGGCAGGCTTGCGCTTACTGGCAAGCGCGGCAAGCCCCACGCTTAACGTTCGCCGCGTGGGCTACGCTTGCCCTTAGCACGGGCGTGGTGCTGCTGACGCATTATATCGCCAGCGTGAGCCTTGTTGGCATCGGCGCGCACTTGCTGCTGACCACACGCACACGGCGCGGCGTGTGGCTGCTGGGCGCGCTAGCAGCAGGCACGCTGCTCTTCTCACCTTGGGCGATCTACGCGCTGCAAGCGATTGCCACCGAGCGCGCCATGCAGCGTGGGCTAGACGTAATCACGCTGGCGCAAGGCATCGCGCAAGCTTTCAGCAACGGCGTACCGCTGCTGTTCTTGGCGGCTGCCACGTTAGGCGCGCTGGTCGCGCCGCGCCGCGCCTTCTTGGGGCTTTGGGCGGCGTGCATGCTAGTGACCGCCCTGCTGTTTAACAGCCTTACCAGCTTCTTGTTTCACGTGCGCCATATTATCGCCTTGCTCGTGCCGTTCGCGCTTTGGCTGGTGGCAGGCGGACAAAAGCTGCGCGGCGTGCCGCTACTGCTGTGGATCGTTGCAGGTGTAGTCGCCCAGCGTTCTGATACGTTCATGGCGAGCCTGCCACGCCACGTCACGCCGCTGCCAGCTGCCTATTTCGAGGCAGTGGTGGCTATCGCTGCCTGCACCGCGCCCGAAGACGCGCTAATCTTCCACACCGCCCCAACTGACACCAGCTGGACACATGATGTCGTGCTAGGCTACTACTTGCACCCGCTGCCTAACCCCTATGCCCAACTTGATGCCATGCTCGACCTGCGCTACATCAACGCGCTGGCGATGGGGTTTTACTACGGCGAGGACTACGCGGGGCGCGTGCGCGCCGTCACAGGCGATGCGCCCGCCGTTTGGCTGTTCATCAACCCCGCCGTGCCTCTGTTCGAAAAGTTCGACACCTTTGCAGAGGTGTTGGAAAACCCGCCACAGCTCATCTACGACAAGCCATATCTGCGCGTGCTACGCTATGCGAACGATGAAGTCCCTTTTTCGTGCTATGATAAAGAGAATTAACGCGCTTATTGCCGAAGGAGGCTCGCTTGTCTATTCGCCAACGCACGCTCATCGTTATCGGTGTCGCCACCGCTGCCTTTATTGCGCTGCTGCTAGCTTTCTCGCAATACCTACTTAACAACAGTTACGTTGTCCTAGAAACCAGCACCGTGACGCAAGACATGCAGCGCGTGCGCAATGCCTTCGCCAGCGAAATCGGTGTCATCAACGCGCTCACCAACGATTGGTCAAACTGGGACAGTGCCTATGCCTTCGGGCGCGGCGAAGCCCCTGAATTTATCGAAAGCGAACTCAACGCCAACATTATCAACAACATCGGCATGAGCGTGGTTGTGTTGATAGACAGCGCACGCAAGCCGCTGTATGCCGTGCGCTATGACAGCAGTGCAGGCACAACCGTCCCCCTAGATGACGCTAGCTACCAAGCCTTTGCCGCGCTGATGCTCGACGAAAGCCTGCCGCCTACGGAGATTGTCAGTGGCTACATCGTCGTCGAAGGACAGCCCTTCCTTATCTCTACCAAGCCGCTGCTGCCCAGCCGCCCCGAGCCGCCCGCCAGCGGCGCGCTGTTGTTTGCGCGCGCGCTGAACGCTGAGCGCATCGCCAGCCTCAACAAAGCCCTCGAGTTAACATTTGAGCTGTTTGTGGCGGGCGCGAACATGCCCGCTGACGTTGCTGCCGCCTACGAACGGCTGAGTGCGGGCGCAACCAACGTCATCGTGCCGCTCAACAACGCGCAGCTCAACGCCTACCTTGCCCTTAGCAGCCTGAACGGCAGCCCCGACCTCGTCCTGCGCTTGAGTATACCGCGCACTACTTATCAGCAGGGACAAGCCACGCTCGGCGCGTTTCTCTTGTTCATCACGGTCAGTGCTGTTATCGCAGGCGCGCTGCTGATGGTGATGTTAGAGCGCGGCGTGCTGCAGCGCATCAGGCAGCTCAGCGACCAAGTGAGCGCGGTCACCGCGCACAACTTCACAGCGGCGCGCCTCAAGCTCGAGGGCAATGATGAGCTGGGCAAGCTGGCGAACGACATCAACGACCTGCTCAGGCGCATTGACGAAGCCAACAAGACTATCAGCACGTCGCTAAAAACGATTGACGAGCGCACAACCCAGCTGCGGCGCACCCGCGAGCTGCTGATGACGACCATCGCCCAGCTTGACGATGCGTTCCAGCGCGGCGCACACCCTGACGAGCTGCGCGACTACCTCATCTTCGCGCAAAAGCAAGTGCAGGACATACGTTGATGCTGACGCTGACGGACATTTGGCACGCGCAGGCGCGCCTGCGTCCTTACCTCGCGCCCACGCCGCTTGAACGCGCTTGGGAACTTGGCAAGAACGTCTGGCTCAAGCTGGAAAACACCAACCTAACGCACTCGTTCAAAATTCGCGGCGCGCTCAACGCGCTGCTCACGCTCGACGAGGCAGCACGCGCACGCGGTGTCGTCACCGCCTCGTCGGGCAACCACGCGCAAGGCGTGGCGTACGCCGCACACTTGCTGGGCGTTTCGGCACAAGTGCTGATGCCCAAGCACACGCCCCAAGCCAAAGTGCGCGGGGTGACGCGCTTCGGCGCGCAAGCCGTGCTGTTCGGCGACACCTACGACGAGACGGAGGCAGAGGCGCGCCGCCGCGAACGCGAGCAAGGGCGCGCGTTTGTGTCGCCCTACAACGACCGCTTTGTCATGGCGGGCGCAGGCACTATCGGGCTGGAGCTGCTCACCCAGCTGCCCGACCTCGCGCGCGTGGTGGTCTGTGTGGGCGGTGGCGGGTTGATTTCAGGCGTTGGCACAGCTGTCAAAGCTCTCAACCCCAACGCAGAGGTTTGGGGCGTGAACGCCGAAAGCGCGCCCGCCATGTACAACCTCATCCACCACGCCCACAAGCCCGAAGTGTGGGACACGCTGGCAGAGGCACTTTCTGGCGACATTGAGTCGGGGTCGCTGACACGCAGCATCGCGCCGCGCGTGATTGACCACATGGTCTGCGTCAGTGAGGCGCAAATCGCGGTGGCGATGCGCTGGCTGCTGAGCGCGGGGTGGGTGGTGGAAGGTGGCGGCGCGGTCGGCGTAGCGGCTTACTTGCACGCGCTTATCCCGCACGACGACGCACCAACCGCCATCGTCGTCAGCGGCGGCAATGTTGACCTTGCGACACTTCAGCGCGTGTTAAGCGACTAAAAGCGTGTTACAATCATGGTTAAATCGTTCATAGCAGCAAAGGACAACCGCGTGCGCAGCTTTTGGCTGGTTGCCTTGTTCTGGGGCGCGCTGTTCATCGCACAAGCACAGCCCCCTAGCTCGCAAACGTTCACAGGGCGCATCAACTCCATCGCCGATGAGGTGCGTGTGCCGCTGCAAGGGCTGCGTGCGGGCGATGTCGTTAGCGTGGTCGCGCGCGGGCAGCAAGACCTGGATGCCTATATCATCCTCTACGACAGCACGCTGAGCCGCGTCTTCGCGCAGGATGACGACAGCGCAGGTGGGCGCGACGCGGGGCTCGTCTTCACCGTAGAGACCGACGGCGACTATTTGCTCAGCTTCTTCAGCATTTACGGCGGCGGCAGTTATGTGCTGCAAGTCAACGTGAACGACCCCGCGCTGCTAGCCGAGCTTGGCGCGCTTGCGCCCACTAGCACGCCGGTCACGCTCAACACGCGCACGGTCTCGCGGGGGACAAGCGCGCAAACCTTTCGCGGCAGGCTGGCAGATGAGGGCATCGTCGACATCCGCCTCATCAACGTGCAGATAGGCGACACCATTTACGTCTACGTTGACGGCACGCTTGACCCCTACGTGGCTATTACGCGCGCGACCAGCGACGACCTCTTAGCTGAAGACGACGACAGCGGCGGCGGGTTAGCGGCGGCTCTTGCCTACGTCGCCGAAAGCAGCGGCGATTATATCCTCTACATCTACGCCATCGTTGGCGGCGACTACACCGCGCACGTCGGCATCAACACGCCCAACGTGCTAACCGACGCAGGCTTAGGCGACTTTTACAGCAGTGCTGCTGCTGACCAAACCTACTACCTCAACCGTGACGACATGCGTGAGTTCGGCGGCTTGCTGCCCACGCCAGAAAGCTACGTTATGGTCATCATGGAGAGCCTGCGCGAGGGCGACACCATCTATGCCTACGGGCGCGGCACAGGCAACGTTGACGCTTATTTGATGGTGACAGACAGCGCGTTTGAGCGCATGCTAACTTCCGACGACGACAGCGGCGGCGGGCTAGATGCTGCGCTCATGTTCACCGTGCCACGCGGCGGCACCTATGCCGTCATCTTGCAATCCATCGGCGGCACGGGCGGCTTTCGCTTGGCGGTCGGCGTGAACAAACCCGAAGTGCTTGCGCCGATTGTCGACGTAGAAGACCTAGCCAGCAGCCCTATCGCGCGCTTTGACTGTGCCACCGTCACGCTTGCTGAACGCCCGAGCTTGAGCGGCGCAGTGCAAACCCGCGAGCATCCCACCTTCATTATCCATTACACGCTCGAAGGGCAAGATGCCACCACCAAAGCGTACGTTGACGCGATGTACGAGGCGTTGGTCTACTCGCTGCGCGTCCACACCGAAGAGCTAGGCTGGGCGTTGCCCCCTTCCGACTGCGCTGAGGGCGGCGACACGCGCCTTGATGTCTACGTTATGGACTTGGATGAGGGCGTTTTAGGCTATGCTGTCAACGACAACATGGTAGGCGACAACCCCAACACCGCTGTGCGCGAGCTCTACGCCGCCTACAGCCATCTCATCATCGACAATGACATGCAGCACTACGTGATAAAAGATGAGACCATCGCGCTCATGCAGTCCACCGTCGCGCACGAAGTCCATCACAACGTGCAATTTGGCTACGATGTCAATGAGTCCTACTACGGCTTCTACGAGGCGGGGGCGGTCTGGCTAGAAACCCTGCTCTATCCTGACCAGACCGATGCTATCGACTATAAGGACGTGTTGGCGTATCCCAATCGCTGCATCGGCAGCCGCGACAAAGAGCTGCCGTTGCGCATCTACGGCGAGTGGCTGATGCTAGATTCTCTCACGCGCGACTTAGGGCGCAAATCTTACCAGAGGCTTTGGGAGCATTTGGCGGTCGAGGACGGCTTAGGCGGGTTTTACAACGGTCTAGAGGCACTCGGCACGAACGTTGAGACAGTGCTGAAGCGCATGGCAGTGCGCAACCTGCTGCGCGACTATGCGCTGGGGGATTTGCTGCCGCCCGTCAGCGTGGAAGCGACCGTCTCGCAGCACGGGCAAACGCGCCCGCTCTACGCGGGCGTGCAGCAGCTTGGCGTGAGCTACGTGCGCGTGCTGAGCAAGGGCGTGCAAACCTTCACCATCAACGGTGACTTTCACCTTGAGCTGCTGTTCGTGGGCATTAACAACCCGCACGCTACCGTCTATGAGCTGGGGCGGCGCGGTACGGTCGACACGCGCCTTTACGACGAAAGCTATCTCATCGTGGTCAACACCGCGCGCCACCGCAGCACCAACGATTGCGTGTTTAGCGATTGGACGCTGACGACGCAAAACGGCAGCGGCACGCCCTTTACGTCCCCTAGCCCCGAAACGTGGGATGCTTCCAAGTATCCAAAGTTCAGCAGATAAACAGGAGCAGAACCAAACGCCATGCCAACAGAGGAAGACATACAAAACGCCCAACAGGAGCTTTATGAGGTCGCGTCCATTCGTGATGACCTTGACGACGACGAAGCCGCCGTCTTGCTCAAGTGGGGCGAGGGGCAAATTGCGCGCATTGCGCAAGAAACGCCGGAAAACTTTGCCCAGCGCGTGCGCTTCTTGCGCACCCTGATGCAGCGCATCAACCGTTTTGTGGGGCAACGTCCCTACCTAGACGAGAAAGGCTATGCCCAACACTTTGGTGAAGTGGTGAAATGGCTTGCGCCGACGGGCTTTGACCACGTCAGCGAGATGCAGCTCACCGCGGTTTTGCCCGCCGACAAAGAAGACCGCCTCGCCACGTTACACGCCATTCTCGATGCCCTCACGCCCAATGAGCCAATCCCCGACGCGCCCACTGAAGAGGCTTCGGAGACGCAACTAGACATGCGCGATCACCTCAGCAACCTGTGGCATCTGCTAACGGGCAGGGGCGACAAGGAAGAGGACGACGACAGCGACGACGCTGGCGATAAGAGTTAACGACATCAAGAGGAGCAGCTCATGAGCAACAAGCGCAGCAACAAGAAAACTCCCCAGACCAAGCCGCAATCGCCGCTGCAGGTCATTTTAGGGGCAATCGCCCTGATTATTGCGGTGATTGTGTTTGCCCTCACGGGCATTGACCCCACCGGTGGGCAGCTGAGCAACATCATCAGCCAACCCACCGCCACAGCAGAGGTACGCGCCACGAACACGCCGCGCCCGACCAACACGCCGCGCCCGACCGCCGCCAGTGCCGCCGTCACGCCCGCTCCTATCAGCGGCGCGCCAACCGCTGTGCTGCAAATCCCCGCGCTGAGCAGCAGCGTACGCCCTATCACCAGCATCAGCAATGGCGTGGGCTGGAGCAAGAGCTTCTGGCGCGTTTACTTTACCAATCCTGCGCAAAACGGTCGCGACCGTTCGCAGTGGATGGGCGGCATTGAGGATGACATCGCCGCAATGATTAACACGCTGACGACTTCGCTGGACATCGCCGCGTTCGAATTTGAAAGCCGCGCCATCACCGACGCGGTGCTTGCGGCGCACAAGCGCGGCGTGCGCGTGCGCATGGTGGTCGACAACGACCACGCACGCAACGACCCCGCCAGCACGATTGCCGAGCTGGAGCTGGCGGGCATCCCCATCGTCGATGACAACCGCAGCGCGTTCATGCACAACAAGTTCATGGTTATGGACGGCTTGACGGTGTGGATGGGGTCGATGAACTACCAATACAACGACATGTACCGCAACAACAACAACGTGCTGATGATGCGTTCCAAAGCGGTCGCCGACGTTTACACTAAAGAGTTTGAAGAGATGTTCGTCGACAAGCAGTTTGGCAGCCGCTCGCCCAACACGAACACGCTCAGCACGACACAAAACGGCGTGAACATCAACGTCTTCTTCGCGCCCGAAAACGACGTGCTGAACGCGATTGTCAACGAAATCAACCAAGCCAAAAACAACGTGCGCTTCATGGCGTTCTCTTTCACCGTTGACGAGTTCGCACAGGCATTGCTTGAACGCGCGCGCGCGGGCGTGAGCGTGGAGGGCGTGTTCGAGAACACCGGCAGCGAGACCACCGCCAGCCGCCTGCAGACGCTATTTTGCGCCGGCTTGAGCGTCTATCAGGACGGCAACCCCGGCGTGCTGCATCACAAGGTGTTCATCATCGACAGCGAGACCGTCATCACCGGCTCGTTTAACTTCAGCGCGAACGCCGTGCGCAGCAACGACGAAAACCTCGTGATTGTTCGTGACCGTGACATCGCCGCGCTCTACTTACAAGAGTTTGAGCGCGTCAAGAGCATTGCACGCTCGCCCTTCCGCTTCACCTGCTAGGGCTTGCGCGCAATCACCAGCGTCATAAAGTTAAACTGCCAAGGGGCAATCACACGTGTGATTGCCCCCAGCACGTTCGCCAGCCAGCTCGTGCGATAGTAGCCTTGCGCCTGAAAGACACGATGCACACCCCAGAACGTAAACTCGTGGCTAGTTGTGTAGGTTTTCAGCACCTCAAAGCCCGCCGATTGGCATGCCGTAACCAGCTGTTCGCGCGTGTAGGTGCTTTCGTAAAAGTCCTCGTCAATGCGCTCTTTGCCCGCACGCCGCCGCCGCCACTGCGCTAGCTGCCAAATCCAGTTGGGGTAGGGAATGGTCAGCACCAGCACGCCGCCGCGTTTCAACACGCGCCACGCCTCTTGCAGCGCGGGCTGCATGCCGTGCGGAAAGTGTTCCAGCACACCAAACGACAAATACGCGCCGAACGTACCTTCCGCAAAGGGCAGCGCGTGAACGTCCGCCGCACCTAGCAACAGCGTGGGGTCATAGCGACGCGAGGCACGCAGCGCGTTCAGCGCGTAGTCCACGCCGATGACGCGGTAGCCCTGCGCCCGCAACGCGACCAATGCCGCGCTCAAGCCACTGCCTGCCTCTAAAATCAGGTCGTCTTTGTTCAGAAAGGCGGTGTACTGACGCAGCGTGCGCTGCGAGCGCGCGTAGGACATTGTCGCCACTTCCTGCGCGACATCGGCGTTGTCCCAAATCGCCTCCCACGCTTGGCGCGTGGTTTGATAAAGGTTTTCATTCAAAGGGGAATTGTCGCTCATCTTTGTCTTTCTTATTGCGTTAGAATGCCGCCACCAAACCATCTTTGCGCGGGTCACTGCCGCCTATCAGCACGCCGTCCTCTAACACGCGGATGATTTGCCCGCTGCCGAAAAGCGCGCGCTCCTCGCCGCTAACGGGCTGCACGCGATGCCCCAGCCGCGCCAGCTCCGCCATCGTACTGACAGGCAAGCCTTCCTCCAACGCCAACACGCTGTCGCCTGCGCCGCTGCTCAGGCACCAGCGCGGGCGGTCGAGCGCGTCTTGCGGGTTAAGCGCGTCATCGACCAGCGCGTTCACCACCTGCACATGCCCTTGCGGCTGCATAAAGCCGCCCATCACACCGAAGACCGCCCAAAGCCGCCCGTCGCGTAACGCCAACGCGGGGATAATCGTGTGATAGGGGCGTTTGCCGCCTGCTAGTGCATTGGGGTGGGCAGGGTCAAGGCTGAAGTTTGCGCCGCGATTTTGCAAGAAAACGCCCGTGCCACGCGCCACAATACCGCTGCCAAAGCCATAGTACAAGCTGTTGATAAACGAGCAGGCATTGCCCTCGCCGTCCACCACGCACAAGTACACCGTGTCGGAGGTTTGCAACGGCTGTCCATAGGTGGGCGGTTGCATAGCGTGGGCTGTGCTGATTTGGGCGCGCCGCTGTGCGCCGTAGTCCGCCGCGAGCAAGCCCGCGACAGGCGCGGCGTAATGCTCGGGGTCGGCGACGTGCTGGCGCGCGTCAGCGAAGGCACAGCGCATCGCTTCGACCATCAGATGCAGCTTGCGCGGGTCGTCCCACGCATACGCCGCCAGGTCCCAGCCTTGCGCGATGTTGAGCGCAATCAACGCCGCCAGCCCTTGTCCGTTGGGCGGATGCTCGACAATTGTCACGCCGCGATAGTCCAGCGTTATCGGCTCGCCCCATGTCGACGTGTGCGCCTTGAGGTCATCGTGCGTCAGCACGCCGCCCGCCTCTTGCACGGTACGCACTATCGCGTCGGCCATCGCGCCCTCGTAAAATGCCGCCGCGCCGCCTTCCGCCACCGCCCGCAGCGTGCGCGCAAGGTCGGGCAAGCGCAAGAGCTGCCCCACCTGCGTGATGCCGCGATAGTCGCCTGCGTGTGGACTGCTGGCTAGCAGGGTTTGCGTCGTCGCTTTGGCGAGAAAGCGCGCGTACACCGGCGACACAGGAAAGCCGTTCTCAGCGGTGTAGATTGCCTCTTGCAGCACGTCCGCCAGTGTCATGCGCCCGTGCCGCGCCAGCAAGTCCTGCCAACCCGCCGCCGCGCCGGGCACCGTCACCGCGTGTGGGCTGCGCAGCGGTATCTCGTTTGTGATGCCCTCACGCGCCAGCAGCGCAATGCTCAACGCTTGTGGCGCGCGCCCGCTGCCGTTCAGCGCGCTCACTTGGCGCGTCTTTGCGTCGTAATAGAGCGCGAAGCAGTCGCCGCCGATGCCCGTGCTGGCGGCTTCGACCACGTTGAGCATGGCAGCCGTCGCCACCGCAGCATCCGCCGCGTTGCCGCCCGCGCGCAGTATGTGCAAGCCCGCTTGCGCCGCCAGCGGGTGGCTGGTCGCCACCATGCCGCGCCGCGCCAGCACCGCACTGCGACGGCTGACAAAATCGAGCCGCATTGGCTTCACGCTTCGCCGCCTTCAGGCTTGTTCGCCACCTGCGAAGGCTTGGGCAGCCCCAATGCAGGACGCTTGAAAATGTAATTCTCGCCGTCGTAGCCCACATACTCAAAGCCCTGTTTGCCCACGCGGTTGAACACTTCATGAATGGGCAAATCCTTCCAATCCGCCACCTTATCGCCATTAGCACGGTAGTTCATGCCATACGAACGCACTAAGCTAATCACAAGATAGTCCCATTTGGTGTGCATTGTCGTGTTTCTCCTCGTTGTCAACTACTGCCAATACGCATATTCCATGTAGCGCGCGGTTTTGTCGGCAATCTGCTTACCCAAGAGCTTGGCGACGACGTGGAGTGCCATGTCAATGCCCGCCGACACACCTGCCGACGTGACGACCTTGCCGTTGTCCACCCACCGCTCGCCCTTGACGAGCGTTAGCGTCGGCTCTAGCTCTTGCAGGCGGTCAAAGCCAGTGTGATACGTGGTGGCGCGCAGCCCCGCCAGTACGCCTGCGTCCGCCAGCAACCACGCGCCAGTACAGACCGAGAGCAGCTGCTCGGCGGCAGCGTGCTGTTGGCGAATGACCGCTTGCAGCTGGGGATTGCCCAGCAGCGCGCGCACGCCGTAACCGCCTGGTACTACGAAGATGTCGGGCTTGGGCATGGTCGCCACGCTGTAAGCCGCCGCCACGCGCAGCCCGTTGCGCGCTGCCACTATCCCGCCGTCTAACGACACTGTGTAAACGTGAAAGTAGGGCGTGTTGTCCCAACGCCCACACACACCGAACACTTCAAAAGGTCCGGCAAAGTCCAGCACTTCAACCTCGTCGAAAATCAGCACCGCCACGCTGCGCGTTGTCATAGTCCCCCGCTTAAAAATTGGACGCGATAAACCAGCTTGGCACGCGCGGGTCGCTTACGCCGTCGTAAATAGGCGCGTAGGGCTTGATGTCCAACACAGGCGTGCCGTTCAGCGCGTCCAGCCCGCGCACCGTGACCACGTTGCCCGCAACACTCAGCAGCTTCACTGCCGTAAGACCGATTTGGTTAGGACGATGGCGCGCTCGCTGGGCAAAGATGCCCACTTCGGGCAGGTCGTCGCGCTCGCGTGGGCGACAAACCAAGTGCTGCGCCGCGTCAAACGGAGCTTGCTGGTGCATGACATACAAAATCACCACGTGCGACCAATCTTCCAACCCACGCAACCCCGCCGCCAGCTCTGGCTTGACGTGAATTTCCGACGTAATCTTGTGCCACGCTTGCTCTGTGGCATCTTGCACGTCGTTATGCACCGTGCCGATGGGCGTAATCGCCACCGTCTCCATACGCCTGCCTTTCTTAAATATTGCGACTAATGTGCTACTCGTATGATAACGCATTATACTAGGATACGTGGAGAGCATGGTCTATTTGGCTGCGTCTTGAGGCAAGCGCGCAAAAACGCCCTAACAGTGCGCCATTTTTTGTAAGTATAATCATTTTTAATGCTTTACTGTCAGACGATGGAACGGAGTAACGGATACCCTCATGGATGGGATTCAAGACGCACGGCAACGCCCCTATACCAATCGCCGCTATCTCGACGCAATTGCTGACCATATCGTGCTGTTCGACGGCGCGATGGGAACGAGCATCCAACGCTATCGCCTCAGCGCGCAAGATTTCGGCGGCGAGCATCTCGACGGCTGCAATGACTATTTGGTCATCACCCGACCCGATGTCATTCAAGCCATTCACGAGTCGTTTCTTGCCGTCGGCAGCGAGGTTGTTGAGACAAATACTTTTCGCTCCAATCGCTTGACGCTGGCGGAGTACGGCTTGCAAGACCGCGTGCTAGAGATTAACCGCGCGGCGGCACGGGTGGCGCGTGCCGCGTGCGACAAATACGAACAGATGACGGGCATTCCGCGCATGGTAGCGGGCAGCATTGGACCCAGCGGCAAGCTGCCCAGCGGCAACGACCCCGACTTGAGCAACATCACGTTTGATGAACTTGCCGACGTGTTCTATGAACAAGCGCAGGGCTTGGTCGAGGGCGGCGTAGACGTGCTGCTGATTGAGACCAGCCAAGACATCTTAGAGGTCAAGGCAGCCATTCGCGGCATCCACCGCTACTTCGCCGATGCCAACGTGCGCGTGCCAATTCAAGCACAAATCACGCTCGACGTGACGGGTCGCATGCTCTTCGGCACGGACATTGCCAGCGCGCTGGCGACGCTCGAGCCGCTCGGCATCGATGTGTTTGGCATGAACTGCTCGACGGGACCGGAATACATGCGCGCGCCCATCCAATACTTGGTGGAGAACTGTCCTTTCCCGATTAGCGTGCTGCCCAACGCCGGCTTGCCGATTAACGTGGACGGCGAGGCGGTCTACCCGATGGAGCCCGACCCCTTCAGCGAGATGGTGGCGGAGTTCACGCGCTGGGGCGTGAGCGTGGTCGGCGGCTGCTGCGGCACGCGCCCCGAACACCTCGCCAAGCTCTACGAGAAGGTGCATGGTCACCCGCACGCCGACCTGCTGAGCGGCAAGGCGACACGCCAACCCAGCAAGCCGCGCGCGGTTACGCGCGAGCCTATCGCCTCTAGCGGCATGAAAGCCATGCCGCTGGTGCAAAACCCCGGTCCTACGCTGATTGGCGAGCGCGTCAACTCGCAGGGCAGCCGCAAGGTCAAACGCCTGCTGCTGGCGGAAGATTACGACAGCATCGTGCAAATCGCTGTTGAGCAGGTCAACAGCGGCGCACACCTGCTGGACGTGTGCGTGGCGTTGACCGAGCGCACTGACGAAAAGCAACAGATGCAAGAGCTGGTCAAACGCTTGAGCATGGCGATTGAAATTCCGCTGGTGATTGACACGACCGAGCCGGAAGTTGCCGAAGCCGCGCTTGCCATCTACCCGGGCAAGGCAATCGTCAACGGCAACAACCTTGAGAACGGACGCGAGCGCATCGACCGCATCTTGCCCATCGCCAAGAAGCACGGCGCGGCAGTCTTGAGCATGACGATCGACGAAGAGGGCATGGCACACACCCGCGAGAAGAAGTTCGCCATCGCCAAGCGCATCACTGACATTGCCGTCAACGAGTACGGCATGAACCCGCAAGACTTGATTTTCGACGCGCTGACGTTCCCGCTGACGACCGGGCAAGCCGAGCTGCGTGAGGATGCCATCGAGACGATTGAGGGCATTCGTCTGATTAAGCAGAACATCCCCGGCGTGCTGACGGCGTTGGGCATCAGCAACGTGTCATTTGGTGTGGGCGAAGGCGCGCGCGGCGTGTTGAACAGCGTGTTTCTCTACCACTGCGTGCAAGCGGGGTTAGATATGGCGATTGTCAACCCCGCGCACATCACGCCCTACGCTGAAATTCCTGAAGAGCAGCGCAAGCTCGCCAACGACCTCATCTTCAACAGCGACGAGGACGCGCTGCCACGCTTCATCCAATACTTCGAACAAAACGCGGTCAGCGTCGGCAAGCAGGAAGAAGACCCGACCGCCGACATGACCGCCGAAGCCGCGCTGCACTGGCAGATTGTCCACCGCAAGAAAGAAGGGGTTGAAGCCCTGATTGACGACTGCCTAACGCGGCAGGACGCGGTCAGTGTGCTGAACAACGTGCTGCTGCCTGCTATGAAAGAAG
Organism: uncultured Anaerolineae bacterium; assembly: GCA_938022205.1. Classification (GTDB taxonomy): domain Bacteria; phylum Chloroflexota; class Anaerolineae; order Aggregatilineales; family Phototrophicaceae; genus JANWYT01. The sequence goes on along the minus strand of CALIEB010000007.1, from coordinate 122,666 downwards.
TCGGCGACAAGTTCGGCGCGGGCGAGCTGATTTTGCCGTTCGTGCTACAGTCCGCCGAAGTGATGAAGCGCAGCGTAGCGCACGTGGAAAAGTACATGGACAAAGTGGAGGGCGCGACCAAAGGCACGGTGGTGCTAGCGACGGTCTACGGCGACGTTCACGACATCGGCAAGAACCTCGTCAAGACCATCCTCAGCAACAACGGCTACACCGTCCACGACTTAGGCAAGCAAGTGCCAGCCAACACCATCATCGAGAAGGCGGTGGAGCTAAACGCTGACGCGATTGGGCTTTCCGCGCTACTGGTCAGCACGTCCAAGCAAATGCCGCTGGTGGTCAACGAGCTGGCGCGACGCAACCTCAATTTTCCGGTGTTGGTGGGCGGCGCGGCGATTAACCGCAAGTTCGGGCGGCGCATTCTCTTTTTGGAGGACAACGGCGAGCCTTATGAAGCGGGCGTGTTCTATTGTCAAGATGCCTTTGAAGGCTTGGAAGTTATGGACAAGCTGATGAGCAACCAGCGCGACGCTTTCTTGCAGCAGATTAAAGAAGAGGGCTACGCCGAGATGGGCAAGACCCCGCGCAAGAGCCGCGTCTCGCGGGCGTTGCTCGCGCAAAAGACCGTTAAGCCCGCTGCCAAGCTGCCCACGCCGCCGTTTTGGGGCGTGCAAGTCGTGCGCGAGATGCCCTTACAAGTCGTGCTGCAGCACTTGCACAAGCCCGAGCTGTTCCGCTTGTCTTGGGGCGCGAAGAACAAGCAGGGCGCGGAGTGGGAGCAGCTCGAAGCCGAGTTTGAGGCACGCCTCGCGCGCATGACCCGCGAAGCTCTGCGCGATGGCACGCTCAAGCCGCAGGCAGTCTACGGCTACTTCCCCGCCAACAGCGACGGCGATGACCTGATTATCTGGGACGCGGAACGCTACGCCAAGACGGGCGAAACCGTCGAGGCGGCGCGCTTCACCTTCCCACGCCAGCCCGAAGGTGAGTTCCTGTGCATCAGCGATTACTACGAGCCGCTGGGTGGACGCGGCGTGGACGTGTGCGTGCTGCAGGCTGTCACCGTCGGCGAGGTGGCGACGGAAACGTTCGAGAAGCTACAGTCCGCCGACAACTACAGCGAGGCGTATTTCTTTCACGGGCTAGCGGTACAAGCGGCGGAAGCCACCGCCAACTACATGACCTATCTTGTGCGCCAAAAGCTGGGTTTGGGCGCGCAGCAGGGCAAACGCTACAGCTGGGGCTATCCCGCCTGTCCCGAGCTAAGCGACCACGCGATTGTTTGGAGCTTAATGCCGCAAATCGCCGAGCAAATCGGCATCACGCTGACCGATTCCTACCAGCTCGTGCCAGAGCAAAGCACCGCCGCTATCTTCGCCCACCACGAGGACGCGAAGTACTACAGCGTGGGCGCAATTGACCGCACCGCCCAGATTTTAGGGTAAGACGATAGGGGCATGACCAACGAACCTATTGGTGGGCATGCCCACAATCTCGCGAAAGAGAGCCTAAGCCATGCTGACAAGGCTTATCATTCAGCAGCTGAAACAGTTTGACGAGATAGACATCCCGCTCGGGCAAACTGTGGCATTTGTTGGGGCGAACAACTCGGGCAAAACGACCGCTTTGCAAGCTCTCGCGCTGTGGCATATTGGCGTTCAGACGTGGGCGCAAAAGCGGCGCAGTGCTTCCAAAGCGAAAGAGCGCATCGGCGTGACAATTAACCGCAAGGATCTCATCGCTATGCCCGTGCCGAACGCTAATCTTTTGTGGCGTAACTTGCGCACGCGCGACGTTCAGCGCGCTGGAAACAAGCCCAAAACGCAAAATATCCGCATTAAAATCATCGTCGAGGGTGTTCAGCACGATAAGCTGTGGCAAGCAGGCATGGAGTTCGACTACGCCAACACCGAATCGCTTTACTGCCGACCCCTTAAGCTAGGCAGCGATAGCTTACCAAGCATCCCGCCGGAAGCAATCGACACGCGCGTTGCCTTCTTGCCGCCTATGTCGGGCTTAGCCGCTGTCGAGCCGCGCATTGACTTGGGGCGCATTCACGTGCTGATTGGCGAGGGTAGAACCGCCGAAGTGCTGCGCAACCTTTGCTATCACCTTTACGATAGCGACAAGGCAAGCTGGGATGCGCTGGTGCAAGAGCTACGCGTGCTGTTCGGCATACGGCTAAAGCCGCCCAATTACGTGAGCGAGCGCGGCGAAATCACCATGTCTTACGTCACCCAAGACAACATTGAACTCAACATCGCCTCAGCCGGCAGCGGCATGCAGCAAACGCTGCTGCTGCTGGCGTATTTGCGCACGAATCCTCACACCACGCTGCTTTTAGACGAACCCGATACGCATCTCGAAATCCTGCGACAAAGGCAAACGTATCAGCTTTTGTCAGAGTTGACCAAAAAACAAAACTCGCAGCTTATTCTAGCCAGTCATTCGGAGATTGTGCTTGACGAAGCCGCGCAAAGAGACAGCGTCATTGCCTTTGTCGGCAAGCCACATGTGCTAATGAAGGCTGACCCTGTAAAAAAAGCTCTCACCTCAATAGGTTTCGACCAGTACTACCAAGCTGAACAAACGGGCTGGGTGCTGTATTTGGAGGGCGCGACCGATCTAGCCATCCTTCAGGCGTTTGCGCGCATAAGCAACAACCAAGCTGCGCAAGCAGCACTAGCGCGCCCTTTTGTCAAATATCTCGGCAACAACCGCCCTAGTGACGCGCGCAGCCACTTTCACGCGCTCAAAGAAGCTACCCCACGCTTGATTGGTATTGCCCTTTTCGACCGCTTAGACCAACACCTTCACACAGAGGGCGAGCTTGTCGAAATGATGTGGGAACAGCGCGAAATTGAGAATTACTTCTGTTTTGAGGATGTCTTTATTGCCTACGCCACACAAGATATTCAAACGATTGGTGCAGACGGCACACGCGACATGTTTGGCGAGCAAGCCTATGTCCAACGCGCCGAGCTGATGCGCGCGTGCATTGAAGAAGTCGTACAGTCTTTAGAGACCTTAGGCAAGCCTGCGCTAGGGTCTTCTCAACTCAAAGCCAGCAACGAGTTCATTGAGCCGCTGCTCAAATTGTATCACAAGAAGCTAGGCACGCCGCTTCTACTGCACAAAGGCAGCTACCACACGCTAGTGGAGTTTGTGCCGCCGAACCAAATCGCGCCCGAAGTTCACGCCAAACTCAACGCGATTGCGGATGTGGCAAGGCGCGCGCATTCCCTCTAATCACGACGCGCAACGGGCACGCGCAAAGTTTTCGCTCGTTTTGCTTGAAGTTACGGTATACTTAGGGCAAGCACGTTGTGAGGAGCAAGCCGCCATGTCCAGCCCCGACCAGACCCGCCTCAGCCTCGCCGACTATGCCGCTCTTTGCGCGCTGCCCGAAAACGCCGACCGCCGCCTTGAGCTAGTCGACGGGGAGCTTGTGGAGAAACGCATGCCCAGCTTTGTCCCTTCGCTGATTGCTTCATGGCTCATCACCTACCTGAACACCTATTTGATGCAGCATCCGCTGGGCTATGTTACGGGTGAGCAAGGTGGCTATCGGCTTGATGACCACACCGTTCTCATTCCCGATGTCGCCTACATCTGCAAGGAACGCCTGCCCACCCCGCCCGAGCGCGAAGCCCCCGTCCCGCCCGACTTGGCAGTCGAAATCCTCTCTCCTAGCGACAGCAAGCGCGCCTTGCGCCAAAAGGCAGAACGCTACCTTGCCGCCGGCGTGGCACTTGTCTGGCTTGTCTTCCCGCAAACCCGCCAAGTCGAGGTCTACACGCCTCATAGCGACGTGACTGAACTCGACGAAACGGGCATCTTGCGTGGCGGTGACCTGCTGCCCAACTTTGAGCTGGCTGTCCGTACCCTCTTCGCACAGGCATGAACACAACCAATCACACACAAGGTAAACTGCTATGACTGACCCACTAACCGAAAAAAAATTTGATAAAAAACTCATCACAATAGAACGTCATATTCAAGAACAGCAAAAATTATACCCAAGTGCCACCGGCAAATTTACTGAAATGCTGCAGGATATGGCACTATCCGCCAAGCTGATTGCCCGCGAGACCACCCGTGCTGGGCTGGCGAACATCTTAGGCGCGGTCGACGCAAGCAACCCTACAGGTGACCGCCAGCAAAAGCTCGACGTGTTCGCAGACGAAGTTATCTTCCGCATGAACGACCACACCGGGCGGGTTTGTGCGATGGTCAGCGAGGAACACGAAGAGCTTATCGACATTCCGCCGCACTACGACACCGGCAACTACGTGCTGATTTACGACCCGCTTGACGGTTCATCGAACATCGATGTCAACGTCTCGATTGGCACGATTTTCTCGATTCACCGCAAGTTCACGCGCGGCGAACGCGGCACGCTTGAGGACGTGCTGCAAGAGGGGCGGCGGCTGCTGGCGGCAGGCTACGTCATTTACGGCAGCAGCACGATGATGGTCTACACCACCGGGCGCGGCGTGTTTGGCTTTACGTTAGACCCCGCCATCGGTGAGTTCATCCTCAGCCACCCCAACATTCGCATTCCCGACACACCCAAATACTACAGCGTCAATCAGGGCAACGAGAAGTTTTGGACGGCAGGCGTGCGCCGCTACGTGAAGTGGCTGCAAGGCATTGAGGGCGAAGGGCATGAGCCGCTGGGGCATCGTTACATCGGCTCGATGGTGAGTGACTTCCACCGCAACTTGCTCAAGGGCGGCGTGTTCCTTTACCCCGGCACGATGCAAGACCCCAAAAAGCCCTACGGCAAGATTCGTCTGCTCTATGAAGCGCAAGCGTTGGCGTTCATTGCCGAGCAAGCCGGCGGCTATGCCAGTGACGGCATCGGCGACATTCTCAACGTGCGCCCGCACAGCCTGCACCAGCGCACGCCCATCTTTGTCGGCAACCGCGACCTTGTCGAGCGCGCGGAAAAATACATCCGCGAGTACGATAAGGACTGGGTGCAAGCCTTTTTGCCCTATCGCAACGCCGAGATGCAACACAAGCCGGCCTCGTCAAAGTAAGGCATGGCAACGACGTGAAAGGCTAACTTGATGAGAAGTCTCCTTCTAGTCCTTCTTAGTCATGCGCAGCGTCAACCACCGCATGCTTGCCAGCGGCGGTCCCTCGTGAGCGGTAAGCCATGACCCCGCCGCCCTCGCATGCCACTTCCGACACGCCGCCCGACCACGCGGGGCTGTTGGTTGGCAGCTTGCTCTTGATGGCGTTAGGCTGGGGCGGCTTATACGCACTGGTGACGACGAGCTTGCCGCGCATCGGCGGTGAGCTGTGGCTGTTTTTCTTGCTGCTGCAGGTGGCGGTCAGCGGCACCGCCCTGCCGATTGTGCGCTTTATCAACGTGCGCTTTACGCCGCTTGAGCGCGAGGTGCCGCCGGTGGGCGTGATTGTGCGGCAAAGCGTATGGGTGGGGCTGTACGTCGTGCTGCTAGCGTGGTTGCAAATTCCGCGCCTGCTCAGCGCGCCGCTGGCGGGCTTTTTGCTGCTGCTGTTTGTCGTTATCGAGGCGTTTATTCGCTCGCGGGAGCTGCCCGCGCCGTCGCACTAAGGGGCAACGGCGCGAACGCACGCGGCGGCTCGCGCTGTTTGCCTGTCGCATGGCGGCAAGGCTTAGGCGGTTTGCGGCTTGCTCAGGCGGCGCAGTCCTTGATACTGCGGGTTGCCTTGAATGTCCTTCCAACGCTTTTCGCTTTGGTCGGTGTGCCATTCCACCACGTACAGCCCATCCACGTCCTGATAGGCGAAGGCGGGCTTTAAGCCTAACAATATCTGGCGAATGACCCCGATGAACTGCTTGTTCTCTTCGCCCATGCGCAAAATGAAGTAGCTGCCCGGCTCCCACTCAAACAGCACCGGCATGCCTTTCCACGTGCCTTCCATGCGGATGGGGTTCTCTGCTTGGGTGCAGCTCATGAACAAGCCTTGCACGCGATGTTTCCAGAGCGTGTGATTGACGCGCTCTTCGATGTAATACGGGCGGGGCTCGGGTTTCGAGTAAAACCAAGTGCGTGAACTGGTACTCATGCGTCTCTCTCGCTTGATACGTGGGTTAAACCGCCTATCAGTGTAGCGACAAACGGCGCAATGCGCTAGCCTAAACGTGGGTGCGGCGCGAGCGTGTAAGCGTCCTCAAAGACAAGCTGGGCGCACAGGGCATCGTAGGCGGCTTGAGTGGCGCGCAGGCTGTCCTCAGTGCGCAGCAAACGCATGTCAAAAGCGTCTTCGCCGTCGCGGTAATAGCCCTTGCGGCGGTCAAAAACCTCAAAGCCGTGCTTGGTGTAGAGAGCTTGCGCCACGTGATTGGACACGCGCACTTCTAGCACGACGTAATCCGCGCCGCGCAGCCACGACTTTTGCAGCATCGCCACCAACGCCAGCTCGCCCAGCTTGCGCCCGCGCCACTGCGGATGGGTGGCGATGGTGCTGATGTGTGCCTCTTCGGCGATGTGCCATAGCCCGCCGTAGGCCACCACTTGCGGCGGCGCAGCGGCAGGCGCGCGCCCCAGCAAGCGGTCGAGCAGTGTCGGCGGCACGTCAGGTTCAACGGGCATCGTCACCACCAGCATGTAGCTCACGCGCGACTCGTTGACCTCGTACAAGTAAGCGTGTGCCGACCAGGCATCGCTGAAGGAAGCGCGGTCAATCGCCACGACCTGCGGCACGTCGGCGGCGGTCATGTAACGTAGCTGTATCATAGGGCGGTTGACTGCACGTAAATGGGCAGCAGCTTAGTGGGGTCAAAGTCGGCGGGGCTACCGGCTTGCAGCCTGCGCCACGCTTCTTCCGCCAAGATGCCGGCGCGGCGCGCGCGCACCGAAGCGTTCGCCAGCGTGACATGCGCGTTCGCGGCGGCGGCGACAGCGGCGCGCCCTTCCGCGTCAATGTCGCCGGTGATGACCGTTGGCGCGCTGATGCCAGCCAGCAGCGTTTGCCAATCGCTGATGGTCGCGTCGCCTTGCGCCACCCAGCTGCCTTTTTTCGGTTGATAGGTGGCGGCAATGACGCGCCCGCGCCCGGCGTGAATGACCGCCAGCAGGTTGCTGCGTGGATAGACCGGCTGCCCGACCGCCAGAATGTCCAACGTGTTCACGCCAATCAGCGGCGCGCGCCTTGCGCTGGCAACGCCTTTGGCGAACGCCACGCCGATGCGCAAGCCGGTGTAGGAGCCGGGTCCCATCGCCACCGCCACCGCGCTCAGCTGGGTTGTGGTCACGCCGCACACGTCGAGCAAGTGCTGCACGGTGGGCGCGAGCAGCGTGTTGTGCTGGTTGCCTGCTTGCACCAGTTGTTCGGCGAGCAGCGTGTCGCCTGCGCCGTCGTAAATCGCCACGCTCATCAAGCGTGTCGCCGTGTCGATAGCCAGCAGCATCGTTCACACTCCAAAGGCTTGCGTGCGGAAATTCTCCAGCAGCGTTTCGTAGCGTTTGCCGAACGCTTCCAGCACGAGGTTACGGCGCGTTTCGTCGCGCACTTTTAGCTCAATCCACAGGTGTTCTTTGGGCAAAAGGTCGAGGATGCGCTCTGCCCACTCTAAGATGACCACGCCCCGCCCGTCGAGGATGTCGTCAAGCCCGATGCTGTAGGCATCTTGCGCGCTCTCAAGGCGATAGCAATCGAGGTGATAGAGGATGACGTTGTCTTGGGCGCGGCGGTGCTGATGCACAAGGTTGAAGGTTGGGCTGGTGAGGGGCGTTTGCGCTTGCCAGCCCTTGCCAATGCCGCTAGAGAAGACCGTTTTGCCCGCGCCCATGTCGCCGGTCAAGCAAATCACGTCGCCCGCTTGCAAGAGCGCGCCCAGCCGCGCGCCCAGCCGCTGCGTTTGCTCGGGGCTATGGCTCATGATGTCTAGTTCACTCTCGCGTAAAATCGGCAAGCCGCACGTCCTTGTTGGTTATATGTGACATTTTACGGCAAATGCTGCGTTTATTGTAGTCCCCTGTCGTGATTTCTCGTGCCAGTGCCTGCCGACACCGCGCGCTGATGACCACGCGCCTGCTGTGTCCAAACTTGATTGAGCGCGCAGCGCATTTTGCCAAACGGCTTGGAAAGTTGCTATAATAGCGTGAGATGTGGCGACAGCGAAAGAGGATAAGATGGCAGATTACTTCAACGTGTTCACAAGCTCCACCTCGCGCGACCTTGAACCATACCGCGAGCAGCTTATTAAACTCATCATGAAAGCTGGCATGCACCCTTTGGCGATGGAACACTTCAACGCCAGTGCCAATAACGCCCTGCAAGTTTGCTACGACGCGCTGTGTGGGGCTAACCTGTTCGTCGGCGTGTACGCCTACCGCTACGGCTACGCGCCGCCCGCCAGCGTGGTTTACACCAAGCAGGATGGCAGCCGCCACGCGGGCGACGGCGTGACGAGCATCACCGAGTGGGAATATCGCTGGGCGGTGGAGCGCGGGCTGCCGCTGCTGCTGTTCGTCGTCGGAGACAACGCGGCGTGGAAGATGATGGATGTTGAGACAGGCGACAACGCGGAACGGCTTAAACGCTTCAAGGAAGAGCTTTGCCAAAAGCACGTCGTCAAATTCTTTGACAACCTTGAGCAGTTCGCCTTAGAAGCCGCCCTAGAGCTGAGCAAGGCGGCACGGGATTTAGAAGTTGCTAAGCTGGCGCGCGAAGCGTTGATTAAGCCCACGCCGGCGCAGGTGCGTGCCGCCGAGACGAGCGCGCTGCGGGCGGGCGCGCTGCCGCCTACGCCGTCGCTGCGTGAGATTCCGCGCGTGCTTGGCAAGCCGCCCAAAGTCTTCGACGACGGGGCGTTCCACGACCGCGCGCAAGAGCAAGCACACATCGCCAACGCCCTCAAGGCGCGCAAGCCGCTGGTCAGCATCTACGGGCGCGGCGGTGTCGGCAAGACGGCACTGGCGTGCAAGGCACTGGGCGACTTCGCCCGCGACGGGGATTACGGCGGCATCGCCTACTTCAAAGTCGACGAAACGGCAGGCTTCGGGCTAGACACTGTGCTGGAGGCTTTCCTGCGCTTCTTGCCCGACGACGAGAGGCTGGGTGCCGCCCTCAAAGACCCCGCCCTGCCCGTCAAACAGAAGGTCAACGCGCTGTTGGCAGCCGTCGGGACGCGCCACTACGTCATGCTGCTCGACAACCTTGAGACGCTGCAAGACGAGACCACGCACATGCTCAAAGACGAGAGCCTGCGCGCCTTCATCGAAGCCCTGCTGGAGCGACAAGGGAGCGACGTGACGCTGGTCGTCACCAGCCGCTACGACGTGCCATACGATAACCTGCTCAAGGCTCACGAGACGCGCGTTCGGCTGGAGCAAGGGCTGCCGCCCGCCGAAGCCGTCGCCTTCATGCGCCAGCTAGACCAAGACGGCGCGCTGCCGCCCGACGACGCGCCGCTGCTGGCGTGGGGGCAGCGCGTGGATTACGTGCCGCGCGCGCTGGAGGCGTTGGTCGGCTACTTGCGGGGCGGCGCGACGCGCACGCTGGATGACCTGCTCGACCCTGAGCTGTTCAAGGGGGAAGTTGTCGCCAACATCGTGCGCCGCGTCATCGATAGCCTGCCGCCTGCCTTCGTCATGGTGCTGCAGGGGGCCGCCGTGGCAGGACAAGCGGCTACCCAGCCCATGCTCGAATACCTGCTCGCGCCCTACCTCGACGTGACGCTGCTGCCCAAGCTGCTCGAGCGGCTGGTGTCGAGCTGCTTCCTGTCCTTCAACCGCGCGGCGCGCACCTACAGCCTTCACCCCTACGACCGCGACGACCTCCTGTCGCGCCTGCCTGCGGGCAGTTCTGCAGACTTGCCTGACCGCTCTGGCGATGCAGATGCAGACACACCACCGTTCACGCGCTATGTGTTGCACGCGCGCATGGCGCGCTATCATCGGGAACAGCGCAAGCCAAAGGCGGCGTGGAAGACGCTGGACGACCTGCAGCCGCAGCTGGAGGAGTTCGAGCATCGCTGCGCGCTGGGCGACTACGACACCGCCGCCGACATCTTGAGAGACATTGATTTCGATTACCTGCTGCTGTGGGGCTACGCCGACCGCGTGCGCGCCCTGCACGAGCGGCTGCAGGGCAAGCTGCGCGACAACCAGCTGGCGAGCATCAGCGCGGGCAATCTGGGCATTGCGTACCGCCGCTTAGGGCAAGTGGCGCGGGCCATCGAGTACTACGAGCAGGCTCTTGCCATCATCCGCGAGACCAAAAACCGCCGCAGCGAGGGCATCAATCTCGGCAATCTGGGGGTTGCGTACAAAGACTTAGGGCAAGTGGCGCGGGCCATCGCGTACTGCGAGCAGGCTCTTGCCATCAGCCGCGAGACCAAAAACCGCAGCAACGAGGGCATCAATCTCGGCAATCTGGGGGTTGCGTTGTCGCGCTTGGGTCGCCACGAAGAGGCACTACAGCACCTGCGCGACGCGCTGCACATCGCCGAAGAGGTGCAATCACCGCGCGGGATGAGCTACAGCGGAACGTATTTGGCACAGGCGTTGGCGTATGCAGGCAAGGGGGAAGAAGCCCTCGTCGTCATCCGCGCGGCGCAAGCGCACGACGTGGCGGAAAACCGCCACGCAGCCTGCTGCTGGCACGGCGTGCTAGCACTGCGCCACGCCGCGCCCGACGAAGCGCGCCAAGCCTTCCAAGCCGCCATTGCCCATGCCGATACCTTGCTCGAGCAAACCGAGCAGAATTATGAGGCGTACTACGTGCGCGGGCTGGCGCGGGCGGGCTTGTCCTTGCTAGGCGATGCGGACGCGCTGCCGCTGGCACAGCAGGACTATCAGCGCGGGCGAGAGATTTGCGACGCGGCGGGCGTGCTGGATGACGCGCGGCGTGCCCTAGCCTACCTGCTGGGCGACCGCCCCACCCCTACCCCCGACGAGCTGCTGGGCGGGTGAGCTTTATCCTCCCTACGCCCACACTGCTTCCGCTAAGACAAGCACAAAAAGCCCTCTCCGTTGGCTATGGAGAGGGCTAAGGTGAGGCATGGGTCAGCTAGGATTCGAACCTAGAACCTAGCGGTTATGAGCCGCCTGCTCTGCCGTTGAGCTACAGACCCGCACAAAAAGCGTGCGCAAAGCGGGTAGCGAGACTCGAACTCGCCCTAAGACCTTGGAAGGGTCGTGTGCTACCACTACACCATACCCGCGTCAGTCGGGGTGACCGGATTTGAACCGATGACCTCCAAGTCCCAAACTTGGCGCGCTGCCAGCTGTGCTACACCCCGCGACACAGCTATCCTAGCACGAAACCGCGCAAAAGTACAGAGTGCTGTTGGACAACACTAGGACAAGAGCAAGGCACTCGCGCTCAGAAGACCATCGCCCTCAGCAAAACCCCGTTCTTTTCAGTTGCCACAAGCCACACCTAAGTCTATAATGACCAAAAGAGCAAGGACGAAAGGACAAACAGCCATGAGTTTTGGCGACATTGCCGCACGCTTGAAGCAGGCACGACAGGCGGCAACTCCCGCACAAGAGGACAAGCCTTATGATTACGCCGAATCCTACCGCCTGCGCGCGCGCATCTTGGGGCTGTTGATACGTGACGCGCGCATCAGTGCCGCCCGCACCCAAGAGGACTGCGCACGCTTGCTCAACACCACGCCCGAACAAATCGAAGCGTGGGAAGTGGGCGACAGCACGCCCGACCTCGCCCAGCTCGAGCTGTTGGCGTTCTATCTCGACGTGCCCATCAGCCACTTTTGGGGCATGGACACGCTTAATCACGACCCGACAAAAAGGCTGCACACGCAGGGCGAATACATGGCACTGCGCCACCGCATGATCGGCGCGCTGCTGCAAAACGCCCGCGAGACGCTGGGCTTGAGCCGCGCCGACGTGGCACAGCAAGCCAACCTTGACGAAGCCCTGCTCGCCCAGTATGAGCTAGGTGAGCAGCCCATCCCCATGCACGAGCTGGTCGTGCTGTCTAGCATCGTCAAGCGCAACATGAGCTACTTTGTCGAAACCAGCGGCTACGTGGGCGAGCTGCTCAAGCTGCGCGAACAATTCAAGCACTTCACCGAGCTTGACGACGACATTCGCGCGTTCGCCGCCAATCCGCTTAACTTAGGTTTTATCAAGATTGCCATGATGTTCGGTCACATGCCCGCCGACCAGTTGCGCAAAGTGGCGGAGGGCTTGCTAGAAATATCCATGTAAGAGGGGGAATGACACGCTATGAGCAGTGCAGCCGAGCTACAAGCACAAGGCATTAAGCTCTTCGAAGAACACGACTACGAAGCCGCCGCGCGCGCCTTCCAGCAAGCCAAAGAGGCTTACGCAGCAGACCAACAACTCGACATGGCCGCCGAAATGAAGGTCAACATCGGCTTGGTACACCGCGCGTTGGGCGAAAACCAACAGGCACTCGAACTCATGCAAGAAGCCCTGCGCACGTTCGAAGAGCGCGCCGACGCGCGCCGCGTCGCGCAAGTGCTGGGCAACATGGGCGGGGTCTACGCCGCGCTCAACGACAAGGACAAGGCATACCAAGCCTATCGCAAAGCAGCCGACACCTTCCGCGACCTGCAAGAGAACGAGCTATACGCACGCACGCTGCTGGCTATCGGCAACATGCAATTGCGCAGCCTGCAAGTCTTCAAGGCAGTGGCGACCCTGCAAGTTGCCTATGAACTCATCGGCGACAAGCTCACGCCCACGCAAAAGCTCATCAAGTCTCTACTCGCTTTCATCGGGCGACTGTCAGGTAACCCCTCCGCCGCATGATCCCGCCCGTGATTGCGTCGCCTGTCTGGACGGCACGCCGCTGGATGGCGTGCCTCTTTTTGTGCTTGGCAGTCTTGGCGGGCTACGCCGCTAGCTACAGCGGACGCTTCGACAGCACCGACGAGCATCGCCTTGCCGACACCGCCACCAGCTTGGTGCGCTTCGGCGATTGGGGACGCGACGAGACCTTCTGGCTCAACGTCACCTACGAATACCCCAGCGACCGCGCCTACCCCATCTTCGACTTGCCCAACGAAGAGCGTTTTGCGGCGTGGCTGCTGTCGTGGCTGTTTCGCCTCGCAGAACGGCTGCCGTTTGGGCAAATGCACGTGCTGTGGTTTTTTAACGCGCTGGTGACAACGGCGGCGGTCGGCACGTTCTTCTGGCTAGCGGTGCTGCTAGGCTACGAAGCGCGCGCGGCGTTCGTGGGCGGGCTGCTGCTAGCCTTTGCCACCATCGTGTGGCTTTACAGTCGCACCCTCTTTCGCGAGCCGCTGGTGACGGCGTTTCTGCTGCTGGCGGCGTTGGCGGCACTGCGCTGGCGGCAAGTGGGCTGGCGACGCGGCGCGCTGTGGGGGCTGCTGTTGGGTGTCGCCGCATTTGCCGCCACCCTAAGCAAAAGCTCGGCGGGGTTCGGCCTGCCGCTAGCGGGCGCGCTGCTCTTGCCCGACGCGCTCTTGCGTCGGCGTGCCGTGCGCCGCTTGGGTGACCTCGCGCTGCTGGTGCTGCTGGGGTTAGCCGTTTTGGTCGCCTACCAAGAAGGCTTCGCGGCACAGCTGCCCGCCCTGCTGCCCGACGCGCTGCGCACGCGCCTCAACACGCTCGCGTACACACAAACCGCCCTGCACACCTACCTCTTTAGCGTCGGCGGCAGCGTCTGGGGCAGCTCGCCCATCTTGCTGGCAGGCATCGTCGGCTTGGTGCTGCTGTGGCGGCGCGGCGAACGGCGCGTGGTCTGGGGCGCGGCGGCGGCAGTCTGGGCGTATGCCTTCGGACACGCTTACGCCACCGGCATGCATTGGTTGGGCGGCTACTCTTGGCCCCCGCGCTTCCTCGTGCCTACCGTGCCAATGCTGCTGCTGGGCGTGCTGCCGTTGCTGCGCATACGCCGCGCGTGGCTGCTGCTCGCGCCGCTGCTGCTCTACAGCGTGTGGATTCAGTGGGTGGGCGTGGTGTCTTTCTGGAGCGAATACGCCAAGCTAATGCCTGCCAAAGCGCGCGGGCTGTCAGAATGGACGCACGGCTTGAACAACATCGTCTATCTGCGTTGGGTGCTGCTACCACAATCGTGGGGCGCGCTCGGCGTGAACATGGCGTGGTTTCGCGCTGACCTGCCGGCGTGGGCAGCGGTCAACGCGCTGCTGGCGTTCGCCGCCGCAAGCGCGGGCGCGTGGTGGCTTTGGCGTGGGCAGCGCGTGCGCTACGCCGTTGGCGCGCTGCTGGTCTTGGGGCTGCTCTTGGCGGGCAACAACGCGCTTGGGCTGCGTGCGCTGCGCACCCAAGACCCGCTCTATCAGGGCGAAAAGCCCGCGCTGTGGGACGCGCTGGCGACACTAGAGGCTGACGACAGCGGCGCGTCTGTGTTGCTGCTGGCTACCCGCAGCTACGAAGGCTTCATCATGAACAACCTGCGCAGCACAACCCTGCGCCCCATCATCTTCGCACGGCAGCGCGGCGAAAACGTCAGCGCGAAAGACCTCGCGCGCGTGCGCTCGCGCAACAGCGTTGACCTGCTCGACCACGTCAGCGTGCTAGCCCTCAGCACGCTGGCAACGCACCACGACAACGTTTGGCTGCTGGCGGACAACAGCGCGTTCTTGGCGTGGGCGGTGCGCCCAATCGAGCGATACTTGGCGGAACGCTACTACTTTGTGCGTGAGCACGCCAGCGATGACCCTACCGTGCGCCTCGTGCAGTTCTATCTCGAGGAGCAGCCGCTCGCGCTGGCATGGACATACCCCGAGCTGGCGATAGGGGCGCGCTTCGGCGACGCGCTGCGGCTGGAAGGTGCGACGCTAGCAGGCGGCACGCGCGCCCGCCCGGGCGGCTTCTTGCCCGTCGCGTTGGAATGGCGGCTGGACGTGCCAACAGAGGACAATATCATCATCACCGGCTTCTTGCTGCGCGAAGGCGACAACGCGGTCGTCGCGCAGTGGGCGGACACGCCGCCCGTCATGGGCTTCGCGCCAACTTTTACGTGGCAAGCGGGCGAGCGCGTGCGCGACCGCCGCGCCTTCTACATCCCCCGCAACACCCCCAGCGGCAGCTATCGCATTGGCGTGCTTGCCTATCGCTATGTCGACGGCACACTCGTGCGCTACCCTGTCAGCGGCGACGCAGTGCTAGATGGCACAATCGCCTTGTTACCTGAGCAGATTATGATAACAAACGACTAATGCGCAAAAGCGCAAGCATTGGTCTTATTTGGTCGCATGTTCTTTTTGTAAGATAGACCATGTCGGATTGGTTATTCTCAAGAATGGTATGCCATGTCCTCCGAGTTCGTGGTCACAAAGTCTTACCAGAGCGACTATCGCTCGCCCGCCCGCTACATTTGGTCACACGTGTGGCGGCAAAAGCTCGTGTTGTTCGTCCAGCTGCTGGGGGCGTTTAGCAACGCTGCGCTGGCATCAGCCGTACCCTACTTCACCGGCTTGGTCTACGACCGCCTCGTTAATCCTGACCCCGACACGATGGCGTTCGTCTGGCAGATTGTCCTGCTGATTTTGCTCTCACAGGGCGCGCGCGCCGTCTTGCAGCTCATGCGCAACTTCGGCTCGGAAGTCTTCGCACAGCGCATCGAGCGCGACGTGCGCGACGAGCTTTACGCTAGCTTGCTCGGCAAAAGCATGACCTTTCACGACAGGCAGCCAGTGGGCGACATCATGGCGCGTGTCACCAACGACGTGCGCGAGATGAACTTGATGATGAACCCCGGCTTTAACTTGGTCATTGGCTCGAGCTTTTTCCTGCTCATTCCGCTGATGGTCATCCCGTTGATTCGCTTGGAGTTGCTGCTCGTGCCGCTGCTGTTTGTCATCCTCTACGTGTGGACGCAGTACCACTACGTGCGCACGCTGCACCCGGTGGCGCAGCGCGTGCGCCAGAGCTTTAGTAAGGTTAACTCGCGGCTGGCGGAGGCGTTGGAGGGCTTGCAAGTCGTCAAGGGTGCGGCGCGCGAACGCCAAGAGAGCGCATACTTTGGCAGCCTAGTCGACGAGTGGGCGCAGCACTACATCCGCCAAAGCGAGATTGAGGCGCGCTATCTGGCGTACTTGTGGCTGGGGATTGCCTTCGGCGCAGGCTTCTTGCACTGCGTGTTGCTGTTCCAGCAAGGGCTTATCAGCGGCGGCGACATCGTCAACTACATGGGGCAAATCGCGCTGTTTGGCTTTCCGGTGTTTTCGTCGTTGTTCGCGCTGTCGCGCATTGCCTCGGGCATCGCCAGCGCGCAGCGCATCCTCACCATCATCAACACCGAGACCGACCTTGACCGCAACGAACAAGGCTACAGCGGCAAGCTGCGTGGCGACATCACCTTTGCGAACGTGTCGTTCGGTTATGATGCCGCCAATCTCGTGCTAAAAAACGTCTCGTTCAGCGTGCAAGCCGGGCAAACGCTGGCGATTGTCGGGCAAACGGGCGCGGGCAAGACCACGCTCACCAAGCTGCTCAACCGCACCTACGACGTAACAGCGGGGCGCGTGCTGGTCGACGGCATCGACGTGCGCGATTGGAACTTAGAAGCGTTGCGCTCGCAAATCAGCGTCATCGAGCAAGACATCTTCTTGTTCAGCCGCACCATCACGCAAAATATCGCTTTTGGCGTAGAAAGCTATCGCCAAGAGGACGTGGAAGAAGCCGCCAAGAAAGCACAAGCCCACGACTTTATCATGAGTTTTCCCGACGGCTACAACACAATGGTCGGACAGCGCGGCATGACGCTTAGCGGCGGGCAAAAGCAGCGGCTGGCAATTGCGCGCGCCTTTGAGAGCGACCCGCCCATCTTGGTGTTAGACGACAGTACGAGTGCTATCGACAGCGCGACCGAAGACCGCATCCAAAAAGCCATTTGGACGGCAGCAAAGGGGCGCACGACCCTGCTCATCACCCACCGCCTCAGCCAAATCCGCTGGGCTGACCGCATCGTCGTGCTGAAGCAAGGCGAGGTGGTGGCGCAAGGCACACATGACCAGCTTTTACAGACCAGCGAGGTCTACCGCCGCATTTTTGCGCGCTACGAAGACCCCGTGCGCAGTGAAGGCTAGCGGGAGAGAAAGCAATGAGTTTCTTCGGCAACCTTGAACGCGACAAATATGACCGCACTTACGGCGACGACCGTCTCTTGCGGCGCATTTGGGACTATTTCCGCCGCTATAAGCGCGAACTCATTGGCGTGGTAGTGGGCTTTACCGTGCTGTCGTTCGTGTCATCGCTGCGCACGATTGTCATTGCACTGGGCGTGGACGCGCTGGAGACCGCTGACAACCTGCTCGTGCTGCTGATTGGCGCGCTGTTCATCACGGGCGTTTTGGAATACTACATGAACTATTGGCGGCGGTTGCTGTTGGGGCGCGTCATCGGGCAGCTCGTCGCTCAGATGCGCAAAGATGCGTTTGATGCCGCGTTGCACCGTGACCTTGCGTTTTACGACACCAACAAGACGGGAAAAATCGTCAGCCGCATCACAGGCGACACGCAAGAGTTCGCCGATGTTATGCTCTTCACCAGCGACGTGGTGGCACAGCTCATCTCGGTCGTGGTGATTTTGGTGGCGTTGGTCGAGCGTTCGCTCACGCTGACAGTGGTGTTGATGGCGACGATGCCGCTGTTCTTGGCGGCAGCGAGTTTTTTCCGTGTACTGGCGCGCCGCGCCACGCGGCAAGGTTCGCGGGCGATGGCGGTGGTCAACGACAACATCCAAGAGAGCGTGACGGGCATCAGCGTGGCGAAGAACTTCCGCCGTGAGGCGATGATTTACGACGAGTTTGTCGCCATCAACACGCAGTCCTACCGCATTAACCTGTGGCGCGGGTTTGTCTTTGCGCTCATCTTCCCCGTCATGAACGGTCTGATTGGCATTTCGATTGGCGTGGTCGTCTATGTCGGCGCGCAGATGGTGCTAGAGGGCGTGATTACGGCAGGCGCATGGTTCTTGTTCATTCAGGCGGTTGACCGCTTCTTCTTCCCGGTGATTAACCTAGCGTCGTTTTGGAGCCAGCTGCAAGCGGGCTTAAGCGCGGCGGAGCGCGTGTTTGCCCTCATTGACGCGGAAAACACGGTAATTCAGCGCGAACAGCAGCCTTTCCCTGACGTGGCACAAGCAGCAATCACGTTCAAAGACGTGACGTTTGCTTACAACGACGGGCAGCCCGTGCTAAAGCACTTCAACCTACACATCCGCGAGGGCGAGAACGTGGCGTTTGTCGGGCATACTGGCAGCGGCAAAAGCACGATTGCCAAGCTAGTGGCGCGCTTTTACGAGTTTCAAGACGGTGACATCCTGATTGACGGGCGCGACATTCGCACGCTTGACCTCGAGAGCTACCGCAGCCGCTTAGGTTTAGTGCCGCAGCAGCCCTTTTTGTTCAGCGGCACGATTTTGCAGAACATTCGCTACGCGCGCCCTGAAGCCAGCGACGAGGAAATTGAGGCGTTGGCACACAGCATCGGCGGCGGCGAATGGCTAGAGACGCTGCCCAACGGGCTGCACAGCGACGTGGGTGAGCGCGGCGCACGCCTCAGCATGGGGCAGCGGCAGCTGGTGAGCCTGCTGCGCGTGATGGTACAAAAGCCCGCTATCTTCATCTTAGATGAGGCTACTGCCAGTGTCGACCCCTTCACCGAAGTGCAAATTCAAGAGGCAATCGACCTGCTGCTCCGGCAGTCCACTTCGATTTTGATTGCCCACCGTCTCTCAACGGTGCGCAGTGCTGACCGCATCATCGTGCTAAAAGACGGCAACATCATCGAAGAGGGCAACCATGACGCGCTGATGGCGCAAGGTGGGCATTATGCCGAACTCTACAATACCTATTTCAGGCATCAGTCCTTGAGTTATATTGAGAACGCGCGTACCATGCTCAACGCTTAAGCGAGAGGAGCGCGAATGCCCGACCCTTTTCAAACAATCTACGCCCAGCGCGCCCACGACTACGACCGCCTTGTCAGCCGTGAAGACATGCGCGGCAATCTGCTCGCCACGCTGCAGGAGCTTGTGCCGCTGGCGGGCGCGCACGTCGTCGAGTTCGGCGCAGGCACCGGACGCATGACGCGCCTCTTGGCGTTGTTGGCGCGGCGCGTGGCGGCGTTTGACCTTGCGCCTGCCATGTTAGCACAGGCGCGTGTCGTTCTGGAGGAAAGTGGCTTGACCAATTGGCAGCTAGGCGTGGGCGACAACCGCGCTATGCCCGTTGCCACAGGCTGTGCCGATGTTGTGCTAGAGGGCTGGAGCTTTGGGCATGCGGTAGGTTGGTCACCCCACCGCTGGCGCGAGGACGTGGCGCGCATGCTCGGCGAAATGCAGCGCGTCCTCAAGCGCGGTGGCACCGCCATCTTGTTCGAAACGCTCGGCACAGGCAGCAAGCAGCCTCAACCGCCCACGCCCGGTCTTGCCGAACTCTATGCGTGGTGGCAGGCGGAACATGGCTTTCAACACACGTGGATACGCACCGACTACCAGTTTGAGAGCGCGGCGGAAGCCGCCGAGCTAACGCGCTTCTTCTTCGGCGAAGAGCTAGCGGCGCGCGTCGAGCGCGAGCAGCTGACCATCTTGCCCGAGTGTACGGGCGTGTGGTGGCGCAGCTACTAACACAAAGGGCGGCACAAGCTACTGTGAGACTTGACGGTCGGCGGGCGTAAGGTGACGGTGGCGCGCCAAAATTTGCCAGACGCGAGCAGCTGCCTCTAACGCCACCTTGCTGCTCATCTTGCTCGTGCCTTCTTGGCGGTCGGGGAAGTAAATGGGGAATTCGCCGATGCGATAGCCCAGCTTATACGCGACGTAGGTCATCTCCACTTGAAACACGTAGCCGTTAGACTGAATGCGCTGCAGCCCCATGCCCTGCAGCGTCTCGCGCCGCCACATCTTAAAGCCGCCGGTAGCATCGTAGACGGGCAAGCGCAGAATAGCGGGCGTGTAAATGCGGTTCGCCCATAGCGAGAGCAGCTTGCGGTAGACGCTCCACGTGTGGTCAACGCCGCCGCCTTTCATAAAACGCGACCCCAACACAAGGTCATAATTGGGAATAAGCTCAAGCATGGTGTGTAAGTAGTGCGGCTGGTGGCTAAAGTCCGCGTCCATCTGGACGATGTAATCCGCGCCGAGCGCAATCGCGCGCGCGAAGCCCGCCAAATACGCCGGTCCCAAGCCCTGCTTGTGCGTGCGATGCAGCACATGCACGCGCTCGTCGTATTGGGCGCGCAGCTCTTCCGCCAGCTGCCCCGTGCCGTCAGGCGAGTTGTCGTCCACCACCAGCACCTGCAAGTGCGAAATTTCTAAAGCAAACAACGCCGCCACGAAGCGCGCCAAGTTCTCTTTTTCGTTATAGGTGGGTGTGACCACCATCGTTTTCTTGTCTGTCATGCTTGCCCTTGCTCCCAGCGTGTCGAACTCACCGCCCTATTGTAGTCCGACGCGGGATGATGTTATAGGGGACGTTGTGTTACAATGGGCGCATGACCAAGACCAAACAAGGCAAATAACGTATGGCAAGTATAGCTTCTTTGAAAAAGTTTATCCCGCTGACATGGCGGCGCGCGCTGGCGCGCTGGCGCGACAAATTAGCGAAAAAGCGCATGGCTTGGCTGGTGGCACGCATGAACGCCTTGCGCGAAGCAAGCCCCTTGCCACTTACACGGCTTGGCACAGATTACGGCGGCTGGATTGTACCGCTCGACTTGCTGAGCAAAACGTCAGTGTGCTACTGCGTAGGCGTTGGCGAAGATGCCAGCTTTGACATCGCGCTGCTGCAAATTAAAGGATGCCATGTGTACGGCATCGACCCAACCCCACGCGCTATCACCTATGCCGAGAGCGTCCAGCGCGAGCATCCTGCCTATCACGTCCTACCTTACGGATTGTGGTCAGAGGACACTACGCTTAAGTTTTACAGCCCCGTCAACAAAGCACATGTCTCGCACAGTGTGCTAGCGGGCTTGCGTGGGCAAGCGCGCGACTACGTACTTGTACCGTGCCGCTCGCTGACATCGCTCATGCGCGAGTTAGGACACACACGCCTTGACTTGCTCAAAATGGACATTGAGGGTGCAGAATACGCTGTGTTAGATGCCATGCTAGCCACCGACATTCGCCCAAAAGTGTTGTGCATTGAGTTCGACCAACCTAACAACGTCTACAGCATCTTGGGCGTGACGCTCTTCTTCAAGCCACTAGCAATTCTGCGCCGCCTGCGCCGCGCAGGCTACCGTCTCGTTGCGGTCGAGAACGTCAACGTGACGCTGATTTATCAGCCCTAGCCGCCAGCTGTGCTGCGATTTGCTCGGCGGCGATGCGCGCTTCGACGTTAAAGTTGTACATTGCGCCCTTGCCCTTGTAATGCACACCGACGAGATACAGCCCGCGATAGCCCAACACTTCGCGCCCGTTGGGGTGCTGGCTGCGGTCAAGCATCGGAAAGCCGCGCTGCCCGTTCGCGCCGATTTCCCAATCGCACGCAGCGGGGCTTTCCCACGCGCTCGCGCTGTACTGCATGGGGATTTTGAGGTAATCGTGCAGCACGGGACGGTAGCCTGTCGCCATGATGACCGTGTCAACCGCCAGCTCGCGCCCGTCCGCCAGCAGCACGCTGCGCTCGCAAAAGCGCACAGGCGCGGCGACAGGCTGCACGCGCCCCGCCTTGACCGCGTCGAGCAGCTCACGCCCTTGATAGGCGGTAAGTGCCTCCTTGCCTTGTGGCGGGGTCAAGCCATAGCGCGCCGCCTCCGGATAGCCTAGCGTCGTCAGGCGCATGAGACGATTGCACCACGCGCGCGGCAGCCGCTCAAACAGCATGAGCCAAGCGTGCTTGGGCAACCCGTAGGGATAACGCCGCTGTAAGCTCACGCCACTGCGCACGCCCAAGTAGACGGCGGCGGCGGTGTCCGCGCTGGCAACGGCAATGTCCACGCCGCTGGGTCCCGTGCCGACCACTAGCACGCGCTGCCCGGTCACTTGGTGCGGATGGCGAAAGTCATGAGCGTGGAAGACACGCCCGCTAAATGCCGCCATACCGTCGATGTCGGGCATGACCGGGCTGCCAAAAATGCCTGTCGCGCTGATGACGGCTGGATAGGCAAACACGCCCTCCGACGTGTGGACGCGCCAGCTGTCACCTTCCGGCGCAACGTCGTAGACCGTCACGCCCAGTCGAATGTTGAGCTTGTGCTTGGCGACATAGCGCAGCAAGTAGGCATGATACTGCTTGCCCGTCGGGAAAATGCCGTACCACAAGGGGAAGCGTGCGCCTACTTGGTGCGAAAAAAAGCGCGTCGTGTTCAGCCGCAGCGACGGATAGAGGCTATCCCAAGTTGCCGCAACGGTGTTGGCGCGGTCAACCACTTCATAGGGGATGCCCGCACGCTTAAGCGCGACCGCGCTGGCGATACCGGCGGGTCCCGCGCCGATGACTAGCACGTGGTCTTTAACGAGCATCGCCGCACCTCCTTTCGTCGGTTGCTTGCTTTAGTATAGCATCAGAACAAGCCGACGACGCTGCCGTCTTCGGCGAGGTCGACCGCTTCGGCAGCCGGGTGCGATGCTTCGACCAACTAAGCATTCCAATCATCTAACAGAATGATGAGAAGTTCTTGCAAACGTTGAAAGACACTGTCATTGGCTAACAACGCATCACACTGTGTTTGTATTGCTGAAGCAGCATGAAGCGCATCAGGCGTTCTGAGGGCATAACGCGCTCTTAGACGCGCAGCGGATTCGCTTATAGCAGCAGTTATTGGGACAACCAACAGATTTTTGGTCCGATAAAACAAGCGACGGTATTGTTCAACAAGTGCCGCGTCGTTGTTTTGTAGCGGCTTTACAAGAACTTCAGTTAGTGTTATCGCAGCAGTCACCAGTTGAATGCGGTTTACGACGGCAATGTTTATAATCTCGTACATCTTTTCGCCATAACCCTGCCGCGCTTCGGTAAAGTAAATAAACGGTGCTGTGTCGACATAGAGCCGTTTTACTGCTGTCAGGTCATCGGCATTCATGGGTTGTGCCACTCATCGCGCAAGCGGTTTATGGCAACCTGCGGGTCTTCACTGTCGGTCAAGTGCCGCGCCACACCTGCAAAAAACAAGATGCTCTCCTCTTCTTGTTCTTCTGTGTCCTGCGCTTCTGTGTCGATACTGTCCAACAAAAACTTGATAAGCTCCTTACGCTCTATAACCGACAGTTGCTTAGCATATGCTAACACATCATGCAAGGTCACCATCCTGTTTCTCCATAATTGTCTTGCTTTAGTATAGCATCAGAACAAGCCGACGACGCTGCCGTCTTCGGCGAGGTCGACCGCTTCGGCAGCCGGGTGCGACGGCAAACCCGGCATGGTGCGCACATCGCCGGCAATCGGATAGATAAAGCCCGCGCCGACGCTGGCGCGCACCTCACGAATGGGCAGCGTGAAACCACTGGGCGCACCCTTTAAGTTGGGGTCATGGCTAAAGCTGAGGTGCGTTTTCGCCACGCAAATGGGCAAATTGCCGTAGCCGCTCTGCTCATAGTCGCGCAGCTGCCGTTCGGCGAGCGGCTCGTAGCTCACGCCATCCGCGCCGTAAATCTCACGGGCAATGACGCTGATTTTGTCCTTAATCGGCTGCTCAAGCGCGTAGAGAAAGCGGAAAGCGTTAGGCTGTTCGCACGCTTGCACGACCAGCTCGGCGAGTTCCAACGCACCCCTGCCGCCTTCGGCATGGTGACGACACACCGCCGTTCCCAGCGCGCCCGCTTCAGCGGCGATACGGCGGATAGCGGCGTGTTCGTCGGGGTGGTCATCGGCAAAAGCGTTAATGGCAACGACAGGCGTAACGCCCTGCTTCTTCAAGTTGGCGATGTGGCGCACAAGGTTGCTCGCGCCTGCCTCAACATCCGCCACGTTGGGCTGCGTCAGCTCGGTGGGCAGTGGCTTGCCCGCCACAACGCGATACTTGCCGCTGTGTACCTTGAGGGCGCGTACCGTGACGACTAGCACCGCCGCGTCCGGTTTGAGACCGCTCACGCGGCACTTAATGTTGAAGAATTTCTCCGCGCCGATGTCCGCGCCAAAGCCCGACTCTGTCAGCACATAATCGGCATAACGCACAGCGATAAGGTCAGCAATCACGCTGCTATTGCCGTGCGCGATGTTGGCAAAGGGACCCGCATGTACCAAGACGGGCGTGTTCTCCAGCGTCTGCATGAGCGTGGGACGCATCGCTTCTTGCAGCAAGACCGCCATTGCGCCCGCTGCGCCCAGCTGCTCGGCAGTGACAGGTTGCTTGTCGTAGGTGAAGCCCACGACAATGCGCCCAAGCCGTGCGCGCAGGTCTTGCAGCGAGGTCGCCAGCGCGAGAATTGCCATGACCTCGCTGGCGACGGCGATGTCAAAGCCCGTTTGGCGCGGCACACCGTCGTCCTTGCCGCCTAAGCCAACGACGATGTTGCGCAAGGCGCGGTCGTTCATGTCCACCACGCGCTTCCACGTAATGCTATAGGGATCGATGTTGAGTGGGTTGCCGCGCATGAGCTTGTTGTCGAGCATGGCGGCTAGCAAGTTGTTGGCGGCGGCAACGGCGTGAATGTCACCCGTGAGATGCAGGTTGAATGGCTCCATTGGCACGACCTGCGCGTAGCCGCCGCCCGCTGCGCCGCCCTTAATGCCGAAGGTGGGACCCATCGAGGGTTGGCGAATGGTGACGATGCTGCGCTTGCCGATGTGCTGCATCGCTTGCCCCAAGCCAACCAGCGTGGTGGATTTGCCCTCCCCTAGCGGCGTGGGCGTGATAGCGGTGATGTCGACGTACTTGGCGGTGCGAGCGGGCGCGGGGCGTTCCAACAGCGAGAGCCGCAGCTTGGCGATGTAGGGGCTGCCATAGAGGTCGTAATCGTCGGCACTAAGCCCCATTTTGGCGGCAATGTCGTGGATGGGCAGCAGGCACGCCGCTTGAGCAATGGCAAGGTCAGAGAGCATTGAGTATCCTTTGCGTGTATAATCATCAAGTAAGTAAGCGTGATACTGCCTATTGTCAAAGAGCATGGCACACAGCGCAAGGGGCGCACACGACAAGGCTCGCTTAAAGCCTTGCTTGCGGGCAAACGGCAGAGCTACTATACTTGAGGCATCAACGCGCGTTCGAAGGAGAGCTTATGGCTAGCACAACTTGCCCCGTGTGCGGCGGTGTGGGGCGTAATGTCGACACCGCCACCCTCAAAGCACTACTGGCGGTGAGCTTGCGCCAGCTGCGCGCCATGCCTTATGCCTTCTGCGCCACCGCGACTTGTGACGTGGCGTACTTCACGCAAGACGGCGCGCAAACCTTCGACAAAGCGCAAGTGCGCGTGCCTATCTACCAAAAAGAAGCCGACGACACGACCCCGATTTGCTACTGCTTTGGGCATACGGTGGCGGACGTGCGGCGCGAAGGCGCGGCGGTGGTCGCGGACATTGAGGCGGGCATCCAAGCTGACCAATGCGCGTGCAATTGGCGCAACCCACAAGGCACGTGTTGTCTGGGCAACGTCAAGCAGCTGGCGAAAAGACGCGGCTAGCTTGCGCGCTATCACAAGAAAGGCAGCCTTATGGCACTCTACGGGGGGATGGAACTAGGCGGGACAAACATCGTGTGTGCGTGGGCGCACGCCCCAACCGACCCGCTGGTTGACGGGCAAAATCGCTACGAGTTCCGCACCAGCGACGACCCGCACGCCACCATACAAGAGGCGGCGCGCTTCTTTGCCGCCGCACCCGAAGCGTTAGCGGGGCTTGGCGTGGGGACGTTTGGTCCGGTCGACCTCGAGAGCGGCTGCATCACGACCACGCCCAAGCGCGGCTGGGCAGGCTTTCCGCTGCTGCCGACGCTGCGCGCCAGCTTACCCAACCTGCCGATACGGCTGGACACCGACGTAAACGGCGCGGCACTGGGCGAGTGGCACTTTGGCGCGGGCAAGGGGCTGCAAAGCCTCGTGTACGCCACGATTGGTACGGGCATCGGCGCAGGTGCCATTTTAGGCGGGCGCATGCTGCACGGCTTCACCCACAGCGAAATGGGGCATATCAGCGTCAAGCCCCACCCCCACGACGCGACGACAGGCTTCAAGGGCGTGTGTCCTTATCACGAGCTGTGCTTAGAGGGCATGGCAAGCGGCGAAGCGGTCAAACGCCGGTGGGGCTGGGATGGCTTTACACCAAATAACCCGAACTGGGAGCTGGCGTGGGAAGTCGAAGCGTTCTACATAGGGCAGTTCATTGTCGCCATGATTTGCATCCTCGCGCCCGAGCGGGTCATTCTTGGTGGCGGGGTCATGCTCAACCAGCCAACGCTGCTGCCGCGCGTCCACGAAGCGGCGCGCACGCTGCTCAACGGCTACGTGCAGCACCCCCGGCTCGACGATTGGGCGGGCTATGTCGTCACGCCCGCGCTGGGCGACAACGCCGGCATGGTCGGCGCGCTGGTGCTGGCGCGCATGGCGACTTAACAAGCAGGCTTTCTTTTAAGACAATAATAAAGGAGTGTTACCCATGAACGAAGACATTTATTTTTGTGGACACTGTAACCGCGAGCAACGCCCCTCTCAAGGCGAGCGCTGTATTTCTTGCAACCGCCGCACGATTACGATGATGTACTTGTGGGATAGCAGCAGCGGCAGAAGCAAACTAGAGAGCCACGCCTCGGCGCGTGAGCGTTGGCAAAAGCTATACGGACGCTTAAAGCCGGGCGAGTAGCCAGAAGGGCAGCCCTATGTACGACCGACCCGACATCATCGAGCTGCTGACCGCCGCGCGCGAACACGTTGAGGGGCAGCTGGTGCCACTGGCAAAAGCCACCAACCACAAGCTCTACTTTCAAACGTTGGTGGCGGTGAACGTGCTGCGCATTGTCGAGCGCGAGCTGCTGCTGCGCGACGACCACCTGCGCGCCGCTTGGCAAGGCTTGGACGCGCTGCAAGGCGCGCAGCCGCTGCCCGAAGACCCGCGCCAGCTGGCGGACGCGCTCAAGACCCGCACCGCTGCGCTGTGCGAAGCCATTCGCAGCGGCGCGCACGACGATGACCCCGCGCTGTACGCTTACTTAGTGCAGACGACGGAGGCACAGCTAGAAGTCGCCAACCCGAAATACTTGGCGACACTGCGCGCGGAGGGCTAGCCGGCCTTACCTTTTAGCTGCGCCTTAAGCTGGCGGGCTGCCAGCGCGTAGCCGCCGTTTGCGCCGTCGACAAAGTGGACTTGCTTGCCGAAGCGGTCAAACACAAGGCAGGTCATCAGCGCGTGCTTTGCCGTGTGAATGCCATAGACCAGCTCACCACGCTGGCGTTTGGCTTCTAACGCTTGTGTGAGCGCGTCGCGCTGTGCGACTGTCCCTGCGATAATCATGCGCAGCATGTCGTCGAACTTCTCGCGGTCGGTCGCTTCGACAACGACGCGCTTGTAGCGTTCCCAAATCTTGTCCTTATACGCCCACAGCAGCCAGCCGCCGACGCTCCACAACATCAAGCGCAAGCGGTCGCCCAAGCGTGCGCTGCGGCTGCGGATGCGCGTTTCAACGCTGTAATCGGCGACGTTAAGCGAGGGACGCATGCGCTCAATCGCTAAAGGGTTACGCGCCGCTTCGTTGCCATAAATGTTCTCAATAGCTTGCAGCACCTCAGCATAGATGCGGCGGTTGTCCGCCTCATCGCGCCCCATTGCCTGCACTAACAGGCTTACCGTCTCGTCATACTGGCTGGGGATTTCATTCCAACGGCACTCGTAGCCGCTGAAATCCGCCGCGTAGTCCGCGCCATCGTCTTGGACAGCATAGCGCGCCGCCGTATCTGCCGCCTTGATGAGCTTTTCAGCACACGCCAGCCCGCCCCCCGTGAACACCGCCTGATAAAAGTTGTCGCTGTATTTGAGCTTGGCAACGCGCACGCGGTAGCCTTCGGCTAGCACGTCGGCAATCGGCACCATGCCAATGCGTAGCGTCAGCCCGAACTGCTCGCGGGCGAGCCGCTGCGTGGCGATGAGCGAGGCGCGCGCTTGCGGCACAACATCGGGCGGGATAACAATGGTCGCACCGTCGCCGCCGAAGACAAAGGGTAGGTCAACGTCGCGCGGCAAGTTATTCAGCAGCGCGCAAATGTTGGCGGCAGCAATGCCGTTGACCTCTTTGTACTTGCCCGCTTCGATGGCTTGCGTCGACCCTTGCACGTCCGTGATGACGATAAGCCAGTCAGCGGGCATGTCGTGGTAAATGGTGGGGTCGGTGATGGCGTTGATGCTAGTGACGCTGGGCAAGTCCTGATAAAAGCGTTCGTTTGCGCTCATAAAAGCCTCACGAGTTTTTAAGCGTTGGTCTTATTATACCGCTTGCGTTTTGTTTTAACGGCGATTAAAATGAAAAGTAACAGCATGATACAAGTAAATTTAATGCCTATCGCAACGCCTAATTAACATAGCAAATACGTCATCTATCTACCTAAAGGAGGTCTTGCGATGACCGCAGTCAACACCACGCTCGCCAACCAAACGCCAGCCACGCCACGCCTGTTCTACCTTGAGGAAGAATGGCTTGCGCCGCGCTTCGTCGTCATCACCGCGCTAGCGATGCTTGCCAGCTGGGCGAGCCAACAGCTAGGCGCAAACGCGACGCTTACGCTGGCGTTTAACCTCATCAGCTACGCGGCGGGCGGCTTTTTTGGCGCACGCAACGCGCTGGTGTCGCTCTTCAAAGAGCGCAAGCTGGACGTAGACATGCTGATGATTTTGGCGGCACTCGGCGCGGCGGTCATCGACCAATGGCATGAGGGCGCGCTGCTGTTGTTCTTGTTCTCGCTGAGCAACGTGCTGCAAGACTACGCTATCGGGCGCAGCCGCCAAGCCATCAAAAGTCTGTTCAAGCTCTATCCCGAAACAGCACAAGTCCGCCGTGATGGCAAGATTGTCACGCTCAAGCTCAACGACATTCGCGTGGGCGACATCGTCCTCATTCAGCCCGCCGAGCGCATTGCGGTGGACGGCGTGGTCATCAGCGGGCAATCGTCGGTCGATGAGTCCCCCATCACCGGCGAGAGCCTGCCCGTCGACAAAGGCGTGGGCGATATCGTCTACGCCGGCACCCTGAACAAGCAGGGGCTGCTCGACATCCGCGCCACCAAGAGCGCGTCGGAAACCACGCTAGCGCGGGTTATCCAAATGGTCGAAGAGGCGCAAGAAAGCCAAGCCCCAACCGAGCGTTTCCTCGACCGCTTTGAGCAGGCTTACGCGACCTTCATCATCGCGGCGGTGGGACTCATCATCGTCATTCCGCCGCTGCTCTTCGACGTGGCATTTGCCAGCAACTTCTACCGCGCGATGGTCTTGATGACGGTGGCATCGCCGTGCGCGCTGGTGATTAGCGTGCCGGCCTCGTTCATCAGCGCGATTGCGTCGGGCGCGCGCATGGGCGTGCTGCTCAAAGGCGGCGCGTATCTTGAGGAGCTAGCGCGGGTGAACGCGGTTGCCTTTGACAAAACTGGCACGTTGACACAAGGCAAGCCCGACGTAACCGACATTTTGCCGCACGACGTTGACGAGGCGGAGCTGCTAGGTGTAGCAGCATCGGTCGAGGCGCGCTCCGAGCATCCTATCGCGCGCGCGGTTGTGCAGGCGGCGCAAGCGCGCGGTTTGCCACTCACAGAAGTTAGCGCGTTTGAGGCGTTGGTCGGGCGCGGCTTGGTCGCCACGCTAGCAGGCGCGCGCGTTGAAGTCGGCAGCATGACACATCTGGCCGCCATTACACCGCCGCCCGCGCCGCTACAAGCACAAATCAGCGCGCTAGAGGCGCAAGGCAAGACGCTGATCGGCGTGCTGCGCGAGGGCGTGTGGCTGGGTGCGCTGGCAGTCGCCGACCAAGTACGCCCGCAAGCGCGTGCTGTTGTCCGCCAGCTGCACGATATGGGCATTGCGACCGCCATGTTCACCGGCGACAACGCCCAAGTGGCGCACCACATCGCCCAAGAGCTGGGCATTCAGCGCGTCCATGCCCAGCTCATGCCTGAAGACAAAGTGACCGTGCTGAAGCAGCTGATGGACGAGCGCGGCGTGGTGGCGATGGTGGGCGACGGCGTGAACGACGCGCCCGCACTGGCGACCGCTAGTGTCGGGCTAGCGATGGGCGGTGCCGGCACCGACGTGGCAATGGAAACCGCCGATGTCGTGTTGATGAGCGACAAGCTCGAGCGCATCGTCGACACAATTAAGCTGGCGCGGCTGGCGCGGCGCGTGGTCTGGCAGAACATCAGCTTCTCCATTGCCGTGATTGTTCTGCTGATTATCAGCGTGTTCGTCGTGTCGCTGCCGCTGCCTTTGGGCGTGCTGGGACATGAGGGCAGCACGGTGATTGTCGTCACCAACGGCTTGGTGCAGCTGCTACTCCTGCCCGAGCTGGCACGCCGCCGCGCCCAAACCAGCGCATAGCAACGTCCCGTCCCCACACCAAGCAACCCCACCACGCGCTACACATGGTGGGGTATGCTCTTTTTGTCTGCCGATGGTCACATTTTATTTTGACAGGGTGGGCAAGCTGTGTTATAGTTATGTCGTCATGATTGTGACATTTTTCGCATTTACTATCATGCAAGACCTAAAGAGCGTGTCCTAAGCGCGTCTGAAGTGGTTTAAGGCGCATTTTTAACAAAACAACCCCATTGTGTTTGGAGGAAGCAAGGAGATTATGGCAACCGCAAATCCAAGCAAGGGCGAACTTGAAGTTAGAACAAGCGTCGCCAAGCCTGCCACCAGTGCCGCTAGCGGTGAAGGTGTCACTGTTCCCCCGCCGTCACGTCGGGAATTTTTGTATTACATTTGGGGCGCGTCAATCGCCTTGCTGCTCGGACAGGTGGGCGCGGGCTTGATTTGGTTTGCTTTCCCACGCTTCAAAGAGGGCGAGTTCGGCGGCGAGTTCCCGTTTGACATTGCCGATTTGCCCGCCGTCAACGAACAGCCCAAGACCGTCGCCACCGGGCGTTTTCACGTCAGCAACACCGAAAACGGCATCCTCGCGCTGTACGGCGTTTGCACGCACTTGGGCTGCCTGCCGAAGTGGGTGGCGACCAACGACCGCTTCGAGTGTCCCTGTCATGGCTCCAAATTCAATGGCGATGGCAGCTGGATTGAAGGACCCGCGCCACGTGCGCTCGACCGCTTTGTGCTGCGCGTGACCTACAACGACGGCACAGTGGCGGAGACAGACAGCACCGGCGGACCCGTCGCGCTTGACCCCAACAAGACGGTGGCGAGCATTCGTATAAACACAGGGCGCAGAATTCTCGGTCCTGTGCATTGATGGCGTTTTATTGTTAGCATGAGGAGAACCTAGCGCGTATGTCTATCCTACCCTTTCCGTCCTTTTTAGACGATGTGCGCGAAAAAGGCTTGAAGAAAGCCATTTTCGAGGGCATCGACGAAACCGTTGAGCGCATTACGGCAGGCATGAACATCGGCGACATCCGCGCCGCGCTGCGCGGCGACCAGATGCGCAAGCCTGACCCACGCTTGCGCCCCCACGCCGACAGCTTCTGGCTGCACATGCGCCCCGGCTATTTCCACAAGGACATGACCGGCGTTTATCCCACCTTCCGCTTGGGCTGGCTGTCCACCTACTTCGTCGTGTTCGAAACGATTACGGGCTTGCTGCTGATGTTGTGGTACACGCCCTCGCCCGAAATCGCCTACGGCAACATGCTCAACATTCTCAGCAACGTGCCGCTGGGGCAGTTCGTGCGCGACCTGCACCGTCTCGGCGCAGAGGCAATGGTGCTGATTGTCGCCATGCACATGATGCGAACGTGGATCACCGGCAGCTACAAAAAACCGCGCCAGTTCACTTGGTTCACCGGCGTGCTGCTGCTAGTGATCACCGGCTTGCTCAGCTTCACAGGCTACCTGCTGCCTTGGGACCAATTGTCACTCTGGGCGGTGACGATTGGCGCGTCGATGGCAGAAGCCACCCCCCTCATCGGCGAACAGGTCAACCTGCTGGTGCGCGGCGCGCCTGAGCTGGGCGCGAACGGCTTGCTGCGCTTCTATCTGGCGCACGTGCTGCTGCTGCCCTTGCTGCTGTTCGTCTTCACCGGCGTTCACTACTACAAGGTGATTATTCACGGTCACAGCTTGCCGCCGCGCCTCGAGAACATCGGCGAAGACACCGCCAAGCGCGTGCCGCTGGACAAGCGCGTCTACTTCATCCCCGACATCATGACCAACGAAATCCTTTGGATGAGCGTGACCACGTTCATCTTGGTCGTGCTGTGCATCTGGTTCTATCACGCGCCGCTGGAAAACCACGCTGACCCGCAGAACACCCCGCTCGGCACAACCGCCCCGTGGTACTTCTTGTGGATTCAGGGCGCGCTTAAGCTGGGGGACAAGTTCTTCTGGGGCATCGCCTTCCCGACGCTGCTCATCGGCGTGCTAGCCGTCATGCCCTATCTTGACGTGACCAAGAGCCGCCGCTACGCACATCGCCGCATCTCCCTGACGTTGGCAATGCTGCTGGTCAGCTTCACCACCGTGTTGAGCTACATGGGCTTGCCAGAGTTCGCGGTGGCAACCTCCGCCGAAATCGAAATCCTGCACAAGCTGACGATGGAGCCAGCGCACAGCCACGTCGGTCCTGCCCGCACAATACCGTTTGAGCAAGCCGTGCCGGGCATGTACACCACCGCACAAATCGGCGCGGCGGACGCGCGCAGCACGATTAGCGCGTTCCAAAGCCGCATCAACGAAAACGGTGAGCTTGCGCAAATGCGCAACGTGCTGGTCTCGCGCGACCACCTTGTCGCGCTGCCTAGCAACTTCCGTCCCGTGCCAGACGACGCACCGCAGCTCAAGCACCTGCTCGAGATGCTGGCGCACGACCTTAAAAAGTACGGCGAAGAGCTGCCCAACGCCTGGGGCGCGATTGTCATCACCGAGGACCAGCCTAACTTACGCCGTATCGACCTCGTAATTAGCTGGGACGGTGTCGAAGTGGTCAACGGCAAGGTGCAGCGTGACGCGAACGGCGAACCCATCTTCCTGTACGTGCTGGATACGATGGGTCAGCCGGTTCTCGACCAGGACGGCAATCCCACCATCTTGCGCCGCATCGATGCCAAGCACTTCTATCTACACAGAGACTCGGCGTACTTCGACTAAGCCAAGAACGGTTGTTAGCAGCGGGGGCATCGCTAAACGGTGATACCCCCGCTGGACGCGAGAATCACTTCACCAAACAGGGAAATGTGCGAACATGAATCGTCTGATTATTGAAAGCATTGAAGGGCGTATTTCACTCGGCATCACGATGTTCGTTGCTATCATGGTGCTTATTGGTTGGGTTGCCATCAATGAACCCGCTCGCATGGCGGCGTTTGAGCGGCAGCATCTCGGGCGTTCAATTGAGCGCGGCGCGGAGCTTTTTGCCGCCAATTGCTCGACGTGTCACGGCGCGAACGGCTTGGGAATTGCCGAACGTGCGCCCGGTCTGAACAACCCGCAGTTATTCGGTCACGACTTTCTCGCCAGCGTGAACGTTGCCATCGCGCGCCTTGAACGCACGCAGTCGGAAATCAACTCGCGCATTGCCGATGCCAACCGCGAGCGCGAGGCTCTCATCACCGAAACAACGCAAAACCCCTCCCCCGAACGCTTAACAGAGATCGCCGCGCGCATCCGCGAAATCGACGCGACGCTCAACCCTGACGTAGAGGGCAGCTTGCCCGCGCAAATCGCCGCCATTGACGAGCAGCTCGCGCCGCTTTACGAGCAGCGCGCCGCACTGTTAGACAAGCTGATGCCCGCCGTCGACAAAGGCTACCTGCCCCAGCTCGAGGCGCGCATGGCACAAGGCGGCTTGGCATTGACCGAGTACCTCATCCGCGACGCTGACCGCCTGCGGCAAGCGGATTGGGCGGGCGACCTCGCGGGCTTCTTGCGCACGACGCTCATTCACGGTCGCCCGGGCTCGCAAGACGCATGGGGCGGCACGCTGATGGTGTCATGGTCGCAGTTGGGCGGCGGTCCGCTGCGTCCTGACCAAGTCGAAGACATCGTCAACTACATCCTCAACTGGGACAAGGGCGACAACTGGACGCTAGAAGACTTGTATGCCGTCAACCAGTTCATGAAGCTCAAAGCCGACGCGGCACTGGTAAGCGCGGGCGGCGACCGTCCACAAACGATTGGTAGTGACGTGAACGCCGCTTACGAGGCGGTCATGATGCTGACGGGCGACGCGGAAGTAGGCAAGGCGATTTACAACGGCGACAGCCGCACGCTGGTCGGCACGCGCTTGGGCTGCTCCAGCTGCCATCTTGGCGGCGTGCAAGCTCCCAACACGGAAACGACTTGGGAGACCGTGAACAACGTGCGCCTTGCCCTGCCACAGTTCGCCGGCTACGACGCGGAACGCTATCTCATCGAAAGCATTCTCATGCCCAATGCCTACATTGTCGACGGTTACGCTTCGGGCGTGATGCCGGTAACTTACCCCGACCAATTGAGCGCACAAGACATCGCCAACATCATCGCCTATATCAAGAGCTACTCCGAATAGGCGCAGCAACAAGCCACACACAGCAAGGCGTTTGGGCAACCCAAACGCCTTGTTTTATTTAGCGGTTGATGTTGTCTAGCACGTCCGCCACGTAAAGCAGCAGCTGCCGCTCGGGCGGGATGTTGTGCGGACTGACTTGCGGGGCGGAAAGCGTAAAAAACCGCCGCAACAACACTAGCGAGGCGTTATCTTCTGGCTCCAAGAAGAACGCTTGGGTGCGCGTGCGCGGCAGACGCGCGAGATAACGTTCGCTCAAGTTCTCAACATAAAGAAACGTCAGCGTCAAGTCTTCTGGACGATGTCGTCCGTAAAACGCCAGCACCGCGCCGAAGCCGATTTGCCCCTGCACGCCGCGCGCAATGACATGCACGTCCACTGGCGACGGCAGCTTCACCGCGCGAAACAGCATGTCGTCATAGTCTTTAACCGGCACACCGTCGCGCGTCTGGTCATACTCGTAATAGAACTGGCGGTGGTAATACTGGGGCAAGTGCCAATTGAGGTAGTAGTCCGCTTGCCCGACCATCGCCGCTACGACCAACAGCGTCAGCACCGGCTGTGCCAACGGCGCAAACCAGCGCAGTCGCCCCAGCAAGCGCGTGACCGTCACCATGCCCACCGCCACGACCGCCGCCACCGCCACGAAGCCCACCGCGTAGCGCGTGACAAAAATCATGGTGCCAATGGCGTAATTGGCGACAGGCACTGCCAGCACCCACCACAGCAGCAGGCTGTCGCCGGCGCGGCGCGCCCGCCACGCGCATGCCGCCAACCCAACCAAGAAGAACGGCACGAGCAGCGGCAGCACGTAGCCCGTATCGCTGCGGTAGAACGACGAGTTGTCCGGAAAGTGGACATAGGCGAGAAAGAGCGCGCGCACGCCTTCCCAGACCACTTGCACGACAGGCATGCGCAGCGAACCCTGTGCAATTTCGCTGGACAAGTCGCGTGCGGTTGCGTCCACACGCGGCAAAAGCGACACCTCGTTGGTTATCCACACGTAGTACATGGGCAGCACAGTGACGACAAACGCCGCGATGCCGTACCAAAGCCCATAAGGCACGCGCCGCCGCGCGCTGGTCAACCACAGCCAGCCCAGCCACAGCAGCATGAACACCGTGTAAAAGGCACGCCCACCCTCATAAAAGTAATGCGTCAAGCCCAAGCACGCGCCCGCTAGCACGTAGTCGCGCTGGCGATTGTGGCGCAATGCCAGCAGCGCGAAGATGAACGCCCACACGGCAAACGTGGGGTCGGCGATGTTGTTCAGCCCTATTCTGCTCAGATGCAAGTGAGGCGGAAAGCTCGCCAACACCGCCATGCCCACCAGCGCGGTGATGCGGTCGAAGCCCAAGCGCAGCAGGACATACACGCCCGCCACTTGCGCCAAGCCCAGCAGCACGCTCATCAGCCGCAGCCCGGTCAGGCTTGCCCCGCCTGTGAGCAGCGTTGTCCACAGCTGCCCATAGGGGTAGAGCCACGTGAACATGGTTACGCCGCCGTGCGGCATCAAAATGGGCGCGTCGGGAAAATAGAGCAGGTCGCCAACGGCTTTGGCGAAGTGTACCTCATCGACGAAGCGATGGATGCCCTCTTCGAGGTCAACGAGGCGCGCCCACGCGGCAAACGCCATAATCAAGACGAAAAGCGCGCTTTGCCACGTCAGACGCAAGCGCGGCAAGCGCGGCAAACCACCGCCGAGCAATGCCCACCAACACGCACCCCAGCCGCCTAGCAACAGCACCACCTGCACGTGCTGGTCAAGCGCGGCGGCACGGCTAGGCAACAGGAAGATGTTGTAGTGAACGACCACCAGCAGCGCGACCACGCCTAGCCAGAACACGTTCCAACGGGGCGCACGTTCTTGCATAGGCGGCACACGCAGCGACGGCGACACGCCAATCCGCCAAAGCCCCACGCCCAAGAGCAGCGCACCCAGCAGCGCGTAGCCCAGCCCTGCCTCAACGTGTTCAAACGCAAAAAGCGGGTGCATCAGGAACCCGCCCCAAAAGAGCAGCCCCAGCCCCGCGACACTCGCCACGAATGCCAGCGCGCTCACCAACCCGTGTAGTCGCCGCGCTTGCACCGAATTGTTCGCCTGTTAGCGGCAGTCCGACCACAGGCGCAAAGAGGTGTCCTCATAGTGCAAGAT
This sequence comes from uncultured Anaerolineae bacterium, assembly GCA_938022205.1. Taxonomy (GTDB): domain Bacteria; phylum Chloroflexota; class Anaerolineae; order Aggregatilineales; family Phototrophicaceae; genus JANWYT01. Next base: position 86,015 of record CALIEB010000007.1, on the reverse strand, counting down.
TAAGCCATCGAACGCGGGAACTTCGACCGTTAGCTCACCCGTCACGGTTAGCGAAAACGCCACCAAACTGTCAGGTGGCAAAATGCCCGCGCCCGTTTCAAGCGGCACCGCCATGTCCCATGTCGCCACGCTGCGTGCCTCTTGCTGCGTTTGCCACGCCACGCGGCAGGCTTGCGGCGCGCTCATGATAGGCTGTAGGCTGCCTGCGCCCACGTTGTGCATGTAGAGCATGTCGTCCAGCCACACGAACGCCAACAAGTGCTGCTGCTGCGCGCGCGGAGGACACTCCAGCACGATGTGTAGCGCGGGGTTTTCGGGGGCTTGCACCGCGTGAATTGACGCGCCTAAGTTCGAGCTAACGATGTAGTAGGGTCTATCCGCCCAGAAGCGAAACGCCAGCAGCTCGTCATCTAGCCACGTGACATCGGTTAGCGTGAACGCGGGCGCACCGTCATCCGCCAAGACGTGCAGCTGACGCGCAGGACACTGTACCAGCGGCACGTGCGCTGTCTGCAGCCCGCTGTCCATCGTGTAGACCGTGCTGTCCTGCGAGACGAACACCAGCACCTCACGCGGCGTAAACGCGGCTTCAGCAGCAGGCGTAGACCATGCCGTGCGCGCGTTGTGGATGATTACGACCACCATCCCCAACCACATCAACGCCAAAAACAACGTCGCTTGCCAAGTGCGATAAGGGTTCTCGTAGCGCATGAGCTTCTTCTCCAACAACCATTGGCAGTTTGAGCATAACGCAAAACGCCGCTTTTGTCTACTGATTGGGCGCGGGCGGCGCGTTGAGCGTCACGCCCGGCACCTGCATCGCCACACGATAGCGACCAAACACGTCTTCGAACAGCACGTTGCCCGGTGTCTCTATCAAGTATTGCCACAGCACGCGCACGACGTTGCCCTCGACCCACTGCGGACTGCCGTCGACCGCCATGCCGCTAAAGCTAAACGCAGCAGCCTCCGCGTCCCAGTAAACAATCGGGTAGGTCACAAAGCGCGTGTCTTCGACAAACTCCGCCAGCAGCCACGCGCCGTCTGGCTGAAAGCGGCGCGGCGTGCGGCTTAGCGTCTTGCAGCGTTCGAGGATGCTCTCATAATAGTCCACTTCCCACCCTGCGAAATCGTCCGTAACGTGCGCCATCCCGCTCACGTTGACGTAAAGCTGGCGATAAACGGGGGTCACGCGCTGCGGCAGCTCGTTCTTGTAGCCCTCTTGGTAGCTATAAATTTTGCGATCAATCGCCAGCCAGCTAATAAACTCTTGGATGGTTGCGTCGTCGAGAAAATCAAACAGCACGTGGAAGTTGCCGTCGCGCGCTAGCGTCACCCAAACCGCTCGCCCATCGCCATAAATTGTGCATTCTGGCACGCGCAATGCCGTCACCAGCGGGTCAGGGTCGCCGCCGACCGTGTCCGCGCGAAACACGACATAGAGCGGGTCGCGAGACCATTGAATGACGCTCAACGGGTTATCGCCGCTGTCGCTAGTCGTGCCGCCGCTCTCTTCGCCACCGCACGCCGCTAAGACCCCGAGAAGAAGCACAAGAGTTAAGGTAAACAGTTTGCGCATGGCTACCGCCCTTTTTTGTGTCATCTACGCCGCTCTATTCACTCTTTTAGTATACTCGTAAAGCTGTCTCATAGCCGCGTTTGTTTTGATTGAGGATTGTCAAGATTTGCGACCGACACGCGAGAAATACCCGTAGAAGCATGCCCTTGCGCTTTGGAGCGCGCTGTTTCTGCTGGCACTGCTGCCTCACCTGACAGTTTGTCAACACACTTGCATCATCATAATGTGCTAAAGCGGCATAGTCCGCACCAAAGTTAGCGGGCTTGCGCAAACGCCAAGCAAGCTCAAGGTGAATTCTTTGCTTGTCGTCTTGTCCCGTCACCACATCACGATAGCCCGAGCTGTTTGCGCCAAACAACAGCGTGATGTTGGCTAGCGATAAAGACAGGTTTTGCCAGCACTTAAAATTTTTCAGCGTGAGATTTTGTAATTATGGCGCGCCCTAAGCGTAACGCCCTATCAACCGCAGGGCTTCGAGCTGCATTTCTGCGCTGCGCCGCCCCAAGCTAGCAAGTTCAACGCTGCGCTCTTGTCCGCTTAAGTGGCGGTTGGCTTGGCTCATGCAGATGATGCCCCAGCGGATGTTGCCCATAATCTCCCACCAATCGACACGCGCGCGGTCGACGCTGCGCCCACTGTAGCGTTCGTACGCCGTGAGGAAGGTCTCGCGGTCGGCAATGCCGGCAAAATGCGCCTTGCCGTTGCCAAACCGCCAATCGCGCATGCAGATGTAGCCCAGCTCCTCGTCGGGGTCGCCGACATGCCCAAACTCCCAATCAATCACCGCCGACAAGCCATTTTCGTCCACAAGCAGGTTGCCGACGCGAAAATCGCCATGTACGAAGGTATCGGCGATTGGCGCGGGCAGATGTCGCTGCGCCCAGCGCAAGCACCACTCCCACGTGGGGCTTTTTACGCCGAGCCCGTCGAGAATGGGGTACATCTGGTTGATAGTGTCTTGAGCGGCTTGCACGCCTTGCGGCGGACGCGGCAAAAAGTCCAGCCCATCCAGCGGCAGCGCGTGAATGGTCGCTAGCTGCTGCGCCAGCTGTTCAGGCAGGCGCGCGCGCGCTTGCGCTAGTTCGGGCGACTGCACCACCTTCACGCCGATGCTCACGCCCGCTTTGTACGCCATCACGAAAAACGGACTGCCCAACACGGCGTTGTCCGTGCAAAGATAGCGCACCTGCGCGCACTGCACGCCGTGTTCGTAGGCGGCGCGCATGAGCAAGAACTCCTGCTCGCGGGTGAGCGCACCGTCAAACATTTGCGTGGGCAAGTCGCGGCGCAGCACCAGCTTCTCTTGCGTGTCGCCATACTGCGCGGTAAACAGCCATGTATCGCGCGACGCGCCGCCCGAAAGCGGCTTAGGGTCGCTAATTGTCACAGGCACGCCGATTTGACGCGACAAAAACTCAGCCAGTGGCGACAAAAACGCGGTGTTTTCTTGTAGCATAGGGGTCTCTTTCTTAGGTTGTGCCTTGTTTTTATCCCCCCTATTCTACCATCTTTTCGGTGGTTTTAGGCGAAAGCGCGCGCCCTAGTGGGATGTTAGCCGTTGGTCGCAATGGTCACAAACGCCTGCACGTTTTGGCGTAAAATGAGATAAGATGGCACGCTGAAGCATATCGCACGCGCGCCCAACAACCCTAGCGAGAGGCTGCTATATGAGTTCACAACGCATTGACCTGCTCGAGATGCCCGCCTTGCGTTGGCTGCGCGGACGCTGGGGGCGGCTGCCCTTGCAAACGCTGTTCCTGCTAGCGGCACTAGCGATGCTTTGGGATGGCTTCACGGGACCACCTGAAGCCTCGCGCAACCTCGCCACCGTCGGCGCGTGGGTGCATTATCGCGGGCTAATTGTCGTTGCGCTGCTGCTGGTAGGCAATGTCTTCTGCATGGGCTGCCCGTTCACGCTGCCGCGCACGCTGGCAAAGCGGTTGTCTTGGCGCGGACGACGCTTTCCCGCCTTTCTGCGCGGCAAGTGGCTGGCGATGGCGGGGCTGCTCGTGCTGTTCTGGCTTTACGAGGCGTTAGACATGTGGGCAAGTCCCGCGCTAACGGCGTGGGTGATTGTCTTCTACTTCATGGCCGCGTTCGCGCTGGAAGCCTTTTTCACAGAGTCTGCGTTCTGCAAGTACGTGTGTCCGCTGGGAACGTTTAACTTTGTCTACAGCACGCTCGCGCCCACACAAATCGGCGTGAAAGACCCTGCCGTTTGCGCCGCTTGCACGGGCAAAGAGTGCGTCAACGGCGCGTATGCCCCACAGGTCAGCATCCACCTCGACGAAATTCCCGTGCGCGCCGCCAACAGCAACGCGGCGACGCGCGCCGTGCAAGTGACGCACAGCCCGCAAGGCACGCTTGGCTGCGGCACACTACTTTACGCGCCGCAAATGACCAGCAACCTCGACTGCACGCTGTGCTTGGACTGCGTGCGCGCCTGTCCACACGCCAACGCCAGCTTGTTCACACGCCCGCTGGGGACGGAGCTGCGCGTGGGGGCGTGGGCAAAGCGTTGGGACGTTGCGCTAATGGTGATTGGGCTGACGTGGCTGGGCTTGCTCAATGCCTTTGGCATGATTCCGCCCGTTTACGCGCTACAAGCCGACTTCGCCGCCGCCACAGGCATCGCCGCTGAGTGGGTGTTCCTGCTGCTGCTTTTCGGCGTGGGCGGGGTGCTGCTGCCGTTGGGCGCGACGTTAGCGGCGGCGTGGCTAGCGCGCAAGCTCACGCGCGCCCGCGCCAGCCTGCGTGAGGTCACGGCAGTGTTCGCGCCGGCGTTCGCGCCGATGGGCTTTGGCATTTGGTGGGCGCATTACACGTTTCACTGGCTAATTGCACCGCTGTCGTTCGTGCCAATTCTGCAGGAATTTTTGGGTGGGCGCGCCGACTGGGCAACGTGGAACAGCGCACCCTCGCTAGAAGCGATTGCCCTTTTGCAAGGCGCGGGCTTAGTGGCAGGCTTTGTCGGCGCGCTGTGGGTGGCGCAACGCAACGCCGCGCAGGCGTTTGGGCAGCGCAGCTTTGCGGCGTGGGCGATTTGGGCGGCGTATCTGCTCGCGCTCATGCTCTTGGCGTTTTTCATCTTCACGCAGCCGATGGAGATGCGCGGCAGTGAGTGGTTCATCGGATAGCCCTTGCCGCCGCTGCCCCATTCTCTACCTTCTACGCCATAGCGGGCATCAAACCTGATGGAAGTCACTATTGCGGGCTTGCAGTGTGTCGTCGCGCACGCTAAAGTGGGCTTCTTATCGGTACATCCTAAGGAGTAACCCTCATGCCGATTATTGTGGATGCTCACCTTGACATCGCGTGGAACTATCTGGGCAACGGGCGCGATTTTCGCGAAAGCGTAGCCGTCAAGCGCGCTCGCGAGGCTGGCTCGCCCACCGCCGCGCAAGACGGCACGACCACCGTTAGCCTGCCCGACGCGCTGGCGGGAGGCGTGGGCTTGGTCTTCGCCACGCTCTACACTTGTCCGGCCTTTGCGGCGATGTTCGCCAACGACATCATCTACACCACGCCGCAGGAAGCGCACGACCAAGCCCTTGCCCAGCTTGGCTACTACGAGACGCTGTTCAATCACCCGCAAATCGCGCCCGTGCGCACGCTGGCGGAGCTAGACGCGGTGCGCGCCACATGGCACAAGCCGCCCGCCGAGCGCACGTTGGGCATGGTCATCCTCATGGAAGGCGCAGACCCCATCCTTGACCCCAGCGACTTTGCGGCATGGTGGGCGCGGGGCGTGCGCGTAATTGGCTTGGCGTGGTCAGAGACGCGCTACAGCGGCGGCACGATTTACAACGGACGCGGCGCGGGTGGCTTGACCGATTTGGGGCGCGCGCTGCTCAAAGAGATGGCAGCGCGAAACGCCGTGTTAGATTTGTCGCACATGGCAGAAGAGGCTTACCACGAGGCGATTGCCAGCTATGAGGGCGCAGTTATCGCCAGCCACAGCAACCCGCGCCGCTTCCGCAACAGCGACCGCCACCTCAGCGACGAGATGATTAAGAAGCTGGCGGCACGCGACGGAGTCATCGGGCTCGTGCCGTTCAACGCCTTCTTGCATGACGACCGCGAGCGCGCCGCTAACCGCGCCAACACGCCGCTCAGCCGCTACATCGATGCCATCGACACCGTGTGCCAGCTCACGGGCAGCGCACGCCACGCGGGCATTGGCACCGACTTTGACGGCGGCTTTGGGCGCGAGAAAATCCCCTACGAGATGGACAGCATCGCCAGCTTGTCGCTAGTTGCCGAAGCGTTAGACCAGCGCGGCTACAGCGCGCACGACGTGGCAGCCATTTGCGGCGGCAACTTCTTGCGCGTGCTGACGCAGGCACTGCCTGCCTAAACGCGCTGGTCGTATTCCAACCACTCGCCGTCGTCGCCCAATCGCTCGCCGTAAGCAATGCGCGCCTCGCGCTTGGCTTTGGCGATGCGCTGCCGCTCCTGTTCTAGCTCTTGGGCGATGGCGGCTTCTAAGGTGCTGTGGTAAAAAATCCAGACCAAATGCGTCATCCACACGCCCACCCACACCAAGAACAAAAACAGCGTGAGCTGGGCAAAGAGCGGCACGCCCAGCGTAAAAATCACCGAATGCAAGATAAACCAATACTTGCGTTGGTGGCGCAGCGTCACACGCTCGACCACGCGCTCAAGGTCAACCTCTGGCAGGTCGTACTCGTCGTATATGCCGTTGTTCATCCTCGCTTACTTCCTGTGCTTGTGGCGTGCCTCGTCGACAAAGCTGTCCGTCAGTTCACCATCCTCGCTGATACGCACGCCCAACGTGTCGCCTTCAAGGTCTTCAAGGCGCAAAGCAGCCTCACGCTTCATCTTAGGCGCGTTCCCGTAAATCTGCGAGAGTTCATTTCGCACTTCCTCTTCAATTTTAGCCGCGCCCGCGCCGTATTTGTTGTAATACTCCATCCAATGCCCGAACACGCCTACACCCCAGCCCAGTGTGGTGAAAATCAGCCACCACTGCCCACGAAACGCCACCCAAAGCATGAGGTTAATCAACAAATAGATGCCTAAGTGCGTGATGAACTCGCTGCGCTCTTTGTGCTTCTTGGCAATGCGACGACGGACAATCTCTTCAGGATCTTCGGGATTTCTGCCCTTGCGCTTAGACATTTCGCTGTCTATGCGCTCTTCAATTTCTTCGGCAATCATGTAAACGCCGCTCTTGATGCGCTCGCCTACGTCGCGCCAGCTGATGCTTTTCAGGTCAAACTCACTCTCCAGCTGATAGCTACGTTTGCGCTTCTCCTCGTCTGTCCCGACCGAGACAATCGGCGTTGAGGCGGGCTGTACGCCGCTGTGCGCCACCACCGAGTCTTCGCTGCTGGCAGCGGTTGGCGCGCCGTCCAACGCCTCACGAAACGCTTGCATAAAGGCGGAAGCGGTTGGATAACGCGCGGCGGGGTCTTTGGCGAGTGCCTTCGCCATCACAGCATCCACCGCCGCGTTGAGCTTGGGGTTCAGCTCGCTGGGCGGCGTGGGCGTTTTGGCGATATGCCCATGCACAATGCCATAGGCACTTTCTGCCTGAAACGGCACTGTACCCGTGATAAGCTCATAGACAATCACCGCAAAGGAGTAAATATCGGTGGCGGGCGTGAGGTCTTTCACGCCTTGCGCCTGCTCGGGCGAAATGTAGAAGGGCGTGCCGAGCATCATGTCGTGGCTAATCGTGCTTTCGCCCACCTGCACCATACGCGCTAGTCCAAAGTCCATCAAGTACGGGCGGTTGTCGCTGTCGAGCATGATGTTAGAAGGCTTAAGGTCGCGGTGCAGCACACCCTGCGCGTGCGCGTAGTCGAGCGCGGCGGCAACTTGCGTCATCGTCTGCACGGTCTCGTGGAGCGTGAAGCCCGTTTTGAGCGCGCGCTGCTTCAACGTCTGCCCTTCGATATATTTCATCACCAAGTAAGGCGTGCCGTCTACATCAGCAAAGTCATAGATGGGGATAATGTTGGGATGCTCGAGCTTGGCGACGATGCGCGCCTCGCGTTCAAACCGTTGTAAGAAGGCGGAATCTTGCAAGAAAGCAGCGTGCATGAACTTCACCGCCACAACGCGCTCGAGGCGTTCGTGATACGCCTTGTAGACCGTCGCCATGCCCCCCTTGCCAATTTGTTCTTGGATGATGTACTGTCCAACACGTTCGTTTGGCTGCCTCATTTGCTCTGCTCCATCTCCAACATCGCGCGCACCCTTACCTAAAATACGCAAACAACGCGCCTGAAGGTGCAAGGTCAACGGCTACTGGTTGGGCTAACCTAGACGTTTAGGCATAGGTGTTATCCAATACTGGTCTACACCACCTTGATTATACCGCAAACCGCGTCCGTACAGACCCATCAAACTAAACGATTTAGGACGATTGCAACAAGTGAGCTGCTGCTTACGTATAGACAACAAAGCAAAGGAGCAGAGACTATGGCATCATTAGAGCAGCAGCTTGCCGACGCGCTGATGTACGCTTTCGACGAGCTAGGCGGCGATACCTTCGAAGCGACGCGCAACGCGCTCTACCAGCGCACTGTCGCCGATTGGGTGGCACAAGAGACGACCAAAACCGCCCTCGTCGGCGGCGTGGAGATGGCCATTCCCGGGCTGCACGCGCTGACCATCCCCGCAGGCATTTCCTACCTGCTACACAAGATGGCAGTGATTAGCTGGGGCATTGGCGCGCTGAAAGGCGCGCATGTCACCGAGACACTCTACGGCTCGGACTTGCGTGGCGTGCTAACCGTATGGGCGAACGACAACCAATACAACGCCAGCTTGCTCGACATGCAAGCCTTTACAATGGACGCGCTGCGCGAGGCACTCACGCCCGCAGGCAGTGCCGCCTTGCAAGCGGTGGCACAGAGCCAACGCGAAGACCCCACCGCCCAGACGGCGCGCGTGCTGATGCATCTCGTCGACAGCTTCGCCCATGACGAGAAGGCGCAGCGCGCCTACAAGCATCGCTTGGGCAAGCAGGCACTCGAAGAAGCGTTGCAGCACGCGCAAGCGCGCACCAGCGTCTACGTTCCCCCAGAGGGCATTACACTGCCCGAGCGGCGCATCGGGGCGCGGCTGGCGTTCAAGCTAGCGGCACAGCTCTCACTTAAAGTGCCGGCGCGTTGGGTGATGGGCTTCGTGCCGATTGCCGGCGCGCTGGTTAACGCCTTTTTCAACGCGCAAACGCTGCGCAGCGTCGCCGAAGCGGCGGAGGTCTACTATGACCACGCCCTCTCGTTTGCGCAGCTCACAGAAACAATAGGAGACCCCTCATGAACATTCTTGGTTTAGCGGTGCTACTGTTTATCGCGTTCGTCGTGTTTCGCAGCGCGTGGTCGCTGGTGGAGCTGGTGATTGCCATCGCGATTTGGGGCATAGCGGGCTATCTTGCGGGGCAAATCACGCGCGGACGCGGCTTCGGCTTGTTCGGCAACATAGCGATTGGCATGCTGGGCGCGATTGTTGGCAACTTCCTGGCCTACTCGCTGCGGCTGTGGACGCTCGTCAGCATCCCGCTCGTCGGCGGCATTATCGTGGGTGTGATAGGTGCTATCGTCGTGCTGCTCGCCGTCAACCTTGCCGTCGGCAAACGCTAGCGGGCTAAAGTTTTTCCGTCACCCGCTGCAAACGGTTGAGGTGAATAAGTACCTCTTCCGTGTAATGTTTCTGCTGGCGCGTCTGCTGCCCCAACTCTTGTAGTTGATTCTGCAGCGTGTAGATAGCTTGCGCTACCTCGCGTATCAGCGTGTCAAGCGTCTGTGCGTGCTTGATACCCGCGTCAACCTCTTGGTAACCCTCTTGCGTGGCGAGCAATGCCTCGCGGATGGCTTTTTGCACGTCGCTAAGAATGACGCGCACTTGGTCAGCGGACTGGGTGGACTGGGTGGCAAGCGTGCGCACCTCGTCAGCAACAACCGCAAAGCCGCGCCCGCCTACGCCCGCCCGCGCCGCTTCAATGCTGGCGTTCAGCGCGAGCAAGTTCGATTGGGTGGCGATCTCGCTCACGCTGGCGATAATGCCCTCAATGCGCAGCGTTAGCTCCGCCAGCCGCTGTGCCGTCGCGCCGATGCGCTCCATTTGCGCGCGCAGCATCTGCATGCTATCGCGGGTCTTGCTGAGGCTTTCCTGCCCCTGCGCCGCGCCATCTAACGCGAATTGATTGTGACGCAGCATCTGGCGCAGCTGCGCTTCGCTGCGCTCGCTCAGGCTTAACACCTCGTCAACGGCTTGGTTGCCCAGCGTCAAGTGCTGCAGGAGGTCGAACAGCGTGTTGGCGTTAAGCGTAGCGGCAGACGACACCGGCGCAGCCTCTTCGCCTGCTGGCGGCGCGAACGCAGTCACCTCGACAGCAGGCGGTTCAGGCGCAGCGTCAGGCGCGGACTGCGCTTGCGACGTGTCGAGCAGCACCAGCAGCGCAACATAGGGCAGCGCGCCCAAAAGTAAACGAGCATCCTGCACCCACAGGGTCATCGCCACCCACAGCAGCACGCTGAAGGCGGCAAGTTGAGGCACGGTGAGGGCGCGCAGCCGCTGCATCAAAAGCCCACCTTTCCCATCAATGCCAAATAGCCGTAGAAAAACAAGCTCACCCACAGCAGCGCGTCGATGCGGTCAAGCACGCCGCCGTGACCCGGAAACAGGTTCAAGCCTTTAATGCCGCTGTCTTTGACGCTGAAGAAGCGTTTGAGCGCGCTTTCTAGCAGGTCGCCGCCCACCGCCACAAAGGGCGCAATCAGCAGCACGACCACCGCGCTCGGCGTGAGCGCGGACATTTGGATGAGGATAAGCGCGGGCAAGCACGCGCCGGCGATGATGCCGCCTATCGCCCCTTCAAGCGTCTTGCTGGGCGACAAGCGCGGCGCAAGCGGCGTTTTGCCCAGCATACGCCCCACCAAGTAAGCGAAAGTATCCGTTCCCCACGTGGCGAACATCACGACGTAAAGCCACTGCAAGCCGTCAGGCGACATGGCGCGGATAACCAGCAGGCAGCCGAACGGGATGGCGATATACAACACGCCGAACAGCGTGGTCAGCACGCGCAGCACACTGGCGCGCGGGTTGCGCTGCCGCACTTGTTCCAGCACAAACGTGATGACGACACACGCCAGCAGCGCGGCAACCAGCAGCGCGCTGTTTTGTATATAGAATGCCCACAAGACCACTGCCGCCGTCGCCAGCCCCAGCAGCGTGTTGCCCTGCACATGCCGCTGTTTTTCCATGTGGTAGAATTCCAGTGTTCCCACCAGCACGACCAATGCCGCCAGCAAAAAGGTCGGCACGCCGCCCCAAAACGTCAAAAGCACCACAATCGGCAGCAGCGTGATGCCCGTGACCAGCCGCTGCGTGAAGTTGATTTTGGCGGCTTGTTGGTCAGTTGCGTCTTGGGGGGTAGGCGAGGGGGTCATTGTCTAGTTCGAACTTTTCTGAGGCTTGTCCTCGTCAGGTTGGTCATCGCGCCAGCTTACCGTGCCGTATCTCTCTTGCTGTGCCAAGCCGTTGCGCTGCACCTGCGTGGCAATCTGGTTAACGTAGTACGTCAGCTGGTAAAGCGCGTCGGCGGCTTTGTCGCGGCGGCGTTCGCTGATGCGCCCGTCGCTGGCGGCAAGGCGAAAGCGGTCACAGCACTGCGCGAAAAGCTCGAGCATGTGCGCGCCTAGCGTGTTGTCGCCGCTCTCTTCGTAATAGCGCGCTAGCTCGTACCACGAAAACACGAAATCCCAAAACAACTCTTGCTCTAAATAGGCGTGCTGCTTTTGCGTGAAGTCGACTTTGCGAAAGTTCGCCACAATCTTGTCTTCAATCGTCCGCCGCCTCTTACCAATAAAAAGGTCACCCATCTACAAAAATCCCAACGCTTGCGTCATGTTCTCGTTATTATAGCCTTAGTCTGCGTTTTAGGGCAAGATTTCGACGACTACACCCTCTTCCGCCCAATCGTACAGCCATTTGGCGTTGCTGTTGCTCAGCAAGATGCAGCCGTAGGTCACGCGCCGCCCCAAGCTGTTCTCCCACAAGATTTGCCCGCCGCCGCGCGTAGGAAAGCCGTGAAAGCCGTTGGTGAACTCGGCGTTGGGGATAGGGCGATAGACCCCGATAAAATAGGGCATGTAGAGATTCCAATTGCCCGCGTAGGCGTTGGGAACACGCGAGATAACCTGATAAACGCCCGTCCACGTCGGACTGTCGGCGATGCCCGTGCTGCTCAACCAGTCTTGGATAAGCTGCCTGTTTTCATAGACGCGGGTGCGCTGCTGTGAGATGCTGACCACAATGCGCTTGTGAGGCACAACGGGCAGCGTCAAGAACAGGTCAGCAGGCGGAATAACCAGCGTTTGCCCGACCGACACGCTTTGGATGTTGTTGTTTGCCTGCTGGAGATAAGGGTATGGGAAGCCATAATCCCACGCGATGCTCGTGATGCTCTCGCCCGCCTTGACGACATGCGTGCGCGGCAAGTGCTTGACCTGCGCGAAACCGCCGCGCGGGTTGCCCGTCGCCAACGCCGCTTGCACGCTAGCGACCGCCGCATCAACGTCTAGCGTGCGCGTCGCGTCGAATGCCGCGTTCGCTTGTGCTTGCAAGTAGGCACGCAGCACGCCCTCGTCCAGCTGCAGCCGCAGCCCAAACGGGCTGGTCGTGTCGGAGACAGCAGTCAACCAGCTACCCCATTGGCTGGGCGGCACTGTCCAAAGCTGCTCTGCGCCGCTGACGGGGTCAAACACGCGCACCTCTAACGGGCTTGCCAGCAGCGCACGCGCCTGCGCGAGTGCCGCGCTTGCGTCTGTCACGGCGGGAGGGCGCGGCACGGTCACCAGCGCGAGGCTGCCGCTGGTTAAGACGGCGGTGGGGTCGGCGAACACGCGCGCCAGCGTCGCCTGAATGTCAAGCTCCACGCCGTCTTGCGCGGGCGTGGCGAAGGCTTGCCCGTCGGCAAAGCCCACCCCCGCGTCCAGCGGCGCGCGGCGAAACGTGTCACGTTCGGCAAGAAAATAGGCTTCGGCGGCGGCGATGTCAATCGTCACAACGGGCGCAAGCGTCACGCGCCCAAGCAGCGCATGCAGCAAATCTCCCTCTGTGCGTCCTTCGGCGTAGGCACGTGCCGCGCTGGCGGCGGCATCGATACGCAAGCCCAGCGCATGCGCCGGCACTTGCCACGTGCGCTCGCCGTCCGACAGCGTGAGTTCAGGGGCAAGTCTAGCCAGCACAGCCTGCGCCTGGTCAAGGCTCATGCCACCCAAGCGCACGCCCACCATGCTGACGGCAGGCAGCACGCCGCGCCCTAGCGCGCCCGCTAGCAGCAGCACGCCCACGCCGGCCAGCAGCAGCATGCCCAGCAGCGCGCCCACCCCTATCAGCCAAAAGACGCGGCGCGAGGGCTGCAAACGCGCCCGCTGCGGCAAGCGCGTCGGCACAGCAGCACGCGGTGGCGCGGGCGGCAGCGGCGGCGGGTCGTAGACGCTGACAGACGGTTTGCCTGTCATAGGTTGGGTGACTTCGCGTGGGTGATGGGGCGCGTCGTGCGCGTTCATGGCGTGTCCTTCTCTGGCGGCGCGGCGGGTTATGGCACCATCATTATAAGTCAAAGCGGGCGGTTTTGTGTGGCAGACTTGCGTGGGGCGAGGGTTATTGCGGTCTAAGCACTACGCTCCATGCCTAACCCGCTGCGCGGGGCAAGAAGAGCTTAGGACACAGTGGGGCGTGCGCCTTCTCCTTCGGAAGCAAGGGCTAGGGATGGGGCTAACCCAAAGTTGCGCTTGCGTCGTTTGTCGCGTAAACTTGCAGCATGGGCTGAACACGGTAAACAGGGCTTATGACCACAAACTACCTTTCGCTTAACCTCAAAGTGATGCTGTACGACAGCGATGTCTACGCGCTGCAAGCCTTGAACAGCTACATGGCGTGGGACAGGCGCACGCGGGTAATGTACCATACGGACGATTGGCAAGCGTTCAAAGAGCAGCTGCAGCGCACACCTCAGGCAGAGCTACCCGATGTCATCGTGCTAGACATCGACCACTTTGGCGGCGCGGCAGGTGTGCAAGACACGATTAAGCTGCTGCAAAGCCATGCGCCGCGCGCGCACATCATCTGCCTCGTGCAGCTGCTTGATGCCAGCGTCATCGAAGCCGCCGCCGAAGCGCGGGCGCGGGCGTGCTTGCTCAAGGGTGACGTGCGTCAACAGCTCACGTGGGCGGTGTGCTACGCCATCACGCACGAGTTTCTCATCACGACGCGCATCGAGCCGCTGGCGCGCAGCGCACGCAACCACCGCCTTTATCGCGCGCAGGTGCTGCCGCCGCGACGCGACTATCCCGAGATGACCGAGCGGGTGCGCCAAGCCATCCAGCTATGTGTCATTGAGGGGATGCCTGCGCACCTTGCCGCTGACGAGATGGGCATCAGCTTGCACACGATACGCGGTTACATCAAAGAGGGTTACCGCATTTTAGAGAGCTACGACAAGGACGAATATCCTGTGGACATGACCCCGCAGGAGCGCGCGTTCATGCGTTTCACCGCCCTCGCCGACGAGAAGCGCGTGGGTTAATCGTGAAGGTCTTTTTCGTAGAGCGCGCGCGCTTTGACGGCTTCGCCAAAAATCGCCAGCCCTGCGTTGAAGACAATCAAGCCAAGCGTGCCTTTAAGCACCCATGCCTTGCCCTTGTGCTTAGAGAGCGTGGCATCGCCGATAATGCTTAAGCCTAAGCCGGTAAGCAGCAGCCCCAACGGCGCAAATTGATTCCACTTGTCATAGTGCGCGTCATGCATGGATGCGTCCTCGTGTGTTCATCTTCTTATAAAAACGCGCGAAACCGCCTAAGGTTGCGCGTTTGCTTATTTTATGCGCTGTCCAATCGCGCCGCTAGCGCGTCAGCCAGCGCGCACAGCAGCCCTTGCATGAAGGCGTTGGCGGGGCAGCTGTACACGGGGTCGGCAACGGCGTGGCGCGCCGTGCCCGTGTCGACCAGCAAGCCCGCCCGCCCGTACAAGTCATGCACAACCCACACCTGCCACGTTGCGTTGGCGTGCGCATAGGCGTGCGCGCTGCCTTCGAGGCGCACGCTTTGGCTCAGCCACTGGGCGTAGACCTGCGCGGCGGTGGGCGGCGGTTGGTGCTGCGCGTAAGCCCGCCACTGCGCAAACGCCCAGCTCTGTAAAAAATCGCTGAAGCCCGCCACCGCAAAGCCCAGCTCGCTTTCGCGCAACCCGATGTGGACGTTGATGCTTTGCAGCCGCTGGGCAAAGTCGTGCGCCAGTGCTTCACACTGTGCCAGCAGCAGCGGACGCGCTATCGTGGTGGGCAACGCGCCCAGCAGCTCATTGCGCAGGTGCTGCAGGTGCGCTCCCGCGCCGTCGATGCTGGCAAGCCCCGTGAAGTCTTTAGGCTGGAAGTAGGCTACGCCGAACGTCTTGGGCAAGGCGTGCGCATGCCTAAACGCGGCAATGGGCACCGGGTCATATGCCACACCCGCTAAGTGCCACATGCCGCTAACCCTTTTTTTGCGCGCTAATAAACGCTTCGTACGCTTCGCGCGTGGTCTCTTCGCCGTTCTGAAGGGTCTTTTGCAACAAAGCACGCTTGGGCGAGAAGACCAGCTCAAGCTCAACGACAAACGGACAACGCGCCCCGCGCGCCAGCTTGCGCACGTAGTACGTGCCGTCGTCCTGCTGCGAAAGCTCGTTCATGGTGTCGACGCGCACCTCAAGTACCTCGTGGCAGGCTTTGGGCTTGATGTAGAACGTGAGGTAACGGTCGCGGCTGGGCGGCGGAGCAAACAATCCCTGTAAAAATTTGAACATCGCGTGCGCTAGCTCCAAACTGTTTAGGCAAAGGGCGTGTTTGTGTTGCCGCCCTAAGGCGATTTTTTCTTGGGTTTTTTGCCCGCCGCAGCGTCTTGCTGCTGGTCTTGCAGCCGCTTCTCGACCTTGTCCATGCTCTCGCCTGCCAGCAGCTGCTTGGTTGCCTCGTGGTATTGCGCCGCAAGCGCGGGATGCGTGCCGCTGACCTGCTCAAACATTTGCCCCACTTGGCGACTGTCACCGCTCTCGAACACGCTGAGCATCTCGTTGGCGTTCATGCGCGTAAAGTCGCGCGTGGGGGCTTGGATAGCGACACGGTCGATGACGCGCGCTAGCTGCGCGCTGCCGCATCGCGGACAGGTCGGCGTGGCGGCGGCGTAGTCGCGCACGCTCTTGTAGAACGCGCTGAACTCGTGGCGGCATTGTTTGCAACGAAAGGCGTAGTGCGGCATGGCGTTACTCCGTTTTGGCGGGGCGCAACAAGGATAGCAAGTCTTGCAGCGTGTCTAACGCAGCGGGGTTAATTTGATGATGCACCCACACGCCGCGCGCCTCCGAAAGGATAAGCCCCACATCGCGCAGCACTTTGAGATGATGTGAGATGGTTGGCTGGGAGAGCGCGAAGTGGCACTCAATGTCGCAGCCGCAAATGTCGCCACCACCTTGACTAATCACGTCGAGCATGCGCAAGCGCACGGGGTGGCTCATCGCTTTCAGCTGCGCGGCGAGCGTTTGCGCCTGCTGTTCGTCAAGGCGCAGTGGCGCGTTGGCGGCGCAGCTCGGCTCTGCGGGCGGTGCTTTGAGCAAATTGGGCATGGCACAACCTCCTTTGGCTGGTGTCCCTCACGTCCAACGACCGTTTTAAGAGGGCAAGGTCGGGCGCGCAAGTATGAGAACGCCCCTCGCCAAGCGTTCGGTAAGCCGCACACTTGACCATACATCATTATTGTATCAGCAAAATGTCACCTTGACTAGACGTTATATCGATGCTAGTCTATATAGAAGAACATCAATGTATCGGCGATAACCGCAAAAGGAGTTGTCATGTTAACGATTAAAATCTTGGGCAGCGGCTGTGCGAACTGCAAACGGCTAGAGCAAGAAGTGCGCGCCGCGCTGGAGAACACGAACATCCCGTTCGAAGTGGTCAAGGTCACAGACTATACCGACATCGTCGCTTACAACGTCATGGCTACGCCGGGTCTGGTCATCAACGAAACGCTGGTTTCAGCGGGACGCATTCCCAAACGCCCGCAAATCGTCGAGTGGGCGCAGCAGTTCGCTGCGTCATAAGGGGGCTAGCATGCGCATCTCTTCGCCGCTTCCACGAATTACACACGACCGACAAGCGTTCGCGCTCACGGGCTTGGGCGTGCTGCTCTGGGTGTTAGCTTTCGCCAACGTGCAGCGCATCGCCGAATGGCTGACCTACGATGTGCTAGGTATCTCCGCCGAAACCCATCTTGGCGCAGCCCTCAGCTTCTTCCTGTACGACGTGCCGAAGATTTTTTTGCTGCTCTTTGGCATGATTTTCGTCATCACGACACTACAAACGTTCGTGCAGATGAACAAAGTGCGTGAGCTTGTCACCAAGCGCGGCGAAGGCGTGGGTAACCTCATCGCGGCGGGCTTCGGCGCGCTTACGCCCTTCTGTTCCTGCTCGTCTGTGCCGCTCTTTATGGGCTTCGTCCAAGCGGGCATTCCGCTGGGCATCACGTTCTCGTTCTTGATTACCTCGCCCATCATGAATGAGGTGGCGTTTGCGATGCTCTGGGCGTTGTTCGGCTGGAAAGTCGCAGTGGTCTACCTTATCTCGGGCATCACGCTGGGGGTGATTGCCGGCATCGTGCTTGGGCGCATGAACCTCGACCGCTATTTGGTGGAAGACGTGCAGGCACTGCGCAACAAGCCCGTGCGTCAGGTCACCACAGCCGAAGAGCGCATCACGTGGCGCGAACGCTTCGGGCGCGGGCTAGAGGGCGCGCGCGACATCATCCGCAAGGTCTGGCTGTACATCCTGATTGGCGTAGGCATCGGCTCGCTCATTCACGGCTTCGTGCCGCAGGACGCGCTGACGGGCATCATGGGCGCGGAAGCGGCGTGGTGGTCAGTGCCGCTGGCGGTCGTCATTGGCATCCCGATTTACTCGGGCGAAGCGGGTGCCATCCCGGTGGCCAGCGCGCTGCTGAGCAAGGGCGCGGCGTTGGGGACCGTGCTGGCGTTCATGATGTCCGTTGTGGCGTTGAGCCTGCCGGAAATGATTATCCTGCGCCGCGTGCTAACCCCGCGCCTGCTGGCGACATTCGTGGCGATTGTCGCGGCGGGGCTTATCTTCACCGGCTATTTGTTTAACGCGCTTGCGCCAATGCTTATGTAAGAGCTACGCTGCATCAACACACCGCGCTCGCCCCTACCTGATTGCCTTAGGGACGAGCGCGTCTGCAGCCTTATAAGCAGCGCGCGGATGACTTCGGTAGTATAAGTCGCCCGCGCGTGAGACTTCGTGCGGCGGTCAATTGTCCTTAAGCAGGCTTTGCTCGCCGCTGTACTGTTCGCGCAGCGTGCGCTTGAGAACTTTGCCGGCGGCATTGCGCGGCAAGCTCTCGACAAACACGACGTGTGACGGCACTTTGAACTTGGCGAGATGCTGACGGGCATGCGCAATGACTTGCTCAGCGGTTAGCTCGGCGTTGGGCTTCTTGACAACAATCGCCATGCCCGTTTCGCCCCAGCGTTCATGCGGCACGCCAATCACGGCAACATCGGCCACGCCTTCGATGTTGAACAGCACTTGCTCGACTTCGGCGGGGTAGACGTTTTCGCCGCCGCTGATGTACATGTCCTTGTAGCGGTCGACGATGTAGATGCAGCCGTCGTCATCCATGATGCCCGCGTCGCCGCTGTGAACCCAACGCACGCCGTACTCGTCGGTGAAGAAGGTTTTGGCGTTGGCTTCGTCACGCCGCCAATAGCCGGGCGTGATGTTCTCGCCGCCGACGATGACCTCGCCGATTGCGCCGATAGGGACATCTTGGCGATTTTCGTCGACGACGCGCACGCGGGTGTGCAACAGCGGTCGCCCGACACTAGTGGGCTTGACCAGCGCGCGGCGGCGGTCAATCAGAAAAACGGTTGGGCTGGTTTCGGTCATGCCAAAGCCCAGCTGAACGATGTAGCCCTTATCAGCATAGGTCTTGAGCAGCGCGGCGGGCATAGGCGCGCCACCGCAGCCCCATGATTGAATGTGGCTGAGGTCTGCTTTTTCAAAGTCCGGGTGCTGGCTCAAGAACAAGTAAATGGCTGGCACGCCGAAGAAGTGCGTTACGCCCAGCTCGGGGTCGGTCAGCGTCTTGAGCGTGAGCCCGGGGTCATACTCGCGGGCGATGATGTTCGTGCCGCCATGATGAAAGACCGGATTGGCGTAGAGGTTTAGCCCGCCGGTATGGAAGAGCGGCAGCACGGCGTAGTGTACCGTGTTGTATGACAACCCGGTAGGCGTGGTGATGTTGACCATGTTCCAGAAGGTCATGCCGTGCGTAATCAGCACGCCCTTGGGCAGTCCGGTTGTGCCGGCAGTGTACATGATGGTCATGGGCGTGTTGTGGCTAATGGCAGGTGACATGACGACGTTGGGCGCGTAGCGCGCCAGCGCGTCTTCGTAAGCCAGGCTGTCATCGACAGGCGGCGCGCCAAAATCCAGCCGCAGCAGCAGCTTCGCCGTGCTGCCGTCACGCAGTGCGGGGATATGTTCGGCAAATGCCGCGTCGTAGACGATGCCTTTTGCTTCGGCATCGTTGAGGATGAACAGCAGCTCCGGCACGGCGAGCCGCCAGTTAAGCGGCAACATCATCGCGCCCAGCTTGGCGCAAGCAAACTGGAACTCGAAGAATTCCACACAGTTTTTCGCCAGAATAGCGACGCGGTCCCCTGTTTGCACGTCCCACGCCTCACGTAGGAAGGTGGCGAGGCGTGTCGTGCGTTCGTTAAGCTCGGCATAAGTAAACCGTCTGCCAGTAGCTTGGTCAATTGCCGCCAGCTTGTCAGGCGTGCGGTCGGCGTGGAACGCCAACCAATCCGATGCAAACACCATAGTTTCCCCCTTAGCAAAGGCTTTTTTACGCAAAAGAAAATTTTCACAAGGTACTTGTATTGTAACGCAAATCGCGCTGTTTGGGGAAAACAAAAGCGCGCCTGTGGCAAATTAGTTCACAGACGCGCCGTCTTTGCCGTCTTTAATGAGCGAGCGCGGGGCTATTCGTCGTCGTCACCACCGCCGCTTTGGTCACCACCGCCGCTTTGGTCGTCACCACCGCCGCTTTGGTCGTCACCACCGCCGCTTTGGTCACTGTTGCTGTCATCGCCATTGTCGTCACCAGCGAAAAAGTCACCGAATGCGTCGTTAAACCAAGCGTCAAACGCTTCAGGGTCGTTAAACAATGCCGCAAACGCCTCGTCGTCCAAATCCGCCAGTTCAGATAGAGCCTGTGCGGCAAAGAAATCGCCGTAGAGCGCGTTGAGATCGCTATCGTCTAACTCGTCTAAGCTGTCTAGTGCCAGCGCGCCAACGTTTTCGTCCAGCTCGCCGAGCTTGCCCAGTGCGAAGAAATCAGCATCAAGCAGGCGGCTCAACAGCCAATCCGCGTACGCGCTGTCGTAGTTTTCGGCGAGAAAGGCGCGCAGCTCGTCCTCGTCCATGCTGTAGAGCGCGCTCAAATCGTCTGGCGACAGCCCGCTAAGCGCGAGAAACTCCGCCATTTCGTCGGCATAGAAAGCGTTCAAATCGTCCAGCGACAAGTCATCCAAGCCGCCAAACAAGCCCTTGAGCAGCGCAGCGTCCACCAACCCCATCTGCTCGAGGCAGCCCGCCACGTCGTCGGGGGTCTTATTTTCGCCAACCAGCTCCTTGAGCGCGGTGGACGGCACGCCGTACTTTTCGAGCCGCGCCTTTTCGCTCTCGATGTCAAAGTTGCGTAGCAAGCGGTCGGTGACCTTACTGCTCTCTTTGAAGTTGTTCAGGCGCGCCATCAACGCTGCAACGGCTTCGGGGTCTTCGTCGTTAGCAAGCATCAGCTGCGCAAATTCGTCGAGATTGCCCCAGAACTGGCGCAAAAATTCGGGCGTAAGGCTGCCGTTAACCTTTTTCAGCTCCGCGTCTAGCTCGCCGACCGCACCATATTTGAGCAGTCCTTTGTCGCTGGCTTCGCGCACTAATGGGGCGATTTGGCTCAAGAAAGCGTCGGCGCGGTCTGCGCTTAAGCCACGTGCGCCCAACGCCTCAAACAACGCGCTCACGTTATCGCGCACCGCCAAAAGCGGCGCAATGTCGCCTTCACCCAAGCCATAGCTGCCCATGATGCTCAAAGCGCGGTCGATGTAAGGCTTCAGCGGGTTTTTGTCCAGCAAATTGTCAAGGCTATCGCGCTTGGCTTCAAAAAAGGCGTTGAGTTCTTCGGGCGTGATGCCGTAATCCTCAAGCTGCACGCCTTCGCCATTGACCATCCCGCCCCACAAATCCAGCGGGATGCCGCCCTCTTCTAGCTCGGACTTAAAGTCGCTCCACGCGCTGTCGGGATTAAGCGCAAAACGGCTACAATCGCCCGTGTTATCCTGCGCGCCGACAGGTACAAACGTCACGCTCAATACCATCACCATAAGCCAATGCCAAGTTTGTCTCTTCATCGTCTAAACCTTTCAAGCGTTAACGCGCTGTTAGCGGTAAATTTGGTAGCTGTGCGAGCAGCTGCCTTGAATGTAGCCAAACTCGTCGGGGGTCATCGCCACCAACGAGATGCCACGGTCATTAGGCGTGCCGTACTTGAGTTCAAAGCGCGTGCAATCGCAGTGCGAGGCTTTGGCACGCAGCGACCAGCGCAGCGAGCCGCCGCCAGTGAACTCGGAAATTTCGCACACGCGCACGTGGTAGTTGCGCGTGTTTTTGCTGCCTGTGCGGAACGTTTGGCGGCTGACAAGCATCAGCTCAAAATCAGAAAGCTCCGCCTGCGTGTCAGCACCTAATTGTGATGATGATGCCGCTTCAGCTTGGAACGAGGGGCTAAAGTCCTCCGCCGCGTTCGGGCTGTTGGCAGCCCCTGTGTCTTGCGCGGCAGCTTGTTGCTTGCTCGCTAGCAAATATGCCGCCACCGCAAGCCATGACAACAGCCATTTTCCACGTAGCATAACCGTTCCTCCTAGAAAGTGTTGGATAAAATTACAAAGTATTAAGGTCATTGCGACTGATTTGAGTGTAGCATGGTTTTAAAAATACAACGCAAAAGAAGGGCTAAAAAATGACGCATTACAGCTTTGTTAGGCTGCATTCGCAAGAAACAGCGCGCGTCCAACACTTGACATTTGGCGGCTACGGTGGCTTTCTCAGCCAGCCTGAAGCCTTGTGCTTAGCGGCATTGGCTGGCAACGAACCGGTCGGGCTGCTGGTGGCAGGCGTGCATCCGCGTCTTGCCAACACGCGCCTGCTCTCGCTGTTCGTGCAACCCGCGCACCGCCGCAAGGGCTTAGGCACACGCCTCGTACAGCTGCTTGAGACGGTCGCTCGCGCGCAAGGCGACACGCTGCTCTACGCCGAGTATGTCGCGCCTAAGCTCGCGCTAGAGCGTGTGCTACTAGCTTGCGGGTGGCAGCCGCCTGCAATCAGCCTGGAGCTTATCGAAACGCCCTTCGCCGCGCTTGCGGACATCTTGCGGCAGGTCTATTTGCCGCCTTTGCCCGCCGGCGTTGCGTTCTTTGCCTGGCATGACCACACCGCCGCCGACCTCGCGGTGTTAGCGGCACGCGAAGGCGAGTTCGCGCCCGCGCTTGACCCGCGCAGCGAGCCTGAGCTGCTCACAGAGGGCAGCATTGGCGTGCGCGTCAACGGCACGCTAGCGGGTTGGGCGGCACTGCACCACCTCGCGCCTGACCTGCTGCGCGCCACCGCATTCTACTTGTTCCCTGAAGTGCGCGTGCCACACCTGTGGCGGCACATCATCCTCACCGCCTACACGCGCCAGCTGGAAGCCTACCCCTATCGCAGCATGGTCATTCCCTGCGTGCTGCCGTTCGCCCGCGTGGTGCGCCGCTACGTCGGCGCACACATCATCCGCACCCAGCACTATTGCGAACAGCGCAAGCCGCTAGATTAAAATGTTGGACAGAATGCGAATTTGCGTGTACACTAAGGCGTAAATTACGCTTTGTTTCACGTTTACGCATTTAGGAACTAATCTTATGGCAGACCTACATGATGACTCTTTAGATATGTTTGTTGAGTTCGACGGGGACAATCCCGACATTATCAAGGTGTCCGCCAAGTCACGCTCAACGGCGGTAGCGGGCGCAATTGCAGGGGTCATCTGCCAGCACGACTACGCTGAAGTGCAAGCGATTGGCGCGGGCGCGGTCAATCAGGCGGTCAAGGCACTTGCCATTGCGCAGGGCTACCTTGAGCGCGACGCGATTGACATCGCGTGCAAGCCCTATTTTATCGAGGTCGACATTGAGGGCAGCGAGCGCACCGCCGTGCGCTTCCGCGTGTTCCCCAGCCATAAGGGATAGCGCGCGTCATACACGCGACAAGCAGGTTACACTCTCTTTAGATTTGCCTCTTATACTAAGCCAAGACAAGCAGCTAAAGAGAGCGAGAGCATTGATGAAGCGACGTTTGGCTTACGCGCTAGTGGTGTTGGCTTTGGTGGTTTTGGGGATTGTGGCGACAGGGCAAAGCAATCAGGCAGACGCACGCTACGAGGGAACGGTGGTTGCGCCCGATTTTCCCGCCGGGCTAGATTGGTTCAATGTGCCAGCTCCTCTCAGCCTCACGGGGCTGAAAGGCAAGGTGGTGCTGTTAGATTTTTGGACGTACGGCTGCATCAACTGCATCCACATGATACCCGTCTTACGCCAGCTTGAAGCGAAATATCCCGATGAGCTGGTGGTCATTGGCGTTCACAGTGCCAAGTTCGCCAACGAGAGCGAAAGCGCGAACATCCGCCAAATCGTGCAGCGGTATGAGCTGCATCACCCGGTGGTCAACGACAAAGACTTTTTGGTCTGGCGCAGCTATCGCGCCAACGCCTGGCCCACGCTGGCGGTGATTGACCCGCGCGGGCGGCTGGTGGCACGCGAGGCGGGCGAAATCCCCTTTAGCGTGCTGGACGACTACATCGGCGGCATGATTGCCTACTACGACAGCTTGGGCTTGGGCGACATCGACCGCACGCCGTTGGCATTGGCGTTGGAGGGTGCGGGTGACCCGGGCACGCCACTGCTCTATCCGGGCGCGGTGCTGGCGGACGCGGCGCGCGCGCGCCTCTTCATCACCGACAGCAACCACCATCGCATTGTGGTGGCGGACTTAAACACCTATGAAGTGCTAGCGGTCATCGGCGCAGGCACACGCGGCTTCAGTGACGGCGACTTTGCCAGCGCACAGTTCAACCAACCACAGGGCATCGCGCTGGACGGACAGACGCTTTATGTGGCAGACACCAACAACCACGCCATTCGCGCCATCGACCTCAACGCGCAAACGGTGCGCACGCTGGCAGGCAACGGCGAGATGGCGCGCACGCTGGCACGCTTTGGCATGCCGATTACCATGCCCACCGCTGTGCCGCTGCGCAGCCCTTGGGCGGTGGCGGTGGGCGCAGAGCCACACCTGTTACACGTGGCGATGGCGGGCATGCACCAGCTGCACCTGCTTGACCTTAAAGCAAACACGCTTACGCCGCACGTAGGCAATGGGCGCGAGGCACAGAAGAACGGCACGCCCGCTGAAAGCGAGCTGGCCCAGCCCAGCGGCTTGTTTTATGACGCGGGACGCGATTGGCTGTACTTCGCCGACAGCGAGAGCAGCACCGTGCGCGTCGTCGACTTTGCGCAGAACGTCGTGCGCGTGATTAGCGGCACGACCGACAACAACCTGTTCGACTTTGGCGATCGCGACGGCATCGCCGGCGTAAGCCGTCTGCAGCACGCGCTCGACGTGACCGGCACGCCCGACGGCGAGACGCTCTACATCGCCGACACCTACAACAACAAAATCAAACGCTACGAGCGCAGCACTGGCGCGACGGTGACGCTGTTCGGCGGTGAGGCGGGCTTCCGCGACGGCGACGCAGCGACGGCGCGCTTCCACGAGCCGGGCGGCGTGAGCTACGCCGACGGCAAGCTCTATGTGGCAGACACCAACAACCACGCCGTGCGCGTGATTGACCTAAGCACGAACACCGTTAGCACCATCACCTTCCCCAACCCGCAAGCCCTGCTCACGCGCGAGGTGGTCGTCGTTGGCGGCAATCGCGCGCTGGGCGAGCGCGTCACGCTGGCGGCGCAAACCGTCGCAACGGGCGAGGTCACGCTAGAGCTAGTGTTCACGCTGCCCGACGGCTACAAGCTCAACCCGCTGGTTAACTCGTTCGTGCGCTTGCGCGGCACAGAAGGCATACAAACGCCTGAAGGCGCGCAAACGCTCAACGACACGACTGCCGCGCTGCCGCTAACGCTCGCAGAGGGCGAAGGCGTGCTGACGCTCGAGGTCACGCTGTACTACTGTGAGGCGAATGAAGAGCGCGTGTGTCTGATTGACGACGTGCAGCTCACGCTGCCGTTGCGCGCCGAAGCAGGCACAGACAGCCGCACCTTGCGCGTAGCACGCAGCGTGCAATTGCCCGAAGCCTATCGTTAGAGCGCAGGGCATGTTGGTTTAAGCGTATGCTACATGGCTTGAGCTTTATCGCGCTCAAGCCATGTGTGCGGCGCGTGGTCACGTTGCCGCGCGCTAAGCTCCTTGCTTCCTTCGCACACCCGCACGGACAGACATCCCCTTCCTCTTTATGGGGTCAAGAGCTGAGAACGTGGACGCGCCCTGCGACCACGCGCCGTATCTGCAAATAGTCTGCGCTTGCTTCAACGCTTTTCACATCTTCACACACACGTTTTAGCAAAAAAGTGTTATGATAGGGCGTGGCGTGCGAACAGCGCAACGCAACGGCTGCTTTGTGAACGTGTCAGCGTCGCGCTTGCGCTATAGGGTTTGTTGGGCTTGCGCTAGAATTAGCGTTTGAAGGTAGGCAGTTTGGCATAATGCAGACAATAAGCGTGCAAGAAGTGCGCAAGGCGTTGGCGCAGGAGGGCGCATTGTTTCCGGTGGCGTTGTCGCGGCGCGTGGCGGGCGCAACGCTCAAAATTCCTGTGCCGTTCATCGGCGCGCTTTACCTTGTCTCTAACGCACAAACAGCGCATCAGGTGCTGACTAAGCACGGTGAGACCACGCGCAAGGCGCAGCTGCTCGTCAACGTGCTGCGCTCGTCGTTCGGCAACGGCATTTTCACCAGCGACGGCGCGTTTTGGAAACGTCAGCGTAAGCTCATGCAGCCGACATTCCATCACGGCAGTCTCGCCCAATACGCCGAGCGCATGGTGGCGCACGCTTGTGACATGGCGGCACGTTGGCAAGACCGCGCAGAAGTGGACATTGACGCGGAGATGCACGACCTCACGTTTGGCATTGTGCTAGACGCGCTGTTCTCCTATCAAACCGCCTACGAAGCTGAGCAAATTCGCCGCGCCATGCAAAACTTGAGCGCGGGCATTGCAGCGCAAGGGCGGTTTGCCTTGCTCACGTTCTTGCCCGACTGGACACCGCTGCCTATCTTCGCTCGCAAGCGGCGCGGCGTGGCGGTGGTCAAACGCTTGATTGGGCAGATGGTGGCAGCGCGGCGCGCCCAACCCACCGCCCAACGCCCGCACGACCTGCTCACCGCGCTGTTGGAAGCGCGCGACAGCGCGACGGGCGAGACGATGGACGACGCGCAAGTTTACGACGAGCTGATGACGCTTTACATCGCCGGACACGAGACGACCGCCGTGCTGATGGGCTGGGTGTGGGCGATGTTGGCGCAAAATCCACAAGCGGAGGCTACGCTGCACGCCGAGCTAGACGCGGTGCTTGGTGGGCGTGCGCCCACTGCTGCCGATTTGCCCCAGCTCACCTACACGCAGAGGGTCATCAAAGAAACGCTGCGCCTTTACCCGTCGGCGTGGTTTGTCATGCGCGAGGTCACTGAGCCCTTTATGCTCGAAGATGAGCGCGTGCCGAAAGGCGCAATCATCATGATGCTGCCGGTGGCAACACACCGCGACCCGCAGTATTTCGCCGAACCTGATGCCTTTATGCCCGAACGTTGGCAAGGTGACTTTGAGCAGAGGCTGCCACGCGGCGCATACTACCCGTTTGGCATGGGCGCGCGCGTGTGCATTGGCAACGGCTTCGCCATGATGGAAGCACAGCTGCTGCTAGCAACGCTGGCGCAACATTTCCGCGTGCAGTTCCGCGAACCCCCCCAGCCCACCCGTGCCATCGGCACGCTGGGCTTTGCTCATCCTGTGCGCGTGCGCCTGCTGCGCCGTGCTGTTCGCTGAAAGGAGTGTGTGCTTATGGAAGCCTTGCCACCGCTCACGGTGCAACCGGTGAAAACGGTGATGGTGTCCGCGTCTAGTCCAAGCACTGCCCGCGCCATGTTGGCGATTGCTACAGCGATGCTTGACCGCAGCGACGGACGGTTGCTGCTGCTGCTGGTGACCGAAGGCGCGAGCGAGCAAACCAGCCAGCGCGTCGAAGCGTTGCGCCCACTCGTGGACGCGCTCAGTGCCGAAGGCGTAAACGCTAAGCTCATCACGCAGCTAGCTAACAGCGTTTCGCGGGGAATTTTGGATGCCGTGCGCGAGCATCAGGCGGATGTGCTGATGCTCGGCGTGCAGAAAAACCGCGAACATGACGTGCAGCTCGGCACAATTGTGGAAAACGTGCTTGATGTCGCCCCGTGCGATGTCTTGGTCTACCGTGCTTGCACGACGTACCAGCCCTTTCGCCGCGTGGTCACCCCGCTCACAGGCAATTGGCAGAGCCTCGTCGCGCTCGCCAACGGGGTGACGCTAGCACGCGGGCAGGACGTGCCGCTGGTCGTGCAATACCTGCGCGACAACTATCACGACGGCATGGACACTTGGGTGCAGCCCATTCTCGAACAAAGCGACCCGCAAAAGCTGCAGCGTCAGTTCATCACCAACGTTCACCAAAGCGAACGCCTGCTCAAGACCCTGCGCAGCGACGACCTACTGCTGCTAGGGTTTTCGCGCAAGACCGCGTTTGAGCGCGTGCTGACAGACGACATGAGCGAACGCCTGCTCAATGACGCGCAGTGTGCTGTGCTGCTGGTTTCGCGCCAATCCTACGAGACCAGCGCGCTGGGGCGCGTGCGCCGCCGCCTGCAACGCTTTAGCCCGACGCTGACACAGGCAGAACGCAGCGAGCTGCTTTGGCACGCCGAAAAGACCGCCGCGCCCAACATCGATTACTTGATGATGGCGTTATTCTCGTCGGGTTTGGCGACGCTGGGCTTGGTCTCTAACAGCGTCGCGGTCATCATCGGCGCGATGCTGGTCGCCCCGCTCATGACCCCGTTGATTGCCTTTGCGACAGGGCTTAGCACAATGGACGTAGACATTGCGCGGCGCGCCTTCGTCACGCTGGCGCAGGGCGTGTTGCTCGCGCTGTTGGTCTCGGTCTTGCTGGGCGCGATTTTCCCGCAGCATGTCACCAGCGAAATGGCCGCACGCGGCAATCCTTCGCTGGCAGACGCGGGCGTAGCTTTGTTCAGCGGGCTAGTGGCAGCCTACGCCAACGCTCGCAAGGACGTGCCTGCTGCGCTGGCGGGCGTGGCAATTGCCGCCGCGCTCATGCCGCCGGTCTGCACGATTGGCTTGGGCATCGCCTACGGCAACCCTGCGCTGGCGTGGGGCGCGACGCTGCTCTTCTTAACCAACATCTCGTGGATTATCTTCGGCGGCACGATGACGTTCGTCTGGTTGGGCATGCGCGCCACCACCCCCAGCATGTGGGACAAGGTGCGCATCGCCATGCTGTGGCTGCTCTTGGGCATCACGATGGTCTTTACGCTGTCGCTGCTCACGCTGTAGCTATTAAACAACACACCCCCGCGCTAGCGAGGGTGTGTAAGTTACAAGCGAGCGACGCGCTTAAAGGTCGTCGTCGCCGCTGAGGTCGCTAAAGTCACCCAAGAGGTTCACGTCAGCGATACCCATCAAGCCTGTCGGTGGCTGCGGGCGGCGCGGCTGCTGCTCTTCGTCCTTGCCAAAGTGAATGACTTCGCCTTCCGGCGTGATAGCCTCCACGCTCAAGCCCAAACTTTGCAGCTCCTTCACCAACACGCGGAAGCTCGTGGGAATGCCCGGCTCCTTGATAGGCTCGCCCTTGACGATGCTCTCGTAGGTTTGCACGCGCCCGTTCACGTCGTCGGATTTGACGGTCAGCATCTCTTGCAGGGTGTAAGCCGCGCCGTATGCCTCCAACGCCCACACTTCCATCTCGCCGAAACGCTGCCCGCCAAACTGCGCCTTACCACCCAGCGGCTGCTGCGTCACAAGGCTGTAGGGTCCCGTGCTACGGGCGTGCGCCTTGTCTTCGACAAGATGCGCCAGCTTGAGCATGTGGACAATCCCCACCGCCACGTGGTTGTCGAACAGTTCACCCGTGCGCCCGTCGTAGAGCTTGTGTTTGCCGTAGTGCGGCACCGGCTCGTTGGTTTCAAACATCACGCGGTTGGCAAGCTCAAACAGCGTCTTGAGGTCGGCATCCTGCGGGATGTTCATCTCGGGCATGTGCGCCTTAATCCACAGCCGCAGCGACACATCCAGCGCGTTGCCGTCGATGCGGGCGCGCTCAGAGAGCGATACGCCCGTGTTGTCGAAGAGCAAGATGTCGTCAGGGTTGTAGCCTTGCTCGCGCAGCCACTCTTGCAGCACGGCACGACGCGCATAAACCGGCTCAGTAAGCAACAAGTCTGGGTCGTAGCCGCCAAGCTCGCTAAGCCATGCGTGGATGTAGAGGCGGCGCACTTCGTCGTCGTCCTCAAGGTCTTCCGAGCTGTAATACTCTGCGACCCACTCCCACGCCCGCTCAGTGACAGCACGCCACGCGGTGTCCATCATCCAAGCGCGCCCAAGCTCTGCTTGGATTTCGGTCTCGTCCGCGCCATCAAACACAGGGGTAATGGCACGGAAACCCAAGCGTTCGGCTGCCCAGCCCAAATGCAGCTCTAAGACCTGTCCGATGTTCATGCGCCCGGGCACGCCCGTCGGATTGAGGATGATTTCGACCGGGCGACCGTCTTCAAGGTAGGGCATGTCTTCGATAGCCACGATGCGCGACACAATGCCTTTGTTGCCGTGCCGCCCTGCCATCTTGTCACCCACCGTCAGACGACGACGCTGCGCAACGGAAACGCGCACCATCTTCTCTACGCCTGCGGGCAAGTCGGGGTGTTCGTCGCGGGTGAAGGTCTTGATGTCGACGACCTTACCACGGTCACCGTGCGGCAGCCGTAGCGAGGAGTCTTTCACTTCACGCGCTTGCTCGCCGAAGATCGCGCGCAGCAGCTTTTCTTCGGGCGACAGCTCTTTTTCGCCTTTTGGCGTAATCTTGCCGACGAGGATGTCGTTAGGTCCGACCTCTGCGCCCACGCGCACAATGCCGAACTCGTCGAGATCTTTGAGCGCGTCCTCGCTCACGTTGGGGATGTCGTAGGTGATTTCTTCGGGACCGAGCTTGGTGTCACGCGCTTCGATTTCGTGTTTTTCGATGTGAATGCTGGTGAACTTGTCGTTGCGCAGCATCTCCTCGCTAATCAGCAGCGCGTCCTCGTAGTTGCCGCCGTCCCAACAGATAAATGCCGCCAGCACGTCATGCCCCAGCGCGAGGTTGCCGCGATAGGTGGAGGAGCTGTCGGCTAGCACATCGCCTTTGGCGACGCGCTGCCCCTTGCGCACGGTGGGGCGTTGGTCAATGCAGGTCGACTGGTTAGAGCGTTGGTACTTGCGCAGCTGATAGCGGTACTCTTGCCCATTGTCGGCGCGCAAGATGATGCGGTCGCCCTGCACGCTGATGATTTCGCCTGCCACGTCGGCAATCAGCACCTGCCCGCTGTCATGTGCGGCTTGGTCTTCCATGCCTGTGCTGACCATCGGCACGTCGGGGCTGATTAACGGCACCGCTTGCCGCTGCATGTTCGACCCCATCAAGGCGCGGTTGGCATCGTCATGCTCAAGGAAGGGGATTAACGCCGCGCTGATGCCGACAATCTGGCGCGGCGCAATGTCGATGTAGTCAACCTTTTGCACCTGCTGCACGCCAAACTTCTGGTTATAGCGCACGGATACGCGGTCGCTGACGAACTCGTTGAAGTCGTTGAGTTGGGAATTGGCTTGCGCGATAATGTAATTGTCCTCTTCGTCCGCTGAAAGGTAGACGATTTCGTCCAGCACGAACGGCACGACAGGGACGCTGCTCACTTTGGCTTTCTTCAGCACGGCAACCGCTTCGCTGTCGATGACCGTGCCAGCCTCCAGCAGCACGTTGCCCTTGCTGTCTTCAAGGTCTTCGCGCAGCCGCCGCCCCAGCAAGCTGGGGTCGTTCAGCGGCAGCTCACGTACCACCTTGCGGTAAGGCGTTTCAATAAAGCCGAACTCGTTCACGCGGGCATAGCTGGCCAAACGCCCAATCAAGCCGATGTTGGGACCTTCGGGCGTTTCAATCGGGCAAATGCGCCCATAGTGGCTGTGATGCACGTCGCGCACGTCGAAGCCTGCGCGCTCGCGGCGCAACCCGCCCGGACCAAGCGCGGAAAGCGTGCGCTTGTGCGTTAGTTCCGCCAGTGGATTAGTCTGCTCCATGAACTGCGAGAGCTGCGAAGAGCCGAAGAACTCGCGGATAGAGGCGACGATGGGGCGAATGTTGACCAGCGAAACAGGAGTCAAGTGTTCGTCGTCACGGATGGACATGCGCTCTTTGACGACGCGCTCCATACGGCGCATGCCGACACGCAGCTTGTTGGCGATAAGTTCGCCGACCGTCTTGACACGGCGATTGCCCAGATGGTCAATGTCGTCGCGCTTGGCGATGTTGTTGTTAATCTCGATCATGCGGCGCAACACCGCCACCACGTCCGCTTTGGTGATGGTGCGCACGCTGCGCGGCACTTTGCCGTCTAACTGCAGGCGTTGGTTGAGCTTATAACGCCCGACGCGCTCAAGGTCATAGCGGCGTTGGTCGAAGAGCTGCGTCTCAAGGTACTCGCGGGCATTGTCAAGGATAGGCGGTTCGCCGGGGCGCATCTTGCGGTAGAACTCAATAAGCGCGGCTTCGGCGATGGTCTGCCCACGCTTTAAGTCCCACGCCGGCTCTTGCCGCAGCGTGTTCTCGATATAGTGGTGGTGGTCGTCGATGTCAATGTCGGCGAACAGCGCGCGGATTTCGTCCTCGTCGCCCGATTGGATGGGCGACGTTTCTTTCGGCAGCCCGTCATCCACCGCGCCTAACGCGCGCAGGAACACGGTCGCAGGCACGGTGCGCTTGCGGTTGAACTTAATCGTGAGATAGTCATTCTTGCGCGTCTCAAATTCCATCCACGCGCCGCGGTCGGGGATGAGCTTCGCTTGCGAGAGCTTGCGCCCAGTCGTGCGGTCTTCTTCCGCGTCAAAGTACACGCCCGGCGAGCGGATAAGCTGGCTGACGACGACGCGCTCGGTGCCGTTGTGGATAAACGTACCTTTGTCGGTCATCAGGGGAAAATCGCCGAAGAAGATGTCCGAGAACAGCACCTCGTCGGTAGCGCGGTTGACCAGCGCGATTTGCACGTAAAGCGGCGCGGCAAAGTTCATGTCGCGCTCCAAGCACACGTCGGTAGGGTACTTGGGATGCTCGAACCAATAGCGCAGCCCGTTATCAGCAGTGACTTCTAACAACGCATTCTTGGGGATGTTGCGCGGCGCAATCGGCAGCTGCTTGGCGCGTGCGCTGTTGCCCGGAAAATACAGCTTGAGTTCGCCGCCATTAAAGCTCTCAATGGGATTGATTTCATCAAAAAGCTCTAACAACCCTTCTCGAATGAACCACATAAAGGCATTCGACTGAATCTCGATAAGCGAAGGCAGCTTCGCCACGTCTGGCACGCGTGCATAGTTCTTGAGATTGTAAAAGTCTTTCAAGGGTTGTCGCTCCTCAGGCTAGGCAATCAACACAAAAAGCCAGCACAGCTCATAGAGAAGGCTGGACGGTGGATAACGACGCGCTGTTGTAAGTGTCGTACCATGCGTTTTAGCGACTGCCTTACGCGGCAGCCTCAGGTTCAATTATAAGATACGCGCAAGCACGCTGTCAACAGGCGTTTTTTTGAATTGGCAAGCAGCAGACAGCATTTCCCAGAAACGCGATTGCCGTGCTGCTTGCGTCAAAGCGCGTAAAAGCGATACAATAGGGACATTGGGCGGATGCCACAAGGGGCAAAAAGGCATGATTGGCACGAAGGTTGGCAGTTATGAAATCGTCGAAGAGCTGGGCAAAGGGGGCATGGCAACGGTTTATCGCGCCTATCATCCCCAGACTGACCGCTTTGTCGCGGTAAAAATCATCCACCGTGCACTTGCCAGCGAGACGCAAGGCGTAGAACGCTTCCGCCGCGAGGCGCGCCTAATTGCCAAGCTGGAACACCCGCACCTGCTGCCCGTCTACGACTACTCTGCTGACCATGACCCGCCCTATATCGTCATGCGCTATCTCGAAGGCGGCACGCTGCGCGACGTGGTGCAGCAGCGCGTTAAGCTGCCGCTGGGCGAAATTGCCCACATCTTCAAGCAAATTGGCTCGGCGTTGGACTACGCTCACAAGCAGGGCATCATCCACCGCGACATCAAGCCCGGCAACATCATGATTGACCGCGACGGCAACGTGTTCGTGGCAGACTTTGGCATTGCGCGCTCGGGCGAAGGCGGTGTGACGCAAACAGGTTTCACGGTCGGCACGCCGGGCTACATGGCACCCGAGCAAGGCATGGGCGGCAAGGTCGATGCCCGCGCCGACGTGTATTCGCTAGGCGTGATGCTGTTTGAGATGGCGACAGGACGCTCACCATTTGAGGCAGAAACGCCGATTGCGCTGCTTCTGCAGCACATGAACGCCCCGGTGCCCTCCGCGCACGCCTTTAACGAGGAGCTGCCGCCAGCCATCGATGACATTATCGCCAAAGCGATGGCAAAAGACCCTAAAGACCGCTACGCCAGCGCGGGCGAGCTAGCGGATGCGGTCGTGCAGCTGGCGGGTGGCACGGCTGCCAACGCTGTGCCGCATACGCTGCGCGAAGCCGCCACACAAGCTATCCAGCGCGTGCAGAAGGGGCGTGACGAGGCAACGATTAGCACGCTCATGCAGCAGTTCGCCAAGCAGCGCGACGAAAGCCCTACGCTCACGCCCATGCCCGACGTGAAGACGACCTACACGCCCACCGAGCCGCTGACCGCGCCCGTCGCCGCTGACGCGCCGCACCCGCGCAAGCCGCCCCTGTTACTGCTGGCAGTTGGCGTGGTGATACTAGCGGTCATTGGCGCGCTGCTGGCGGTCGTCACGCAACAACGCTCCGAAGCAGAAGATGATACGCCGACGCAGGCAGTGCTTTCGCAAGACGACACCGCCACGCCCACAGAAGCCGCCACCGCCGTTCTCGCGCAGCCCACGCCTGCCACGCCGATTGTGCAAGCGCGCCGCGAGCTTGACGTGCGCAGTGGCTCGGATGCTGCCTATGCGGTCATTGGCAAGCTGGCGCAGGGAGACCAGCTGGAAGTTTTGGGCAAGAGCGCAGACGGTCGCTGGTATCAAGTGCTGCTGGCGGATGGCCGCACAGGCTGGGTAGTCGCGTCCGCCGCCTTTGTCGAGCTGTTCGGCAGCACCGCCGCACTGAGCGTGGTCGACGCGCCGACGATGACCCCTAGCGCAACGTTGACCTTCACACCGACCCCGACAGACACGGCAACGTTTACACCGACTCCGACGGACACGGCAACCTTCACACCGACCCCGACGGACACGGCAACGTTTACACCAACCCCAACGGACACGGCAACCTTCACACCGACTCCGACAGATACACCGACCTTCACGCCAACCCCAACGTTTACCCCTACACCTGTCCCCGTCGGGCGCATGCCGTTTACGTTGAACTTTGAGAGCCGCGAGAGCATCGACACCAGCGACTTTGACCCGAACGCATGGCAGGTGGTGGATGAGGGCGGGCAAAACCTGCTCATAGGCAAGGCGCGCGCTTCACAGCCGTTTGTCGTGGTTGGGCGCGGCGTGCCTGAATGGGTGGAACCAGACAAGGGCAATGTGGTGATTAGCATGCGCTTCAATCTTGAAGCCAACGAAGGCGCGCGCCTCGTGTTCCGTTACACGCCCGGCGTGGGCTACAACGTGTTAGAACTTATCCCTGGGCGCATGCTGCTCAAGCGCAACGCCCGCACCGCCGACCCACGCAAAGACCGCTTCAACGAGATTGTCATGCAGCAGGCGAACGTGCCGCTGCGGCTGCGCGAGTGGTATACGGTAACGGTTTGGACAGAAGGACAGCGCATTGCGGTCTATCTCGACGGTGACCTCGTCTTGCAGCGCGAAGACCTGAACACGCCCCAGCTTGGCGCGGGCTTAATCATGCTGCAAACCGACAGCGCGTTTAGCCCAGTGCGCTTTGACTTGCTGACGGTGCAGCTTGCCGAACGCGGCAGCCAGCACTTCGAAGCTAGCGACTTCCCGCAGACGTGGCTGCGCGACAACAGCCAGCGCGTCACAATCCAGCGCGAAAGCAACGGCAACGGCTATCTGTACCTCAACGGCGAAGCGCAAACCGCGCCGGTCATGCCCTCTGTCAGCGACTTTGCCTTGCGTTATCGCGTGTGGAGCGAAGAAGGCGGTTACCGCCTCATCTTGCGCGAATCCCCCGAGCGGTTGGTGCAGCTGACCTTTGTCGGCGGCGACATAGCAGTTAACGTGTTGGACGGCACAGGCGCGTCGCTAACCAGCCAACCGGTGCGCAACGCCTACACGCGCGGCTTGTGGCAGAACTTCGCGGTGACATGGCAGGGCGAACGCCTGACAATTGTCCGCGATGGCAAGCCCATTTTTGAGGAACGCATGCCCTTGCTGCCAGCTGGCACACTGCGTTTTGCCACGCGCGGCGGCGACAAGGTGCGCATCGACGGCGTGCTGCTCACCCAAAGCGCAGGCGGGCAAGATGCCGACGTGATTGCGGCGGTGCAGCTGCGCGACCGCACGCTGCAGCGTGATTTCCGCCTGCTACGCAGCGACCTTGATGAGCCGTTTGACGACATTTTTAGGACGAGCGGTTGGTGGGTGAACGGACGCGACGCGACAGGACAGTTCCTCACCGACCCCGCCGCCCGCACCAACCAAAACTTCTTGCGCATGACGCACTTGGGCGCGCCCACGTTCCGCCTGTTCAAGGACAGCGTTGGCGTGGAAATGTTCGGCGCAGGGCGCGACACGCGCAACTTCCGCGACAGCACCGACCTGTTGGTGCAAGTGCAAGTGCGCTTCCCTACCCTGCAAGCGGGCGAGGCGTGGGTGAGCTTGCGCGCCACGCCCACGCTGGCTGGGCGCGACGTGCTGGGCTACCGCGTAACGCTGGCGCAGGACGTGAGCAGCGGTACGCCCGTGCTGCGGCTGCGTGTGGACTATCAGAGCGAGACCGAGCTGGTCAATTTCTTTGATGACCTCGTGCCAAGTGCGGCACTAGGCACGCCTGCCCAACCCAACGCGCCCATGTGGATAAACCTCACCTTGCTGACTTACCGCGACCGCTTTGCGGTGTTTGTCGGCGAGCGGCTGCTGGTGACCTTCCGCGACGAGCGCAAGTTTGGCGGCACGCTAGCGTTGGGCGTGAACGAAGGCACGGTCGCTGACTTCGACACGCTTATCTTGCGCGACACCTCGCCGCACGGGGAATAATCAACACACTTAAGGCATTATGGAGGAAAGGTGCAAAATGTATGTCTGCTTTGAAATACTCGGTCAACCAGCAGCCGATACAGATTTTGTTAGGTTGGATTCAATCGGGGGACATTGCCATTCCAGAAATTCAGCGTCCCTTTGTGTGGAGTTCCACGCAAGTACGCAACTTACTTGATTCGCTGCTAAAAGGCTATCCAGTAGGTTATTTAATCACGTGGCGCAACCCTTCTGTGCGCTTAAAAGATGGGTCGCAATCCGCTGGAAAACGTATTCTGATTGATGGCCAGCAGCGCATCACGGCGTTGATGGCTTCTCTGCTGGGACAGCAAGTGCTTACCAAGCACTATAAGTTAACCCGCATACGCATTGCATACCACCCACAGCAAAGACGCTTTGAAGTCTACAACTCGGCAATCGCAAAGGATGCTTCATGGATTCCTGATATTTCTAAACTTTTTGAGCCTAATTTCAAACACATGAAGTTCATCAACGACTATTGTCGTAATAATCCCACCGTAGATGAAGAAAACTTGAATGAAAGCATCGAGCAGTTGCGCAAGATTGTCAACAACCCTATCGGCATCATTGAGCTAGACTCGCATTTAGACATCGATACTGTGACAGAAATTTTCATTCGCGTAAATTCAGCAGGCGTTCCCCTGAATCAAGCGGACTTTGCCATGTCAAAGATTTCTGTCAATAACTCATATGGAGGACAAGAGCTACGCAAGGCAATTGATTACTTTTGCCATTTAGCCATTAGACCTAGTTTTTATCAGTCGATTGAGCAGAACGATGCGCAATTCGCAAAGAGCGATTACTATGCAAAAATGATGTGGCTGCGCCACGAAAACAGCGATCTCTATGACCCATCGTACGCCGATGTCATTCGTGTGGCTTTTACTTCTGAGTTTAAGCGCGGGCGGTTAAGCGATTTAGTTGCACTGCTTTCAGGGCGTAACTTTGACACGCGCCAGTACGAAGAAGCCGTCGTTGAAGACACATTTGTGCGCATGAAAAAAGGGGTTATGCGCTTTATCAATGAAACTAATTTCAAAAGTTTTTTGATGATTATTCGTTCCGCTGGCTTTTTGAGCAATGTGATGATTACGTCTGGTAGCGCACTCAATATGGCGTATAGCCTCTACCTTGTGATGAATGAGCAAAATTACCCGAAAGCGGATATTGAGCGCACAGTTCGGCGTTGGTTTGTCATGTCCCTGCTTACACAACGATACACAGGTTCGCCTGAATCTGCTATTGATTTCGATATTCGGCAAACCTTAGCGGGTGACTTTATCGCGTACAGCAAGAGCGTTATTTCAACCGAATTGTCAGACACGTTCTGGGAGGCACGTCTTCCACAGGGACTTGTCACCCCTACGATTTCTAGCCCTTTCTTCCGCGTTTTTCAAGCCGCTCAGGTGAAGTTAGGTGACAAAGGATTTTTATCACGCGACATCACAGTAAGAGAACTCACTGAGATAAAAGCAGATATTCACCATATTTTCCCGCGCGATATGCTTAAAAAACGAGGGATGGATAAGACAATGTACAATCAAGTCGCCAACTACGCCATTACACAAACAGAAATTAATCTTGCCATCTCTAACAAGCCACCTTCAGTCTATTTCGTACAGATTTTGGCGCAGTGTCGAGGCGATCGCAAATATTACGGAAACATAGTGGACGAGCAAACCCTCCAAGAAAATCTTGTCATGAATTGTATTCCACAAGACTTAGCGAGTTTACTAAACGACGATTACGAGGGTTTTCTCGCACAACGGCGTGTGCTAATGGCACAACGTATCCGCCAATACTTCGAACGCTTATAGCTGTTAACAGAAGCGAAACAACGTAGTGCAACGCATTTGCCAAGTAGCTACACTTACACCAAAGGATGAATCTTATGCCTAAGCTCAACCTATCTGATTTTCACCCTACGAGTGACATTGCTAGCGCGGCGACTATGCCCAGCCGCTGGTACACCGACCCGCTGTTTTTCGAACTGGAGCGCGAAAAAATCTTCTGGAAGACGTGGCAGCCCGTCGGACGGCTTGACATGGTGCAGCGAGCCGGCGACTTCTTCAGCTGCGAGCTGCTGGGCGAGCCGCTGGTGGTGACGCGCACCAAAGACATGCAGCTCAAGGCGTTTTACAACGTCTGTCGCCATCGCGGCGCGCAGGTCGCACGCGGCAAGGGCAACCGCAAGAGCCTACAGTGCATGTATCACGGCTGGACGTATGGGCTAGACGGCAGGCTGCTCAACGCGCCCGAGTTCGAAGGCGTGAAACAGTGGGACAAGGACGCTGTTTGCCTGCCTGAAGTGCGCTGCGAGGCGTGGGGTCCGTGGATTTTTGTCAATCTTGACCCGCTCGCGCCGCCCATGAGCGAGACCGCCTACGGCAAAATTCTCGTCGAGGCGAAAGCTAAAGGCTTTGACATCGCGCGCATGAGCCTCGTCGAACGCCGCGATTACGAGATTGCTTGCAACTGGAAAGTGTACGTTGACAACTACCTTGAGGGCTACCACCTGCCGACGGCGCACCCCGACTTGTTCCGCGAGCTGGACTATGACCAATACCGCGTCGACACCTTCGACACCTACTCCTCGCAGTACGCGCCCATCCGCGAGGTGGACGAGAACGACCCGCGCCACCGTGACCGCCGCTACGTGCGCACGAGCGAGGAATCGCAGGCACTGTACTACTGGATTTTCCCCAACGTCATGCTCAACATCTACATGGACAACGTGTCGATTAACATTGTGCTGCCGCTTGACCATGCGCGCACGCTGACCATTTTTGAGTGGTATTTTGAGCAACCAGGCACTGGCGCGGGTTGGGAGAGCATGCAGCAGATTATTGCCTTCAGCGACCAAATCCAGCAGGAAGACATTGAGATTTGCCACGTCGTGCAAAAGGGCTTACAGTCGCGCAGCTACGACAGGGGGCGGTTCAGCGTCGCCCGCGAGAACGGCGTGCATCACTTTCAAACGCTGGTGCATCAGTTCTTGACGCGCGAGTAAGCCACACGCCGCACGTGAAAAAAGGCGTGCGGCGCGCTACAATAGCGGCATCACCTAAGGATGCCGAAAAGGACAATGCCGCCATGCACATGACCATCGGACTTGCGCAGATGTACCCCAAACTTGGCGACGTGGCGCATAACTGCGCCGTTCATCTGGCGACCATTGAGCGCGCTATCGCCCAAAACGTGGACTTGCTGGTGTTTCCCGAGCTGAGCATGACGGGCTACCAAGTGCAAGACCTGGTGCCGGAGGTTGCGCTGAAGGCAGACGCGCATGACCCCATCTTCAAGCAGCTGCTCGATGCCAGCAAGTACCTTGACCTTGTGGTAGGCTTTGTCCACGAGGACGAGCGGCGGCGGTTTTTCATCGCTAACGCCTATTTAAGCGACGGCGCAGTAACACACATCCACCACAAGCTCTACCTGCCGACTTACACGATGTTTGACGAGGCGCGCTACTTTGCGGCAGGCAGCCGCGTGCAAGCGTTTGACACGCGCTGGGGACGGGTGGGGATGCTGATTTGCGAGGACTTTTGGCACGTGTCGCCCGCCTACTTGCTGTGGATGGACGGCGCGGACATTTTCATCCTCAACAGTGCTAGTCCCGGACGCGGCTTAGACGAAAGCGAACGCTTGGACGGCTCGCGTTGGGTCGAGCTGGTCAACCAAGCCTATGGCAGCTTTTTCACCAGCTACGTGGTACATTGCAACCGCGTGGGCTATGAAGATGGCAAGGTCTTCTGGGGTGGCTCGTCGGTCGTCAGCCCCGACGGCACGTTCTTGCTGCACGGACTATACTTTGAGGAGGCGTTGCTGACACAGACGATTGACCTCAACCAGCTGCATCGCACGCGCGCGCGCCTGCCGCTCTTGCGCGACGAACGCCCCGAGCTTGTCCAGCGCG
The DNA here is from genome assembly GCA_938022205.1 of uncultured Anaerolineae bacterium. Taxonomy (GTDB): domain Bacteria; phylum Chloroflexota; class Anaerolineae; order Aggregatilineales; family Phototrophicaceae; genus JANWYT01. The sequence goes on along the minus strand of CALIEB010000007.1, from coordinate 45,812 downwards.
AGCTGACGCGCATCCTCGACGCGCGCATGGGGTGAAAACCGCCCATAAAATTTCCAGCGCGCTGACATAGCAGGTTGATCATCGTGCGCTTTGGCATCCTTGCCAAGTTTGTGGGCTAGGGACCAACGCGCTTGCGTTCTAAACGCAAGCACCCACGCGCGCCCCTTGACCGCGTGCCGAGATACAGGCATGATTTGCACACGTTCAACTAGCTCAAAGGACACCACTATGCTCACGCGCTGCACGACTTGCGGGCGCGAAGCCCACCCACTCGACTGGCGATGCACGGCGTGCGGCGGCGTGTTATGGTACGACGTGCTGCCCGCTTTCGACGCGCACGCGGTTCAAAAGGACGAGTTTTCGCTGTGGCGATACGCGCGCATGCTGCCTGTGACGCGGCGCGCCACGCTCGGCGAAGGCATGACCGCGCTCAGCGAGCATCGCGTTAACGGCGTGCGCTTTTGGGCAAAGCAGGAATATCGCAACCCAACCGGCTCCTACAAAGATAGAGGCGCGGCGACCATGCTCAACCACTTGGCGACGCAAGGCGTGCGCGAGGTCGTCGAAGACAGCAGCGGCAACGCCGGCGCGGCGGTGGCTGCCTATGCGTCGGCGTTGGGCATACGCGCGCGCGTGTTCGTGCCGGCAACCGCTGCCCCTGCCAAGAAAGCACTCATTCAGGCATTCGGCGGCGAGCTGGTCGAAGTGGCGGGCGACCAACACGCCAAGACGCTAGCATGCGAAGAGGCTGCCAAGACCACGCCCTACGCCAGTCATGCGTGGCGACCCGATTTTCTCGTGGGGCAAATGACCGCCGCCTACGAGGTGTGGGAGCAGCTGGGCAGACGCGCCCCTGACGCAGTCGTCACGCCGGTCGGGCATGGCGCGATGTTCTTAGGCTTCGCGTGGGGCTTTCAGGCACTGCACACGGCGGGGCTGATTGACAGCCTGCCTGTGATGTTCGCCGTGCAGTCGGCGCGCAATGCGCCCTTCGTGGCGGCGTATCAGGCGCATGCCACGACAACCCAGCCCTTTGATACCCAGCCCACACTTGCCGACGGCATCATCGTCAAGCTGCCTGTCCACGCCAAAAGCGTGTTAGAACGGCTCTACGCCACCGGCGGCGCAGCCTTCGCCGTCGACGAGGAGGCGATTGCCGCCGCCACACACGCGCTGCATCGACATGGGCTTATCGCCGAGCCGACCAGCGCGGTGACATTCGCCGCGCTGCCGCAAGTGTTCGCGCATCTCGGCACGTCCGCCGCGCAAGTGCTGTGTGCTTTGACGGGCAATGCCCTCAAATACGTGGGAAGATAGGCATGAAGCTGTTGTTTGTGGTCTCATCGCTGGATTTAACCCAGCCCTTCAGCGCAACGCCAGCGTGGTGGCAGCTGCTCAAGGGACTGTATGAGATAGGTGTGGACATTATCGCCGCGCCCTATCAAGGCAAGCCGATAGAGTCGCTGTGGTGGCGTGAGGCGCGCAACCCCGCCAAGTGGCAAGGCGACCTGTTCAAGAGCCTGCGCGACGCGCTGCGCAAGGTCGCGCCGCCGCCGCAAGTGCAGCTCGCCGAGACAGGCAGCAGCAGCGAAAGCCTGACCGACAAGCTGGTGCGGCGCACGGCACAAGCCCTGATTGCGCCGCTGTGGGCGCGCCACCTCGATGCGCTGCTGACCAAAGAACCAGACATCGACGCGGTGATTTTCTTGACCGTGCCGCTCAATCACCTCAAGGGCGTGCCGTCTATGCTGCAGCGCAAGCACGGCAAACCCGTGTTCTACTACGACGGTGATGTGCCTGCCAGCTTGCCCAACATGCGCGGCTTTGCCAGCGGCTTCCGTATCTATCAGGGCGCGGACGTGGGCGAGTACACGGCGTTTATCAGCAACAGCACGGGCGGCGCGGCGGCACTTAAGGAGCTAGGCGCGCGCGCCGTGCATACGCTGTGGTACGGCGTTGACCCCGACGTGTTCAGCCCGCTAGAGGTGGCGCAAGACGTGGATGTGTTCTTCTACGGGCATGGGCGCGAGTACCGCAGCGCGTGGGTGGACGCGATGATTGCCCAACCGTCGCACGCGCTGCCCGAAGCGCGCTTTGCGGTGCGCGGCACGCGGCTTGGCGACATCGGGCGCGCGGAGGCTCTGCCCTATCTGAGCTTTAGCGCGCTGCGCGAATACGCCTGCCGCAGCAAAATCAACCTGTGCATCACCCGCGACGCGCACGCCAGCGTTTACGGCTCGTCGTCGTCGCGCCCGTTCGAGCTGAGCGCGATGGGTTGCTGCGTGGTCGCCAACCCCTACGCGGGCTTAGAGCAGTGGTTTGAGCCGAACAAGGAGATGATTGTGCTGCAAAGCCCCGAAGAAGCGGTCGAACGCTATCACTACCTGCTAACGCACGAGCGCGAACGGCGCACGCTGGGGGAAAACGCGCGCCGCCGCGCCCTCGCCGAACACACCTTTCGTCATCGCGCCGCTCAGCTGCGCGAGATAATCGCGAGCTATCTCACGTGATTCACGCGACCTTGAGCGGGCTCGTGCGCCTGCTGGACACGCTTAGCGTCACCGACACGTGGACGACACAGCAACAGCCTTTTTTGGCGCACATACGCAAAACGTGCGCGCATTTAGCAGCGCAAACGGCGGACTTGCCCAACGAAGAAACGCAGCTTTACGCGCTGGTGGCGGTGTTCGACGAGGCGTTTTTCAAGCAGCTCAGCGTGGTTTATGGCTACGCCAAGTTGCTGCTGGAAAGCCCGCAAGCGTTCGGCGGCGCGCAGGTTAGCCCCGCACAGCGTGCGTTGCTGCAAGACGTGTTCGGCTACAGCATGGCGTTGGCGAAGTGGCTGAGCGAGCTGCCAAATGCCGCGCAGACGTGGCGGCAGCAAGCGCGCGCTAAGCCCGCCGCCGCGCACGACCTCGCAGTGCTGTTGGCGGAACAGTTGCCGCTGCTGCGCTATGTGGCGCGGGGTTGCCAGCTGCGCCCCACGTTCGAAGCAGGGGCGTGGGCAACCTGTCGCCCCTATCACCTTGAGGCGTTCGTGCTGTACGTGGTGCGCGCGATGGCGGACGCGCTGCGTGAAACGGCGCACCCCACGCCTGACATTTTCTTAGCCTGCGCGCCCATCGCACAAGGCGCACACCTCACGCTCGAATGTCCCACCGCGCTCGACCTCGCGACGCTGTTCGGGCGGCACGGCGGCGCACACTACCTGCGCGCGCTGTTTGACGATGACGGTGGCTACTTTCCCCACGTCGAGGCTGACCTCACGCGCCTAGAAGTGCGCTTGCCAAAGCCCTAATCTGCGCGCTCAAAACCTTGCGCAAACAGACAGCTCGCGCCAAAATAAAGCCTATGAGCGACAACGAACGCGAACCACTTCCCCTTGAGCCTAGAGATGCCGCCGACGACGCGGCAGAAGATGCGCCCTTTGCGCTGCCCGATGACGCGGCAGATGTAGACGCGGCACTAGCGGCATTGGCGGAACTGCCCGCGCTGGCGCAAGACGACGCGCCCGCCGAAGACGACGTGCCGCCCGCAGACATAGCAGCCGTGCCTGCGCCACCCTCCGACTTTTTGCTGCCGCCGCTGAGCGCGCTCTCGCGAGGGCAAGCCGCCTCGTTCTTGCCCGCTTTCGCGCTGATGGCGGCGGGCATGGGGCTGACGTTCGCCCTGACCGGCGGCACGCTCACGCTTACGCCCGCGTTGCTGCTGGCGTTCGGCACGGCGGGCATAGGCGCGCTGCTGCTGGCGCACTGGCTTTCGTCGGGACGTTGGTCAACGGGTAACTTCTTTTTGGGGCTGCTGCTGCTGCTGTGGGGTGTGCTAGGCGCGCTGCTGCTGACCGGTGGCACGCTGACCTTGCACAGCGGTTATCCGCTGTTCGCGGCGGCGTTGGGCATGGCAGTGCTGCTGGCAAGCTGGTTCGGTGACGCGACGCGCTCTGTGCCGCTTTTGGGCGCGGGGCTGCTGCTGGGCGGGCTGGTCGCGCTGGCGCAAACGCTGGGCGTGCTGCCCTTCGACCTTTTCGGCGCGCTCGCGCCTTTGGGTTTGCCGCTGTTGGTCGCGTGCGTGCTGCTGCTGTTCTTGCCGCGTCTAGGGCGGACGCGGCGATGAAACTCGCCATCGATGCCAGCCGCTGTACGGTGGCGCGGCAAACCGGCACCGAACATTACGCCCGCCAACTGGTGCATCACCTCATCGTCCACAACGAGGCGCAGCCGCAACCACACGCCATCACGCTTTACTTTCGTGACGCGCCGCCGCCCAATCTGTTCCCGTCATCGCCGCACGTCACCTACCGCGTCATCCCCTTCAAACGCGCGTGGACGCACGTGCGCTTGGCGTGGGCAATCGCGCGTGACAAGCCTGACCTGACGTTTGTGCCTGCGCACACGCTGCCCTTTGTCCTGCGCGGCGCGGGTGCCGTTACAGTGCATGACTTAGGCTACAAGCTATTTCCGCAGGCGCATCCACGCTGGCAGCGGCTCTATCTCGATTGGACAACACGCTACAGCGCACGACGCGCCCGCGTTGTGCTAGCGGACAGCCAAGCCACCCGCGATGACTTAGCGCGCTTTTACGGTATTCCCACCGACAAAGTGCGCGTGGTCTACGCGGGCGTGGACGCGCCGACGGTGTTGCCTTGCGATTTGCGCGCGTTCTACGGCATCGATAAGCCCTATGTGCTGTTTATCGGCACACTGCAGCCGCGCAAGAACATCGCGGGCATGATACAGGCATATGCCACCTACCGCCAGCGCGTTGCCGCCCCCGTCGACTTTGTGCTAGCGGGCGGCAAGGGCTGGCTGTTCGACGAGGCGTGGGTGCGCGGCGTAGATGGCGTGAAGTGGCTGGGCTATATCGACGAAGCGCACAAGGGCGCGCTGTTAGCGGGCGCGCAAGCTCTGCTCTTCGCCACGCTCTACGAAGGTTTTGGCTTTCCCGTGCTGGAGGCAATGCACTGCGGCACGCCCGTCATTGCCGCCAACACCTCTAGCCTGCCCGAGCTGGTCGGTGACGCGGGCGTGCTGGTCGACCCCACCGACACGTCAGGCATCGCCGCCGCGCTGGTGCAAGTGCTGGCGGATGACGCGCTGCGAGCGGAGCTGATACAGCGTGGGCGCGCGCAGGCGGCACGCTTTACGTGGGAACGCGCCGCCGCCGTCGCCTATGATGCCCTTGTGCGCTAGACCCCTTCGCGAGGCTTGAGTAGCTGCGCGCTGTGTGATTTTTGCGGCGCGCCGCCCTCCATCAACCCCAGCGTGAGCGATTCCACGTACAAGCACATCTCCCAAGCAATGGCGATGTCCTGCGGCTGGTAGGGCGTGTCGCTGAGCGTCACAGGCGCATGGCGAATGAGCGCGAAGGGCGTGGCTTCGTCGCGCTCGCCCATCACCAGCTGCGCCGCCACGCACAGCGCATCCGCCATGCTGCGTTGGGTCACCGCCATCGGGTTGCCGAACAAGTCCAACTTGCCGCGCTCGTCTTGTAACGGCGCGAAGCCATCAAAGGCAATCGCCACGCCCGTCGTTCCCCAGCGTCCCGGCACCAGCCAGCTGTCGGTCAGCAGCACGCCTAAGCGCACGCCGTAGTGTGCTTGCAGCCGCTGGCGTAGGGCACGCGCGCTAGCGTAGCCGTCGGCGGGCAGCAGCACCGCCTTGCCGTTGGGGATGTTCGAGCGGTCAATGCCCGCGTTGGGCGAAATCACGCCCTGCCGCCACGTCAGCACGAACCCTAGCGGAATGCCGCCAAAGATGTGTTCCGCCTCTTGCAGCACCAGCTCGGCGAGCGCGGGCTGCATGCGGTAGCGTTCGGCTAGCGCGAGCGCGGCGGGCGTGGGCTGTATAGCGGCAAGCTCGACAATGCGCCCCTCGCTGATGGCGACATACTTGCTAGAAACCGCCAGCACATCGCCTGCTTGCGGCGTGATGCCCGCTGCGGCTAGCGCGTCCAGCGTAACGGCGAACAAGTCGAACGGGGCGGCATGCACCGGAGCTTGGGCGGGAAGTATCGTAAGCGTCATGACAATCCTTTGCGCGTGGCAACATCAACACGATAAGCGGCTAGTATAACACAGGCACACGACACGCTAGCTTGTCCATTCGCGCGGCGGCGAGAGGATGCGTGCGCTTGCGCGCTATGGCGCGGCGGTGACGACACGCCTGCGTTGGGCGATTTGCCACTGCTCCAAGAGCTGCCAGAGCATGACAAAGGCAAACGCCAGCGCGTGAAGCAGCGCGTAAGGCAGCACAGTGGGGTTGTGCTGCCATGCGACCGCCACGCCCCAGCAAGCGTAAAGCGTGAACGCAAGGTCGCCCAGCAGCGGCAGCGTGCGACGCAGCGCGTAAGGGTTGTGTTGCCACGCGCCGGTGAACTTAGGCGTGCGTTTGAACTCACCGCCGCGTGACCAAAAGCCAAGCAGCACGGCGCGGGCATTGCTGTGGATAAGCCCCGTGCCGACCAGCACGAGGAAGGGAAACGCCAGCAGGTGCTGATACCACTTGGGCGTGAGCGCGCGCTGGCTAACGATGTATAACAGCGGCGGCACAATGCCAATCAAGCCCAACGGCGCGATGCGCAACGGCACATTCGCCAAAATCAACGGCGGCAGCAGCAGCCACAAGACCAGCATCAGCAGCTGTGGGATGTACTGTCCCAAGTTTTGCAACGCCATCCAGCGCGCCAGCCAGCCCAGCCGCCCGAGCTTGCCCGCGTGCTTGACAAAGCACTGCGTGTTGCCTTGCGCCCAACGCGCTTGCTGCTGGCGATAGGCGGCAAGCTGGACGGGAAGCTCGCCCGGCACCGCCACATCGGGCAAATAGAGCGCACGCCAGCCGCATAGCTGCGCGCGATAGCTTAAGTCACAATCTTCGGTGAGCGTGTCATCCGACCAGCCGCCCGCGTCGCGGATGGCTTGTGCGCGCCACACGCCGCCCGTGCCGTTGAACGGTAGCACCAAGCCACAACGGTGGCGCGCCGTCTGTTCAATCACAAAGTGCGAGTCTACCGCGAGCCGCTGCGCTTGCGTCAGCCAGTTATCACCATCGTTGAGGTGAGTCCAGCGCGTTTGCACCACGCCCAGCGTCGTGTCAGCGACAAGGTACGGCACGGTGGCGCGCAAAAAGTGCGGCGGCGGCACAAAGTCCGCGTCGAAAATGGCGATAATGTCGCTGTCCGTCTGTGCCAAGCCTTGCGCCAGCGCGCCCGCCTTATAGCCCGTGCGGTCACTGCGGTGCAGGTGACGCACGTCGAAGCCTTCACGCTGTTTAGTGACGACGAGATGCGCCAGCAAGCGCGTCGTGTTGTCAGTGGAATCGTCTAGCACCTGAATGTGCAGTTTGTCGCGGGGATAATCCAACGCAGTCACGGCATCTAGAAGCCGTTTGACCACGTACTGTTCGTTGTAAATAGGCAGTTGCACCGTGACATGCGGCAGCGTGTCCTCAGGCAGCACGGGGGTGGGATAGGTTTGGTGGCGCGTGCGCAGGTAGCCCAACAACAGCACCAGCTGCCCGAGCGTGTAAAACACAAGGGCGAGGGCGCACAGCACATAGACGCTATGGAGAAAAGTTAGCCACATGAGGGCGCATTGTACCCCTTTTGCCGCGCGTTGAGTAGGTGTTTGTGAAGAAAATCTCATGGGTCTTTTAGACGGGACTGTTGCGGCTGGGCAAACAGGCGTATGATAGGCGTGCCTGTTCACGCTTCCTCCTTTGGAGACCGCTCATGACGCTAAAAAATCCTTATGACGACTTAGCGATTAAGACGATTATTGAGCCATTTCAAATTCGCTCTGTGCAGCCTATTCAGTACGCCAAAGCCCACGAACGCCCGCAAGCCTTGCACGACGCGGGCTACAACGTCTTCTTGCTGCGCTCTGACCAAGTGCTGATTGATTTGCTGACCGACAGCGGCACGGGCGCGCTTTCGGCACAGCAATGGGCGGGCATGATTGCCAGCGACGAAGCCTACGCCGGCGCAAGCTCGTTCTACCGTTTCGAGGCGACCGTGCGCGACATCACCGGCTTCAAGCACATTATCCCCACGCATCAAGGACGCGCCGCCGAACACATCCTCTTCAGCAACATAGCGCGCAAGGGCGCGGTCATCCCCAACAACGCACACTTCGACACCACCCGCGCCAACATCGAATATTTAGGGGCGGAAGCGCGTGACCTCGTCATTGCCGAAGGGCGGCAGCCGCAGCTAATTCACCCCTTCAAGGGCAACATCGACCTCGACCGTCTGCGTGAGACCATCGAGACGGTGGGCGCAGCGAACGTGCCGCTGGTGATGCTGACCGTCACCAACAACTCTGGCGGCGGGCAGCCTGTCAGCATGGCGAACATCCGCGCCGCCAGTGCCATCGCGCACGAGTACGGCATCCCCTTCTTTCTCGATGCCTGTCGCTTCGCTGAAAATGCGTGGTTCATCAAGCTGCGCGAAGAAGGCTACGCCGACAAAACGCCGCGAGAAATCGCCCGCGAGATGTTCAGCTACGCTGACGGCTGCACGATGAGCGGCAAAAAAGACGGCATGTCCAACATCGGCGGCTTCTTGGCGTTGAACGACGACGCGCTGGCGCAGCAGTGCCGCAACCTGCTCATCCTCACCGAAGGCTTCCCTACCTACGGCGGCATGGCGGGCTACGACCTTGAGGCGTTGGCTATCGGTTTATACGAAGCCCTTGACCCTGACTACCTGCGCTATCGCATTCGCTCGATTGAGTACATCGGCGAGAAGCTGGTGGCGGCGGGCGTGCCGATCATGCAACCCACTGGCGGACACGCGCTCTATATCGACGCGCGCGCCATGCTGCCGCACATCCCCGCGCACGAATACCCGGCGTGGGCGTTGGTCAACGCGCTGTATCTTGCGGGCGGCGTGCGCGCGGTTGAAATTGGCTCGGTGATGTTCGGGCGGCAACCCGACGGCAGCGAAAAGCCCGCCGCGATGGAGTTGGTGCGGCTGGCGTTTCCGCGCCGCACTTACACACAAAGCCATTTTGACTACGTGGCAGAGGTCATCACTGCCCTCTTTGCTCGCCGCGAGCGCATCAAAGGCTATCGCATAGTGTGGCAAGCTCCTGTGTTGCGCCACTTTACCGCACGGCTCGCGCCGCTTGACTAAGCGCAAGCCTCTGATACACAAGGACAGCGCATGCTCGACGTGTTTCTCACGGCTGCGTCGTTTGGCTTGACGGCGTTCGCTATTCCGGGTCACTTTCAAGCCTATCTGCTCAACATTACGCTGCGCTTTGGCTGGCGGCACGGCATTTGGGTGATTGCCGCGCCGTTGTTCACCGACCCGCCAATCATCGTCTTGATGACGTTCGTGCTAGGCAACCTGCCCTTCTTGGCAATCCAAGCCATTCGCGTTTTTGGTGGCTGCTTCTTGCTTTGGATTGCGTGGAACACCTTCAAACAGTGGCGCGCCGAAGCTGCCACAAACGCAGCCGACGCACCGCTTGCGCCGAGCATGACCACGCGCCAAGTGCTAACCACCGCCATGACGATGAACGCGCTCTCGCCGGGTCCCTATCTCTTTTGGGGCATCATCAACGGCCCGCTGCTGCTTAAGGCATTAGGGCAGTCCGTGTGGCATGGCGCGGCGATGCTCGTCGGCTTTTACAGCTTCTTTTTGGGTGGGATGCTGCTGCTGCTGGTCGTGTTTCACAGACTAGGCGGGATGCCGCCGCGCGTCATGCGCCGCGTGTTGTTGTTTGCCATCGGGCTGCTGGTATTTTTCGGCGGTCGCTTTATTTTAGAGGGTCTGTTCGGCACGGCGTAATGCCTTGCCTACAAAAAGGGCTTGGGGAACGCGATGAACCTCACATTGGTCTTGGTGGTCATCATCTACGCGGCGTTGGCGGTCGGGCAAGTGCCGTACACGCGCATGAACCGCGCCACCATTGCGGTGGTGGGCGCGTGCGCGTTGGTCGTCACGGGCGCACTTAGCGAAGAAGAGGCACTGCACGCGCTGGACATGGGAACAATTTTATTGCTGGGCGCGATGATGGTGATTAACGTCAACTTGCGCATGGCGGGCTTCTTCCGCTACGTCAGCAGCCGCACGCTGCGTTTGGCGCGCACACCGCACGCGCTGCTGGCGTTGGTCATTGTCTCGTCAGGCGTGCTGAGCGCGCTGTTCCTCAACGACACGATTTGTTTGATGGTCACGCCGATTGTCGTCGACCTCGCGCTGCGGCTCAAGCGCGACCCTATCCCCTACATCATCGGGCTGGCGGTCGCCACCAACGTGGGCAGCGTGGCAACCATCACAGGCAACCCGCAAAATATCATCATCGGACAAAGCAGCGGCATTGGCTACCTGAACTTTTTGGCGGCACTTGCGCCCGTCGCGCTGGTCGGCTTCGTCATCTGCTGGAGCGTGATTGTGTTGGCGTTTCGCCATGAGTTTCGCGGCACGCTGCCCGAAGTCACGCTGCCGCCACCGCACCCCTATCGTCCGCTGCTGACGCGCACGGTGGCAGTGGTCGCGCTGCTGCTGCTGGCGTTCGCGGCGGGACTGCCGATTGTCACAAGCGCGTGCGTGGCGGCGGGCGCGCTGCTCATCTCGCGGGTGCGCCCCGACAAGCTGCTCAACCTCGACTGGGGGCTGCTGGTGATGTTCGCCGGACTGTTCGTCGTGACGGGAGCGATCGAGCAAAGCGGCTTGAGCGCGGCATTGTTCGCGCCCTTCCGCGACACCCTGCAAGGCGGCATCGTGCCGTTCACCATCGCCTCCAGCGTCCTAAGCAACTTGGTGTCGAACGTGCCGGCGGTGCTGTTGCTGCGCCCAGAGATGAGCCAATTCGCCAACCCCGAGCAAGCATGGCTGACGCTAGCGATGTCCAGCACGCTGGCGGGCAACTTGACGCTTATCGGCAGCGCGGCGACACTCATCGTGGCAGAGCTAGCGCAGGTGCGCGGCGTGAAGCTCGGGTTTATGACATTCCTCAAGGTTGGTGTGCCTGTGACGCTGCTCACGCTGCTGTTTGGCGTGGCGTGGCTAGCGTGGCTGTGGCGATAGGTTGCACTAAGGTTGCTGGCACAGCGTGTCGAGATTTTCGTAAAGCCGACCGTTCTGCACCTCAAGCAGCGGGCGCACGTTGAGATACGCTTTGCGCCGCTCATAGCTGCCGTTTTCTATCAGCAGCCAACGCGCTTTATAAGGCAACGTGGCGATGTGAAACAGCGGCGACGACAGCCCGATGCCCGCAGGGACTGCCAAAAGCACATCGGCATCTTCATACAAAAACGTAACGCTGTGTGAAAGGGTGTTACACCAAGCGTTAGGCGCGTCGGGGTCGTACGCCAGCACGCCGGCGAACTGTTCCTGCCAATAGGCGACGTGCGCGCTGCGTTCGGCGACCAGATGGTCTTGCGTCCATTGGTCGTAGATTTCTAGCGTTTCGGGCAGCAGCACCAGCATGCTGGCGATAGTGATTATCATCAGCAGATAGCGACGAAACGCTGCTAACACCAGCAACACGAACAGCAGGTGTGTGGCAAAAATGCGGTAGTCGTTCCAAGCGTTGACGATATACAAGGCGAACACAACGCCCATCACACTGAGCAGGCTAAAAGCCGATGTGTAGACCGCCCAACGCAGCGTCGCGTCAGGGTGCCGCCGCATGCGCCAGACCAGCACGCCTAAATAGGCAAGCGCGCCAAAGCACAAGTAGCGGATAATCGCTTCGTTTGCCCAGCCTACGTACATCCAGCGCAAATTTTTCAGCACGTTTTCCACCAGCGCGGCGAGCAAATGCGACACGGAAGGCTGCTGGTTGAAAAAATGCGGGTAAGGCGCGCCGGTGCTGAACATGAGCCACGCCAGCCCCACACCGCTCACGCCGCCCAGCAGCATCGCCAGCAGCTTCCAGTGCCAGCGTCGTCCGCGTACCCATAGCAAGGCATAGGGTAAGCAGAAAACTGCCCACGTCAGGCGTAATTGCGTGACCACACACAGCAGCGCGCCCAACATCAACAGAGCGCGGCGGTTCTGCGGGTGCTGCCAGACGTAGACAAACCCCGCTGCCAGCGCGATAGCCGTCACGACGTGCAGCGTCACCGTCATCGACGTGACGTTGTAGAGCGTCACGGGCGCAAAAGTGGCGAAAAACAGCGCATAGAGCAGGCTTTGACCGCTCGTCGGGCGTGACAGCAGCACCCACGCCAGCAGGGCAACGCTCAGCAGCCCGTAGTGCAGCAGCGGGATAACGTTCAGGGCATCGCCGAACACGCGCATGAGCGCACCATAGAACATAGGAATGGCTGCGCCCCACGTGTAATAGCCGCCTAGCCGCGCGGGGTTTTCGTCCCAAGAATAATAGCCGTTGGCGAAGCCCACCTGCGCGAACGTCTTGGCTTGATGCCAGTACATAATGTCATCTGACCACGCAGGCACAAGGTCAAATAGCGTGGCATGGTGACGGCTCGCCAACAAAAAAAGCCCAACGAGGATTGGGCTAAGCACCACAAGCAAGCGCGCTGTCCATAGACGTAAGCGCGGCATGCGCACTATCCCGAGCGCGTCACGATGAACAATCCCAACACAATCACCAACGTTCCCACTAACTTTTGCCATGTGAGCTGCTCGGCAAAGAACAGCACCGACAAGAACATCACCAAAATAAAGGCGGTACTCATGAAGGGATAGGCGAAGCTAAGCTCAAACTGGGTCATCGCTGCCATCCACGTGAGCGATGCCAAGAACGCCGCCGCGAAGCTGCTAATCACCCACACGTTCAGCAGCAGGCGAGCAATAAACCACACCTTGCCCATCGTGTCGGCAGGGAACTCACCGGCAAGGTTAACCTGCCATTTGATGACCAGCTGCCCATAGACAGTGAGCAGCACTGTCAGGGCGATATACACAAAACCCATCCAATTCACGCGAAGCTGTCCTTTGCTCTCGGTTGGCGTGTGTGTGGTCATCGTCACTTAGCGGCGCACGATAATCGTGAAGTCGTAAAGGTCGTAGTCGTGCAGCAGCGCGACGTTGCGGCTGAGGTTGCGCTTGCAATAGTCAAACCAATAGGTCGGGCTGGGATAGTAGAGGTCGGCGCGCATGTATTCAGGGTCGCTGTAGCTCGTCAGCGAATTAAACGCCATGCCGACCGTGCAAAGCTCCCACATGCGCTCAATCGTGCGGCGCATGTGTTCCTGCCACACATCTTCGGGCGTGTCCATGCGCATGTTGAACAAGCCGCTGCCGACGACATACGGCACGGGCTGCAGCGATGCCTCGTCGGTGGTGAAGGTGCAGTGTGTGTCTTCGGCGAAAGTCTTTTGTGCCGCTTCGATGACGGCAGGGGTCATGTCGTAGCCGATGTACTTGAAAACGTAGTTTTGCGACTGCAAGTATTTGACCAGCGCGCCCCAGCCGCTGCCGTAATCAAGCACTGTAAACGGCTGCGTGCGGTCGCGCACCACGTACAGCAGCTGCTCGAAGCGTTTGAACTGCGCTTCTTCCGAGTTCCAATCCACGCCTTTGGGCGTTGCGCCGTGTTCGCGCACTTTGCTGTCAAAAAACTGCTGCAAGTTCTTAAGTGTCTCATCAACGGATGACATGGGGCATGCTCCTCTTGCTTATTTGTCTAAAACGGTGAGCGAGTGTTCGGTCAGCGCGTCTTGCACGCGCTCGCGGCGGTAGACCTGCCGCACGACCGTATACGGACGCGGCTTCGTCTCGGCGAAAATCACCGAGATGTAAATGGCAATAATGCCCAGAATGAAGATAATCAACCCCCCTAAGAACCACACGGAAGCAAGCACCGAAGTCCAGCCTTCCACAGTTGTGTAGCCCGTGAAATACTGTATCAACAGCACTGCGATGAATATGCCACTGGGAATGGTCAGCACCAAACCTAAATAGGCAATCAAAATCAGTGGCTTGCTGCTCATGGCGGTGATGCCGTAAATCGCCAGCCACAGCTTCTTGCTCCAGCTGTACGTTGTCTGGCCCTTGTAAGTCTTTTCGATGGTGACAGGCACTTGCTTGTAGCCCGTAAGCTCCCATAAGCCTTCAATCGAGAACAAGGTCTCGCGGTGGCGCACGAGGTCGCGCACGTAACGCTTGGTCATGAGGCGCGTCATGAGGATGTTCTGCGGCACGTCGTACTCACTGAGCGCGCGCACGAGGCGATAGTACAAGTCGCCCGGAATGCGCCGCAGTGCTGAGCCGTGCCGATGGAGCTGCACGCTGTAGACCGCGTCCGCGTCGGGGTGCGCTTGCAGTGCCTCGTAAAACAGCGGAAACGTTTCAGGGGCTTCCTCAAGGTCACAGTCCATCAAAAACACGAGGTCGCCGGTGGTGTGCGCCAAGCCCGTCATAATGGCTTTGTGATGCCCAAAGTTGCGCGACAAATCAACCACTGTCACGCGCTCATCCGCCGCATGCAAGCGCAATGCTACTGCTAGCGCGTCGTCAGGCGAGCCGTCGTTCACGATGATGAACTCGTAGTCTGGCGTGATAGGCAGCACCGCCGCACGCATGCGCTCATAGAACGCTTGAATGTACGGCTCAGAGTAGTACATCGTGGTAACGATAGAGACCTTCATAAAAACCGTGTGATTGAGTGGATGACGCGACGTATTGTAGACACAAACCTCACCTTTAACAATCCATAGTTTGCGCCTAAGATTAGGGCGGCAAGCTGTTTATTAGCGACTTCACAAGGCACATCTACCCTATGGCTAAGACCATTGCGATTATTCAGTCGAATTATATCCCTTGGAAGGGTTACTTTGACATCATCAACATGTGTGATGAGTTCATGCTTTTCGACGAGGCACAGTACACGCGCCGCGACTGGCGCAACCGCAACAAGATTAAAACGCCGCGCGGTGTTGAGTGGCTAACCATTCCCATCAACGTCAAAGGCAAATACTACCAACGCATTGACGAGGCGCAAGTGCAAAACACGCATTGGGTCGAAGAACACCTCAAGACGCTGCGTCAAAACTACGCCAAAGCCGGCAGCTTCAAGTCCTATTTTCCCAAGATTGAGGCGATTTACGCGCAGATCGCCGAAGAAACGCAGCTCAGCCGCATCAACTACGTGCTGCTGACCGAAATTGCCAAGTTGCTGGGCATCACCACGCGCTTCACGTGGTCGACCGATTACCACAGCGAAGAGGGGCGCGTCGAGCGTGTGCTTAGCTTGTGCTTGCAGGCGGGTGCAACCGAATACATCTCGGGACCGAGCGCAAAAAGCTATATGGACGACGACTTGTTCGCCCAGCACGGCGTGCAAGTCACCTACATGAGCTATGAGGGCTACCCTGAATACCCGCAGGTACACCCGCCGTTTGAACACGCCGTGAGCATCCTTGACCTGCTGCTCAACGTGGGTGATGACGCACCCAAGTACATGCTGTCGTTTAAGCGATAGGCTGGCTATGAACGAGGTACAGCAGCGGCACTTACGCGAGCTTTACGCCGCCGCGCAGGCGCGCGACCTTCAGACAATGGACTATCTGCTCAAGCAGCTCTTGGCAAGCCTGCCCTACTATTACAGCCTTGCGGTCGTCGTGGAGACTGCTTACGACTTTTTGGAGCTGTTTGAGAGCTACTATCCGGAGGCGACGTGGGCGCGTCAGATGTTGGCAGGGGTAGGCGCGTTTGGGCATGCGCCCGACAGCGAGGCGTTAGAAGCGTACTTACAGAACAACGCTTACCATGCGGCGGGTGCGGGCAATTTTATCAAGGCGTTGCATGACCTTGCGCAGGCGATGAGCGACCGCCACACGCCCGAAGCGCGGGTGGGGTTTATGGTGAGCGCGCTGTACAACGCGGTGATGGCAGAGCTGGCGGAGGCGTGGTATGCGGAGCGAGAAGAAGCGTGGGAGTTGCTGCGCCGAGCCCCCCAATCCGAAGCGGCACAAGCTATCGCGCAAGCCTTTTGGCTGGACGAGCAAACAGCTGCTTTGGACAGAGGGGCGTGGGCGCGGGTGGCGCAGCGGGTCGAGCGTGCGCTGGCACGTGCCTAGTGTTTAATAGTCTTCTTCTTCGTCGTCGTAGTCTTCTTCTTCGTCGTCGTAGTAATCTTCATCCTCGTCGTCGTAGTAGTCTTCGTCTTCGTCGTCATAGTCCTCGTCATCGTAGTCGTCTTCGTCGTCAAAGTCCTCCTCGTCTTCGTCGCGATAGCGCGCTTCGATGAGCAGTGCTTCTTCTTCTGCCGCCGCTTGTGCGTCTTGCCACGTTGCTACCAACATTTGCGTTTCTCCCTCAGTGCAAAGGACAGCCTAAACAAGATACGCACATTATAGCGCAAAGTTTTTTTCTTGGGGTACTAAGTTTGCTTAAAACTTCTATTGGCACGGGGTCGGTTTTTGCGTCACAATAGAGAGCAGCAGCAAGCAGAAAGGGGGCGCAACCGTGAGCGAGGACATCATCAACAAGCTGTTGCAAGGGGCTGTCAAGGCAGTTAAGAATGGCGAGAAAGACCTCGCAAGGCGCGCGTTTTTAGAGGTGATTAAGCGCGACCCGCACAACGAGGCGGGCTTAATTGGCTTGGCAACGGTGGCAGTGGACGACAGCGAACGCCGCGACGCGCTCAAGCGCGCCCTTGCGCAAAATCCGCAAAGCCCCAAAGCTCTTGAGGCAGCGCGCCGTCTGGGCATTGACCCGCAGAGTCTGCAGGACACGCCCGCACCGCCCGAAAGCCCCGAGCCACCGCGCCCGAAAGCGTTAAAGTCGCTGCGTCCTGCTGCTGCGCCTGCAGAGCCGTCCACGCCCGAACAACCAACGACTGTAGCGGAAGAACCAGCACCAACCAGCGCGCCGTCCCCTGTGCTTGACGATGAGACAGCGTGGCTGCCTTTCCGCGAGAGCGCGCCAGAAGAGGAGGAGCTGCCGCCTGTTGACCTAAACGCGCTGTTTGCGCGCCTGGCACAGCTGCCACAAGGGCGCGATGGTGTGCCGTTTGCGCACCCACAGCGGTTGCAAGCGGGCGTGCGCTTCGTCGACGAGGTGCTGCACGCTTACGAAACCCAGCTTGAGCAGCCGCCCGTACAGACATGGGTGCGCAAGCAGCGCAGGCGTGCGGGCGAGGCAGAGCTTGGCGTGTTCTACGCGCAGGTGGCGGGCGTGAGCGTGTTGACGCTGCTGGTGGTTGGCGGCTTATTGGCGGCGTTGTTGCTGGGCAATCCCGAAGTGCAGCGCGTCGTGTTCGCGCCCACGTGGACACCTTCGCCCACGCCAACCGTGACCCCGACCAACACGCCGGGCTTTACGCCCACGCCCAGCGTCACCCCCGTGCTGACGGCAACGCCCAGCCCCACTTTTCCGCCCAATTTCGCCACCGCCAACCCGCTGTTACAGCCGCGTCTGACGGATGTTTATGTGCCTGCTGGCGTGGATAGAGGGCGGTTGATTGTCGAGGCGGTGCAGCAGCTCAACGACGGGCGGCTGCAAGAGGCGTTTACCACCCTGCAAGAGGAACGCCGTGCCACCGAGCTGCGCGGGGATTTCCTGCCTTACTACTACTTGTCTGAGATTGCGCTGCGGCAAGGCGACCTAACTGAAGCGGCGCGTTGGGTTGACGAAGGCGAGGCAAAGTGGCAAGAGCGCGGTGGCAGCGACCGTTACGTGCCGCTGATAACGGTGGCGCGAGCGCGCATCACTTTACGACAGATCGCTGCGCAAAGCGACGCAGGCGCGACCGCCCGCACGCTACAGACCGCTCTTAACGACCTTACCAGCGCGTTAGAGAAAGCCATTGACAGCAGCTCACCGCCCTTTGTTGAGGCGGCGGTGCTGCTCTCGGAGCGGTACTTGTTGGAAGGCAAGGCGGATGATGCGCTGCGCGTGCTGGACGATTTCGCCAATCGTCAGCAAGAGCTAGCCATCAACAGTGTGTTGCGTGTGCAGCGCGCGCGCATCTACAGTGATTACTTAGGACAAGACGAGAATGCCCTGCGCGAGTATGAGACCGTGCTGCGCTTTGACCCTTACAACCGCACCGCGCTGCGCGCACAGGCGGAGCTTGCGCTGCGCATGGGCGATTATGCCCGTGCCGACCTGTTCGCCGAGCAGTATTTGGCGCGCTATGCGGGCAGCAGCGAGGCGTTGCGCCTGCGCGGTGATGCGTGGCGTGGGCAAGGCAAGTTTGACCTTGCGCTGAATCAGTACGAGCGCGCTTTGCAAGCCAGCGCAACCAACCCCCGCGTGCGCGCCGAGCTGGCAGACGTGTACATTTCCCGCGCCGCGCTCTACGGGCAGATTGGGCGGCAGCAGGACGCGCTGGACGACCTAAACGAAGCCTTGCGCCTGAGCGATGGTGCGCCGCGCGTGCGCTTCTTGCGCTTACAAGCCGCCTATCGCGCGGGCGCGTTCGTGCAGGCACTGAACGACGCAGACACGCTGCGCGGCAGCACCGACGTGCCAGCCGACATGCTGACGTTGTGGCGGGCGCGCATCTTGCTCGACAGCGGTGAGAACGCTAACGAGGCTTTTGCGCTGCTAGACGGCTTGCTGAAGGCTGGCAAGCTCAACGCTGCCGATACCGCGCTTGTCCGCGAGTATCTGGCGCGCATCTATCTGACGCGCAGCGAGTTTGAGACCGCGCTGACGCTCGTCACTGAAGCCCTGCGCGAGCGCGAGACCATCAGCCGACGCTATTGGCGCGCGCGCATTCTCGAGGCGCAAGGGCGTGCGGACACGAACAAACGCGACAACTTGGTGTTGGCGCGCCGCGACTATGAGCAAGTGCTGCTGTGGAGCAGCGTGTACACGCACCCGTTGACGGAGGACGCACAGGCGCGTTACGCGACTTTACTGCGTTAAAACTTTACATAAACTTAACACAAAAGGCTAATTTTCATCAAAAATTCCCACTAGAATAGGCAAAATTTCGCATTTTTCGGGAAAAGAGGAAAATAGCCTCATGAGCAAAGAACGAGAGAAACTCAAGCGGAAGTCCAAAGAGGGCATCCGTGTGTTGGCATTGTGTGTCTTTCGGCGCGGCGAGTACGTGTTGGTGTCAGAATACAAGAACAACGTCAACGAGCAAGTGTACTATCGCCCGATTGGCGGCAAGGTTGAATTTCAAGAGCGCGCTTACGATGCTGTGTGCCGCGAAGTGGAGGAAGAGCTGGGGCAGCCCATTAAGAACTTGCACTATCTCAAGACATTTGAGAGCATCTTCACCCGCGAAGAGCTGCCGTTTCACGAGATTATCTTGTTGTTCGAGGCAGACCTTGTGAACGAGGCGTTGTACGCGCCGCACACGATTATACGCGGCGTAGAAGCAGACGGCGAGCCGTTAACGGTCGTTTGGAAGCCTCTTTCTGCCTTTAACGAGACCACACCGCTTTATCCGGAGGGGCTGCTAGAGCTGCTGCACAGCCTTTCCTAACCGCCGAGCTTGCGCCTTCACCGCCGCGCAAGCTCTTTTTTGTAGCTGTAAACGGTGGTCACCTCACGAAAGCCACAAGCGCGATAAAACGCCCGCGTGCCAAGATGTTCGGCGTGACAAGCGACGTGCGCGTGCGTCGCCCCGCGTGCCTTGAGGCGGCGCAGCCCTTCGAGCATAACTGCCCGCCCAATGCCCTGCCGCTGATAGGCTTGGCGCGTGCCGACCGGCTCAAATTCCCCCCACTGCAGCGCGTCGTCATACCATGTGAGGGCGAACGCCGCGAACGTGCCGTCAGGCGCGACCGCCACGACATCGAGCGCGGGGTCATAGAGCGGCGCGCTGCGCATGAACTGGGCATACATGTGCGGAGTCATCAGCGAGCGCGTGAAGGCGTTGACGTGCGCGCCAACGCGCTGCTCAAGGTACGCTGCGTCGTCGCGCATAGCGGGCAAGAAGGCAAAACCTTTAGGCAAAACAGGCGTGGGCAGCGGCTGCGTCAGGTCAATCCACAGCCGCGTAAGCGTCGGCTCGCCCATGTAGCCCAGCCTATCTAACAGGGCGCGGCGGTAAATGTCGTCCAAAAACACGCAAATCGCCTCAAAATGCAGCGCGTCGTGGTGAACGCCGCAACACAGCTGGGCTTCAGCGAAGGCAATCATCTCGCTTTCGAGGCAGCTGCCACGCGCGCGCGGATGCACAATCATCTCAAACTCTAGGTAGTGGCGCACATAGAACAGCAAGCCGACGATATCGCCATGCGCGTCCTCCCACACGTAGACATTGCAGTGCGCAATGTCCTCATCGGTCGGGTCATAGTACACCCACCACTGCAGTACGCCCACGTGAAAGTAGCTGTGAGGATAAGCGCGCACGCCCGCGTGAATCATCGCCCGCACGCGCAGCAAGTCATCGGGGTCATCGGGACGAAAGAGACGTTGATAAAACATGAGCTGCAATCTTTCAAAGCAAACGTCACATAGCATACGCGCATTGTAGCACGATTTGGCACGGGGGTGGCACTTTGCGCCTTTGCCGCTACAATAGCCCTGCCAAAAAAACCCTAGCCCAGCCTATTTAAGGAGACCCCGTGAGATACGGTTTGCTCTTTTTTGCGTTAACGCTGCTGGCGGCATGCGGCGCGCCGCCACCGGTCGAGCGCGTCACCGTCGTAGTGCCGCTCACCGCCACCGCGCCCGACTATACCGCCACGCCGACGCGCACATCATCGCCCTTTCCGACCGCCACTGCTACGCCTAGCGCGACCGTCACGCCGTCTTCTACCCCTAGCGACACCGCGACCGTCACGTCTATGCCCAGCGACACGCCCAGCGCAACCTTCACGCCCACGCAGGGCATCGTCACGCCCGCGCTGCCCGACCGCAGCGGCGCGCCGCCCGCCGTTCTCATCAGCAGCGCGCCTTACAGCGCGGCGGACGGTTGGTCGTGCGGAACGTTCCCGTGTGAGGACGACATCGACGGCTTCTTGGCGAAAATCCGCGTGCCGTTGGGCTTTCGCCTTGAACACGTCGGACGCTTCAACGGGCAGGTCATGCAGCTCGCCTACGGGCGCGACGGGCGGCTTTACGCCACCGTGCATGAGGACGGCACGCTAACGGGCAGCGTCCATGTCCTGAACGACGACGGCACGTCCAGCCCCTATAGTCCCGCGCTCTATTCGCCGCTGGGGTTGGCGTTTGCGCCCGCCAGCGACACGCTCTACATCACGGCGCGCAACAGTCCGTTGCAAGGCGCGGCATTGCTGCGCTTTACGCCCGACGGCGTGTTGGATGTCGTGCGCGACGATTTGCCCTGCTGCCTGATGGAAATCGACAACCAAGCCAACGGGCTAACCTTCGGCAGCGACGGCTACTTGTACATGGGCGTAGGCGCGCTCACCGACCACACCGAATCTGCCACGCCGCTAGTGCGCGCCTTCGTCGAGTTGTTGGAAAATGAGGCTAGCGTGCTGCGCGTTGACCCGCTGACAGGCGCGAGCAGCGTCTACGCCTCGCGCATTCGCAACCCGTTTGACGTGACGTTTGACAGCGCAGGCAGAGCTTACGCCACCGACAGCGGCACGCTCAGCGGCTACGGCGACCGCGTGCTGGCGTTGCAGGAGGGCGGCAGCTACGGCTTTCCTTACTATCGGGCGCGCGGCTGTGAGGAATGCCCGCCCGGGCGCGCCAGCGGCACAACGCTGCCGGACCTCGTGAGCTTTGCGGCTTACACGCTGCCGCGCGGCTTGACCGCTTACACAGGCGCGAGCTTCCCGCGCAACCTGCACGACACGCTGTTTGTCGCGCTGTGGAACACCGGCGAAGTCGTGTGGATTGACCCCAAAGACCCTGCGCTGACGAACGCTAGCCCTGACGCGCCTTATCAACCCCAGCCTTTCGTGACCGGTCTCATCAAGCCTATCGATGTGGTCGTTGCGCCGGATGGGTCGTTGGTAGTGGCGGATTGGCTGTACGGGCATGTGTGGCGCGTTGTGTTCAGCGGGGATGTGCCGACCGCCACACCCAGCGGTTTTACCGTGCCTACGCCGTCGGGATTTGCGCTGCCTACGCTCGCCGCGCTGCCATCGGCCACCCGCGCACCTGTCGGCTTCGCCACCATCACGCCACCGCCCACGCCCTAACTGCGCCAGTGTGGGGGTAAAGCGTGTTAAGAAATAGCCGCAAGCGTGCTTTACGTGTTATACTCTGTACATGTAACGATTGACTTGACGCAGCCTTAGGACAGATACCCGCATGATACCCTACCCTGCTTTTACCGCCTCTCTGTCTGAGCTTTCAGACCTTGCCGCAGGCGCAGATGCGGGTGTCGTCGGCAGCGGCAGCGTGTCGATGCTATTGTTCTACGTGGGCATGGCGTTAGGCATTTCTTTTCTCTGTTCGCTGCTGGAGGCGGGATTGCTCTCCGCGTCGCCTTCGTACATCGAACTTATGGCACAAGCGGGCAAGCGGTCGGGGCTGCTCATGCGCCGCCACAAAGAGAACGTCGAACGCCCTATCTCGGCGATTTTGACGCTCAACACCATCGCGCACACCGTCGGCGCAGCCAGCGCGGGCGCGGAAGCCGCCAGCGTCTTCGGCGGCGAGTGGACGGGGCTTATCTCGGCGGTGCTGACGCTACTTATTTTGGTGCTGTCGGAAATCGTGCCCAAAACGCTGGGGGTCGCCTATTGGAAGCCGCTCATGCCCTTTGTCGCCTACGTCACGCACTGGCTAACGATTGTCTTCACGCCAGCGGTCACTGCATTCGAAGGGCTAGGACGGCTGCTCACGCCCGCCACGCAGGAAAAAGACCCCGAGACCATGCGCAGCGAACTCGAACTCATGGCACAGCTCAGCGGGGAGGAAGGCGCGCTCGAACCCACCGAGCAGCTTATCTTTAAGAACGTGCTGCGGTTGGACAGCGTGCCTATCCGCGACATCATGACCCCGCGCACGGTCATGTTCGCCTTGCCCGAACGCCTGACGGTCGGCGAAGCCATGCAAAAGCACCCGCTTATCCCTTACTCGCGCATCCCGCTCTACAAAGACAACTACGACAGCATCAGCCAATTTGTGCTGCGCTTCGACCTTTTGGCGGCGGCGGCAAGAGATCAAGACCACCTGCCGATTACGGCATTTGCTCGCCCGTTGCTAACCATTCCGGAAACCTTGAGCGTCAGCCGCACCCTAGAGCAGTTCATCAAGACCAAGCAGCACATTTTCCTGATTTTTGACGAGTTCGGCGGTACATCGGGCTTGCTCACGATGGAGGATGTCATTGAGTCTTTGCTCGGCGTTGAGATTACCGACGAGTCTGACATCGCCGAAGACCTGCGCACGTTGGCAGAGCAGCGTTACACGCGCAAACGCGAGGTGCTCAAACTCTTCAGCGAAGAACAGCACAGCGACACCGCCAACGCCGACGCGAACACGCCCAGCTAGTTGTCGAGGCGTTCTTGCCTCGTTTTTTGCCCATCATTTTTTCAAGGAGCAACTGCTTATGTCTATTCCTACGCTTGACGGTATCACAGCCAAGACCATCACCACCGAACGCCTGACCACGCGCGTGCTGTTCAGCGGCGCGGATGACGGCATCCCTGTCGTTTTCCTGCATGGCAACGTCAGCTCCGCCACGTTCTGGGAAGAAACGATGCTCGCGCTGCCTGCGGGCTTTCGCGGCATCGCGCCCGACCAACGCGGCTACGGTGACGCGGACCCCGCCGCCAAGATTGACGCGACGCAAGGTTTAGCCGACCTTGCGTCGGACGCGGTTGCTTTGCTCGACACGCTCGGCATCGCCCAAGCGCACTTTGTCGGGCATTCAGCGGGCGGCTCGGTGCTGTGGCGGCTGATGATGGACTACGCCGAAAAGTGCTTGTCGGTGACGCTGGTCTGCCCGGGCTCGCCCTATGGTTTCGGCGGCAGCAAAGCCGACGGCACGCCCATTTGGGATGACTTCGCCGGCAGCGGCGGCGGCACAGTCAACGCGGCGTTCGCGCAAATGCTCAAGAACGGCGAGCGCGGCGACGCGCCCGGCACGCCACGCCACACCATGCTCAGCTTCTACTACAAGCCGCCTTTCAAGCCCGCCCGCGAGGAAGAGCTGCTGTCGTCGATGCTGGCGACGCACGTCGGCGAGCAGGACTATCCGGGCGATATGGTGCCGTCGCCGAACTGGCCCGCCGTCGCGCCGGGCAATTGGGGCATGGTGAACGCGCTTTCGCCTAAGTACGCCAAAAGCCCCGAATACCTTTACAGCCTCGATTACAAGCCGCGCGTGCTGTGGGTGCGCGGCGCAAACGACCAAATTGTGGCGGACAACAGTTTCTTTGAGATGGGGACGTTAGGCAAGCTCGGCTTCGTGCCCGGCTATCCGGGCGAAGAGGTTTACCCGCCCCAGCCGATGATTGCGCAAACCCGCGCCGTGCTGGAAAAATACCAAGCACACGGCGGCAGCTATCAGGAAGTCGTCATTGACGACGCGGGACACACGCCCTATCTTGAAAAGCCAGAAACCTTCAACGCCGCGTTCCACGCCTTCTTACAGGCCTAAGCACTGGACAACGTATGGCACGGCGCGGCGGCAAAGCTGCGCTGTGCCGCTTCTGCGCCCGCAAGGCGCGTAAGGAAAGCAACACGTGATGCCGATTTTTGTGGTCTTCATCGTCTGGGCGGTTATGATTGGCGCAGGCACCATGCTCGCGCCGGCGTGGCGCACCCGCGAGCCACGCATTGGGCTGGCGACAACGCTCGCGCTCACGCTGGTGGCAGGCGGAGCAGTGTTCTGGGCATTCGCCTTTGGCTGGGACACGCTGGTGGTGGATTATCTGCTGTTTGCGCTGGTCTCGCTGGTCGTGTTAGGCGGTACGCTCTCACAAGCGCAAGCACGCGCCGAAGCGCGCGGCGAAACGCTGGCGGACGAGCTGCAAGGTTGGCCCGGTCCGCGCGATTTGCTGGCGTTCGCGGCGGTAGGCGCGCTGATAACGCTGGGGGTGCTGCTGCTGCCCGCCCCTGACAGCGCGCGCGCCCAAGTGCTGGCGGAACAAACCCGCGTCGTGCTGGCGGAAGGGCGGCTCGATGCCGCCGCCGACAACAGCACGCCTTACCCGCCCGCCTTTATCGCCCTAACCGCCTATCTGTCGCAACAGCTCAATCAAGACCCACTCAGCACCCAGTACGGCGTAGCGGCGGTGCTGGTGTTCGTGCTGGTCTGGCTGGCGTATGACTTGGGCGGCGAGTTCCGCGACAAGCGGTTAGGGCGCGGCTTGGCGGTTGCTGCGCTGCCTACGTTCTTGCTTTGGCTCAGCGGACAGTACACCACGCTCTTCGCGCTGATGCTGATGCTGGCACTGGCGACCTACCTGCTGCGCGTCGTGCGCCACGCCGATTGGTGGGATGCTGTCGCAGCAGGCTTGATGCTGGGCGCGGTGCTGTTCAGTGACTGGCAAGCCCTCTACATAGCCGTTTGCTTGTACGCCTTTGCGCTGGCTTGGGCGTTCTCGCACGCCCGCCACACGCTGCCACACTTGCTCGCAGCGTTGGGCGTGATGACTGCCGCCACCGCGCCCTACACGCTCGCTCTGCTGTGGGGCAGCGCACGCTCGCCGCTGTTCGGCGTAGATGTCTATGCGCTGCTGCTGCTGGCGGTGATAAGCGGCGGCGGCTGGTTGCTCGCGCGCGTCAGCGCGCCACGTTAAACGTGGCAATCTGCGGCGCGCGGTCACGTGCCCCGACAAGGGCCATGTCATTGACGGCGCGCCGCTCTAAGTCAGGGTAGCGATACCAACCGACGCGCACGCTATACGTGCCTTCGGGCAGCCCGTCTAACGGCACGCGCACGAACTCTGCCCACAGCGCGCCTGCCGCCACCGTCCCTATCGGCGTGTCGACCTGTGCCACGTTGCGCCCGCTGCTGTCCAAGATATGCACGAAGCGCACGTCATTTGCGCTGATTTCAGACTCGGCGCGCCACATCAAGCGCACCAACGCGGCATCTTGGCGCACCTGCACGCCCGTATTGAGCAAGCGCACACCAGCAAAGCTAATAAATGGCGTGAGAACGGGCTGGTTGCTAGCGGTCACCCGCACGTCCTGCACGGTTAACGCCTTGCACGCCAACACCGCTTGATGATAGCTTTGCGGACAAGGCGGGTCGAGCCGCAGCGTCAGCCGATAGTAACCCGCGCGCTCAATCGGCACGCTCACGCGCACGTCCTGCGCGCCGTCTAACTGCCAGCGATGCAAAGGCACGCCGTCGAGCAAGAGCTGCACGCTGCGCCCCTGCGCCTCAAGCGTGGCGCGCACGTCAAACCAACCGCCTTGCGCCGTATACAAGTCCGTGTGATACGCGCGCTCGAACGTGCCACCCTGCGACGGCACAAGGTAGAGCGCGGTGCTGCGCGTGCTGTCGGGAACGTTGTAAACGGCGATGCGCTCGTCCTCGTAACGCGGTGCGCCGAAGAACTGCAGGCGCGTTTGAAAATGCTCAAGCTGCTGCATTTCGGCAGCGCGGTCTTTGTGCAAAATGATGATGTCCGCGCCCTCCGCCTTGAGCAGCGCGGGGTTAAAAGCGTTTTGCAAGACGCTGAGCTTGGCAGGGTTCACGGGCGTTTCGCGGGTGATTTGCCCGGCAATCAGTGGCTTTTGGTGCGCTGTTTGCAACAGCAGCGTGTCTTTCGCCGCCAGCAAATGTTCGTAAGGCATATAGAACACGGCGCGGATGTTCTCATCGCGCAAGGCGTACACCGCTTGGGGGATGTCGACAGGGCGCGTGGGCATGGGAAAAAAGAACTGATAGTCAAAGAGGATGCCCGCCACAAGCAGCAGCGCGCCGCCCACGCGCCAACGCGGCGACAAAGCGCGTCGCTTGCTCCAAGCCCACACCTCGCGCATGCCGTAGCCGGCCAGCATCGCCACCGCCAACGCTAAGACAAAATCGAAGCGGGCGGGCGTGCGCGCAAGGTTAAAGCCGACTAGGTCTTGCACTGCCGCCCAAGGCAGCGGCAGATAGGTTTGGTAGTCGCCTAAGTCTAGCAACAACGGCTGCCCCAGCACCTTGAGCAGCGACCCCAGCGACAGCACCCACGCCACCGCGCCCAGCAGCAGCCACCAGCGCGCCGCGCGCGCGCGCCACAGTCCAAGCAGTAGCAACGGCAGCACCAGCGCGCCGACATAAGCCGGTGACTCGCCGAGATTGATGCCCAGCACGTCGCGGTTAAACCCCAAGCCGCTATAGAGCGGGTGAAAGAACGAGGGCGTGACGATGCTCAGCAAGTCCGCGCTATAGCGCACGGTGCCGCCGGTTTCGGTGTAGGAGCGCGTGGCAAGCGTGTCGAGAATCATCGGGGTCAGGAATGCCAGCATAAAGCCGCCTCCCAGCGCGCACACCAGCAGCACGCGCCGCATCCCGCGCCAGTCTTTGCGCCACCACAGCCCGACGAAGAACACCGCCAGCGTGGGCATGAGCGCAAAAATCACCTGCAGCATATGCCCGCTAGGCGTGAGGTTGAAAAAGACAATCGCCAGCGCGTAGTCGCGCCACGTCGCATGGTTCAGCGCACACAAACGCAGCAGCGACCACACGAACAGCGGCAGCCCCCACTGCACCATCAAGCCGGCGTGACCTTCGAAGAGATGCCCTTGCATGGTTGGCGCGCTCATGAAGACCACGCCTGCTAGCAGCGACGGCACGAGCTGCTCCTTGCCAAGCAGGTAGCGCGCTAGCCAAAACGCCGCCCAGCCGTTTGCTGCCATCATCAGCAGCATGGTCAGGTTGTATGCCATCGCTAGCGGCATGACAAACGCGAACAAATAGGCGGGCAAGAACTGAAACTGGTTGGCGGCTAACAAGATGCTAGAAAAGCCCTGTGGATAACCCAGCAGCGGCTGATAGTAGAGCGGTTGTCCGTTCTGCAGCGCGTAGGTGAACCACCAAATGTTGCGCAGCATCTCGAAGTTGTCGCCCGTGTCGCTGCCTATCACGTGCGTGCCAAGCGTCAAAACGGCGGGAAACGTTATGACAACCGCCACCAACAAAAATAGTCCATACCATTGCAGGTGTTGTCGAAGCGCGTTACGTATTGTCATGTGTCAGTTGAGATGTGGTGTAATGCGCCGAACGGCGCGCCATGCGACACGGCACGCCGTCGGTGCGATTGGGTTAATTGCAAAGGATACCCTCACAGGGGATGCCGTCATTGTCAGGGTCAAGGGCAAAGTTGCCCGCCGCTAAGCACGCTTGGGCTTCAGCGCAGGTGAAGAGCTGCGCGCACGTGAACGCGGTCGACGGGCAAGTGACCTGCGGTGCAGCGGGTGTCGCCGCTGTGAACACATCGCCCGTGAACGTTTCAGCCACGCCCGCCACTGTCGGGTCTTGGGTGGTTAACACAGACTGGGTGGTGGGGTCAAAGTAGATATACGTCACACTTTGTCCGGTGATGTCGGAAACGACAAAGGCAAAATTGCCTGACGGTCCGCCGATGCGCCCGCCATCGCCTGTGTCCGCCAAAATTAGCACGTAGCGCGTCGTGCGCTCGATGTTGATGGGGCTGATAGAAAGCCGCTCGCCGACACCGACGCGCGCCACCGCCAAGAAGCTCTGCGGCGTGTCCAGCGGCGAAATCGCCAAAAACGTCGTCAAGTTGCTCTTGGGCAGCTGGATAGTCTGCACGTTCAGCACTTGTCCGGCTTGCGCTTCAAAGCAGTAGCCTGAGGCGTAGTAGCGCGGCGTGAACGTGTCACGATAAATCGTGTTGAGCTTAATCACAGGCAGCACCTCGCTGCGCCCGTTGTAAATCAGCTGGCAAGCTCCCTCAGGCAGGTCGGGCAAGAACGCGCTGATACGCGCGCGCAGCTGCTGGAACTGGCTGTCGACGCGGTTAACCACGTCGAGCGCGCCTTGCACGGTGGCACGTCCGACCGGGTTGCCGGTGCCGGGCTGGTTACACACTTCGATAAACAGGTCAATGGCGAGACGCAAGTTGGCCATCGCGTCGTTAAAGTCCACGCGCAGCGGCTCAAGCGTGGCGTAGTATGCCGCCAGCAGCGGGGTGGCGATGCTCACGCCGGTTGGACGGGCGGGATAGGGTCCGCAGGCGGCGCGCCCGTTCAGCGCGGCATCTGTCCAATAAGCGCGGATAGTATCCAGCGAGGGTTGGGCGTTTTGCAGGCGGTCGAGCAGCATGCGCATTGTGGCAGTGAAATCGTCCACGCCCCTGCCTGTGCGCGGCGCGGCATCCGCCACAATGCCGTCAATCGGCAGCGTGTCAAGGCTGCCGCTGATGATTTCGGCGTAGGTTGCGCTAATCCAGCCCAGCGTGCCTTCAAAGCTCACTTGCAGCCAACGGTTGCTGGCGGTGCGCCCCGTCACGGCAAACGTTTGCTTGTAGAAGATGTTGGCGAGCATGGGATAGCCGCGACTAGGTCCCGAGCGTATGCGCACGTTGTCGAGGGCGCGCCCTTGCACAGGCGACGTGGCGTTGCTTTGCCCGGCGCGCGGCGCGTCCAAGCCCCCGTAAGGAATGCTGCGTGGGTCGGCGGTGGGCAAGCTGTTCAGGTCACCGCTGATGATGCGCAACGGCGACAAGTTCACCCACGCTTCTTGGTCAAAGTAGATGACCCGTATCCACTGGTTATCGCCGCTGCGTGCCGTCACCACGTCAAACAGGTGACCCGCGCTGACGGTGGCAATCACTTCCGCGCCAAGCGCGGGCGTAAGACGCACGTTGGCAAACTCGTTGACCACAACGGCACGCACGCCTTGCGCCAGCGTTATCAGCACCAGCGGCAAGCAGAAGAGCGCGCAAAAGAGAAAACGAAGCATCACACGCATAGCAACCTCCTGGAGTCGTGCGCCCTAGCCGCCTGTGCTATCATCAGTGGGCGTGTCTTGGCTGCGCGCCTGCTCATGTTGGTCAACCACCGTGTCATCGAGCGCGGCGGTCTTCTTGGTGGCTTGCTCGCGGCGCAGCAAACGCGACTGCGTTTGGTCAGAGACACGCTTCACCTTGCGCAGCAGGTCGGCGGCGGAAAGCGATTCTTGCGGCTTATCGCCCTCGTCACTGCCCTCTTGCGGTCCCATGCGCTGCAGCAACCCGTCGCGCGGCGCGACGGCAATCGTGCGGTCGCTGCTGTCGGCGGGGGTAGGTGGCGTGTGTTGGCTAGCGACAAACTGTGCCAACACCTTGCGCGCTTCGGGCGTGCCTATATATTTTAACGCCGCAATAGCGGTTTTGGAGACGGTGGGATTGGGGTCGTGCAAGGCCTTGCCGAGCGGTTCAATCGCCCATTCGGCGCGCAGCTGCCCTAAGATTGCCGCGCCGTTGCGGCGGATGTGCCAATCAGGATGGCGCAAATTGGCTAGCAACGCCACCTCAATTGGCGCGCTTTCTAGCTTGAGCAGTGCCTCCGCGACGGCAAGGCGCACTTGGATTGGGGCTTTGGGGTCATTGAAGAGCAAAATCAGCGGCTCAACCGCCAGTTTGTCGCCTATCTCCGCCAGCTTTTCCACCGCCGCCAGCACCTCTTTGACGTTGACGCTGTGCAGCTGCGCCATCAAACGGTCAAGCTGCTTGGCTTGACTGGAGAACTCCGCCTCAAGCTCTTCGGGCGTTTTGTCCAATGCCTCAATCGCCGCCAACAGAGCATGGCGCGCTTCGGTGTCGTTTTCCACGCGCAGAGCTTGCCGCAGGGCGGGCAGCGCGCTGGGGTCACCAAGCGCACGCAAGGCAGCAGCGGCGCGCTTACGAATGCCAGCGTTGTCACTTTTGAGGGCGCGTACCAAGCCTTGAATGTCAAAACTGGCTTGTAACTGCCAAATCTCTGGGTTATGGTCACTCACTGCAAACCGCCTTTTGCTTCGCGCTAACAGATACAAAGAAGGGGTGCATCTTTACACCCCCATTGTAACACAAGTTGCGCGCATCTGCCCATCTATCCGCCAGAGCTTTCGGTAGCAACAGGCTGGGCAACGTCCTCTTCACGCAAGCGATGGCAATGCGCGGCGGCGCGTGGTTCATCGGGTTGCTACTAAGCTCACATCACGTCATTGGCACGATGTGAACGACGGTGACACCGCTGCCACCTTCGTTAGCTTCCGCGCCGATGACCTTGCTGACCAGTGGGTTTTGTGCCAAGAACTCGCGGACGGCTTGGCGCAGCGCGCCCGTGCCTTTGCCGTGAATGATACGCCCAAAGGGTAAACCCGCCATGTACGCCGCACTCACGTAGCGGTCGAGCTTGGTCAAGGCTTCTTCGACGCGCTCGCCGCGCAAATCTAGCTCTAAGCCGGGCGATTCCCCCAACGCAGGCAGCGCGTCAAGGTTGGTGCGGACGGGCGTATGTCCGCGCAAGTTGGCACGGCGTTCGCTGCGGGTGCGGCGGCGCACTTCGCCACGCTTGGCGCGCACACGCAGCGTTCCGACTTGCACGACCACGTCCTTGCCGTCTAGCTCGACAACCGTGCCTTCAGCGTTGAGCGTGTCCAAAAAGACCGTGTCGCCGATGCGCGGTGTCCAGCCATCTTCGCTCACGCGCTCAACTTCGTCTTCGTCGAGCGGCTTGGCAGTCCATTCGACCATCTTTTGCGCCACCTCTTGCAAGGCGCGTACTTTGTCCAGCGGCAGCCCTGCTACTTGCAACTCCTGTTGCATCTTGCGCAACGCCTTGCGGAAGTCTTCAAGCTCCTCTTCGGCGTGGCGGCGAGCGGCGCGTATCACGTCGCGGCGTTCGTCTTCAATTTTGTCAAGGCGCGCCTGCAGCTCATCGCGCTGGCGTTCGACCTCTTCTTTGAGCGCGGTGATGTGAGCGTGCTGCTGGGCGATGTCTTGGCGCGTGCGCTGAATTTCGTCGAGCAGGTCATCCGCCACGAGGTCTTCGGTGGTCACCAGCCCGCGCGCCGCCTCGATGATGTCATCTTCCAAGCCCAGCCGCTTGGCAATCGCCAGCGCGTTAGACCGTCCGGGCAGCCCCACCATCAGGCGATAAGTCGGCGCGAGCGTCTCAAGGTCAAACTCTACGCTAGCGTTGCGCACGCCCGCTGTCTCGACCGCGTAGCTCTTGAGTTCCGGGTGATGCGTGCTGACCATCGTCGTGACACGCCGTTCCAACAGCCGATTGAGCAGCGCGCGCGCCAACGCCGAGCCTTCGGCGGGGTCTGTGCCGGCACCCAGCTCGTCGAGAATAACCAGCGACTGCGCGTCACATTCGCGCAAAATGTTGATGATGTTGGTCATGTGCGAGGAAAAGGTCGAGAGCGACTGTTCAATGCTCTGTTCATCGCCGATGTCGGCAAACACGCCGTCAAATACGGTAAGGCGCGCCTCTTCAGCGGGCAAATGCAGCCCACACTGCGCCATCAACACCATCAAGCCCACCGTCTTGAGCGCGACGGTCTTGCCGCCTGTGTTGGGCCCCGTGACAACCATTACCCACGTAGCATCGTCGTACTCAATGTCTAGCGGCACGACATTGCCCTTGAGCAGCGGGTGGCGCGCGCCTTTAAGCG
Source organism: uncultured Anaerolineae bacterium (assembly GCA_938022205.1). Classification (GTDB taxonomy): domain Bacteria; phylum Chloroflexota; class Anaerolineae; order Aggregatilineales; family Phototrophicaceae; genus JANWYT01. The sequence goes on along the minus strand of CALIEB010000007.1, from coordinate 13,450 downwards.
CAATCACGCTGCCAGGGTGCTGTGGGTACTTAGGGCGCGGGCTAAACGGCAGCAGCTTGGGCTGGACGGCGCGCTGCTTGAGGGCGTAGTGCGCCTTCGCCAGCGTCAAGTCCAAGTACGCCAGCACGTCGACGGTGCGCACGATGGCTTCGCTGTGCGCGCCTACCAGTTCCGTGAGTTCCGCCAGAATACGGCGGATTTCCTTCTCTTCTTCCAGCTGCAGCTCGCGCCATTGGTTGTTGAGTTCCACCGTCTCGAGCGGCTCAATAAACAAGGTCGCGCCGCTTGAAGAGGAATCATGCACGATGCCGGGAATTTTGCCCTTGTGTTCGGCCTTAATGGGAATGACGTAACGCCCGCTGCGTTGCGTGATAATCAGCTCTTGCAGCACGGGCTCGTTGCGCTTGTTGCTGACGATGCGCTGCAGCTTGCTCTGCAGCCGCTCTAAGGCGACCTTAAGGTCACGGCGGATAATCGCTAGCTTAACGCTCGCGCTGTCGCGCACGTCGCCGCTGTCGTCAATAGCGCGCTCGATGCTGTCTTGCACGCGCTTGCAATCGTCCATCTCGTCCGACCACGCCGCTAACAGAGGGAACTGTCCTTTTAGCTTGCCCAGCGTACGCTTGATAACGTCGGCGCGACGCAGCGTGTGACGTACGTCGAGCAGCCCGCCCGCGTCGATAACGACCCCGCGCGTGGCGTTAACGGCAGCCGTGCGCACGTCACGCACGCCGCTTAACGACACGCCCACCCGCGTTTCGACAATCGCCACCGCTTCGGCGGTTTCGCGCTGCCACGTGCGCGCCTCTTCAAGGTCGGTCGTCGGCGCAAGCTCGCGCACCAGCTGCGCGCCTGCGCTAAAGCTGGTCAGCTCCGCCACTTGCGCCAAAATTTTGTCCAGTTCCAGCGTTTGTAGTGCTTTGTCGCTTATCATACGTGTCAATGAGCCTATCGGACTATCGCCAATAGGTTTATTCTACGAGTCAGAAGAGGTTTCGTCAATGAAAGTTTTTAAGAGGTTTTAAGGGTTCACAGCGGTTCTAAGTGCGCGCGTGATAGACGTGGCGAATGATGTTGCGCAGCCTGTCGCCGCTAATAGGCATGAGCAAATACTCGTGTGCGCCCGCCTCGCGCGCAGCGTCTTCCATGCCATTATAGGCAGAATAGATGACAATGCGGGTTTGCGGCAGCGCAGCAAGAATATCGCGCGTAGCTTCTGCCCCGTTCATCACAGGCATATGCATGTCCATGACCACCACGTCAGGGCGATGCTCCTTTGCAAGTTCAACGGCTTGCTTACCATCGCGGGCGCGAGCAACGCAGAACATATCAGGGGTAAGGTTAATAATCTGTTCCCAAAGTTGTGTGACATCACTTTGGTCGTTGACAACCATCACACGAATTTTGTCCGCCATAAAGCCACCTATGTTTTTTGTAGTTATAACACACCTAACGCATCATACGCCAAACTGAAGTTAGCAAGCTGTTATAAGTTGGCATAGTTTTGCGATGAAATTGCGCCGCGCGGCCGTTGTTTGAGAGCGAGCGCGTTCTGAGACAAAGAACGAACGCTTGCGACACCTTGCTTAACAATTTAGCAAACCTACGTTATAATAAAGCACAATGGCGGCACGACCATAGATATAGAAAGGAGGCAGCGCATGACCGCAAGTGTGGAAACCATCCTAAGCGATTATGTCACGATGCGCCAAAGCGGTGCAGAGCCGCGCAAAGCATTGGACAAGCTGCGCCTTGCAATTGACGCACTGCCTGAACGCGAACGGCAAGAGCTGGCGCAGCTCATGCGCCATTGGGAACGCGATGGCGCGAGCGGGCGCAGTGTCGCTACCGTAAGCCACGACACGCCCACTTTTCAACGCGCCATCGTCACCTGTACCAAGTGCAAAACGCCGAACCCATATGGCACGCTCATCTGCGTGAACTGCGGCGCGCTGCTAGAAGGGCTACCCGCCACCCAAGATACCCAGTATTTAAGCGAAACCACAGGGCAGCTGTATAACGCCACCGCCTTTCATGCGGATGCCGTGCTGCTGCTCAAGGTGCGCGACGGCGACAAGGTCTACCGCTTGCGCCCGCAGTCGCACAGCGGCGAGCTTATCATCGGGCGCAGCGCGGGCATGGGGTCAATCGCGCTGGCGGTCGACTTGAGCGAGGCGGGCGGCAGCGAATTGGGCGTGTCGCGCATGCACCTTGCGCTGCGCTATGCCCGTGAAGACAGCACCATACAGGTCTACGATTTAGGCAGCGCAAACGGCACTTATATCAACGGGCAAAAGCTGCACCCGCGTGAAGTTCGCGTGCTGCAAAACGGCGACGAGCTGCGGCTCGGGCGTATGGTGCTGCGCGTGGCATTTGTCCTAGAATAGCCACCATTTGGTCAAAAACTTGGTGACCTTTGGCGTTATAATAAGCGTATCGCTTACAAACACAAAGGAAACCCCCTTATGACCGAAGAAGTTGCTCAGCTGCCCCCTCATCGCCAAGCTGATGTCGACAGGATGCTGGCACGAGCGTGGGAACTAATGTTTTACTACGACCATCAAGCGGTAGAGGCACGCCGCACCTTTAACACCAGCCGCTACCGCTTGATTGCGATGACCTTTGCTAGCACGGCGACCGCTGTTTTCGCAGCATGGTTCATTGAGGTCAATTGGTTGTACGTCGTGCTAACGGCTTTAGCCTTCGCACTGCCTATCGTAGCGGGCGCAAGCGTCAAAATCGCCCAGCAGTTTGAGCGCGTTAGCGCGTGGTTGAAGCATCGCATTGTAGCGGAACGCATTCGCTCGGAAATTTATCTTTACCGCATGCGCGCGAAAAACTATGCGGAAGGCGAGCCGCACGAGGCAGACAACATGCTCAACGCCAAGCTAGGCGAGCTACAGCGCATGATTGACACCGACGACTTTCACGCGGCAAACACACGCAAGGACGACCAGTGGCTAGACAACATGTACGCCGAGATAGCGCGCGACGACAAATACGGCGATAACGGGCACCAGCAGCTCAGCATCGAGGATTACTTGCGCATACGTGGCGAGGGACAACGCGACTGGTATCTCAAGCGAGTGGAAAGAGATTATCATCTTTATCGCCGACTAAACGTCATTTCGACGTTTGTGCAAATAAGCGGTAGCATCTTCGTGGCGTTGATTGTTCTGCTAGGCTTCGATGGACGGTTTATCACCTTTCCCACGCTGACCAACGCCGCTAGCTTCGCCCTTGCTGCTTACGTCAACGTACGCCTAACAGGGCAAGTTTATGGCGTGTTCAACATGACGCGCAGGGAGCTTGACACGCTTTTGGGCGAGTGGGAAGCCTTCCAAAACGACCCTGACGCACAAGACCAGCAAAAGCGCAAAGCCAAAGAAAAAGAGTTGGTGACGCGCATTGAAGATACCCTATCGTGGGAGCGTGAGGAGTGGTATCGCGTCGCGCTACAAACGCTTTCCGCCAACGACGAAAACCTGTTCAAAGCGGTCGAGAAGCTGCACAAAGGACGCAACAGTACAGATGATGACAAGGACAAAGCTAACGAAAACAACAAAAGCTAAGGGCGCACGCTGGCTAGCAGGTCATCAATCAGCGCGTCAGTTGTCAAGTTTGGTTCGGCTTGCCCGACAAAGTTCAGCAGAATACGGTGGCGCAGCGCGGGCTTAGCGACCGCCACCACGTCATCCCACGCCACGTTGTAACGCCCCTCTAGCAGCGCGGTCACCTTCGCGCCCAACAACAACGCCTGTGCGCCGCGCGGCGACGCGCCCACCGCGACAAACTGCTTGAGGCGGGCGGGCGCGCTCGCGTCTTGCGGGTGGCTGGCGACGACCAACCGCGCCGCCGCACGGGTGATATGCGAGGCAACCGGCAGCGCAAGCGCAAGCGCGCGCATCCGCAGCACGTCGTCGGCTGTGGCAATACGTCGCAGCTGCGGGGTTTCCGCGCCGGTCGTGCGCTCGAGGATGGTCACCAAGTCGTCCAGCGACGGGAACGGCACCAGCACTTTGAACAAAAAGCGGTCGAGCTGTGCCTCTGGCAGCGGGTATGTGCCTTCCATCTCCAGCGGATTTTGCGTTGCCATGACAAAGAACGGTTCTTCTAAAGGGTAGCGTTTGCCCGCCACGGTCACCGTCTTCTCTTGCATGGCTTCGAGCATGGCGGACTGCGTTTTGGGCGTGGCGCGGTTGATTTCATCCGCCAGCACGAGGTTGGCAAAAATCGCGCCGTGCTGGAAGCGAAAGCCGCGCCGTCCGTCCTCACCTTCCTCCAAAATGTCCGTGCCGGTGATGTCGGCGGGCATCAAGTCAGGCGTAAACTGAATGCGCGCAAACGACATGTCCAACACGTCGGCGATAGCGCGAATGAGCAGCGTCTTGCCTAAGCCCGGCACCCCTTCCAGCAAAATATGCCGCCCGCTGAAGATGCCAATCAGCGCGGCGCGCACAACTTCACGTTGCCCAACGATAACGCGGGCTAGCTCACTTTCGATGGCGTGAGCAATGCGGATAAACTCGTCTGGGTGCATAGAGGGTCAGCCTTTATGTCGGTTGCTATGCCACAAAGCCTACAAGGCACAGCGGCAAATGTACAGAGCAAACGGCTGAAAACCGCCGCTAGCAACCAGACGCACAAGATTTACGTACCTCTAACAACATCCTTGTAAGATTTTCACGCTATTCTCTTACTATATAGGCATATCGCTTGGGCAAAATTTGTAAAGGTGACATAATGGCGGCACTCACTCCAATTAACGAACGCTTCGCGCTGGGTAACCTCAACGGCGGCGATATGCTCATTGGACAAGGTGGCATGGGAACGGTGTATCACGGCGTTGACCTCATGACCAAAACGCCTGTGGCAATTAAGCTGCTCAAGTCTGATTTCAGCGACCCGCAAATCCTGCAACGGTTCATCCGCGAAGGCGAAGTCCTGCGCCAACTCAACCACCCCAACATCGTCAAGTTGTTGGACGCGGTGCAGGTTAAGGGACAGCATTACCTCATCATGGAGTATGTCAGCGGCGGCTCATTGCGTGACGTGCTGGAAAAAACGCCGCGCCTGTCGGTGCAGCGCGCGCTGTACATTGCGCTTGACCTTGCCGACGCGCTAACACGGGCGCACCGCCTAGGCATCCTGCATCGTGACATTAAGCCCGACAACGTGCTAATCGCCGAAGACGGCACACCACGCCTAACCGACTTTGGCATGGCACAGGTCAGCGGCAGACCGCACATCACGCAAGAGGGCGCAATTGTCGGCACGCTAGCCTACCTTGCGCCCGAAGTGTTCGCGGGCGACACCGCCGACGAGCGCAGCGACATCTGGGCGTTCGGCGTGATGTTGTACGAAATGCTGGCAGGCGAACGCCCGTTTAACTACGACCAGCCCGGCGCGCTCATCAACGCCATTATGACGCAAAAAGTGCTGCACCTTGAGACGCTGCGCCCGGACATTCCCATCGCGCTAGTAGACTTGGTCTACCGCATGCTACACAAGGACAAGCACGCCCGCCTGCAAAGCGTGCGCGTGCTAGGCGCGGAGCTTGAGGCATTGCTGCGCGGCGACCCCGCCAGCTACCTGCCTGCGCGCGTGGCACAACAAGACAACCGCTTCGACACGACCAGCACGCCCAGCTTAGGCTTACGCTCTTCCAGCAGCCCGCGACCCGCGCCCAACAATTTGCCGCTGCAACCCACGGCCTTCGTCGGGCGCGAGAAAGAGCTGCAAGACCTCAACGCCATGCTGGCAGACCCCGCCACGCGCCTCATCACCGTGCAAGGCGGGGGCGGCATCGGCAAGACGCGCCTCTCGCTGGCGTTGGGCGCGCAGCAGCTTGACAAGTGGCGCGACGGCGTGTATTTCGTCTCTCTGGTCGCGCTCGCTGACCCGCAGGACATTGTGCGCGCTATCGCCGACGCTGTCGGCTTCAGCATCGACCGCAGCGATACCACCGCCCTTCTCAACTATTTATCGGGCAAGCACATGCTGCTGCTGCTGGACAACTTTGAGCATTTGACCGAAGGCAGCAGCTTGGTGACCGACCTTTTGCAAAGCGCGCCCGACCTTAAAATCGTCGTCACGTCGCGCAAGCAGCTGCGGCTGCGCAGCGAAGTGCCTTATGAGCTGCACCCCATGCAAGTGCCTACCCCCCGCGAAAACACCCTCGAGCAAGTGTCAAAGTACGCCGCCGCCAAGCTCTTCGTGCAAAGCGCGCGGCGCGTGCAGCCCGATTTTGACCTGACCGACAAGACCGCTGCCGGCGTGGCACGCATCTTACAGCTTGTTGAGGGCTTGCCGCTGGGCATTGAGCTGGCGGCGGCGTGGCTAGAAGCCTTGCCGCTGGACGAGATTGCCAAAGAGATTGAAAAGAGCATCGACTTCTTAGAAACCGACCTAAGCGACGTGCCAGAACGCCACCGCAGTTTGCGCGCCGTCTTTGAATACTCATGGAACTTTCTGACGCACGAAGAGCGCGACGTGTTCATGCGCCTCGCTGTCTTCCGCAACGGCTTCGAGCGCGATGCTGCCGAGAAAGTGGCGGGGGCCAGCCTGCGCCTGCTCACCCAGCTGGTCAACAAGTCGCTGTTGCAGCGCGACCCGATGGGGCGTTACTACATGCCCAAGCTGCTACGTCAGTACGTCGACGAACACTTCACCGACCCGCAACAGCGCGCCGAGGCGTTCGGCAAGCACGCCAACTACTACGGCGAGTATATCGCCCGCTTTGCGCCCGCGCTCAACAGTGACCGCGAGAGCGCGGCGATGGACGCGATTGAAGCCGAGTACGATAACCTGCTTCTCGCGTGGCAAACCGCCATCACCAGCAACCAGCAGGCGTTTCTCGACAATGTGCTAGACACCATTGTGGTCTACTACGTCAACCGCAGCATGACCCGCGAGGGCGTGGAGATGTTCCGTGCGCTGGCGGAGTCGCTCGTCAGCAGCGGGCAAGCCGACACGCGGCTGTATTGGCGCGCGGTTAACCGTCAGATGTGGCTGAGCGGGCGGCTGGGCAACTACGCCGAAGTGCGCGAGATGAGCCAACGCGCCTATGCGTATTTCAGCCAGCCCGCCACGCGCGACGACACGGAAGCGGCACTTGCGCTCAACCAGCTCTCTTACGTTCACATGTTTCAGGGCGACATTCACGAGAGCATCCGCTACGCCCAAGCCGCCGTTGAGCTGATGGGCAACATACAAAACGTGACGCAGTGGTTCATGGCGATGGGCAACTGGGGTTACGCGGAATTCTTGGCGGGCAACCATCAGCAGGCGCACCTCATCTACGAGAGCATCGAACACACCTTCGAGCGCGTGAGCTACTCACCTTCTGGCAAAGCCTACGCCAAGAACAATCACGGCGAGATTTTGCGCGTGCTAGGCGACGTGCCGGCGGCGGAACGCCTCTTCAAAGAAGCCTACGACATCTTTAAGTCCGAGAAGAACCTGCGCGGGCAAGCCTTCACGATTGCGAACCTAGCGGGCGTGCTGTTTGCCCAGATGCGCATCGACGAGGCGGACGAGCTGTTCCGCGAGTCCTACCGCCTCAACAAAGAGATTGGCGACCGCCACGGCTTGGGGCATGCCCTCAGCGCGCTGGGCAACGTGGCGAGCATGCGCGAGGACAACCAGGCTGCGCTGCGCTACTTTGAAAAGAGCCTTGCGCTGCGCAAGGAACTTGGCGATGAGCGCGGCATGGCGGACTCTTATTCCGACCTCGCGCGCATCTACCAAAAGCTGGGCGACATAAAGAACGCACAGCTCATGATTAACGAGGCGATTAACCTCCAGCGCGCCATGAACGACATAAGCGCGTTAGCATTTTCGCTGGGTGGTAACGCCAATGCCCTAATCATGATGGGGAATTATGACCAAGCCGAGCCGTTGGTCGACGAGGTCGAAACCCTATCACAGCAGCTGGATTTTCCGACGGTGCATGCCTTTGCCCGCTTGCTGCGCGGGATGCTCGTCTACAAAACGCAGCAAGACTATGCGCGCGCCGAGCAGCTGCTCAAAGAGGCTATCCGCCTAGCCATCGTTGGCGAATTTGTCGGCATCGCCGCGGTAGCGATGGTCGCACTAGCAGAGCTGGAGATGCGGCGCGGCAATGCCCAGCGTGCCTTATGGATGATTAGCGTCCTACAGCGTTATAACTTCAATTACATAGCCAACTTTACGCCGTATGTGAGCCTATTGTTTGACCAGCTTCAGGCGCAACTGTCGCCCGACGTGATTGAGAAGACGGCAGCGCAAACCTCGTCGCTCGATGTCAGCGGGCTGGCGCAGCAAGTTCTTGCTTAGGGCAGCCGCGCGTTACGGCTTGCGCGTTGGCTTTGCCGGTGCCAAAACACACGAATGCCCTAATGCTGTGCGCTGGTCGTCACGCTAAAATCGCTTCCAGCTGACGCGCAAACGAAGTTGCGTCTAGGGGCTTGGCAAAGTAGGCGGTAAATCCTGCCGCGATAGCTTCTTCGCGCAACTTGTTAGTGTGGTAGGCGGTGACGGCAACGCAAGGGATGCCAGCCGTAGCCTTATGCTGCTGAATTTCGGTCAACAGTTGAAAGCCGTCTTTGCCGGGCAAGGCAAGGTCGACGATAACCGCGCTGTACTGCCGCCCCTCGTCAAACAGCCAACGCGCCGCTTGTTCGGCATCGCTAGCTAAATCAACGTGAATTTTCATGTATTCTAAGATGTGAGCGACGACAGCTTGACCATCAGGATCGTCTTCGACAACAAGAATAGACCAATCTTTGTGCGGCATACGCAGTCTCCTAGATGTTGAGGTCTTTGCTCAGTTTGGGAATGTCGAGCAGCAGACGCATAAGGTCATGGATGAAGGTCTTGGCGGTAAGAGGCTTGGTCAGGTAGTTGTGGAAGCCAGCGGCAATCGCGCGCTCGCGGTCGCCGACCATCGCGTGCGCGGTTAAGGCGATAACGGGTATCTCGCGTGTGCTGGGGTCGTCCTTCAACTCGCGCAACAGCTCCCACCCGTCCATCTGTGGCATCGACAAGTCTGAAATCACGAAATTGGGCTTGAGCTGGCGGATAAGCTCCAATGCCTGCCGTCCATTGGTGGCAGTGCGCACATCTGCACCGTAAAAATCTAAGATGTAGCGCGCGACCTCAAGGCTGTCATCTTCGTCGTCCACAACGACAATGCACCAATTTTTTAACAAGTTGGTAGACAAGGTATTCATGTACAATTCCTCAAAAACTGGCTCGTCAATCGTTCTACTTGCCTGCGCGGACAAGCGGCAGCGTGACAGTGAAGGTGCTTCCCCGTCCGACTTCGCTCTGAACCGCAACCGTGCCGCCCATCAGGCGTGCCAACTTCTGGACGATGGCTAGCCCCAAGCCCGTGCCACCATAAAGACGCTTAGACGACTGGTCGACCTGACGAAATTCGTCAAAAATATACTCGCGCGCATGCGGTGGAATGCCAATGCCGCTGTCCTCGACCTCGATTTGCCATAGGTCATCCGCTGCGCGGCGCAAGCGCAAGATGACATGACCTTGCTGCGTGAATTTAATGGCGTTCGACAGCAAGTTCACAGCCACTTTGGTGAGAGCTTCGTCGTCGCCGACGAGCACTGGCAGCGTTCTGTCTACCTCGACCTCAAAGCGCAGGCCCTTGTCTTCAGCCAGCACGGCAATTTGCTCGCGCTAGCGTTCCGCTAGGAGGCTGGGCTGCAGAGCCGTGTGCACCAATTCCATGCGCCCGGACTCAATGCGCGAGAGGTCTAAGAAGTCGTTGATGAGGTTGAGCAAGCGTTTGCTGTTGGCACTGACGCGCTCAACCATCCGGTAGGCACTCGAGGACAGCTCGATACCCATGTCGCTCAGCATGATGCTCGTGAAGCCTTCAATAGCGTTAAGCGGCGTGCGCAGTTCGTGGGACATCGTGGAGAGGAACTCACTCTTGAGACGCGCATTTTCTTGCGCCATACGGTTGGCGACCCGCAGGTCGGCGATGAGCTTCTCGCGCTCTTTGCGCGCCTCGTCTAGCTCGGTGATGTCCGTCGAGAGGATGGTCATGCCCACAATCTCGCCATTGCGCTCAATGGGCATAATGCGCGTGGCAAAGAAGCCGTCTTGACCGTTGCGACGTTGCCCGGGACCCGTATAGGTCATAACCTCGCCATGTTTGACCTTTTGCAAGGCATCGTTGAGAACCTGCGCTTGTTCGGTTGGCACCAAAGCCGCCAGCGGCTTGCCATAGAACATCGCTGCGACCTCTGGCGCAACCCTGTTGACGAATTGAATGTTCCCCTGCAAGTCGACGACGGTAATGTAGTCATCGTTGTTTTCTACTAACGACGTGTAACGTGCCTGAAGAATGCTGCGTGCCTCTTCTTCCTCGTGCAAGCGCGTCACATCTAGGACATAGCCATAGTAATGGGTGGCATTGCCCTGCGCATCGCGGATAGCCTGCGTTAATGCGTACACCCAGTAGACGCGCCCATCTTTGCCAACAATACGATACTCTTGGTCAAAGCTGTCTTGCCCTGCAGCCGTGTAGCGCGCCATATCTTCCGTCACACGCGCCATATCGTCAGGGTGTATGAGTATACTGTAAGGCGTGGCACCGCTGGTCAGCTCCTCCGGCTCGTAGCCGAACCGAGTTAGGCTGCGCGAGGCATATTCGACAGGCAAGCCTTCGGCGGCACGCTAGCGAAAGACCACAGCACTCCCTTGTGAGAACAAGCTCGCTTGGTTAGCAAGCTCGCGGCGGTTGTTGACTTGTTCCGTAATGACATTGGTATACATCAGCAGCCCGCCAATAGTGCCATCCGCGCGATACCATGGGCGTATGTCCCACTTTATCCAGTCTAAGCCGCCATCGGCGCGCAGAAAAGGAGCTTCGTCGGCAGCACTGCTTTCGCCGTTCAAGCAGCGGCGGTGGATGTCTTTCCAGTTCTCACCAATCTCCGGAAAAATGTCATAGTGACTGTGACCAATTAACTCGCGGTCACCCAACCCATATGCCTCTCGCCAACGTGTGTTGACCAGCATGTAGCGCATCTGGTCGTCAAACATGGCAAAGGCGGCAGGAATATGTTCGGCAATCTGCTGCTGCTGCGCTTGCAGATCCATCAAAGATAATGAAGGCGGTGACGATGATGACGTGAAATTCATAACCTATACCCTATAAAAGCAAACGGCATATGCACTGTAATCATATTAGCCAATAACCACACCCTAATAACCTTAAGATTGTTTACTTTATAAAAAGACAAGTTCGCAATTTGGCGCGTTTGCGAGTAAAATAAAACGACGTACAAACTGCGTGTCTTTTAGCTACGCTGTCCCTAAGGGGTTAGACTTATGAAAAAACTTTACGGCGCATTGCTGGGGCTGGTGCTAGTTTTTGCCGCCTCATGGATGCTTACGCGCGCCCAAAACACCTCACTAGAGATTACAGGCGTTAACGCCACCAAGCTGCCTGAAGTGGTACTGACCGTCAACGTGTTAGACAGCACTGGCAAGCCAATTAGCGGGCTAACCGCGAGTGACTTCACGCTAGGCGGCGAGTTCGCCCAGTTCGGGCGCATCGTCAGCGTGCAAAACGTTGCTGATGACGCGCTGCCGTTTGCGGTCGTGCTGGTCATCGACACCAGCAGCAGCATGTCCGGCGCGCCGATTGCTCGCGCACTGGAAGCGGCACGCTTGTTCGTCGACAGCATCGGCGACAGCGACCCGGTGGCAATTATGACGTTTGACAACCGCGTGCGCTTGGTGCAAGACTACACGACCGATAAAGAAACGCTGCGCCGCGCGATTAGCAGCATCGCTTATGGCGGGCAGACCGCGCTTTACGCCGCCGCCGCCGAAGCCGCTGAAAAAGCTGCCGCCGCGCCCGTCAACCGCCGCGCGGTCATCTTGCTCAGCGACGGCGCACAGTTCCCCCGCCGCGACGAAGCGCGTGGCGACGGCTTGGAACGCGCTATCGCCCGCAACGTGTCGTTTTACACGATTGGCTTGGGCTTTGGCAGCGACCGCACCTACTTACAAGAACTTTCTGAAAAGACCAACGCCCGCTTTTTTGAATCGCCCACCCCTGACCAGCTGGCAGGCATTTTCAGCGAGCTAGCCGCACAATTCCGCAGCCAATATGTCGTGACGATTGCCGGCGACGTGCCGCTAGACGGCACGCAGTACAGCCTTGCGCTGACCGCCAACACGCCGTTGGGCGCGAGCAACACCGACACCACGACGCTGCGCGCGCCCGTGCCGGTGCCGGTGGTCGTGCTAGCGACGGACGCGCTGGCGCAGCCGCTCAGCGCGCCGGTCACGCTTACGCCAGACATTCGCGCCGATGACCGCGTGCGCAGCGTAACCGTTAGCGTCAACGGCACGCCGCTGGTCTTAGGCGCAAACAACAGCTTTACGCTCGACCCGCTCGACTTTGCGCCTAACCAAGCGCAAGCCTTGCAAATTGCTGTCACGGATGCAGATGGTGACGTTGGCAAGTTCGAGACAACCTTCAGCGTGGTGGCACTGCCAACCGCTTTTGCGGTGGCATTGCCCAGCACCCCGCTCAGCGACGTAACCACCGTGACGGTCACCAGCAGCGGGCGCGTCCAAACGCCGCTTGCGCGCGTGACCTACACCCTCAACGGCGTGGACGTGACCAGCGACGACGCGGCGAACGGCTTCCCCTTCACCATTGACCCCTTCACCCTGCCCGCTGGCGAACACACGCTCGTCGTCAACGCCACCAACGGCGGCGGGGTCACCACCAGCCAAACCGCAACCTTCAGCGTGGCGGCGCAAGCCCCGCGCATCACCGCCGACGCGGTCAGCGGCGTGAGCGAGGGGCAGCTCCTCAGCGCGCCCACCACCATCACGCTGACACCCGCGACACAAGCGGGCGCGACCATCGTCAGCACTACGCTGACCGCCGGTGACACGACGCACGCGCTGCCTTTTACGCTTGACCCGTTTGCCTTTGCGCCGGGCAACCTACCGCTTACGTTTGGCGCAACCGACAGCAGCGGACAAACCGCCACCTTCACGGTGAACGTGACCATTCCCGCCATCAAGCCGCTGGTCTCGTTGGGGGACTTCGCTGGCGGCACGTTTGCTGCCCCCTTCGAGCTGCCTATCACAGTCAACAGCCAAACACCCGTCCAAACCGTAACGGTGAGCGTGGGCGAAACCCAGTTTGAGTTCAAGCCTAACGCCGATGGCAGCCTGCCGCCCATCACCATCGACCCAACCAGCTTGGGCGACGGTGATTACACTGCTGAAGTAACCGTCACAGACGCTAGCGGACAGCAAGAGACGCAAACAGTTGCCTTTAGCGTTGCGTTGCCCAAGCCAACAGCAGAAGTTGGCACGCCTGATACCACCGCCGCGCAAGCCACGCTCGAGGCGCAAGCCGCGCAAGCCACCACCGCCGCACAAGCCACGCTCGAGGCGCAAGCCGCGCAAG
>CALIEB010000006.1 GCA_938022205.1 uncultured Anaerolineae bacterium | reverse complement strand
TGATTTTGTGGGCGATAGCCACTCCAGACCGTTGTGTTCAAGCAGCCGCTACCAGATGTTGCACTAATCGTAACATAGTAATACCCAGAACCACCACCGCCATGGTCAGGCGCGTAGACGATAGCCCGTCCATCAGGCGTTGAGGGAAAACTCACATTAGTGGGTCCTGAAACGTTTAGGTTATATCGCAAGTCCCCACTATATCTTTTTATGTCCAAAATATAGTTAGGATAAGAGTATCCTGTCGGAAAGTTATAGCGATAGTAAAGAGCTTGTCCAGTCGAAATACAGCCATTTACATCAACCCCAAAGAAAATATCTGTCCACTGAGCAGAAACATCGTCACCATCATGCGGAGCTTCGGTAACTTCAGCATCCGGCGTTGGTGACACTTCGGGTGTTTGGGCTTCTTCATCAGGTGTTGCTGATGGCGTGGGTGAAGCAAAAGCATGAGTAGGGGTATAGGATGGAGTGACGATAATGACTTGATTCAACATGGGTAGAATAATGTTGTATTCATCCACGCTCGTCCGTAGCTCGACATCGTCTAAGCGCACCAAGCCATCTGCTTCACTTAACTCAACACTCACGTCCACAAAGCCCGCTGGTAAAGAATTGACATCGTCCAAGCGCATAAGTTGCTGTTCGTTCAATGCGACGATGAGCGTGCTTTCCACCGCGCTAAAGCGGAGCCACTGCCAGTCGTCTATCTCGTCTAGGCTTAAAGTTTTCGCATCGAGCAAGACTTCATTACGATACAGACGTAGCCCCTCGCTATCAATCTCGATAAAGTAGCCACCACTACCATCTAACACGCGCAACCCAAGGCGCAGCTTCGCGTGGCGCAATACAAAGCGCAGGTTCACTTCGGTGTGCAGCATAGGATATACAAAGCGCAAGCGCGGTGTGCTGTCGCCGCTGACAGCTTGAACAGCTTGTCCTCCCCCTATATTAATTGGCACCCACTGCGTATTTAGCCAGTGCGAGCTGATGGGTTCAAAATCTTCTTGCAGCAAGGTAACTAAGTTCAGCCCTACTACCGATACAGTTGGTGTAGGCGACACGGGTGTAACTGTTACATCCGAACCTTCTTCTGTAGCTTCTGGTGTAGCTTCTGGAGAAACAACTGTAGGTGTTGCAGGACTATCCGTCGGTTCGAAGTAAATAACCGTAGCAGTTTCCGTAGGAACTACAGTGGGTGTTTCCGTAGCACTTGGTGGCTCGCTAGCCTGCGTGCCTTCGGGTTCAACCGTTGGTGTTATTTCCTGTTCTTGAGAAAAACCTATTGAAATCCCCGAAAGCGCGATTAGCATCGCAGCAATAAGGTTAAAAAAGCGTGAGCCCGTCATGATGTCACCTCTGTCTTAAAGACAAATAAACTTCAACAGGAAAACCGCATAACGTCACAAGCGTATGGGCACTCCTTGAAGTGGAATGCCCATACTACAGAGTTTAACGAACGATTATACTTTCTACAGGACTCCAAGCTCCCCAAGTTGTGGCATTCATTTTTAGGCGCACGCGCCAGAAATATGTACCACTCGGCAGCGAAGTAGTTAATTCCCAGATTCCCGCCTCAACTTCAATAGGTTGTCCGTAACGCATAGTAAGACCACTGTTGGTGAAAATCTCAATTTGAGAGCCTTGCGCCCACGCTCGAGGTAGCCACGTGAGTGTCACGGTATTGCCGTTATGCTGAATAACACGCGGTGCGCTGCCTGCAGGGTTGTTGATTGTGAACAGCCTTATATCAGACCATGCGCTCCAGTTACCCGCTGCGTCGCGCGCACGAACTTGCCAATACAAAGTGCCAACATTTTGAGGTTGTGCAAATGTATAGCTAGTTGTTGTCAAGTTGCCGATAACTTGAGTTGGCGGATTTGTTAAACCATATTGCAGTTCATAGCCGACAGTGCCTGAGGCTATCCAAGATAGCGTAGGCGTAAAGGTAGTTACGCTCGCATTCATCAAAGGTAAATGCAGCACAGGAGGATTTGGCGGAATAGTATCAACAGTGAGTGACTTCACAGCCGAGTTTGCGCCAGCTTGTCCGACCACATTAACACCACGCACGCGAATGCTGTATGTGCCATCAGGCAACGCATCTACAAGTGTATAACTCGTTGTCGTTACCGTTTGCGTGTGGATTACGCTTGCAAAGTTATTGTTCGAAAATTCAACGATATAGCTTGTGGCATTGGCAACACTGTTCCATGCTACAGTTGGGCGGTTGTTGTTAGTGAGTGTCACCGTTGGCGCAGTGAGAACAGGTGCAGCAGGCGTGGCAAAACTGGGTAGAATACACTGCGTCGTAGTAATACTAAGCGCAGGTCGATAATAGACAAATACATCATCAATAAGAATTGCTGGTGATGTGCTTGAATCAGTCACATCAATTCGCGTCCGCAACATAGCCATGACATCTGTCACTCGCCCACGCATCGTGTAGGTTAGATAAGTAGGCGTAGGAGGTACTGTAAAATCACAATATACGCTGCCCGACCAATCCACTTGGCGATTAATCGCAGCACGAATGTTACGGCTTTCAGTACCAGTGTTTCTAATCTTAAAGGTCATCTCCACAGGGCTGTTAACAGGCAGGCTGTAGAACATATCCATTAGTAACCCTGCGACAGAAGTTGGCTTACTGACAAAAGTTGCATAACCATCTGCAATATTAAACGTTAGCCCGCCGCTTTGAGACCAACCATGAGGTGTATCAAATGTACTGTTGCTAACAAGGTTCACATTAGCGGGAGCCAGTGCCCACGAGCAGTTCGTAGGGGTATTATTCAGCGATGTCTTCCGCATCAGACTAACATTATCCAACATGGCATTCGGTATTCCATCCGCGTTTACGCGGAACTCAACCACCATACCAATCCATTCTCGACTACTACCTGTTATAACATAACGACGCAAAGGTGTTTGCGGAGGAACAGTAAACGAGCATTGCACAGCATGCTCCCAAGTATCAACACTTCGGAGAGAAACAATGAAGTCTTTGCTTATACTACTTGCATTGCCAATATCAAAACTGAGTTCTAGTCCGCTGCCGTTTGTAACACGCCACGGAATGTTCTGAATGATGGCACTATCAGCAACACCAGTTGGACGTTTGAAGTATAAAACATCATTGTATATAGCCCAATCTATTTGCTCATAAGTCGACCACCTGTTAAATCCTTGTGAGAAGTTGCTATTGGATATAATATTGTTGTTAATGGGTGCTAGTGGCGTATATAAGTATCGAACCACTCTACCATCCCCATTGCTTAGATTGAATCTATTGCCCATTACAGACTGAAATTGCTCGTAACCGGGCTTTGCAACGATAGTCGGTTGCCCATTTCTTGAAAATGCCAAGTCAGAGTAATGCATAATCGACTCAAAATCATAAGGACCATAGGCTATGCCTATTTTGTTAAAATTATGTATTGTATCAGAGATAATGTTGTCTACTATAATATCAATATATTGATCGCGATCTGTACGTTGGTGTTCGTGCCAAAGTCCAAGCGCGTGGCCCAGTTCATGAGCTGCTATCCATGTAATCCAACTTTCGATAGACAACTCTTGACGTCCTGTTGTACGTCCCACATATGACCAATTGCCAATGCCTCTAAATATATAGATGTAGTCATTTTGGCTTGTGCGAGGTACAAAGGTAATGGGCGCGACATTCTGCCACCAACTCATCGCTTCAAGTATAATATTACGTTGCTGGTCTGTCAGATCAGGCGCAAATTGATATGGGACAATACCATCGATCCATGTCGGTGTAGTATAAGAAGGATTAACATGATAATTACCAAGCGCATCTACATGCAAAGCTTCTTCCGGTACAAGCATATCACCTATCAGAACATAGCCTGCACGAATTTGCTCGGTATCTATACGAGAGTTATCCATCCAGTTACTAATATCTAAAAGATTGTCAGGATTAAGCATTTGGATAGTTGGCTCAGCTGTTGGTGTTTGTAAGATGACAGCTACATTTTCCGCTCCCTCATATCTAGCACTGCCGCCCACCGATAACCTACGCCCATGGGCTAGTTCCAGCGCGGCAAGACCAGTTACGTTCGGCGCAGCAAAGCTGGTACCACTAAAGACATTGTAGTCATCTGCCAATGTTAGTGACAGAACATCGACACCCGGTGCCCAAATGTCCACCTTACCATAGTTGCTGAAAGGCGCACGCAGACCCTCTGAATCAAACGCACCCACCGACACAACATTAGCGTAAGCAGCTGGGTACAACGCGGAATCAATACCGTTGTTGCCGGCTGCAGCAATCAACATGACACCTTTGCTACTAGCATAATTCACTGCATCCTGAAGCAGTTGTGACGAATTCACACCACCTAAAGACATATTGATGATTTGCGCGCCTTCATCAACG
Source organism: uncultured Anaerolineae bacterium (assembly GCA_938022205.1). Classification (GTDB taxonomy): domain Bacteria; phylum Chloroflexota; class Anaerolineae; order Aggregatilineales; family Phototrophicaceae; genus JANWYT01. Next base: position 69,309 of record CALIEB010000006.1, on the reverse strand, counting down.
GCACGCACGATAGCACTGGCAACATGGCTGTAGCGACCACTACCTTGAGCATTCAAAACACGATAGACCAGCAAGCGAGCGTTAGGCGCAATACCAGCTATACCTTGTCCATCCCAATTAGCAGCTACAATACCCGCGACAGCACAACCATGCCCCATTTCGTCTTGAGGATTTGCATCCCCATCCACAAAGTCATAGCCTTGCAACACTTTGCCTGACAGTTCAAAATGCTGACAAATGCCGCTATCGATGATAGCTACTCTAACTTCAGGTAAGTCATCGGGTAAATCAACGGGGATATTCATCGCACGTAGCGACCATTGCTGGTTCATGAGTGGATCTATCGCTGTTGCCTGCGCACTCACGAAATAATCTGGTTCACTCGCCTGAACATACTCAGCTTGCACAATTTGCTCAATAGCTGTCTCATCAGGCAAGCTCACTGTTACTGCACCTAATCTGGCATCAACGATTTGAATCGTACCACCTTGTGCTACAACGTCAGATTGCAGTTGTGATAATTGGCTGCTTTCTACACGCAGAATAACCACGTTAGGAACTGGCTGAGCAGGCGGCAAAGACACCACTGCAGGCGTGCTGCGCGGTGTCAAAACTATCGTAGGAGTCGCACTAACTATGACAGAAGCTGGTGCCTGAGTAGGAGTTGGGGGTATCTCGGTTTTTACCTCTACAATCGAGTCGTCTACGACGACATCAAGCAATTCACTGTCTTTTGCCTGTGATGAAGCTGAGATAATATCGGTAGGTGCGTATGTTGCGGTTGCTTCTTGCGTTTGGCTAATCTCCACCAACGAAGCACCTAGAGTAGGCATAAGCGTAGGAAGTGGAGCATTAGCTTGTGATAATGCATCACGCAAAATAGTTAACGCAAAAACGATCATTAATACAGCAACGATAGTAGCAATAGAAAGATAGGTTTGCTTTTTCACGATGAACTCCTTGCGCCAAGCAAGCAGGCATTAGTTAAAAACTATTGTAAGCACTTTGATTCTTTTTGTCAAACAACTTAAACATTGAAAAAACTTTGTCTTCTTGTGATTTTTATGAAAAATTGCGTTCAATAATGCTTTAAAGCCTTTTAATTGCGCTTTTTGGAACTGTTGGCACTTTTCTGAAAAATATTAAAAGTTTAACGGCAAAACCAACCTAAATTTTTTGATACTACCGTAAAACACTTTTGAAAAAGTCTAGTGATAAGCAAGATAGACACGCGAACAGCGGTGACCTAAACAACAAAAGAAATCACAATTGAAAAAGCATTAGAGATTGGCAAAACTTACAAAAGCACAACATTTTGCCCCAAAAATGCACAGCAGCATTAAACCAAATGTTCTAAACCGAACATATTGAGAAAAACGTAGAATGCATTCTATAATCACAACCAAAGGCGCACACAAGGCATAGGAGTTTGCGATGGATTGGGGCTATATTTGGTTAATTGGCTTGGCGTTTGGGGTGATGCTTATTCTCGCACAGCGCATAAAACCGCGTCAAAAACGCCTCTTTCGCGGTTTCATCGTCACGATGGCTGTTATCCTAATGATACGCTACGACCTGCAAGGGGAAAATTTGGTGGGCTATTTCATCGCTCTGGTGATAAGCTACTTGTTTTGGCTGCTTATCGGGCGTTATAACCCTGTGGAGTCCCGCGAGGAAATCAAAGTCTACGGACTAAACGATTAAGGGCGGATACCCGCCCTCTTTTTACGCTGCCGTTTATACCAACCCTAGCCGATGATGTTAATCGGGATGACGTTGGCGGTCTGCATCATGACCACGCTGGCGCGTGCCGCTACCGCGCGTGCAAGCTGCACAAACGCCTCACCGGCTGCTGTATCACGCCCATGCACGACAACAGGACGACCGTAATCACCGCCCTCACGCACGGTTGCCGCCATTGGCACACGCCCCAAGAAAGTCAAGCCACGCTCTTGCGCCAGCTTTTCGCCACCGCCGCTGCCGAAAAATTCACCGGTCATATTCTCAACAATGCCCAGCACCGGCACATTAAGTTGGTCGAACATCGCTACCGCGCGCAAGGCATCCGCCACCGCCACCGACTGCGGCTGCGTAACCACCACCGCACCCGCCAGCGGAAAGGATTGCGCCAACGAAAGTGGCGCATCACCCGTGCCGGGTGGCAAGTCCACAATCATATAGTCGAGCTTGTCCCACTGCACGTCGACAAAAAACTGGCGAATTGCGCTGTGCAGCATGGGACCACGCATAATCATCGGCTTGTCAGGCTCGGTCAAAAATCCTGTACTCATGACTTTCACGCCGTAGGCTTCGATGGGCTGCATTTTGTTGTTGATAACCTTCGGGCGACCACTGCCAAGACCCATCATCTGTGGAATGTTGGGGTTGAGAATGTCCGCGTCAATCAAGCCAACCTTCGCGCCCTCTTCAACCAGCGCAACCGCCAGATTGGTCGCTACGGTACTTTTGCCCACGCCGCCCTTGCCGCTAGCAACCGCGATGATGCTGCGCATCGGCACGTTCATCATGCCTTGAATGCGGCGGTCGGTCGGCACTTGCGCATCCCAGCGAATGTCAAGCCTTTCGATGCCTTCCACCTTCCCCAACACTGCCTCGTTACAACGCTTGATAAACACATCCTTGAGCGGACAAGCGGGGGTTGTCAACACAATTGTGAAGCGCGCCACACCGTCGCTTACTTCAAGGTCACGCACCATGTTCAGGCTGACAATATCGCGGTGCAGCTCAGGTTCAATCACCGTGCTAAGTGCCTGCATCACGCGCTCTTTTAACTCACTCATCTGTCGCTCCTCGTGGTTAGCTTATTTTTATCAAATTTATCAGCAAAATTATGCCGTGTACATGAGTATTTAAGAAGTGCGAGTTAACGCCTCGCCTTTGACAGCTTGCCAATAGCGCGAAAAGCGTTTTAAGTCCACCTGTTGCGCTCGCACAAACGGAGCTTCTGACAGCACCTCAAGGCGCACACGCGGCAAACGCTGGCGTAGCGCAGCGCAAATCGCAGCATGGCGCGGGCTTGGACTGTAAGATGTTAGCACGCGCAGCGCGTCATGCTCCGCCACAAAGCGTGTCAGCTCTTCCAACACATCACCACGCCGTATTGTCACAGGTAGCTCCAACAAGCACTCGTACATAAAGACAATGCGCTTGAGCGTGATGCCCCAAGCCTGTAGAAGCGCATCATCAAAGACAAACAGCGCAGGCGCACCCGCCGCCAGCTTAAACGGCTGGCTATGCGGATTTAGGTTGTCAGCATGCACCCAAATAACTGTTTTAACGTCGCTCATCGGCGTTTATCCTTTTTGCCATCCTGCTTAAACCGCGTCGGTTTAGGTGGTGATTGGTGCGGTTGAGAATGGTCATGCTCAAGGTCAATGTTAGGAAAAAGCCGCCGTGCAATCACCTCGTACGTGCCTAGAAACGCCTCGTTGCCCAAAATGCGCGGGCTAGCGTTTAGGTACTTCTTGCCCGTAAAACGCAGCACGTTATCCCAATTGTAGTAGTAAGGCTTGTGGCTGTAAGTGCTTGCCACCCACTGCCAAGACAAGTTGTTGCTAGCAGGGTCGCCATCTACCAGATGTTCCAAAAACCAACGCGCGCCCGCCTGCCACTTCACGCGCCGCCAATGCACGACATACGCCGCCAGCCACATGCGCCCGTGATTGTGCAAATACCCGAGCGTGAACAGCTCTTTGCACAAGTCATCAATGAAACGCACGCCCGTTTCGCCGTAACGAATGTCGTCGGGCAGTTCATCAGCGTAGTCATCCGCCGTAAACCCCGTCTTGTAGGGTTCGAGGTCTTGCCATATTTTGTCACCCACTTGCGCATAGACACGCTGCCAATAGTCGCGCCAGCCCAGCTCACTGATAAACTTCTCCGCGTCTTCGGCACGGCTCACCTGCGCTAAAGCAGCATCACGCACTTCCGCCAACGTTAATACCCCATGCCGAATATAAGGAGAAAGGCGTGTAACGCTGCCTGTGACATAGTTGCGCGTCTGCGCGTACTCCGCGCCAAACTTGCTCACCGCCAGCCGACTTTCGGCACTGGTGCGACCACCAATGAACGGCGAGACATGCGGCGAACGCGCGGCTGCTTCAGGAAACTGCTCGCGCAAATATGCCACAAGCTCCTCGCGGTCTTTGAAATCACGCCGCATGTCAGCCATGTGTCACCTCACCGCGTTTGTGCTTGCGGCAGGCATCGCTGCAGTAGCGCACCTCGTCCCAGCACTTTGCCCACTTCTTGCGCCACGTAAACGGACGGCCGCACGCCAAACAACGTTTCTGTGGCAAATGCTCTTTTTTGACACCTCGCACAGTTTGCTCCTACCATCCCACTAGAACAAAACCAGCCAGACAAACGCTGGCTGGGTCTTGCACACGGTTTCACTTGCGCCACCAGAGCAGCTATTCGCGCTTAGAAGCGCGCGCTGCTTTGCGCGCCAATGCCGCTTGCTTGCGACGTTCGCGCTCTTCTTCGCTGTCCGTCCAAGGCTTTTCACCGCCACCGCTGGTTGCTGCGGCAGGCGCAGGCGTTTCTGCTGCCGCCGGTTTGGTTTCTTGCGCGACAGGTGCGCTCGCAACAGGCTGCTTTTGCTCTTCTTCCTTGCGCGCGCGCACTTCTTCGCGCTTGCTGTCAGCCGCGCCACCGCCGCGACGCGCCGCCTTTTGCGCGTCCTTGTGTTCCCAGCCGCCGCGTGCCTGCGCCTCGTCTATGGCGCGGTTGGGCGCGATGGTCTTCCAATACTTGAACTCTTTGGAGAGCTTGTCCTTGTCGAAAATATGGCTCGTCGTGCGATCGTAGCTTGCCAGCTCGTAGTCGTGATCCATCTTAATCGCATCAAACGGACAGTATTCCGCACAGAAACCACAGTTCATGCAGATGTCGATGTCGATAAAAAACGCTTCTGGCTCCGGCACCGGACGACCCGTTGCAGGGTCATTGCTGCGCACAATCCAGATACACTGCGGCGGGCAGACTTTGGCACAAATCCCACAGCTAGTACACCAATCCTTGCCCGGGCGTTCGGGGTGGTCGTAATCTTCGACCACCAAAAACGGCACAAAGCGGAAGCGTTCGGGCATCGCCACTTTTTCATCCGGGTACTGCACGGTGAACACACCAGCAGCCTGCGTGCCTTGACGCTGCTGAAAGTTGTCCACATTAGGCGAATATTTCTTAAAGCCATAGCGCACGTCGTCCACATACGACTCTACGAAGTGGCGCAGCGTGAGCAACATGCCTTTGATAAAGCCAATTCCGTTCATCGTCTCATCATCCTCTTAACGGTCTGTTTCGCCCAACACAATGTCGATGCTGCCCAAAATCGCCACAAGGTCAGCCACCTTGCCGCCTTTTGCCATCACACCCAGAGGCGTTAGGTTGATGAAGCTAGGGGCGCGCACATGGTAACGCCACGGATTTGCCGCCGCTTTCTTGTCCCCCGCTGACACGACATAATAGCCCAGCTCGCCCTTGCCGTTTTCGACGCGCCCGTAGGCTTCGCCAATCGGCACTTTGCCCGAATAGGCAAAAGGTGATGCCACCGATTCCCCAGCCGTGTACTCAAGGCGCGGCAAAATCTGTTTGAGGATACGCACGCTCTCGCGCATCTCCTGCAGGCGCACCAAGTAGCGCGCATACATGTCGCCCTCGTACTGTACCGCCACGTCAAAATCAAGCTCATCGTAAATGCTGTAGGGTTCGGCGCGGCGAATGTCATAGGCAACACCGCTACCGCGCAGCAACGGACCCGCCGCACTATAGTTGATGGCATCCTCGCGGCTTAAATACCCCACGCCTTCCGAACGCACGCGCACAATGTCGCTGTTGGTCAAATACTCGTCCAGCTCGTCAATCGTGCGCGGGATACGCTCGTTAATCATCTCGGTGAGAAACTGCATTGTGTTAAAGTCACGCACGCGGTCGTTCATCAGGTTCGCCACCGTGCGAATGCGCTCGGGCAAGTCCGCGAACACGCCGCCGAAGCGCATGTAGTTACACATCATGCGACTGCCTGCGACTGCCTCGAAGAAGTCGAGAATGCGCTCACGTTCTTGGATAAAGTACAGCACAGGCGTAAAGAATGCGCCCAAGTCATTGAGCCAGAAGCCAATTGCCCACAAGTGGTTGACAATGCGCGTCAGCTCGACCATCAACACGCGCAGCACTTCCGTGCGATAGGTCGGCGGCGTGTACTTAGGCGCAAGCGCAAGCAGCTGCTCTACCGCCAGCACGTAGCCATGATTGTTGCCCATGCTAGAGATATAGTCGAGGCGGTCAGTGAAGGGGATGTTTTGCAAGAACGTGTTGCGCTCGCCAATTTTCTCGTGGTTACGATGCAGATAGCCCATGACAGGTTCAAGGTGCGTGACTGTCTCGCCGTCCAGCCGCATAATCATGCGGAACACGCCGTGTGTACTGGGATGGTGGGGTCCCATGTTGACGATGAGCTGGTCGGTCGCCATGCCCTCTCCGTCTCTTACCTGCGTGTACTCCACGCCCATGCCAAAGCCTTCGTACATGCTGGATTCCGAGATGTCGGTCAGCTTGCTCAGGTCAATATCGGCAGGGTACTTGACGTTCTTGCCGAAGATATTGCGCTCTTCGGCGCGGTAGACATGCCCACTAGGCCAGCGGCTATCAAAAGGCTTGTGGTCTTGCTCATAGTAGGCTTCATGCCAGTCCTTGCGCATGGGGAAGCCATGAAAGCCTTCCCACATCAAGATGCGCTTAAGGTTAGGGTGTCCTTGAAAACGGATGCCAAACAAGTCCCACGCTTCGCGCTCTTGAAAGTCTGCGCCCTTCCAGACCGAAACAAGCGACGGCAATTCCGCCTTCTCGCGGTCGGTTTGCGCCTTGAAGACTAAGGCTTTGCCGCCTGTCGTGCGATAGGCATGGTAAACCATCTCGAGGTGGTCGTTACTGTGGTTGCCCTCGCCAAGATAATCCACAGCGGTTGCGCTCGACAAATAGTCAAAGCCCAACGTGTCATGAATATAGCGTGCCACCTCAAGCAGCTTATCTTTGCTGACGATTACGCCACTGTAGCCTTCACGCTTGTCATCGGACACCGCGTCGGGGAACTTCGCTTTTAAGTCCGCGATAGCATCTTCAATGCTGGTTGCAGGACTGTTCGGCACAGTCATATCTACCATAGCAATTGCCTACCCTTCTGTTTTGTTGGCACGGGCAGCTTTACGTGCCAGCGCGGCTTGTTTACGTTGTTCACGAATAGCTTCTGACTCTTCCCAAGGCTTGCCACCGCTAGGCAACGACGCGGCAGGCACGGCAGCGGGCGTGGTAGACGCAGCAGCACCTTCGCTCTTCGCAGCGCGAGCTGCCTTGCGCGCCAATGCCGCAGCACGCTTGTCGTCGGCTTCACTAGCGGCAGGCGCAGCCGCTGCGGGAGCGGGCTTAGCCGCCTTCGCAGGCGCATCTAGGACAGCCACCGCGGCACTAGGCAACGAGCGCGCTGCATTAAGTACGCCGCCGTCGCTAGCTGCCTTTTCAGCTTGACGACGAATCATGTCCATTTGGCGCGGGTCGATGATGTCGGGTCCGAGAATTGGCACGGGTGCGGGGTCAGACAAACCCACACCATACCAAGGTACGTCGTCGTAATCGGCAATTGACTGCCCGTCAATCTTCTTCTGCAGCGCAATCAAGCCAAACAACAGAGCCTGCGGAGTCGGCGGACAGCCCGGCACATACACATCCACCGGCAAGTACTTGTCAATACCGGACACCACGTTGTAGCCCTCTTTGAAGGGTCCACCACCGCTAGCACACGCTCCCATCGCCAGTACGTACTTCGGCTCGGGCATCTGGTTGTACAAACGCACAATTGGCACCACCATCTTCTTCGTCACCGTCCCCGACACAATCATCAAGTCCGATTGACGCGGGGTGGCACGCATGACTTCCATGCCAAAGCGTGAAAAATCAAAGCGCGAAGATGCCGTAGCAATCATCTCGATTGCGCAGCACGCCAGCCCGAACAGCATGGGCCACATCGAATTGCGCCGTCCCCAGTTGTAAATCTTGCTCAAGCTGGTGATGGCGACGTTGTTCTGCAAGTCCGCAGGGATGGGGTACTGCGTCTTGCTCAGCTCCTGTAAATTAAGTTCCATTATGGGTTACACTCCTCGTACCACTCGCGCAAAATGTCTGTTAAGATGTCCGCATTGACCAACAGAGGGTCATCCGCAAAATCGGGCAAGCGCATAACCATCTCGCCTAACTGCTGCAAACCTAACGCATCCAAATCCACCTCGCCATACGCCTCCATCAACGCCAACACCAGCTCATACGTGTCTTCCCAATACAACTGTCCCATAGCACACCTATTAGCTTATCCAATTTTTCTCTAAATGGCGATAACTTTTTAACCCGCATTCAACAAGCCTTAATTATCTTTGAGGACATCGTCTGTGTCAATTTGCGCCCGCTGCAAACGCCCACTGAAGTCAATATAAACGGACTTCCACTCGGTAAAGGAGTTCAACGCTGTTTGTCCGGCCTCACGCATGCCGTTGCCCGTGCCGCGCGTGCCGCCAAAGGGAAACTGAATTTCTGCGCCGGTTGTGCCGTGATTTACGTAGACAATGCCCGTCGTCAAGTCGCGGATAGCGCGGAAGGCGGCGTTGACGTTCTCAGTGAAGATGCTGCTCGACAAGCCGTAGCGCGTCGCGTTGTTCACGTATATCGCCTCGTTAAGGTCTTTAACCTCGACCACCGACAGCACAGGACCGAAAATTTCTTCCTGCTCCACGCGCATGCCGTGCTTTACGCCGTCAAAGAGCGTCGGCTCAAAGAAGAAGCCTTTTGGCAGGTCTGCTCTGCGCCCACCCGTGAGGATGCTCACGCCCTCTTCCGCCGCCACGCGCATGTAGCTGCTCACTTTGTCCAACGCCTTTTGATTGACAAGCGGTCCCATCGTGGTTGCTTCATCCAACCCGTCGCCAACACGAATAGCTTTGGCTTTGGCAACCAATGCCTCAATCAGACGAGGCTTGATGCCCGACTGCACGATGAGGCGACTGGTGGCGGTGCAACGCTGCCCGGTCGTGCCGTATGCGCTCCACGTAATCGCCTCAACGGCAAGGTCAAAGTTCGCATCGTCCATCACAATGATGGCATTCTTGCCGCCCATCTCAAGTGTCACCTTCTTGCCCAGCTGCGCCGCGCGCGTATACACGCTAATGCCTGTAGCAGTTGACCCCGTAAACGAGATAATGCGCACGTCAGGGTGTTCTACCAACGCACTGCCTGCATCGCCATAGCCGCACACAAGGTTCAACACCCCCGCCGGCAAGCCCGCGTCCTCAAACACTTTGACGAACGCCGCTGCTGTCGCGGGCGTGTCTTCCGCCGCTTTCCAAACAATCGTGTTGCCGGCAACCAGGGCGGGCAAAATCTTCCAGCTCGGCACCGCCACAGGGAAGTTCCAAGGCGTAATCACGCCGACAACGCCTACAGAGTCACGGATTGCCATGCCAAATTTGTTCGGCATCTCAACAGGCGCGGTATACCCCAGCAGCCGCCGTCCTTCGCCGCCCATGTAATACGCCATATCTATGGCTTCTTGCACGTCGCCGCGCGTCTCCGTCAGAATTTTGCCCATCTCCTGCGTAGCAAGGCGTGCTAAGGCTTCTTTACGCTCTTTAAGCAGCTCCGCCACACGGTAGAGAATTTCACCGCGCTTAGGCGCAGGCAGCAGCCGCCACTTGTCATAGGCTTGTTTTGCTGCTGCAACCGCCGCTGCCACATCTTGTGCGTCGCTCTTCACCGCCGTCGCCAAATGTGCCTCAGTGGCAGGATTGATGCTCTCAAAGGTCTGGCGTGCCTGACCCTCGACCCACTGCCCACCAATGTAATTTTTCACTAGGTCGCTCATGTGCAAAGCTCTTTTCTATTCTTATGAAGGGATATTAGTTTTTCATAAAACATGACCCCAAGTATAGGAATGCAAGCGCGGCTTGTCAAGTTTTTCACAAAGCCTAAAACAGCTTGACCGTCGCACCGCGCTCGGCAATTTGTGCCACGCGCCCGCTGCTCTGCAATCCCTTTTGGCCGTAAAAGGCTTGCAGCGCGTCTAGCACGGTTTGCGCCACCTGCGCCCCCTCACATACAGCGCACAGCGTGGGTCCCGCGCCGCTAATCACTAATGCTAGTGCGCCGTTCGCCTTTGCCAGCGCACGCGCTTCATACAAATAGGGCATTAAGTGCGCACGCGCCGGCTCGACGACAACATCGCCCTCCATTGCCAGTGCTAATGCTTGCAAATCATTGCGATAAATCGCGTCCACAAGGCGCGCTACCATGCCCGTTTGGTGAATCATCTGCTTGAGCGGGATTTGTGCGGGCAGCACAGCACGCGCCTCCGCCGTACGCACCTCCACGTTGGGCGTAACAAAGGCAAAATGCACGCCTAAAGGCACAGGCAGCCGCTGAATATCTTCCAGCGCAACCCCAGTGGTCAGCGTGATGCCGCCAAAAAGCGAGGGGGCAACGTTGTCAGCATGATAGCCGCTAACAGCCGCCTCACCTTCAAGGCAAGCAGGTAGCAATGCCTCGCGTGTGAGCGGTTCGCCAAGCAGCGCGTTCACCGCAACAGCCCCCGCCACCGCGCTGGCTGCGCTGCTACCCAGCCCGCTCGCCAGCGGCAACCCCTTCAACAAGCTAAGGCGCACGCCGCCGCGATAGCCAACCTGTCTTAGCACCGCGTTTGCGGCAATCGTTGTCACGTTTTGCGCCGCATCAAAGGGCAGTTTGCCGCCGTCACCTTCAATGCGCGTCAACTGTGCGCCCTCTCCGTCGCCCCACTCCGCTATAACGGTGTCGCCCACCCCACTAATCGCTAAACCCAGAATATCAAACCCTACACCGATGTTCGCCATCGTAGCAGGGGCAAAGGCTTCTGCTCTGGTATTTGTCATATAAGTTCGTTATCCTTAACATTGAGCGTTTAAGCACGTCCCCTAGAGAGGATAACACCAATGACAAGCATCTTGCAATGTATGGATTGCGGAGCAACCTATCCCATTCATCACGTTGTCTATTCGTGTGCTTCTTGCGGTGGCTTGCTGGACGTTCAACACGATTGGGATGCCCTGCGCCCGCAGCTCACCCGCGAGCGATTTGACACGCGGCTAGGCGCGCTCGACACACCCTATAATAGCGGCGTGTGGCGGTATCAAGAACTAATCTACCCAGACATCCCGCATGACTTAATTGTCACGAAACCTGAGGGCAACACCAACCTCTACAACCTACCCAAGCTGGCGCAGTGGGCAGGCGTGCGCGAGCTTCGCCTCAAGCACGAGGGGGAAAACCCTACAGGGTCTTTCAAAGACAGAGGCATGACAAGCGGCGTGAGCCATGCCCGCGTGCTGGGCATGACAAGAGTAGCGTGCGCCTCAACAGGCAACACGTCTTCTGCGCTGGCTTCCTACGCCGCACTAGCTGACCTAGAAGGCATCATTTTCTTGCAAAACCGTCAAATTGCGCTCGGCAAGCTGGCGCAAGGCATTGCCTACGGCGCGACTTGCCTACAAATTAACGCCGACTTCGACCGCAACCTCGAGCTTGTGCGCGCCGTCAGCGAAGAGCTTAACATCTACGTCCTCAACTCGATAAACCCGTTCCGCCTAGAAGGTCAGAAAAGCATCATCTTTGAAACCATTCAACAGCTGAGCTGGCAAGTGCCGGATTGGATTGTTTGTCCGGGCGGCAACTTAGGCAACAGTTCAGCGTTTGGCAAGGCACTCTACGAGCTTTACACGCTAGGCTTGATTGACCGCATCCCACGCCTTGCCATCATTCAGGCAGAAGGCGCAAGCCCGCTTTACCACAGCTACCAAAACGGCTTTCAATCCTTCCAACCGATGAAGGCAGAAACGATTGCGACCGCCATCAAAATCGGCAATCCCGTCAATTATCCCAAAGCCGTACGCGCGCTAAAGTGGACAAACGGCGTGGTCGAAATGGTAACCGACCAAGAAATCATGGACGCAAAAGCCCTGATTGACGCGGCGGGCATTGGCTGCGAGCCAGCGTCAGCGTGTTCGCTAGCTGGCACGCGCAAGCTGGTCGAAGCAGGTATCATTCAGGCCCATGAGCGCGTTGTCGGCATCCTCACGGGGCATGTGATGAAAGACCCCGACGCAACAATCGGCTACCACAGCAACACGTTAGAAGACATCACGCCGCATTACGCCAACCGCATCTACCAAGCCGGTGATGACATCGAGGAAATCAAGCGCGTGCTGAGCAAGCAGCCCCAGCCGCAAGCCTAAACAAAAAGGCCGGCGCATATGCCGGCGTTTTCGCAAACTTAACGGCGGAAGTGCCGCTCCCACTCGCGCTCTAGCTTGGGATCTGGGATACCCGCCAACGCGTTCTCTAGGTCTTGGATGATGTCTTCGGCATTTTCAATGCCCACCGCAAAGCGCACCAAGTTGTTTTTGATGCCCACCGCAAGGCGTTCTTCCGTCGATAGCTCATAGTAGCTGACCAGCGCAGGTTGCTCTATCAAGCTCTCCACGCCGCCTAAAGAGGGTGCAATATAAGGAATGCGACAGCGGTCGATAAACAAACTCGTTGCCTCAAGGTCACCGGCAACTTCAAAGCTCACCACACCGCCAAAGCCGGACATCTGCTTGCGCGCCACCTCGTAATCAGGGTGCGAGGGCAAGCCGGGATAGTACACGCGCTCAATCTTGGGGTGTGCCTCAAGGAAGCGCGCCACCGCCAGCGCGGTTTCATTTTGCTGCTGCACGCGCACGCCCAACGTCTTGATGCCGCGCTCGAGCAAGAACGCCGCTTGCGGGTCAATGAGATTGCCGAACACGCCGCGCGCGTCTTTCAAGGCCTTGATGCGCCCGGCTTCGCCGCAAATCACGCCCGCCAGCACGTCGTTATGCCCGCCAATGTATTTGGTCGCGCTGTGCAGCACAAAGTCGATACCATATTCCAGCGGACGCAAGTTAATCGGCGTAGCGAAGGTTGCGTCGATAACCGTTAAAACGCCGTGTTTTTTGCCAATTTCGGCAATGCGCCCCATGTCTGCCACGCGCAAATACGGGTTGGTCGGTGATTCTGAGATAATGAAGCGCGTGCGTCCTTGCTGTATAGCGTTCTCAATAGCGGCATAGTCACCCATCGGCACGACGCTGGTTTCGATGCCAAATTTCGCCAAGAACACTTTGCAAAACTGGCGCGTGCGACGATAACAGTCATCTGTCATGATGATGTGCTGCCCCGCGCGTAACACCGTAAGTAGTAGCGAGGTCACCGCTGCCATGCCAGACGAGTAGACCACCGCGTCCTCCGCGCCGTCTAACGCCGCGAGGCGTTCTTCGACCGCCCAAATGCTAGGATTGCCATAACGCCCATATTCCTCGCGGTCGGTTTCGCCGCCATAGAGCTTGGCATCCATAAAGTCGCACAGGTCTGCTGTGTTCTTGAACGTGAACGTTGCCGATTGCACGATAGGCGTGGTCAACGCACTGTACGCCTTGTGACGCTTCACGCCGCCATGCACCGCCCGCGTGCTATGTCCCTGCTTTTGCGGTTGTGTGGCTTGCTGGATGGCTTTCTCGATGTTGTCGTTGGTCGTGGTCATGACTTCCTCGCGTAAATTAAAAAATCCCGAATCAAATGCAGATTTCGGGCGCATGTTGCACATATAAACGCGAGTGAGGCGTGTGGCGGCAGCCTTAAGGCACGTTGTCTGTGCATAACATGTCTTGCCCCTCATCTGCCAGAGTGCTGCACTTCTGACGGAATTGGCACCTTCCCATCGCCACATGGGGGTTGCCGCAGTTTCATGGAGCCGTTCTCTCAACTGCTCTGGATGAGTGGCGCAAGCAAATAACACGACTTGCACTAAGCCTGACTATAGCACAAAGCATCACAGCGCGCAATAGCCTAAACACCGCGAAAAAGCTAAGACGTGTCTTGTTTTTTCCCGCGTTATCGAGGACACTAACGCGGCAAACAAGGAGATAACCCATGTCAGATGCCGCTTTTGAGGTCATTGGCAACAAGCCGCTGTACGGCGAGGTGAGCATCCAAAAGGCAAAAAACGCTGTTTTGCCGATGATTGCTGCCGCTTTGTTGCCGAAGACCGGCACCACTGTCATTCACAATGTGCCTGAACTGGCGGATGTGTTGGTTGCGTTGGAGCTGGCGCGCTACGTTGGCGCAAAGGTCACACATGACCTCGCAGCACACCGCGTCGAAATCGATGCGAGCGACTTGCATGAGAGCAAGCTGCCTGTGGAACTATCCAAGAAGCTGCGCGGCTCGATTTTGTTTCTTGCGCCCCTGCTGCTGCGCTTGGGGCATGTGGAACTGCCGGGCAGCGGCGGCTGCGACATCGGCTCGCGCAAGATCGACTTCCATCATCGCGGTTTTGCCCGACTTGGTGCCACTGTGGAACACATCGAAGGCACAGACGACGACAAGACCCTCATCACGATGACCACGCCGCGCTTGAGGGGCGCACTGCTTTACCTCGACATGCCTAGCCACACAGGCACGGAAAATCTCATGATGGGCGCAGCCCTAGCACAAGGCATCACCATCATCGAAAACGCATCCGTCGAGCCTGAAGTCATCGACTTCGCCCACTTTCTTACGCAAATGGGCGCGAAAATTCACGGCATCGGCACATCCACCCTGACTATTGAGGGTGTAGACGCGCTGCACGCTGTTGAGTATACCGCCATTCCCGATCGCCTCGTCGCAGGCTTAGTCATGATGAGCGTCGGCATTACAGGTGGCGATGTGACGCTGCGCGGCGTTGAGCCAACCCACATGCGCATCGTTACCGCCAAACTTGAGCAAATGGGGTTGAGCATCGCCAGCGGAAAAGACACGCTGCGCGTACAGCGCAATCCAAATAAGCCGCTTAACCCCATCAACATCACCACCCATCCCTATCCCGGCTACCCTACCGACTTGCAGCCCTGTATCTCTGCGCTGGCGACGACCGCACAAGGTGAGAGCTTCATTCGCGAGCGCATCTTCGAAAATCGCTACGACTTCATCGGTGGCTTGCTGTCAATGGGCGCAGATGCCATCATCAGCCAAAGCAACGTGTTGGTCATTAGAGGCGTAAAACACTTGCGCGCCGCCCATGTCAAAGCGGAAAGCATTCGCGCGGGGGCAGCTGTCCTCATCGCTAGCTTAGGCGCGTACGGCACGACCTATATTGACAACGTCTATCAAATCGATCGCGGACATGAAAACATCGAAGGCTTGTTGAGCAGTTTAGGCGCGCGCATTCGCCGTATCACAAGACAAAACGCGCTTGAGCCTGCTTAGCATGGTGTAGCATTTTCTCTTTGAACAACAAAGCCGCCTTTAGAGGCGGTTTTGTTTGTTGAGCAAAAACCAATTGAGCGTATAATGAACTAAGCACACGGTCTTGAAGCAGGAGATGAGGCGAAGCAATGAACAAGCGCGTGCAAATCATGGTCATGAGCGGCGTGCAAGACGGGGCACTTTTTACGTTTAGCCAAGACCACGACGGGCATCAATCGCAAGCAAACGGTGAGACGTGGACAATTACCATCGGTCGCCGCGACGACAACGATCTGTGCCTAAAGAACGACACGTTCGTTTCGCGCCAACATGCCAATCTACATTGGCGCGCCTCGCGCTGGTGGCTCGAAGACTGTAACAGCACCAACGGCACCTTTTCGGAAAACCCCGATGACTTTTTCAATGATGTCATCATCAAGGGGATTGTGCCGTTGGCAGAAGGGCAGCTTTTTCGCGTCGGGCGCACTTGGCTGCGCCTTGATTCCCAGGATTGAGGACGTATGAGCCAAGCCTTTGACCTAAAAGACATCCTCATCCTTGCCCGCCAAGAATCGCAGCGTATGCGCCACTTTTACTTAGGCATCGAGCATCTGTTCATCGCACTTGTCGAGCTTGACGGCAGCATCACGCGCGAGCTTCTGGCAGAAGAGGGCATTTCGGCAGATTACGTCGCCGAAGCTATCCGCCGCAAGGTGGGCAAAGGCAGCAAATATCGCCTCTGGTCAGGTATTCCCAACACGCCGCGCACGGACGTGGTGCTAGGCGTAGCCGATGAGCTGATGCGCGAGAGCCAGCGCACGCACCTGCTCGACCGCGACATTTTCCTCGCTATTTTGGACGAACGCGACAGCATTCCCGTGCGTGTGCTGCAGCATCTCAACGTCGACATTGACAAGATACGCGCCAAAGCACAAGCCTACCAAAACACCAAAGTCGCACAGCGCGCCTTTGTCAGCGTCGAATTCTCGCCTCACTTTGAGCAAGAGTTGGACGCAGACACACTATTTTTGCTGCGACGCGCCTTCCACAGCTATGACAAGGTGCGTATCGACAACCGATTGCTCGGCGGCTGCAGTGGCGCACGCCTCTTGCTCGTCACGCCTATTCGCGCCGACCAGCACGCTGATGCTAGCCTTGTCGTCAAAATCGCTCCCACCGATGCTGTTCAGGACGAAACACGGCGTTACGAGCAGTTTGTGGAGGGAACACTACCAACGCTCGCAGCACGTCTCACAGAAAAGCCCACGCTGCCCGAAAGTTTAGAGATTGGACTGCTCAAGTACACGCTGCCCTCTAACAGCGGCAAGCTGACTAGCATAGGCGAAGTTATCCAAACGTGGACAGACACGCAAATTAGCACATGGCTCGAGGACAGCCTGTTTAGCCAGTTTGGCACGCACTGGTGGAGTCAGCGTCGCCCCTATCGCTTCGAGGCGTGGCAAGAATATGACAGCGTGCTGCCGCCCCTATTTACGCTCGATATTCAGCCAAACGAGGTGCTACCGCCTGAAGATGCGCGTGTGCTAAAGTTTCCCGTTAAACGCAGCCACCTACATAACGTACAGCACGGCGAGTTTGTCGTGCTAGAAAACTTCCTCGTGCAAAAAGTAGACGTGGCGCAGAAAAGTATCGCGCTGGCGTTAGGTCAAGGCAACCGCGAGAACCGCGCGCTGCACGTGCATGTGCGCGGCATTAACTTTGCAGAAGACATGTACTATCGCGGCGAAGTCGTCGAGCGGCTGGTGGGCAACGTGTGGCAAACCCGTGATGAGCTGCTACAGCAGGCTGCCAAAGCTCTCACGCCCGATTTTGACCCCACCCGACGCGAACTGCCTTATGTCGATGGACGCACCCTGCCTAACCCGCTCACGCATTACCCGCAGCTCTTAGACACGACACTTAATAGCACCCTAAGCGTCATTCACGGTGATTTGCAGCTCGGCAACATACTCCTGAACGACAGCCAGCAAACGCTGCTGATTGATTACGCGAATACCCGCGAAGGACACACGCTTTTCGACTGGGCAACGCTTGAGCTGAGCTTGATTAACGTTTGGTTGGGAGACAAGCTGGGCGAAACATGGCACGACATCCGCCAAGTCGCCTTTGCGCTCAGCGCGCTAGAACGCAGCGATGATGCAACGCCAACGCTCGCCCCGCTGCTCAAAACCATCAGCAGCGTGCGACAGATTGCCGCGAAGTGCTTCGCCAAAGTCAGCAATTGGCATGAATATCACGTTGCGCTGGTATTTTTGTGCTTGCGCGCTTTCGCGTGGGAAGGGCTGTCCATCGCCAACCGCCGTTTGATGTTGTATTGGGGCGCGCTGGCACTGCACCACATCTTACAGCACCAGCGGCTTGAAGGCTTTTCCGCGTCAGATATAGCTGATTTTTCGCAAAATCCCAGCTTGCTATAGCTTTGCAATCACCGCCTGCGCAAACTCTTTGGTGCTGAGGATTGGCTCGCCTTTGCGTGCGATGTCGCCCGTGCGCGCGCCGTCTGCCAGCACTGCGTCGACTGCGCGCTCAATAGCAAGGGCTTCCTCCTCAAGAGCGAGCGAATAGCGCAGCAGCATCGCCACGCTTAAAAACATGCCGACAGGGTTGGCTTTGCCCTGACCCGCGATGTCGGGCGCACTGCCATGTACTGGCTCGTACAAGCCAAAACGCCCTTCGCCTAACGACGCGGAAGGCAGCATCCCCAACGACCCCGCAAACACCGAAGCCTCATCGCTTAGAATGTCGCCAAACATGTTTTCCGCCAAAATCACGTCGAAGCTGGCGGGGCGCATCAGCATGTGCATCGTACAAGCATCCACCAGCACATGCTCAAGCTCCACGTCGCCATAGTCCTCATGCACTTGCGTGACCGTCTTACGCCACAGACGCATGGACGCTAGCACGTTGGCTTTATCCACCGATGTGAGCTTCTTGCGCCGCCCCTGCGCGGCACGAAACGCCACATGCGCCACGCGCTCAACTTCGGGACGACTGTAGTACATGGTGTCGTAAGCGTCGTCACCGTCGCCCATTTCCTTGCGCTCGCCAAAGTACAAGCCGCCGGTCAACTCGCGCACAAACAACATGTCAACGTTTTCCAGCAAATCAGGGCGCAGTGGCACATTTTGGCTGAGCGCGGGATATGCCTTCACGGGACGCAGGTTGGCGAACAAGTTGAAGTGCTTGCGCATCTTGAGCAAGCCTTGCTCAGGGCGGACTTTTGCGCTAGGGTCCGACCACTTGTAGCCGCCGACCGCTGCCAGCAAAATCGCGTCGGACTGTTCGCAGATGCGCTGCGTTTCAGCGGGAAAAGCATCGCCCGTTTCGTCAATCGCAATCCCGCCAATTAAGGCTTCATTCGTCACGAACTCATGCCCGTACTTGCTGCCCATCGCGCTGAGCAGAGCTAACGCCTCCGCCATCACCTCAGGACCGATGCCATCTCCCGCCAGCGTCGCAATCGTTGCTTTCATACCGTGTTGTTCCTTTCATGAGACAAGCAACGGCAGGGAATGAGCCATTTCATGCCCTGCCAACAGAATAAACTTCCCCCAACCGTTTAGCTATAGGCGGGTTCAGGCTTTTGCGACAAGCACAACCCGTATTCTACGCTGTCAATCAACGCCAGCCAGCTAGCGCGGA
Organism: uncultured Anaerolineae bacterium; assembly: GCA_938022205.1. Lineage (GTDB taxonomy): Bacteria > Chloroflexota > Anaerolineae > Aggregatilineales > Phototrophicaceae > JANWYT01. The sequence goes on along the minus strand of CALIEB010000006.1, from coordinate 50,307 downwards.
TAATGTCCGTACCTGCGCCAACTGTACTCCAGCGTTGGCTGCCGCGCTGCGTGTCAATCAACACCCGCGTCGTCGCGGCGGTGGCGTTCTCGCTGTCCAAAATGCGCACTTTGTAGTCCACCAGTTGGAACTCGGCAATTTCAGGATAGTGCGGGAACAACGCCTTGCGCAGCGCAAGGTCAAGCGCATTCACGGGACCGTTGCCCTCCGCCGCTGTGTGAACAATCTGTCCGCCAATGTCTAACTTCACCATCGCTTCAGAGAGCTGCCCACGACGCTGACGGTCTTCCACGATGACTGTGAAATCAATCAGGCGGAAGATAGGCTCATAGTCGGGCTTGGCGCGGAACATGCGCACGGCAATCGAGGCTTCCGCGCCCTCAAAGACAAAGCCCTCGTTTTCTAAACGCTTAATGTCGTCAAGCACTTGCGCCGCCTCACTAGAGGATACGTCCATGCCCAGCTCTTCCGCCTTGCTCAACAGGTTGCCGCGCCCCGACAAATCCGAGACCAGCACGCGCATCTCATTGCCGACCAAAGCGGGGTCAATATGCTGGTAGCTGTCGACGTTGCGGCGAATCGCGGCGACATGAATGCCGCCTTTGTGCGCAAATGCGCTCTTGCCCACGTAAGCGAGATGGTTGTCGGGCGCGAGGTTAGCAATCTCCGCCACCGTTCGCGCTACCCGCGTGAGATGCGCCAGCGCGGCAGCGTCAGGCAAGCAGTCAATCCCCATCTTGAGCTGTAAGTCGGGAATAATGCTACACAGGTTAGCGTTACCGCAGCGTTCGCCATAGCCGTTAATCGTACCTTGCACATGCACCACGCCGGCTCTAACCGCCGCCAGCGAGTTCGCCACCGCCAGCTCGCCGTCGTTGTGCGTGTGAATGCCCAGCGTCATCTCAGGAAACACCGCACGCACTTGCGCCACAAAGTGTTCGATTTCCCAAGGCAGCGTGCCACCGTTAGTGTCACACAGCACGATGACATCCGCGCCGCCCTCGATAGCGGCCTTAAGCGTGTCGAAAGCGTATTCAAAGTCCAACTTCGCGCCGTCAAAAAAGTGTTCCGCGTCGTAAATCACCTCTTTACCGAGCCGCTTAAGGTACGCCAAGCTCTCGCGAATGATGCGCAGGTTCTCCTGCGGCGTGGTCTGTAAAACTTCCGTCACGTGCAGCATCGACGTTTTGCCGACCACCGTGACAACTGGCGTACGCGCATCCACTAAAGCCTGAATGTTAGGGTCATCGGCGGGTTGGCTGTCCTTGCGACAGGTTGAGCCAAACGCCGCGATGCGTGCGTGCTTGAGCGAAAGGTCACGCACTTGTTCAAAGTAAGCAGCATCTTTGGGGTTGGAGCCGGGCCACCCCCCTTCAATGTAAGCCACGCCTAAGTCGTCCAAAAGCCGCGTAATTTTCAGCTTGTCCGCCACCGAGAGCGAGATACCCTCGCGTTGTGTGCCGTCGCGCAGTGTCGTGTCATAAATTGCAACAAAATCTGGCATGTCACACTCCTAAAAATGGGGTTTGATGAAAGCTCATCGCACCCCATTGCGTCGATTGTCTATACTGTTGTCGTCACTCGCTGCGGGTGAGAAGCCTCATACGCCGCCACGTCTTCTTCAAGGCTGAGCAAAAAGCCAAGCTGGTCAACGCCGTTCAGCAAGCAGTAGCGACTGAACGCATCGATAGGAAACGTCACTGAACGCCCGTCAGGCAAGATAAGCACCTGCGCTTCAAGGTCAATCGTTACGGTTGTTTCAGGGTCTTCTTGCGCAAGGCTGATGAGCTGCTGCTTGGTCTCTTCGTCGACAATAATCGGCAATAAACCGTTCTTAAGCGCGTTGTTGCGGAAAATGTCAGCAAAATCAGAGCTGACGATAGCGCGAAAGCCCATGCCCATCAACGCCCAAGGCGCATGCTCGCGAGAGCTGCCACAGCCGAAGTTATGCCCCGCCACCAACACCGTCGCGCCCTGATACTGCGGCTGATTTAGCACAAAGTCCTCGCGAGGCGTGCCGTCGGCATGATAACGCCAGTCGAAAAAGCACGCTTGCCCCAAGCCCTGCTTGTCCGTCGTTTTTAGGTAGCGCGCAGGGATAATTTGGTCGGTGTCGATGTCATTAATCGGCAGCGGCGCAATCCGCCCCGTAAACTTGGTAATTTTTTCCATGTGTCCGCCTCTTTACTTAACTTACGCCATCTCCGGCACAAACAACTCGCGGGGGTCAGTCACACAGCCATTTATCGCCGAAGCCACCGCCGTGAGCGGGCTAGCGAGAAACGTGCGCCCGCCTTTCCCTTGCCGTCCTTCGAAGTTACGATTGCTGGTGCTAACGGCGTATTGACCCGGCTGCAGCTGGTCACCGTTCATGGCGATACACATCGAGCAGCCCGCTTCGCGCCACTCTGCACCCGCCGCTTTGAAGATTTCGTGCAAGCCTTCTTGCTCCGCTTGCGCCTTCACGCGCTGCGAGCCCGGCACCACCAACATGCGCACGCCGTCGGCAACCTTGCGCCCACGCAGCATACGCGCCGCTTCACGCAAGTCAGAAATGCGCGAGTTGGTGCAGCTGCCGATGAACACCACGTCAATCTTCTTGCCCAACAAGCGTTCGTTAGGCTGCAAGCCCATGTAGCGCAAAGCCTTGTCCAGCGCGATTTTTTCGTCCACTGTCTTGGCGTTGTCAGGGTCTGGCACTACACCCGTAATAGGCATGCCCATGCCCGGGTTTGTGCCGTAGGTAATCATAGGGATAAGCTCGTCGGCGTTGAGCGTGACTTCCGCGTCAAAGTGCGCACCCTCGTCAGAAGGCAAGGTGCGCCAAGCCGCCACCGCTTCTTCCCATGCTTCACCTTTGGGCGCATAGGGTCGCCCCGCGATGTAGTTGAACGTGGTGTCGTCGGGTGCAACCATGCCCGCGCGCGCGCCGCCTTCGATGCTCATGTTGCAGATGGTCATGCGCCCTTCCATCGTCAAGCTGCGGATGGCTGACCCCATGTATTCCAGCACATAGCCTGTGCCGCCGCCCACGCCAATCTTGGCGATGATGCCCAAGATAATGTCCTTAGCGGTCACGCCCGCCGCCAGCTTGCCGTCGACACGCACCGCCATCGTCTTTGGCTTGTACTGCATCAGCGTTTGCGTCGCCAGCACGTGTCCGACCTCGCTGGTGCCGATGCCAAACGCCAGCGCGCCGAACGCTCCGTGCGTGCTGGTGTGACTGTCGCCGCAAACAATCGTCATGCCAGGTTGAGTTAGCCCTTGCTCAGGACCGATAACATGGACGATGCCTTGATTTTCTGTGCCAAGCGCGTACATGGGGATGCCAAAGTCTTGGCAGTTCTTGGTGAATTGATCAAGCTGCTTGGCAGCTTCAGCATCCACCACCGGGATAATGCCCAACTCGTTGCGCGGCGTAGTGGGCGTGCTGTGATCCATCGTCCCTAACGTCTTGTCAGGGCGACGTACCTTCAAGCCGCGCTCGCGCAGCAGCGTAAACGCCTGCGGAGATGTCACTTCGTGGACAAGGTGTAGGTCGATATAAAGCACAGCAGGCGTATCTGCTGTCTGTGCCTTAACAATGTGGCTGTCCCACACCTTTTCAAACAATGTACGGGGATTGCTGCTCATGTCTACCCTCTTCACACAAACGGTTACTGTGTTTTAACGCCTACGGTGGCGGCATCACCCTCTGGAGCAACGTCGCCATGCCCTCTCACCGCCAACATGCGGTTAAGTGCCGCGATGTATGCCTTGACGCTGGCAACGATGATGTCGCCGTCTGCACCATAACCACCAAACGACTTCTCGCTGTCGGGCGGGCTAATGCGCACGGTCACCTCACCAAGCGCGTCAATGCCTTCGGTGACGCTGTGAACGCTGTATTCCAACAAGACATTAGGGGCTTTGACCACCGCGTCAATGGCACGATATGCCGCGTCAACGGGTCCCACGCCAACCGCCGCATGCACAAACGTCTCGCCGTCCGCGCTGGCGAGGCGCACCGTCGCGGTCGGCATGCCCATCGTGCCGCAGGTCACTTGAATGTCTAGCAGTTTAAAGAACTCTTGTGGCTTGGTCGTCTCTTCGGTAATAAGTGCCTCTAGGTCTGCGTCCGTCACGACCTTTTTAGCGTCAGCCAAAGCCTTAAAGCGTTCGAACACCTGCTTGAGCTGGTTGTCATCAACCGTGAAGCCCAGCTCTTGCAAGCGCACTTTCAGCGCATGCCGTCCGCTGTGCTTGCCCAGCACAAGGCGGCTTTGTGACAAACCAACTGACTCTGGGGTCATGATTTCGAACGTACTGGCGTGTTTTAGCACCCCATCTTGGTGAATACCGCTCTCATGGGCGAAAGCGTTCGCGCCCACCACCGCCTTGTTAGGCTGAACGGGCATGCCCATGTAATTGCTGACCAAGCGGCTAGTTTTCATGATTTGGCGCGTGTCAATATTCGTGCGCACAGCGTAAGCAGATTGGCGCGTGTGAATTGCCATGACCACCTCTTCGAGCGAGGTGTTGCCGGCGCGTTCGCCCACGCCGTTAATCGTCACTTCGACTTGGCGCGCGCCTGCTTGAATGCCCGCCAGCGTGTTGGCGGTCGCCATACCCAAGTCGTTGTGGCAGTGTACCGACCAGATAATGCCGCTGCCCTTGCCCGCGCCGGGGGTCTCCGCAATCAGCGTGGCAATTGTTTCGTACCACTCTGAAGGCGTGACATAGCCGACCGTGTCAGGAATGTTGAGCGTCGTCGCGCCACATTCCACCGCCAACGCGCACACCTTAATCAAGAAGTCCATGTCAGCGCGTCCGGCATCCATTGGGCTGAACTCAACGTCATCGCATAAGCTCTTCGCCAGCGTCACCGCCTTGCGGATGCGCTCTAAGGCTTGCTCCTGCGTAATGCCCATCTGGTACTCAAGGTGCTGCGGCGAAACGCCTAAAAAGGTGTGGATACGCGGCTTCTTGGCATCCTTCACGCCTTCCCAACAGGTCAAAATGTCGTTTTCTACCGAACGCGCCAGCCCACAGATAATGGGGCCGTCGGCAGTGCCGACCTCACGCGCAATGCGCTGCACCGCCTTAAGGTCGTCGGGCGAGGCAGCGGGGAAGCCCGCCTCGATTACGTCGACACCTAGTCGCGCCAGCTGACGGGCAATCTCTAGTTTTTCTGCGCTTGTCAGCGTCGCGCCCGGACTTTGTTCACCGTCACGCAGCGTCGTGTCAAAAATGATGACCGTGTTTTCGTCATAAGTGCGTACTACACCTTCAGACATTGCTAACTCTCCTGTTTGATTTTCTTTGCCTTTAGGAAGGGCATCATGTCGCGCAGCTCAGTGCCGACTTTTTCAATCAGTAAATCATGTTCGCGACGACGGCGTGCCAAGAAGTTCGGCTTGCCCGCCTTGTTTTCAGCAATCCACTCTTCGGCGAACTGCCCGCTTTGGATGCGCCCAAGCACCCCCGCCATCTCTTCTTTGACCATCTCCTCAAACTTGTCGCCGACAAGGTAGCCGCCATGCTCAGCCGTGTCAGAAACGCTGTACCACATGTAGCTCAAACCGCCTTCGTAGATTAAGTCCACGATGAGCTTCAGCTCGTGTAAGCACTCAAAATAGGCGATTTCAGGCTGATAGCCCGCCTTCACCAGCGTTTCGAAGCTGGCACGGATGAGAGCGGTCACGCCGCCGCACAGCACCACCTGCTCGCCGAATAAGTCCGTCTCTGTTTCCTCTTTGAAGGTTGTCTCAATGACACCAGCGCGCGTGCAGCCAATGGCACGGGCATAAGCAAGGGCGCGCGCGTGTGCCTCGCCGCTGTAATCTTGATGCACTGCCAATAAGCCCGGCACGCCTGCGCCTTCTTTGAAGACCTCACGCACACGGTGGCCCGGTGCCTTAGGTGCCACCATTGCAACATCGACATAGGCGGGCGGCACAATCTGCTTAAAGTGAATGTTGAAGCCATGTGCGAACATGAGCATCGCGCCCTCCTTGAGGTTGGGCGCAATCTCCGCGTTGTAAACTTCCGCTTGAATCGTGTCATGAATTAAAATCATGACGATGTCGGCTTGCTTGGTCGCCTCCGCCACCGTCAACACCTTCAGCCCGTCCGCTTCCGCCTTTGCCTTGCTCTTGCTACCTTCGTACAAGCCAACAATCACGTTCATGCCGCTGTCGTGCGCGTTGAGCGCGTGCGCGTGTCCTTGACTGCCATAGCCAATCACCGCGATGGTCTTTCCTTCCAGCAACTTAAGGTCTGCGTCTTTGTCGTAGAACAACTTTGCCATTGAAATCCCCCTCTAAAGGTGAGAATGAGTAAACAAAGGTTACACGCCGTAGCGTTCCAAGCCCGCTTGCGTGCCGTTGGCGAACACACGCGGCTCATAGGAGCTGTCCAAAATGCGCGTGCCGCGCCCCATTGCCACCACACCCGTGCGCACTAGCTCAACGATGCCAATCGGGCGCAGCTCGTCAATGAGTTCTTCGACAATATCCTCTCGCGCCGTGATTTCGACAATCGCCACCTGCGTGCCGATGTCGACAATGCGCGCCGGGTAATGCTCACAAATGGTCGTTACGGCGTTGCGTGACTCAGGGTCGTTGGTACGCACCTTAATCAGCGCGAGGTCCCGGCTGATATGGGGCTGCTCGGAGATGTTCTGCACATCAATCACGTTCACCATCTTGCGCAAGTTCGCCACAATAATGCGTGCGTCCACACGCTTTACGTCGACAACGATGGTCATGCGCGAAAGGTGCGGCTTGTGCGTGCGACCCACCGTCAAGCTGTCCACGTTGAAGTTGCGACGGCGGAACAGGCTGGCGACGCGGTTCAGCACGCCGGGTTTATTTTCGACTAAGGCAAGAAGCGTCTGCTTAAACGTGCTTTGCAAGTTCTGCGTGGTCTCGCTGCTCATGTTATTTCCCTTCTGAAGGTTTAGGACGGCGAATCATGTTGTGCAGGTCTGCCCCTGCCGGCACCATCGGGTAGATGATTTCCTCTTTTTCGATGACATACTCAATCAGCACGGGACCACTGTGGCTGCGGGCAAACGCCACCGACGCTTCAATCTGGTCGCGGCTGGTCACGCGCATGCTGGGGATGCCATAGGCTTCCGCTAGCTTGCAAAAGTCAGGGTTAACCATGGGGGTCGATTGATAGCGTTCCTCATAGAAGAACTCCTGCCACTGGCGCACCATGCCCAAGTAAGCGTTGTTCAAAATGGCGATGTTGACCTTAACATTTTCTTGCACAGCGGTCGCCAGCTCGCACATCGTCATCTGGAAGCCACCGTCGCCGACAATCGCCCACACTTCTTCATCAGGTCTGCCAAACTTCGCGCCAATAGCAGCAGGCAAACCAAAGCCCATCGTGCCTAAACCACCGCTGGTCAGCATCGTGGCTGGGCGTTGATGCGGGTAGTACTGGGCTTCTAGCATCTGGTGCTGCCCCACGTCCGTCACAGTAATCGCTTCGCCGCCCGTATACCGCCAAAGGTCGTTAATGACACGCGCACCAAGCAACTTTTCGCCGTTGTCATAGTTAAGGATGTCGCGCTCGTTGCCATCTTCCTGCCATTCGCGGATGCGCCCTATCCACTCGGGATGCGTCTTAGACGGCAAATCCGGCAGCAGCTGACGCAGCACGGTTTTCACGTCGCCAGCGATGCCCACATCCACGCGCACGTTCTTGTTAATTTCGGAAGGGTCGATGTCGACGTGGATTTTCTTAGCGTGGGGTGCATACGTCTTGAGGTTGCCGGTCACGCGGTCGTCAAAGCGCATCCCCAACGCAATCAGCAAGTCAGCTTCTTGGATAGCGTAGTTGCAAGCCGCCGCGCCGTGCATGCCCATCATGCCCACCGTCAGCGGGTGACTTTCGGGCATAGCACCCTTGCCCAGCAGCGTCAGCGTCACAGGGATTTGCGCACGCTCCGCCAGCTCGCGCAGCTCTTGCATCGCGCCCGACATGATAATGCCATGCCCCGCCAAAATAATCGGGCGTTTGGCGTTGCGAATAAGGTCGAGCGCGTTCTCAATGTCCACCGGGTCGGCAGCTAGGCTAGGGTTGTAGCCGGGCAAGAAAATTGGCTCTTCCGGGTACACAAACTCAATTTTCTCAGTCTGAACGTCCTTAGGAATGTCAATTAACACGGGACCCGGGCGACCGCTGCGAGCGATGTGAAACGCCTCTTTGATGGTATACGCCAGCTCGTGAATGTCGCTGACGAGATAGTTATGCTTGGTAACAGGCAGCGTGACCCCCGTCACGTCCGTCTCCTGAAAAGCATCCGAGCCGATAGCAGCGCGCGGCACTTGCCCCGTAATCGCCACAATCGGCACCGAGTCCATCATGGCGGTCGCAAGCCCTGTTACAAGGTTGGTTGCGCCCGGTCCGCTGGTAGCAATACACACGCCCACCTTGCCCGTTGCCCGCGCGTAGCCATCCGCCATGTGAGAAGCCCCCTGCTCATGCCGCACCAACACGTGGTGAATGCGGTCACGATAGTTCCACATCGCGTCATAAGTCGGCAGAATTGCGCCGCCCGGATACCCGAAGATGACGTTAACACCTTCACGAATGAGGCACTCCATCACAATTTCAGAGCCACTGAGTAACATTGTCTGCGTCCTTTGCGTTTCTACTAAGCGTTGACCACCTCATGTCTATGAATTGACATGCGTTAACCAATGATGACGGTCGGGTTTCTGCCCCGACGTAATCGCAAAAAACTCTTCTTGCACGCGCGCGGTGACTTCGCCGCGCTTGCCTGCGCCAATCTTAATGCGGTCAACCGAGCGCACGGGCGTAATTTCGGCGGCTGTGCCGGTGAAAAAGATTTCGTCCGCCATATACAGCATCTCACGCGCTAGCGGTTGGTAACGAATTTCGTAGCCCAAATCTTCGAGAATTTTGATAGCACTGTCGCGGGTAATTCCCATCAAAATCGATGACCACGAGCCGGGTGTATAAACAGTGCCGTCCATAATCACAAAGATGTTCTCGCCTGCACCTTCGCTGACATAGCCCTGCACGTCGAGGGCAATGCCTTCGCTAAAGCCGTTGTCGTGCGCTTCCATGCTAACAAATTGGCTGTTGACATAGTTGCCGCCTGCTTTCACCATCGACGTGTGCGTGTCGGGTGCCATACGCCGCCAAGAGCTAACCTGCACGTCCACGCCGTTTTCAATGGCTTCTTCGCCCAAGTAACGCCCCCATTCCATAGTCAAAATCATCAGCTCGATTTTCGTGCGCCCGCGCCCGTCTACGCCCAACGCGCCCTCACCGCGAAACATTACCGGGCGAATGTAGCAAGACTCGTGCTTGTTGCGGCGAATGGTCTCGAGGATGGCGTTGCTGATGTCGTCTGCACTGTAGGGATGGTCAAATCGCATCACCTTTGCGCCATGAACCATACGATCAACGTGTGGCTTGAGACGGAAAACGGCCGGTCCTTGCGGCGTGGCATAGGCACGAATGCCCTCAAACACGCTTGACCCATAATGCAGCGCATGGGCGGTGACATGCACCGTGGCCTCTTCCCACTTTACAAACGTTCCGTTACGCCAAATCCACTCTGCAGGCATATCTTAAAGCTCCTTGTGTGTCATTTTCTCTCAGAGTAAGCCCTAGCAAGCTGCCACAACGTGTCAATTCCTCTCAAAAAGAAACGCGCTTGCCGTTGTACACCCCATGTGGCGTGTTGTAAACATCGGCAAGCGCGTCGTGCGTCGGCATCTGCTCGTCAGCTTGATAGGGTTGCGCAGTCGCCCCTGAGGGTGTAGACGGCTGCGCATCCGCATCAAACGCCTGATACACTTCTGTCCACGCACTGGTGGGATAAGGGGAAAAATGGGTGCTGCTGTTCATGTTGTCCTCCGTAGTGTTAAATAAAAAAGCCCCTGCTTGGGGGCTTTCGCTTCACTAAAAATCGTGCGCTCTGTCGTCACCACCCAAGCCGTTATCAACCATTCGTAAGGATTACGATGGCGATAATAAGGCTGATAATAAGGGTGAAGCTGTAAGCGCGTTTCATGGATTATCTGCTTTGGTAACCGTGTTGTCAGTCAGGTACACGTCTATCAGATTAACGGACTTCAAGCAACCTGTCAACGAGTTTTTGCGTTTTGGCGCAAGTTCATAGAAAGTGACAAGCCCATTTTGTACACTCTACACAAAACCCAATTCGTTGTGCAGCTGCTCGCGTGCTGCCACCAATTGCGCCTGCACTGCCTCCGGCGCAGTGCCGCCCTGCACAGCACGCTGGCGCACCGACTGCATAAAGTCAAACACCGCGTAAACATCCTGCGCAAACAACGGACTAAGGGCTTGATAGTCCGCCAACGGCAGCGCAGATAGCATCACACCGCGCTCTTGCGCAAGGCGCACCAACCGCCCGACCACGTGGTGCGCTTCGCGGAACGGCATGCCCTTCGTCACTAAGTAATCCGCCACGTCGGTCGCTAGCATTTCTTCGCTCAAGGCGCGCAGCAGTGCCTCTTCGTTGACAGCAAGCGTGCGTACAACCGCCGTTAGCACGGGAAGCAGCTGCTGCATTTGGTCAACCGCGTCAAACAACGCCTCTTTGTCCTCTTGCAAGTCCTTGTTATAGCCTGTCGGTAAGCCTTTGAGCATCGCTAGCACCGCCACAAGGTTGCCAATCAACCGTCCCACCTTGCCGCGCGCTAGCTCCATAGGGTCGGCATTGCGCTTTTGTGGCATCAAACTACTGCCGGTGCTGTAGCGATCGTGCAAGCGCACGAAGCTAAAGCTCGGGCTGCTAAACCAAATAAAATCTTCAGCAAGACGGCTGAGGTGCGCGCCCAACAAAGTCAGCACGTAAAGCATGTCTGCCACAAAGTCGCGGTCACTCACCGCGTCAAGGCTGTTCTCGCTCACACCGGTAAACCCCAAGTTCTTTGCCAGTTGTGCGCGGTTGATGTTGAGCGGTGTGCCAGCCAGCGCGCCCGACCCCAACGGCAGCACCGACATGCGCCGTCGCGCCTCGTACAACCGCTGGCGGTCGCGCTGCACCATCCAAAAGTAGCTCATCAGCCAGTGCGCCACCGTGACAGGCTGCGCGGGTTGTACGTGCGTGTAGCCGACCATAAGCGTTTCCACATGTGCCTCCGCCTTTTCTACCAGCGCGTGCTGAAAATTTGCCAGCAGCTTTTGCAAGTCAGCACAAGCATCCATCGCCCAAAGACGCAAGTCCGTCGCCACCTGGTCGTTACGGCTGCGTCCCGTGTGCAGCTTGCCACCAATCGCGCCAACCAACTCAATCAGGCGACGCTCTACAGCAGTGTGAATGTCTTCATCACCTGCCGCAAAGACAAACGTGCCCTCGTCAAATTCTTTGCGGATTTGCTTGAGTGCCTGCGTTATCTTAAGGCATTCCTGCGCGGTCAGCACGCCCGCGTCACGAATGGCTTGCGCATAGGCAATGCTGCCCTCAATGTCTTGGCGATACATGCGCTGGTCAAATGGCAGGCTGTCGTTGAGCTTGCGCAAGTCATCATCAGTTGGTTCACGAAACACGCCACCCCATAACCCCATAACTGTTTTTACCTCCTAGCGTACAAAAATGGCAAAGGTTATCTCTCGTCTTACAGCCGTAAGCGCGCCTAGTCGCGTTTGAATTTGCTGTAGTCAGGTTGACGATAGCGGCTTTCGCCCGTGCCATCAATTTGCAACATTGCCTCGACCTTTAGCGGCAAGCCAAAGAGCTGGATAAAGCCCTGCGCGTCCTGCTGATTATACACATCTTCTTCGCCAAAGGAGGCATAGTCTTCACGGTAAAGACTGTAAGGGCTTTTGCGTCCGGCCACAATCACGTTGCCCTTGTAGAGCTTGAGGCGCACCGTGCCTGTCACCGTCTCTTGCGTCACGCGCACGAAAGCATCCAACGATTCGCGCAGGCGCGTGAACCACATACCGTTGTAAACTAGCTCGGCGTATTTAACCGCCACAAAATCCTTGTAGTGCATGGTGTGCTTATCAAGGCAAATGCTTTCTAGGATTTGATGCGCGCGGCGGATAACCGTGCCGGCAGGCGTTTCATAGACCCCGCGACTTTTCATGCCCACGAGGCGATTTTCGACGATGTCGACGCGACCGATGCCGTGCTTGCCGGCAATCTTGTTGAGCTTGACAAAGATGTCCACAGGCGACAACGCTTCGCCGTTAAGGTGCGTAGGGTTACCACGCTCGAACGCCAGCTCAATGTACTCCGGCTCATCAGGAGCTTGCTGGGGGTCATTGGTCAGCTGGTACATGCGCGCTTCTGGCTCATTCCACGGGTCTTCGAGCAGCCCACCCTCATGCGAAAGGTGGAAGATGTTGCGGTCGCGGCTGTAGATGTCCTTCTCAGTGTGAGAAACCGGCACATGAAATTCGGCAGCATACGCCAGCGCGTCTTGGCGGCTGCGAATTTCCCACTCACGCCAAGGCGCAATCACACGCAGCTTAGGGTTGAGTGCCATCACCGTCAGCTCAAAGCGCACTTGGTCGTTACCCTTGCCCGTGCAGCCGTGCGCAACAGCATCCGCGCCCTCTTGTTCAGCGATTTCCACTAAGTGCTTGGCAATGAGCGGGCGGGCGAACGATGTGCCAAGCAAATATTCGCGTTCGTAGATCGCCCCTGCTTGCATCGTGGGGAACACATAGTCGCGCAAAAACTCCTCGCGCAGGTCGCGGATGTAGAGCTTAGACGCGCCCGACTTCAACGCTTTCTCTTCTAGCCCATCCAGCTCCTCTTCTTGCCCAATGTCTGCTGTAAAACAAACCACTTCGCAGCCATAGTTGTTCTTAAGCCAAGGGACAATCACCGACGTGTCTAAACCGCCGCTATACGCCAACACCACTTTTTTGACTGAACCACGCTTGGACATGACACAAAAACTCCTTCACACGTGTGTAAATAGCTAAGAAGTATAGCCAACGTCCGCTAACGTGTCCGTTGTCAGAATTTATGGTTTGGCTTGTGCAATTTTACCCTTTTTAGCGGTATGGCACGTCGCAAATGGGATTGCGCGTCTCGCATATCGCTAGCACTTGAGCACCATTGCGCACGCGGAACGTCGTCACGTTCACCCAAAACTGTTGGTCTGCGCCAACGGCTACCCAGCTATGCCTAAAGCGGCAGTCGCTTGGTTTGGGCAAAAGCGTGCCGCCAACTTTCCAAACGTGCAGACAATCCCCCGCTGGGTAGGCACTGAGCGAGCGCGTCATCTCGCTGTTGACCCAACGAGACGCTAGCATCACTCCGCTATCGCTCTCAAACGCCCAATTGCTGATGTTGATGGGCGCGCCTGTTAAGTTGACCAACGCTACCCCGTCCGCTGAAACGTACAAGCGCACGCTAACGCCGCTCTCGTCGCTGGGAGAACCGCCGCTATTGTTGGCAACCACAAGCGCAGGCGTAGCCGTTGGCAGCAGTGGCGAAGCGGTCGGCAGCACCGCATAGGGGCGCGGTGTCAACGAAACGTCACATACGCCCGCAGCGACATCACACAGCGCGAGGCGCGTGTTGTTGCGTATCACACTAAACGTCTCGACCCCCTGCCAAAAGGCAGCCTGCTCATTCACAGCAATCCAAGCATGACGACGGCGGCACGTGTCGGGCTTATCGTAAATCACGCGGCTTTCGATTGTCCACACCTGCAAGCAGTCTTTATCCGGGAACTGCGACAAGGGACGCGACAAAAAGCCGTTGTCCCAACGTTCAATCTCCAACGTTCCCGCGTCGCTTGTGAAGACAATGCCGTTAAGGTACAACGGCTTGCCGCTGATATTGACAAACGCAAACCAGTCGTGCGTATAGACGAGACGCAAGTCCGGCACAAGTGCTGACGCATCGAACGGCATAGGCGTTGGGGTCACAACCGCCGCCACAACGCGCGGCGTAGAACTTGGGCGCACGATGGTCGTGTTAGGCGTTCTCGTCGGGCGAATGACCGTGTTAGGTGCTTGTGTCGGGCGAACGACTACATTAGGCACTTGCGTCGGGCGAATTGTCGTCGTGCCACCCTGTGCAGGACGGGTGTTCGTCGGCAGTGGCGCGATAATCGTGGCGATAATCACATCGGTAGCGCGCACTGTTGGCACTATGTTGACAGGCTGCGGCGTACTGCTTGGTACAACAACCACAGGCTGCGGCGTGTTCGTCGGTACAACAACCACAGGCTGCGGCGTGTTCGTCGGCACAAACGGCGCAGGCGTACTGCTTGGTGCAACAACCACAGGCTGCGGCGTATTCGTCGGTACAACAACCACAGGCTGCGGCGTGTTCGTCGGCACAACAACCACAGGCTGCGGCGTGTTCGTCGGTACAACAACCACAGGCTGCGGCGTGTTCGTCGGCACAAACGGCACAGGCGTAGGCGGCAAAGGCGTGGATGTAGGTGGCAAAGGTGTGGACGTGGGTGGCACAGGCGTGGACGTGGGTGGCACAGGCGTGGACGTGGGTGGCACAGGCGTGGACGTAGGTGGCACGGGCGTGGACGTGGGTGGCTGCGGCACAAACCCGGCACGCGCCGCCACTACCATCGTGAAATAGTAAGCTCCATTGCCGCCTTGCGCCCAAGCAATGCCAATCTCATAGTAGTTGGGGTTCATCATGTTGGCGTTGTGCGGTGGGCTGTTGCGCCATTGGTTAAACGCTCCAGACGCGCTAGCATCCCAGCGATACAAGACATTTTCACCGCCAGAGGTCATAGGATAGCCCGCATCCGCCACACGCTGCCAAAATTGCGACCCATCTGACCCCTGATGGGACAGGTTTTGCGTGGCAGCCATATCGTTGCTGTGCCGCTGTGCTGCTTGCACAAGGCGACTGTTCATCATCAGCGTGTGCAAACCCGCCTGCGCACGCGCTTGATTCACATAGCTCAGCAGCTCATAGGCAATCCCATCTTGCGCTACAGCTGCCACAGTAGCACTGCTCAACATCAAAATAGCCACTATCAGCCGCGCAAACGCTCTCATCTCGCCTGCTCCTTACACGCCACTTAATCGCATTGTACGCGATAATCGTAACGACGTAAATAAACAAGTCCGCAACTTGTTAACTCACCGCAAGCGCGTTACAATAAAGTCGCGTTCACATATGCCTAAACATGAGGTGACTTATGGACTCTTTTACCACCACGACCCAGCTGAAAGCCCTGCGCGACAAAAAAGCTATTCCCCACCTTGAGCAATACGCACCTGTGTGGATAGTCGAAGAAAAAGTCTTGTTAGAAGAACAAGCCATCCAGTTTAACGTGGTGTTCCAACACCCCGCGCATGGCTGGATTAACCGCCGCTACCGTTTCGACGGATTCAACAACGTGCTGTATCACAAGGGGCAAACGCCTATTCAAGAGGACGAGGCACTGGAAATTTCGCTCATGGAGCCTTACATCACTGTAACCGTTGCCGACATTCCCAACGCTTACGGCGGCTAAGCACGACGCGGATAGCGCGCCTTAAGCACAGCAAACAAATCAAGCAGACGGTCGGCAACGCGCGACCACGCATAATCTTGTGCGAGATAGGAGGCATTTTCCCCCATCTCGCGTTGTTTTTTGGGGTCACTGAGCAAGTCATGAATGCGGTGCGCCAGCTGCACTGGGTCACGCACTGGCACGTGGTAGCCCGTCTCGTTGTCGCGCACCAAGAAAGCTAGTCCCCCCACTTGGGTAGCAATTACCGGCGTGCCGCTTGCCATCGCTTCTAACGCCACCATACCAAAGGACTCATAGTCCGAAGCCATGATGACCGCTGTTGACGCGGCGTAATAGTAAGGCAACTCACTCTGGTCTTTCGCGCCAATAAAACGCACAACATGCGCCACACCCAGCGTTTCCGCCAGAGCTTGCACGCGCTCCAACTCGGTGTCGCCCGCGCCTAGCTGCCCGCCTACTACCGCAAAGCACAAGTTTTGTATCAGTTCGGGGTGGGTTTGCTTGAGAACTTTCAATGCCTCTAAAATCGTGTCCAGTCCTTTAAGCGGCTCAATACGCCCGACGAATAACAGCAAGTGACAGGCATCAAATCCCAAGCACGCTCGTGCCGATGCCTTGTCCTGCGGGAAGAAGCGTTCGACGTTCACGCCGGGCGGCACGATGACAATCTTGCGGCGTTTGGCACGATACAACCACAACAGCTGCGCTTGCTCGGCGGGGGTCGCCGCAATGATAGCGTCCGCCCAATCAACAATCGCCATCTCGGTGTTCACGCGCTCATGCAGCGTAAACGGGTTATCGGCAGCGTCAATGCGCCGTTTCATCTGACCCAGCGTGTGGAACATTTGCACGAACGGCACGCCCCACGCCTCTTTCAGCTTTTGCCCCACCCAACCGCTCAGCCAATAGTGGGCGTATACGATGTCGTAGCGCAGTCCCTCGCGGGCAGCGAACGCCATCAAACGCGCCGTAAACTCAGACAGGTGCGGGAAAAGCTCGTCGGGCGCAAGCGGACGCACGCCACCTGCCTCAAGATAGACGACACGCACGCGCGGGTGAATGCGGCTGTCAACGGGCGGCTCATCACTGCTAGTGCGCCGCACAAAAATGTCAACATCGACACCGCGTACACCAAGCTCATACGCCAGCTCGCGCACATAAACGTTCATGCCACCCGTCTTTTTGCCACCAAACGGGGCAAGCGGGCTAGTATGCACACTAAGCAGGGCAACGCGCTGAATAGTCATGGTCTGTCCTTACGCTGAGTAAAGCTGAACGTTATACACCACCGTATCCTTGCCGCCCATGTGATACTTGTACGGTTCATTGCCGCGCAAGAAGTCAAAAACCTCGCGCCCTGCCTCAATCGCGTGGCGAATGAGATGTGCCAGCAGCACAATGCCCGCGCTCAGCGCGCCGTATTTGTCTTGCAGCAGCCCGCTGTTGTAGACCAAGATGCGATTGCCATAATCCAAATTGAAATAAGTCGCCACTGCTTCATCGTCTACAGTCAAAAACGCCAACTGCAACCAACCGCGCGCCAGCATTGCGCTTGCCATCGCCTGAAAGAACTGCGTGTGGCGTGTGTCTTGCAAAAAGCCCTCTTTGTACGCCTTGCTGCTCGCCATCAAATGAAAGAAGGTGTTTAGAGCTTGCGGCAGCTCCTCCTGCGTGCGGACGATGTACCACGCGATGCCGTCGAACGCTTCAGCCTTACGTAGCTTGCGCCGCAGCTCATGCCCGTGTTTACCATCCAACCGCGCCACATAAGCCTCAAACGTGGCAGGCAGCTGAATAATAGGACAAACCTCCTGCTGCGCGATCACCACCGTAAAGCCGCGTGCCTGTGCGAGCGACACCAAACAGTTCAGCGTAAGCGATTGCTCGGGAACGTTAGCGAGGTCGATAAGGTCATAGCGCGCGCGTTCTTGCTTGAGATACGCCAAAATTGCCTCATACACAGGCTGCGCGTAGTCGCGGTCTACGATAACGTCAAGGTAATCGGTCACATCTTCCGAGCCGACCAAGCGCAGCACGCGCCCCACGCCCTCGCGCTGTTCGACAAAGAAAGGCGCAAGCCCACGCAGCACACCTGCCGCATCGCGCACCGCCAGCACCCAAAGTGGCGCGCCACTGCCGTAGGCATCCCACCAATGCTTTTGCCATTCCCACGTGGCGAACACGGTGTTATGCCCGCTGCGTGCCACCAGCGCGTTCCACTCTTCGCGCAGCACGTCAAACGCTGTTTCTGTTTCATACGCTACAATGTGCATGGGAGCAATCCTTCACAATGCCGCTCTAATGGTCATCATAAGCCTGTTGTATTGGACGCAGATTAGACGATCTATAACAAACAACCCCTTACGTGATGATAGGCTTGTTCTCATCATTTCCCCAGTCTTTCCAAGAACCATCATAAACGCTGCCTTGCGCAAAGCCCGCCACATGCCACGCCAGCAGCCCATAGCTCGCAGAGACACCCGCATTACAGTAGAACACCACCTCAGGCGCGTCAAGCTGCACGCCCGCCTCAAGAAAGCGCGCCCTCAGCACGTCGGGTGCAGGCATCAAGCCACCCTCAGCAACCAACACGCCGCGCGGCAAGTTCAGCGCGTTGGGGATATGACCGCGGCGGCGCGCTCGAGAAATTTCACCAGCAAACTCTTGTGGTGTACGCACGTCGACCAGCGCGCCCTTGCCCAAGCGCGCCACATCGTCGGCGGTCTTGCGCAAAGACGGCACAGGACGCGGCGTAAACACGGCAGGCGCAGGCATCACAACCTCTGCAGTAACAGGCAGTGCTTCCGTCACCCACTTTTGCCAACCCCCATCCAGCACCACCACGCGTTCATGTCCATAATAGCGCAATGCCCACCACAGGCGCGCCGCAAACATGCTGTCGGCATCATCATATGCCACAACAAGGGTGTCGTCGCCCACACCCAGCCGCCCCATCAGCGCGGCAAAACGTTCAGGGTCAGCGATGTCCTGCGAAAGTGAGTTTGGCTCGACGATGTCTTGCGTCCAATCGACAAACAGCGCATTGGGAATGTGCGCCGCGTCATACTCGGCGCGATGCGCGTAGTAATGCGGCAGCGGCGCATCCGCAGGCAGCACATGCCCGCGAATGTCCAAGATGCGCACGTCAGCGTCGTGCAAATGGTCAGCAAGCCAAGCCGTTGTCACAAGTGGGTGCAGCATAAGCGTGTCCTTTAGCTCTTTTTTAGGTATACTGATAAACAAACGATGCCAGTTATTTTACAAAAAGTGCTTATGAAAAGAAAAATACGTGGTCTCAAGCGGTCAACCTCCCTGCTAGATTATAGCCTTTATCGCGTGCTTGTCCCCATTCCAGACGCGCCTAAGCACTATTTGAGCGTCATTGACATCCATCCCGAAGGCGCAGAGCATACAATTATGTTTCAGCACGGCTATGCAGGCGTGGCAGAATCTTGGGAGCTGCAAATCAATCACTTTGTCATGCTCAACTATCGCGTCGTCGTGCCAGATTTGCGTGGGCACGGACAAAGCGACGCGCCCTACAGCCAGTACACGATGCCCGAGCTCGTGCGCGACATGCACGCCATCGTCACCCATTTGCAGCTGCCGGAAAAGTTCGTGTTGGTTGGGCATTCTTTCGGTGGGTCAATTTGCGTCGAATACGCCAACGCATACCCTGAAACGCTGGAAAAGTTGGTGCTAATCGCCACTGCGGGCGAATATCCCCTGCCGCGCGCTGTCTCGCTACTGTCGCGCCTTCCTACGAATTTACTCAAGCCGTTTTGGAAGTTTCGTCCTAAGTGGGACGCTGAGCTGCACGTCATGAAGCGCATGATGTTTAACAACATGCGCAAGTGGAAGGGCTGGAACTTGCTGCGCAACATCACCACGCCCACGCTAGTGATAACCGGTGAACGCGACAATTATTTCCCGCGCTATGTGTTTGACGACGTTGGCAAAATGATTCCCGATGCCGAGATTTACGACGTAGGCTCAGCCAAACACAAGGTGCAGCTAGAGCGACACGAGGCGGTTAACCGTGCGCTCGAACGCTTTATCACAGAAAACCGCGCCCGCGTCTCATGGCGCACCAACGCCGAAAAAGTGCGGGCAACGCGCCCTTGGCTGGCGAAATACGCCAAAGACACGCCGCACACCATTCCTATCCCCAAGCAGCCCCTACACAAATTTCTAGAGAGTGCTGCCTATTGGCGACCCAAGCGCATTGCCAGCGTGTACTATGGCTACACGCTGACCTATGACGCACTCAACCGCAAAGCCAACCAATTCGCGCAAGGCTTGCTCAAATTAGGCGTAAAAGCGGGCGACCGCGTGATACTCGTGATGCCCAATTGTCCACAGTTTATCATCGCCTTCTACGGCACGCTGAAAATTGGCGCGGTCGCTGCATTGCCTAACCCCGACGCAGACAGCCAGCGCATTATCCAACAAGTGCAGCAGACGGATGCCAAAGTCATCGTCACGCTCAACGCTTACTATCCGCTGGTTGCTGCTATCAAACAACACACCGAGCTGCAGTACGCGCTGTTCGTCGATTTGCACGCCATCGTGGCTAAGCATCTCAAAGCCTCTGCCCTTACACGCACCGACGCAAGCTACAACACTGTGCTGCAAAAGCTCTTAGAAGCCAGCGGCTCTGACCAAGTGCGCACGCTCGGCACGCTCTTTGAGGAGTTTATCGCCAACCAGCCCGACGCGAACCTCAGCGTAGACGTGCCATTTGACGCGCTCGCCAACATCAACTTCACCAGCGGCACGACCGACGTGCCTAAAGGCGTGTGCCTTTCCCACGCTAATCTTGTCGCCAACATGCTGCAAACACGCCACTGGATACCCGACCTCAAGTATGGCGAAGAAGTTATCCTAGCCGTCGTGCCTTTCTTGCACAGCTATGGCTTGACCACCGCGCTCAATGTGGCGGTGTCTATGGCTGCCACGATGGTGATTTTGTCCGTCTTCGAGCTTAAGCATGTGCTAGAACACATCCGCCACTACAAGCCCACGCTGTTTCCCGGTGTACCTGCCATGTATACTGCCATCAACCAAGCCGAAGGCGTGCGCCAATACGGGCTTTCGTCGATTAAGGCGTGCATTAGCGGCGCAGCTCCGCTGCCGGTCGAAGTGCAAGAAGCGTTTGAGAAACTCACGCGCGGGCGGCTGGTTGAAGGGTACGGGCTGACAGAAGCCTCGCCTGTCACACACGCCAACCCGCTCTATGGCACGCGCAAGGTCGGCTCAATCGGCGTGCCAATCCCCAACACTGATGCCAAAATCGTTGACCTCGTAACAGGCGAAACGCTGCCGTATGGCAAAATAGGCGAGCTAGCCGTTAAGGGACCGCAAGTCATGCGCGGCTATTGGGGAGCAACATCTGAAGACACGTCGACATCTGTTCTCAAAGACGGGTGGTTGTTCACCGGCGACGTGGCAATTATGGACGAAGAGGGCTTCTTCCAGATTATCGCTCGCAAGCGCGACACCATCATGACGGGCAACTACAGCGTCTACCCGCGTGACATTGAGGAGGTCATCTACGAGAACAACAAAGTACTAGAGGTCGCCGTAGTGGGCATTGGTCACGAGGACGGCAACCAGAAAATTAAAGCATTTGTCGTGCCACGCCCCAACACCAGCCTCTCAAAAGAGGAGCTAATTGAGCTATGCCGCCGTCGCCTTGAGGCTTACGCTGTGCCGTATGACATCGAGTTTAGAGAAGCACTGCCCAAGTCATTCGTCGGCAAAGTCCTGCGTCGTATGTTAGTGGAAACCCCTAAGGAGTAAGTTGTGCCATGCGTCCCAAAGTAGCGTTAGTGCTGGGCGGCGGCGGCAGTCGCGGACTGGCGCACATTGGCGTGTTGCGCGTGTTCGAAGAAGCGCACATACCCATTGACCTCATCGTTGGCACGAGCATGGGCGCGATTGTTGGCGTAAGCTACGCGCTTGGCTTGCCAGCAGAAGTTTTAGCAGAGCGCATGACCGCGCTCGCCTCGCGCAACGTATTTGGCATGAACGTGTTCAGCGCACGCGGCAGGCAGCGCGCCGTTGAAAGCCAACTTAGGCTAGCTATGGCACACAAAACGTTTGCCGACCTGAACATCCCTTGTATGGTGATGGCGGTAGACATGCTCAACGGTGAGGAGGTCGCGTTGTGCGAAGGGGAGCTTGTGCCGGCGGTGTTGGCGAGCAGTGCCGTGCCGGCGGTCTTTCCGCCTGTCGAGCTGCATGGCAGGCTGTTGGCCGATGGTGGTGTCATCGACAGCGTGGCAACCCAACCAGCCTTTGAGTGGGGGGCAGACGTGGTCATCGCGGTGGACGTTTATCCCGCCTTAGAAACCGAAAACATGTGGATTGACCCTATCAGCGCGGTGATGGGCTTTCAAATTCCTTTTAATCTCTTGAGCGACAAGACTTTGCCAAGCATGATGTCTTCGCTTTGGCGCAGCTTCCGCGTGATGGCATGGTATACCCACCAAAGTCGCCTGCGCGCTGCGCCGCCGCATGTGCTGCTGCGTCCACCGGTGGATGGGTATGGCTCGCTTGATTTCAAGGACACGCAAAGTCCTATCCGTGCCGGCGAAGATGAGGCACGCCGTCATCTCGCAGCAATTGAGGCTTTAGTGAAAGCACCTTAACTATTCTCTACGTTTTTGTGTTATGCTTAGTTAAGCGCAGCAAGCAAAGGATGCCTGAATAACATGATAGAACTGCCACTTTTCCCCCTCAATACTGTGCTTTTTCCCAGTACGCCGATGCGTTTGCACATTTTTGAGGAACGCTACAAGACCATGATAAATGAGTGCATTGAAAATGAAGCACCGTTCGGTATCGTGTTAATTGAAGAAGGAGAGGAAGCTCTCGGTGACCTTGCGCACCCTCACCTGATTGGCACGACAGCGCGCATTGCCGAAGTCGAAAAACTAGCGTTCGGGCGTATGAACATCACCGTTATTGGCGAAGACCGCTTTCGCATCATGAGCTTACACAACAAACGTCCCTTCTTAGTTGGCAAGGTCGACATAATCCCGTTTATTGTGGACGACAACAAGGTCGCTCGGCGTGGGAAAGCACAGTTAAATATGCTGCTCAAACGCTATCTCGCCTCACTTGGCGACATTGGCGTGGTGTTTGACGAAGAGCGCATTCCCGACGACCCGCTTGAACTTGCTTACCTTGCTGCCTATGTGCTGCAAACCGACCTTGCGCAAAAACAAAAGTTCCTAGAGTCTGCCAACACGACACAGCTTTTCAAGCAGCTCATCCAAGCATATCGTCGCGAGGTAGCATTGTTTGAGCGGCTGATGCGCCCGCCCGCCATACCACAAAGCGAAACGCCTTTCTCGCTCAATTAGTCGTTGGTGCTTTTAGGCGGCAGCGGCAAAAACGCTGACGTGCTGCGCACATAAGCAGCGTATTCAGGTTTCGTATGCTTCAGCGTAGACTCCAGCATGCGCACACCGGACACACGCACGAGCAAATAGCTCATCAACAA
The DNA here is from genome assembly GCA_938022205.1 of uncultured Anaerolineae bacterium. Classification (GTDB taxonomy): domain Bacteria; phylum Chloroflexota; class Anaerolineae; order Aggregatilineales; family Phototrophicaceae; genus JANWYT01. Next base: position 27,348 of record CALIEB010000006.1, on the reverse strand, counting down.
GGGGCTAAAAATAGTCCATCCTCCGCCAACGCCCAACGTAAAAAGGAAAAAGCCCCACCATACTGTCGCATCGCCAAAGTAGTTGGGATGGCGCGTGTATCGCCATAACCCTCTGTTCATCACTTTGCCGTGATTTTCTGGGCGTGCCTTAAAGACACGCAGCTGCCAATCGCCAACCGCCTCAAAGACAAAGCCGACCAGCCACAGCACCATCGCTAGCGCATCCCAAATCGTCCAGCCTGCACCACTGTCTAACACATGAACGCCTAGAAGCGGCGCGGAGACTATCCACATCACCGCCCCTTGCAAGAGAAAAACACGCAAATAGCTTTGCCACCACCACACGCGCTCACCAGCTTCTTCGCGCCATGCACGATAGCGAAAGTCTTCACCTCTGCCCCAGTTGCGCGCACCAATGTGCAGGCTAAGCCGCAGCCCCCAAATCGTCACCAACACGTTAAGCAGCAGTCCACGCGCCGTTACATCAGGCACATACGCGGCATACAGCCACGTCACCATCACAAACCCTAAGCCCCAAAAAATATCGACGATGCTGGCATCTTTGAGCCACAAGCTAACGCCCCAAAGTAAGGTCATATAAATAACAATCGCCAGCAATCCAACCAAGTAAGGCGATAGAAAGTCCACTTTTGCCTCTTTCTTTAGTTCTTCAACACGCATTGACACCGCTATCATCGTTGATTATGATTCTGCGCGTTGTGTATCTCATGAGTATTCCGCAAAAATTGGATGAGGAGACGCTCTGTGCGTACTATTTGGCAAACCGCATGGCATCGCTTCAGCATCATTTCCGGTGTTGTAAGCGATGCATCTGCCCGTATCGTGGCAACCATTTTCTACTTTACGGTGCTAGTGCCGTTCGGCATTGGTTACACGCTGTTCGCAGACCCACTGCATCGCAAGAACAATCAACCGCGTTGGCATGACCGCGCCCCTATCCCCACCGATATTGAATCCGCTAAAGAGCAAGGCTAACCCATCATGTACATTCTCGGTATCGCCGCCTTTTATCACGATTCTTCTGCCGCTTTGTTGAAAGACGGTGAGCTTGTTGCCGCCGCGATGGAAGAACGTTTTTCTCGCAAAAAGCACGACAACACCTACCCGAAACAAGCCATTGAGTTCTGCTTGCAGCAGGCAGGTATCACCGCCCAAGACCTTGATTACATTGTATTTTACGAGAAGCCGCTGCTTAAGTTTGAGCGCATTCTGCTCAGCGTCGTCAACACTTTCCCCAAGTCGTGGGATGTGTGGCGCGAGGCAATGGTGAGCTGGCTCAAAGAAAAGCTGTGGGTCAAGTCTGCCATTACCCAGCACCTCAAGGTCAGCTATGACCGCGTTCTCTTCTGTGACCACCACATGAGCCACGCCGCCAGCGCGTTTTTCGCCAGCCCCTTCAGAGAAGCAGCGGTACTCACAGTAGACGGCGTGGGTGAATGGACGACCACCACGCTCGGCACCGCGAAAAGTTATTGGGAAGGCGAAGGCAGTGGCACGAATGAGATTAACCTGTTCGCCGAACACCGCTTCCCGCATTCGATTGGCTTGCTCTATTCGACCTTCACGGCATGGCTGGGCTTTCGCGTCAACAACGGTGAGTACAAAGTGATGGGTATGGCACCCTACGGCACGCCGCGCTACGTTGACAAAGTCTACAAGATCTTTAACTTTGACCCAAGCAGTGCCGCGTTCAGCCTTAACATGGAATATTTTGACTTCCATCACTCGGTCGAACGCAGCTACAGCCATAAGTTCTTGAGCTTATTTGGCGAACAGCGTCCGCCCGAATCGGAGTTCTTCACCATGAAGACCAACCCCGAGCGTTCGGCGGAACGCGCTGCTATGGAGAAGAACCAATACTATGCCGATGTTGCCGCCAGCATCCAGCAAGTTACCGAAGACACGCTCGTGCGCATCTGTAACTATCTTTACGAAAAAACCGGGCAAAAGAAGCTGGTGATGGCGGGTGGTGTTGCGCTCAACACCAAAGCCAACTGGCGGCTGCTCAACGAAACGCCGTTTGAAGAAATCTACATCCAGCCTGCTTCAGGCGACGATGGCGGGTCTTTAGGCGCGGCACTTTGGGTACATTACATTTTGCTGAATAAACCGCGCAGTTGGGTGATGCCGCACGCTTATTGGGGCAAAGGGTACAGCGACAGCGAAATCAAGGCGTTCCTTGACGAGCGCGGCATCCGTTACGAACGCTACGACGACAACATCGACAAGATGATTGATGCCGTTGTGGACGGCTTGACCAAAGAAAACGTGATTGGCTGGATGCAAGGGCGTTTTGAATGGGGCCCGCGTGCGCTTGGCAACCGCAGCATTCTCGCCGACCCGCGCACCGACGCAATGAAAGAGGTCGTCAACACCAAAATCAAGTTCCGCGAGCCGTTCCGCCCCTTTGCGCCTGTTATCCTGCGCGAACGCGCGCCAGAATACTTTGCCTATGAGGGTGTCGATACCCACGAAGCACCGCGTTACATGCTCATGGTTGCACCCATCAAGGAGGACAAGCAAGACAAAATTCAGGCGGTGTGCCACGAAGGCACAGGACGTTTACAAGCCATTGACCGCGACACCAACCCACGTTACTATGATGTGGTGAAACGCTTTGGCGAGGCAACGGGCATTCCTGTCGTGCTGAATACATCGTTCAACTTGCGCGGCGAACCCATCGTGACCTCCCCACGTGATGCCTTCAACACCTTCAGCAACAGCGACCTTGATATGCTCGTTATGGGGTCGTTTCTCGTTCGCAAACACAAGTAATCAGTGAGGAAATCATGACTACAAATATCGACAGCAAAGACCAAACGAAAAATTCCGCGCCTAATGGTGTGCAAGATTTCTTTGCGCGCTTGGGCGTTCTGGGCGAGCTGCTCTTCTTTCTTTGGAAGCGCAAGCAGTTCTGGCTCATTCCGATGATAATCGTGCTGCTGTTCTTTGCCTTCATCATCGTCATAGGCAGCTCGGGCCCCGGCGGCGTGTTCATCTACTCATTGTTCTAAACCACACGAAAAGGATGGGGCGCGGTAACTGGGCTGCGTCCCCTGATAACACTTATGGAAAGCACACATCTCATCGCCATTGCAGTGCTTGTTGCGTTTGGGTTCGGTTTTGGCGCGCTAACAGCGCGTGCGTCACAAGCGCGCCAGAAAATACACGGCGGCAGCACAGCCAAGCTGTTTCACTACTTGGCTTGTGCGGTGATGACCGCGCTCACCCCAACCGCGCTGACAAGCATTTTTGTCTTCCACGTAGGGCTGCTAGGTGCAATCATCGTCATTGTCAGCATGTTCTTGCTGGCACTTGCGCTGCTTATTCCCTACAGCATCGTGGAAACACCCGCACAAGCCGCCTACGAAAAAAGCAAACAAGAGCGTGGCTGGACAGCGGAAGACGCGCTTCGTTCAGGCTTGTAACAACATAGGCTGCCTGCTTTGTCGGCAGGCGGCTTCTTCTCGTCACACCGCAAATATATGTTCTTACAGACAAAGACAAATCGCTGCCTCGTCGCTGTTTACCTACTATTAGCAGCGGTGTGCTTTGCGTTCGCGCTTGCGAAAATTCTGACCTAAGTCGCAAACATTACTGGTCACGTTGTTAAGAACGCCGTATAATTCAGAGCAACTTTTCCCCGAACCGCACTACGTAAAGGAAGCATCATGCCTCGCGCACTTATCAGCGTTTACGACAAAACAGGTCTTGTGGACTTTGCCCGCCAACTGCACCAGATGGGTTGGGAGCTTGTTGCCAGTGGCGGCTCAGAAAAAGCCTTGCTTGAGGCGGATTTGCCCGTAACACCCGTCAATCAGCTCACCCAGTTGCCTGAAATGCTGGGGGGACGTGTCAAAACCCTCCACCCCGCTATCCACGCCGGCATCCTAGCACGTGACCGCAGCGAAGACTTCGAAGAACTTAGTCAGCACGGCTACGCGCCAATTAGCATGGTCGTATGCAACCTGTATCCCTTTGAAGACACGGTTGCCCAGCCCAACGTGTCACTTTCGGATGCCATCGAACAAATTGACATCGGCGGTGTAACCCTGCTGCGTGCCGCCGCCAAGAATTTCTTCCGCGTCATCACCGTCTGCGACCCTGCCGACTATGGGCGCGTGCTAGCAACGTTAAAAGCTAGCGGCACGGCAGACATCGCGCTCAAGCGTGACCTTGCCGTTAAGGCGTTTGCGCACACCCGCGACTACGATACCGCAATTCACGCCTATCTCACCCGCGATGCCGCCACCAGCACGCACACCGAAGAGCTGCCTCGTCGCATCTCGCTGTCTGTGCAAGCGACCGCCTTTTTGCGCTATGGCGAAAATCCGCACCAGAGTGGCGCGTTCTACAGCACACAAGCCAACACACAACCGCTAGGCGCAGAAGTGCTAGGCGGCAAGCAGCTGTCTTACAACAATATTCTCGACGCTGATGCGGCATGGCGCGCGGTCAGCAGCTTCGACGCGCCGACTGTTGTGATTGTAAAGCACCTCACGCCTTGCGGCATTGCCAGCGGTGACAGCATTGCTGCTGCTTATCCCTACGCGCTAGCCTCAGACCCTGTGTCGGCGTTTGGCGGCATCATCGCGGTCAATCGTACGGTGGACGAAGCGTTTGTCGACGCGCTGGGATCGTTGTTCCTCGAGGTGCTGGTTGCGCCACAATTCACCCCCGAAGCGGTCAGCAAGTTAGAAGTGGGACGCAAGAACTGCCGCCTGATGCGCATGAGCCAGCCCTACTCACCTCAGCTAGAAATCCGTAGTGTCCACAAGGGTTTCTTGGTGCAGCACGTCGATATGGGCGACCCCGCCGACATCACGTTTAAGACCGTCACGAAGCGCGTGCCAACAAGCGAAGAGTTCGCTGCACTCATGTACGCGTGGAAAGCCGTCCAACACGTCAAATCCAACGCGATTGTGCTAGCAAAAGCGCATTACACTGTAGGCGTAGGCGGCGGCTTGCCCAATCGCCTCGACGCGGTGGGCATTGCCGTAGAAAAAGCAGGCGACAACGCACACGGCGCAGCAATGGCATCCGATGCGTTCTTCCCATTCCCTGACGGGTTAGAACGGGCTATCGCAGCGGGCGTGACGGCGGTCATTCAACCGGGTGGATCTATCCGTGACGCGCAAATCATCGAGACGGCGGATGCACACAACATCGCCATGATTTTCACCGGCACGCGCCACTTTAGGCACTAGCTTGAGCTACTTTAGCAGTCCCCGCGAGGCAACAATTGCCCCGTCGATGGTGGTGTTGGCAGGCACAACACCGCGTGACAACACCACCGCATTGCGCACTGTCGCGCCGTAGCCCACGCTTGCGCCTTTTTCCAAGTAAACGTTGGGCCCGATGACTGCGCTCTGCCCTACGCTAACCTGCGGGTCGATACGCACCGGCGCAATCACCTTCACGCTATAAGGTAGCTCGCTTAGGATATGCGCGTCGTTGGTTTCTTCTAAGAGACGGCGATTAAACGTGAGCAAATCCGTGTCGGACTCAATGCGCAGCACCCAAGCCGTTTCGGCAAAGCGTGCGCCTTCGCCAGTGCTGTTGAGATAATCGCGCACAATCTCCAAGAACGGCTGCCCAAAGCGTTCGCGCGTCGGCATCGCGTGCTGACGTAGGTAGTCAATGAAGGCTCGTCCGCAAATGGCGTAATCAGACAAGATGTACTCACTGACCACGTCTTTGGTCAGCGTTACCAGCATATTATCCTGAAGAACAGCGTAGTAATGCTGCGCGCTCGTGCCAAGCACAGAATGCGACCCTACAAGTACTAAGGGTTGCAGGTCATGATGGTGGTTGGCCAAAAAGTTAGCAATAAAGCGTTCGTGTGTCACTTGATTGTAGCTGGCAAGCGCAAAAGGCTTGTTGAATTGGCGCGCAATGCGGCTAAGGCAAATCAACAAGTCATCCGATTCCGTCTGCAAGATAAGGTCAAACTTCACATCTGGCATCCACTGCTTGGTGAGGTAAGATACCACCGCGCCCTCGTTAATGCCCACCACAAGCACAAAATGGCGAATACCAGCCTTGTAAAACGACTCTAAGACACGTGCGACCAGCGGCTTGCCCATTGCGGGCAGCATCGCACGTGGGCGGTCAACTTGGCTGTCATGGGCGGGATGCCCTGTGGCTAAAATCACGACGGTATCAATCACAGTGGTCTACCCCTTTAGCAGGACATACCCTATTATAACGCGATATATCGCGCTCTGGGTAGCGAAGAATCGCGCAATTTCGCGCATTTCTTAACCATTCTTTTTGGTGAAACTATGGCTAAAATACAGGATAATAAACGTAGACAACGCACGCTGCCTTAAAAGGAGTTTCGCAACGATGTTGAAGGAACGCCTCATCGAATACCACATCGAACGCTTGAAAGACAAAAACCGCGATACGCGCCTTGATGCTATCCGTGAGCTTATTTTGTTAGAGGCTGAAGAGGCTTTACCAGCACTTCAGACCGTTTTTGAGAAAGATGACGACGAAGAAGTGCGCAAAGCGGCGCAGCACGGCGGACGGGAAATTTTCAAACTGCAACTCAACAAAAAGAAGAGTGCCACGCAAGCAACGGGTGGCTCGCATGACACTCCCAGCGATTAAACACAAAGCTGGCTTAACCGCTCATCAAGCTGGTTAAGGCTAGCGCGCATCTCCGCAAGACGCTCACGCTCCTTTTGCACCACGTCTTGCGGAGCTTTGTTGATAAACCCTTCATTGCTTAACTTAGCGTCCAACTTGCTCACCTGCGCCAAGAGAGCTTGCTTCTCTTTGTTTAAGCGTTGGCACTCCGCCTGAACGTCTAGCATGCCTTCTAAAGGCAAAAATAACGTCACCTCACCAACAACCGCCGCAGCCGCATTGGCTGGTGACGGCGCATTCTCATCTAACAAGTCCAACTCTGCCACATTGCACAAGCGCGCAAAAATGTAGCTGTAGCGCGCCACGCTGTCGCGCGCACCACCTGCCGTTGCTAAGGCACGAATACGTTTAGACGGGTCAACGCCGTACTGCTTACGAATGTTACGCACATCGCGCACCAGCTCCATAAACATGGTCATCTCAGCCTCAGCGTTTTCGTCAATCCACGTCGGATCTTGCTGGGGCCAGCGCGCCACAATCAAGGCAGGAGCTTCATGTGGGATATAGCGATACGCCTCTTCCGTCATGTAAGGCATGAAAGGATGCAGCAAGCGCAAGCATTGGTCTAAGACATAGACCATGACGCGGCGCGTGCGCTCTTTCTCGTCAGCCGTGCCGTTGTACAGCGGATGCTTGGCTATCTCCAAGTACCAAGGCGCGAACTCATCCCACATAAACGCCAAAATTTGGTTGCCCGCTTCGCCGTATTGGTAAATATCAAACAAATGCTGCACCGTGCCAATGAGCTTGTGCAGACGACTGACAATCCAACGGTCAGGCAGATTAAGCGCGGTGCGTTCAGGCAGCCCCAACGCCAGCTCACCCTCCAAGTTCATGTTGACCAGTTTGGTAATGTTCCAAATCTTGTTGACAAACTTGTAGGTATACTCCACTTTAGCAGGGTCAAGGTTCACGTCATTGCCGGGTGTGCCGCTGGTCACTAGCGTGAAACGCAGCGGGTCTGCGCCGTACTTTTCCACTAGGTCGAGCGGGTCAATCACGTTGCCCAGCGTCTTGCTGATTTTACGCCCCTGCTTGTCGCGGATAAGCCCGTGCAGGTAGACCGTCTTAAACGGCACGTCATTCGTAAACCAAAGCCCCAACATAATCATGCGCGCCACCCAGAAAAATAGGATGTCATGCCCGGTTTCCATCATTTGCGTGGGATAAAAGCGTCGCATGTCAGGCGTGTCTTCGGGCCAGCCCAATGTGCTAAAGGGCCAAAGCCCGCTGCTGAACCACGTATCTAGCACGTCTTCTTCGGGTATCCAGCCTTCACCCTCCGGCGCGCTGCGCCCCACATAGACCTCGCCCTGCGGGTCGCCGTCTTTGGCACGATACCACGCCGGGATGCGATGCCCCCACCACAGCTGGCGGCTTACACACCAATCCTGAATGTTCTCCAGCCAGTGGTAATAAACCTTCTCAAACCGCTCTGGCACAATTTGAATGCGTCCATCGCGCACCGCTTGCACCGCCCGCGCTGCGATAGCGTCCATCTTGATAAACCACTGCATGCTGAGCATCGGCTCGACAATTTCGCCACCGCGTTGGCTGCGCGGCACGACCATTACGCGCTTTTCGGTCTTAAGCGTCAGCCCCGCCGCTGTCATATCCCCCCATAGCTTCTCGCGCGCCGCAAAACGTTCCATACCGGCATACGCGCCAGCGTTCTCGTTGAGCGTCGCGTCCTTGTTGAGAATGTTTATCATGGCAAGGTTGTGCTTTTTGCCAAGCTCGTAGTCGTTAAAGTCGTGCGCGGGGGTCACTTTCAACGCGCCGGTGCCGAAGTTCATGTCCACGTACTCGTCAGCAATCACCGGAATGGGACGATTAAGCATCGGCACGTAGGCGGTTTTGCCGATGAAATGCTGATAGCGTGGGTCATCGGGATGCACCGCCACCGCCGTGTCACCTAAAATAGTCTCTGGACGTGTTGTTGCCACCGGCAAGAACTCGCCGCCTTCGATAGGATACTTAAAGTAGTATAGCTCGCGCTCTTCTTCCACGCGCTCCACTTCGAGGTCGGAGACTGCTGTCTGCAAGCCGGGCGACCAGTTCACAAGGCGCACCCCGCGATAGACCAGCCCCTGTTCCCACAAGCTGACAAACACGTGCTGCACTGCCTTCGACAAGCCTTCGTCCAGCGTAAAGCGCAGCCTGTCCCAATCGCAGCTCGCGCCCATGCGCCGCAGCTGACGCACAATCGTGCCGCCCTTCTCCTCTTTCCATTGCCACGTACGTGCCAAAAACGCCTCACGCCCAATAGCAAGACGGCTAGTGCCTTCACGCTCGAGCTGACGTTCCACCTGTAGCTGTGTGGCGATGCCCGCGTGGTCGGTACCCGGCACCCACAACGCCGCCTTGCCGCGCATGCGCTCATAGCGCGTCATCAAGTCCTCTAGCGCGACGAAAAGCGCGTGACCAATGTGCAAGACCCCCGTCACGTTAGGCGGCGGCATGCTTATCACAAAAGGTTCGGCATCTTCAGGCGCACACTCCGGCTTGAACCAACCGTTGCGCTCCCACCAGTCATAGATGCGTTCCTCATTGTCCGCAAAGCTAAAGTTTGCCGGCATCTGCGTCTCGTAAGGCATTTGCGTTTCGCTCCTTTTCTTTTCGATGTGCTAACAAAAAAGCCCCTGTCCTCACAAGGACGAGGGGGCTTTCTCTCGCGGTACCACCTTGCTTCAGTGCTGAACGCACTGCTCTCTTGCGCTGTAACGGGCAACCCGTCCCGCGTCTACTAGCCTTAAGGCGTTCTTGCGGGCGACTCGAGGGCGACCTTCTGCGCGGGCGTTGTGAGCAGGCTTTCAGCCAATGACCTGCACTCTCTGGCACAAGCAAGCGCGCATACTCCTCCCTGTCACGGTCTTTAGGGATATGCGGTTGTTGAGCAAGTATAGCATGCCCCGCGCCGTCGCGTCAATCACTTTTGGCAAGCATGCTGCGGATGCGGTCGGCTATCATGTCGATCGCCACCCAGTTATAGCCGCCTTCTGGTACAATCACGTCAGCGTAACGCTTGCTTGGCTCGACAAACTTGAGATGCATCGGGCGTACGGTCATCAAGTACTGTTCGATGACACTGTCAGCAGTGCGCCCGCGCTCTTCAATGTCGCGCTTGAGGCGACGGATAAAGCGAATGTCCGCGTCAGTGTCGACAAAAATCTTGATGTCAAGCAAGTCACGCAAAGCACGCTCAGAAAAAATTAGAATGCCTTCCACCAAGATAATTGGGTGTGGTTCCACACGCAGCGTCTCCTCACGGCGGCAGTCGCAGGTAAAGTCATAAATCGGCACGTCAACAGGTTGATGGTCAATCAGGCGTTTGATGTGTTCAATCAACAGCGGCGTGTCTAACGAGTCTGGGTGGTCGTAGTTGATGCGCGCGCGGTCTTCCGCCGAAAGCGTGCTAAGGTCTTTGTAGTAAGAATCATGCGCCAAATACGCGATGTGCTTGTGTCCGACGCGCTCTAAAATTTGATGCGAGACGGTCGTTTTGCCTGAACCTGTTCCGCCTGCCACACCAATCACAATCGGGCGATCGCTGTTCTGTGCGCGCATCGTGTCCCCCACTCCCTAACAACAACAAAGCCCGTCTTATGGCGGGCTTTTTAAGCCACTGATGGGATTTGAACCCATAACCACTCGCTTACGAAGCGAATGCTCTGCCGTTGAGCTACAGTGGCGACGATGCTCCAACTATAGCAAAATGACCCCTATTTGACAAGACGAACTTTTACAAGTTGGCGTAAAATGGCAGGGGCGAACCGCTGGCAACAGTCCGCCCCTTGCACTATCCATTAGTAGAGGGAAATCTGCGAATTTAGTGCGCTGGCTGCGCTTTGAACTGCTCTTCTTCGGTTGAGCCTTTCAGTGCGGTCGTCGAAGCCATGCCGCCGGTCACAACCGTCTGCACCATATCAAAATAGCCCGTGCCAACAAACGACTGGTGCTTAACGGCAGCATAGCCAGCGGTACGCTCTAGTTCAAACTCGCGGTCTTGCAGCTGCGAATAAGCCGCCATGCCGCTGTCCTTGTAGCCCGTCGCCAGCTCGAACATGCTCAAATTCAGCGCGTGGAAGCCCGCCAGCGTGATGAACTGGAACTTGTAGCCCATCTTGCCCAGCTCCCTCTGGAAGATAGCGATGGTGTCCTTGTCCAGCTTTGCGCTCCAATTGAACGAGGGCGAGCAGTTATACATCAACATCTTGTTGGGATACTTGGCGTGAATGGCATCGGCAAACTGGCGCGCCTCTTCAAGACTGGGATGTGAGGTCTCCATCCAAATCATGTCCGAGTAAGGCGCATATGCCAAGCCGCGCGCAATCGCCGCTTCGATGCCGTTGCGCACGCCGTAGAAGCCCTCGACAGTGCGCTCATTCGTCACAAACGGCTTGTCGCGGTCGTCGATGTCGCTGGTGATGAGCGTCGCAGCGTCGGCATCCGTGCGGGCGATAATTAGCGTTGGCACGTCCATCACGTCTGCTGCAAGCCGTGCCGCCACCAACCGCTGCACCGCCTCTTGCGTCGGCACCAGCACCTTGCCGCCCAAATGCCCGCACTTCTTGGCTGATGAGAGCTGGTCTTCGTAGTGGATGCCCGCCACGCCTGCCTCAATCATGGCTTTCGTCAGCTCGAAGGCGTTGAGGTTGCCACCAAAGCCAGCCTCTGCATCTGCCACCAGCGGCGCGAGCCAATAAATGTCGTTCTTGCCGTTCATGTGGCTGATTTGGTCGGCACGCAGCAGCGCGTTGTTGATACGGCGCGATAGCTCAGGCACGCTGTTGGCGGGATAGAGGCTTTGGTCAGGGTACATCTGACCAGCCAAATTGGCATCCGCCGCCGTCTGCCAGCCGCTAACATAGACGGCTTTCAAGCCCGCCTGCACCATCTGAATGGCTTGATTGCCGGTCACCGCGCCCAGCGCGTTGACATAGTCTTCGGTCTTGAGCAAGTGCCACAGGCGTTCCGCACCTTGCCGCGCCAGCGAATATTCAATGTGAACGCTGCCGCGCAGCCGCACAACATCTTCCGGCGTGTAAGGGCGTTCAATCCCCGCCCAACGCTCGTTTTCTGCCCAGTCTTTGCGCATTTGTTCTGCTGTTTTCATGGTAAAGCCCTCCGTGAAGTAGATAGATGCGATTAATCTAAGAATTGATAAGCAGGTAAGGTGAGAAACTCAACGAACTCGTCCGAAAGCACCATCTGCGCGAAGAGGTCTTTGGCAAGGGCAAACTTGCCGTTGGCAAAACGCTCATCGCCGACCTCTTGGCGGATTGCCTCCATCTCCTGTGCCAACGCCTCCTCAAACAAGGCTTTGGTCAGCTTGCGCCCGTCGCTCATGGTCGCGCCGTGATGCACCCACTGCCACACCTGCGAGCGGCTAATCTCGGCGGTGGCAGCATCTTCCATCAGGTTGTAAAGCGGCACGCAGCCGTTGTTGTTCAGCCACGCCTCAACATATTGGATGCCCACTTTTAGATTGGTGCTTAAGCCCTGTGGCGTAATTTCCCCTTCGGGCATCTCCAACAAGTCTTGCGCGGTAATCGTCACATCGTCGAGCTGCTTGTGGATTTGGTTGGGTGTGGGCATGTACTTGTCGAACATTTCCATCGCCACCGGCACGAGCCCCGGATGCGCCACCCACGTGCCGTCGTGACCGTCACGTGCCTCGCGCTCTTTATCCGCCTGCACTTTGGCAAATGCCACCGCGTTGGCTTCGGGGTCGTTCTTGATAGGAATTTGCGCCGCCATACCGCCGATAGCGTGCGCGCCACGCTTGTGGCAAGTCTTAATCGCCAGCAGCGAGTAGGCACGCATGAACGGCACAGTCATGGTCACCGTCGCACGGTCGGGCAACAGGAAGCGACTGTGCTTGTTGAATTTCTTAATCACGCTGAAGATGTAATCCCAACGCCCACAGTTCAACCCGGCCGAATGCTCGCGCAGCTCGTAGAGAATTTCTTCCATCTCAAACGCCGCCAAAATCGTCTCAATCAGCACGGTTGCACGAATGGTGCCGCGCGGCACGCCCAACAGCTCCTGCGCTCGCACAAAAATATCGTTCCACAAGCGCGCTTCAAGGTGGCTTTCCAGCTTGGGCAGATAAAAGAACGGCGCAAGTCCCTTGCTCAGTAACGTCTGCGTGTTGTGGAAGAAGTACAGCGCAAAGTCGAAAATCGACCCCGACACAAGTTTGCCATCAACCGTCATGTGCCGCTCCACCAGATGCCAGCCGCGCGGGCGCACCACCAGCGTGGCAATGGTATCGTTCAGGCGATACTGCTTGCCCACCTCGTTGACATAGCTAATCGTGCCGTTCACCGCGTCGCGCAGGTTGATTTGTCCCTGCAGCATGTTGTCCCATGAGGGGGCGTTTGCGTCCTCAAAATCCGCCATGAAGACCTTCGCACCACTGTTGAGGGCGTTAATCACCATCTTGCGATCGGTAGGACCCGTGATCTCAACGCGGCGGTCTGTTAAGGCTGGGTGCGGCGCAACCACCTGCCATGCCGCCTCGCGGATGTGCTGCGTCTCTGCCAAAAAGTTCGGCATCTCGCCCGCGTCAAGCCGTGCCTGCCGCTCCTTACGGCGCGCTAACAGCTCCTCGCGGCGTGTGCCAAACTCCCTCATCAAGGTCGCCACAAACGCCACCGCCTCAGGAGTGAGGATTTCGGCGTATTCTGGGGTGACATTGCCAAGAATGACAACTGAATTGTCGTTCATCAGGAACTCCCTTACAAATTTGACAAGAGTACTCTACTCTTCAGCCCATCCGAGCTGAAGCCAATACAAGACCAAGCGTGAGGCTGCTGTTGAGCTTAAGCGGATACGACCGCGAGGGATACTCGTACTGCGAGGGAAGACGCAAGAAGTGGGTTGTGCTGGGGATATAAATGCGTTAAGACCTGTCGTTTTTTCATGATGGTTTGCCTCTCGGTGTTGTGAAAGGTTTCACTAAGATGACATTACTTTACCTAAAAACGCCCGCCAAACTGTAGAGCAGACTCACGAAAATCGTTATAGAGTTTTGCGACACAGTGTACTAAATTACTCTATGTGTCGACCAAGAACGAGGAAAGCATGGCAGACGGATTCAAAATTTGCCCAATTTGCAAAACGGCTAATCACCCACAAGCAGCGATTTGCGTGACGTGTGGCGCGTCGCTTGCGCAAGTCGCAGTCACGCACACGCGCGCCAGCACACAGCCCAAGCCTGACTACGATTTTGGTTATGGTGAGACCGATTTGCTCGAAAACACGCTGGCAGGGCGCGCCCGCGTTGGTTTAATCATCAGCACTGCCGTAACATTGGGCATCATCGCCAGCCTCGTCTTTGTTGCATGGCTCAACCGTGAGGCACTCATCGCAGACCCGCAATCCAGTGCGCCCTCTGTCCCGACATTCACCCAAGCCATGCTTGTACCTTTCGCCACAGTGACTGAGGGTCCGCCAACCGCCACACACACCTTCACCCCCGCACCCACTGACACGCCGACCATTACGCCCACGCCTGCGCCGTGCGTGCAGCGTATTGTTGCCGGTGGCTCATTGATTGGCGCGATTACAAACTGTGGGCATCGCAGCCTCGACGTGCTACCGACCGTGCTTGCGCTCAACAACATCAAAGACGCGGGGCAAGTGCGTGTCGGGCAGGAAATCACCATCCCATGGCCCACGCCCACGCCTGACCCGAACGCCAAACCTACTGCAACACAAGAAGCGCGCAGAGATAACCGGTTGCAGCTCGCCAGCAGCAACCCGCTTGCGCTCGACATGTCGATTGACCCGTTCGCGCCGACCGCTACCGCCACGCTGCCGGCAGGGGTGATGTGGCATCGTGTCGCGCCGGGGGAAAACATCATCACGGTCGCCATTGCCTATAACGCCAATGCCAAAGTGTTGTCCGAGCTAAACCCAGAAGTTGACTTTGCGCGCTGCGAGTTCGGCGAACGCTTCGGCGGTCCTGAATGCATCGTGCAGCTATTTGCGGGGCAAATGCTGCGCGTGCCAGCCCCTACACCCACGCCAACCCTTTCGCCCACGCCTGACCCCAACGCCACCGCCACGCCCACGCCCACCGCAACGTTTAACATGCCGAGCGTGATTAGCCCCAATGACCGCCAGTTCTTCAACGCGAACGAACTCATCGCACTGCGCTGGATTCCGTCGGCAACGCTGCGCCAAAACGAAAGCTACCGCGTCGACCTTGAGAACGTGACCACTGGTGAGCGGCACGTTGCCCTCACAACGGACATCGTGTTTCTCGTGCCGCTGGAGTGGCGCGGCAAAGAGAATCGCCGCTTTGAATACCGCTGGCAAGTGAGTATTATTAACCAAAATACGCCTGAAGAACGCAGCCACCCCACACAGCCGCGCACGTTTTTCTGGCAAGGCGCGACGGAGTAAGGTCATGAAGATTTTTCGCAACGTGTCCATCGGAACGCTGCTGGTAGTGGTCATGAGCGCGTGCAACATCAACGCACCTCAGCCGCTCATCACGCCAACTGCCGAGCTACTCGTGAGCGAAACGCCAACGCCTTTGCCAACGCTGACCACCACCAGCACAAATATGCCCGCACCCACCGACACAATCGCGCCCGTTATCGTGCAAAGCGACACACCGCTGCCGCCCGTTCAGCCCACTATGCCCCCCGCACCCACCGAAACGCCGGGACCTTACGTGCATGTCATCCAGCCTAACGATACCTTAGGCTATATCCTACAGCTGCAGCCTTGGGGGTATCCGCCCTTCGACCAAGCCGTCATCGCTGAGGTGGTGCGTCTGAACAACCTGCGCAGCGCGGACGTTCTGCCACCACCGGGCAGCGAGCTGCTCATTCCGCGCCGAACGCCAACGCCTATCCCCGTTGGCATCGAACTCACGCAAACCTCTGACGCAAATTTGGGGCTAGGCGAGCGCGTCGGCAACAGCACACTGCCGCAAGGCGCAAACGCTGGTTGCCACAGCGTGCGCGCCGGCGAAACCATCGTAGGCATCGCCGACGAGTACAACACCACGCTTGAAATTCTCAGCCAGCTCAATCAAAACTTAAACTGGTTCGGCTGCCGTTTTGACCAATACAGCGGGGGACCTAACTGCAGCCCTATCATCCGCGAAGGACAGTGCATCAACGTGCCGCTGCCTACGCCCACGCCTATCCCTACTGCCACGTTTACGGGGCGCGAAACCGCCACCCCTACGCCAACTTTTGCGCCGTCGCGCTTGGTGTTTCCGCCCGATGGCGCAATCGTGCCAGCCATCGCCTTCACGCTGCAGTGGGCAAGCGTCGGCGTGTTACCCGAACGTCAAGTCTATCTCATTGAGTTACAGGACTTGACCAACAACAGCCAATGGCTAAACGTCACGCGGCAAACGTCGCTTACCTTGCCCGAAACGCTCATCCCCAGCGACGGGCAAACGCATCGCATGCAGTGGCGCGTCAGCGTCGCACAGGCGGACGCGCAAGGCGTGTACAACTACGTTGGCGGCGTAGGCACGTGGCGCACCTTCCAATGGCAAAGTCGTTAGCTGCGGCGTTTGAACTCCTGCGAGAGCTGCTCCGCGCTCATGTGCAGCAGCGTCGGGCGACCAGAAGGGCTTTGCAGTGGGGTCACACAGCGTTCCAACTTGCGCACCAGCTCTTGCATTTCATCGTGTGTAAGCCGCTGCCCAATGCGCACTGCCGCCGTCGTGCTAATGGCTTGTAAAGCAGCCGTTTGCACATCAACATGCTTCTCCAACAGCAGCAGCAAGCGCGTCACCACGTCACTAGCGCGCTCCAACGGCACGCACTGGGCAACCGCCCGCACCAACACTGTTGCGCTGCCGAAAAGCTCAAGGACCACGCCAAAACGCGCCAGCGCGGGCAAAATCGCTTCTAGCACACGCGCCTGCACAGCGCGCACCTCGACCGTGGCACCCACATCCTCATGCAAAGGAATAGGTTGCTCGCGCTGTAAGTAATCGTTCAACTCGTCGTAAATGACCGCCTCGTGTGCGCTGTGCTGGTCAATCAAGTACACGCCAGAGGGACCCTCCGCGACGATATATGTGCCGCCTACTTGCCCTACCACACGCAACGGCGGCAGCGTGCGTGGCTTAGCCGGTTTGCCCACGCCTTCAGGAATGGCGGCAAGGTCTTCTTCACGTTCGTGGAGCAGTTCGCGTCGCCTTGCGCGCGCTGTGCCAGATGTGTCTAGCACCCAACCCAGCGTGGCTTGTGTCGCAGTCGGCACAACTGATGTAGGTAAAGAGGGCGCGTTATCTGTTTCGTGCGTCGTTTGCAGCAACGCCGAGCGCAGCGTGCGCTGAACCACTGCAAACACCGCGCTGTTATCCTGAAAGCGCACCTCTGCCTTTGTCGGATGCACGTTCACGTCAACGAAGTCAGGCGGCACGTCCAGCAAAAGCACCGCATAAGGATAACGCCCACGCTCGAGCAGCATGTGGTAGGCTTGCGTCACCGCGTGAGCCAGTCCACTATCTTGCACCACGCGCCCATTAACGAACAACACGACCCGTGAGCGGTCGCTGCGATGTAGCGTAGGCGTAGACACAAAGCCACGCAAACGCACGCTGCCATCTCTCGAGCGCAGCACATCCTCGCTATACACAGGCAACATTTGTCGAAATGTCTCCAAGCCAAACACTTTGACGACAACATCCTCCAATGCGCCACTGCCCGTCGAGCGGAAGACTTCACGCCCATCCTGTACCAACACAAAGCGCACCTGCGGGTAAGCCATCGCGTAATCCCCCACAAGGTTTTGAATGTGGCGGCGTTCCGTGTTCTCCGCCTTTAAGAACTTGAGGCGCGCGGGCGTGTTGTAAAATAAGTTCTCCACGCTGACAACCGTGCCGACGGGAACGCCCACTGCGCGCTGGCGCAGCACTTCACCACCTTGCATGTGCAGCTCTACGCCCATCTTTTCCTGACGATGACGGCTAACAAGGGTGAGGCTACTGACAGCGGCAATGCTGGCAAGTGCCTCCCCACGAAAGCCCAACGTGCGAATAGCGTACAAATCCTCTGCTTGGCGCAGTTTGCTCGTGGCATGGCGCATCACCGCTAGCGGCACCTCGTCCGCAGGAATGCCAGTGCCGTCATCACTCACCCGTATGAGCTTGCGACCGCCCTCTTCAATCTCTATGTAGATGTGCTTTGCGTTGGCATCCAGCGCGTTCTCTAGCAGTTCTTTCACCACCGACGCGGGACGTTCGACCACTTCACCTGCCGCAATTTGCGAAACAACCAAATCTGAAAGCAGTACAATCGCCATTGTCATTTCCACCCAAATAGCAACGCCCCGCCAAGCGGGGCTTTTGTCAATTTTTCGTTCTATAACACGGTCAAAAATACGCCAAAAGTTAATCTTGTGCCTGGCTAAGCGGGATGATAATGCCAAAAGTGCTGCCTTGCCCCTCGACACTCTCGACAAATGCATCGCCACCGTGCTGACGTGCCACGCTGCGCACAATAAACAAGCCTAGCCCGCTGCCTTTCACCTTCTTATGTTCGGGACGACGAATGCGAAAATGGCGTTGAAACAGCTGGCGCATGTTTTCGGGGCTAATGCCTAAGCCATTGTCCTTGACAGCAATGCGCAGCATGTTCTGTACGACTTCCGCGCTAACTTCAATGTGTCCGCCGTTAGGCGTGTACTTAATTGCGTTGTCGACAAGGTTGAGCAAGGCGCGTTCTAGCATGTGCGCGTCCGCCTGAATAATCGGCAAGTCATCGCTCGCTTTGACCACTAGCGTCAAATCGCTTTTCTCAGCGGGCAAAATATGGTTGCGCACGATACGATTGATAATGTCCATTACGTCCGTTAGCCCCAGCTCCATCTCATAGAAGCCCGTTTCAGGGTCATAACGCCCAGCGTCTTGAATGTTGTCAACCAATGAGGTCATCTGGCTCACGCCTGAGAGAATTTTTTCCACAAAATGTGCCTGCTTTTCGTTGAGGTCACCCGCCGCGCTCATCATGCTGGCAAACCCTTGAATAGACGTAAGCGGTGAGCGCAAATCATGCGAGACGATGCGCACAAACTCGTTTTGGTTGTCCATTAAAGTGCGATGGCGCGCCGCAACTTGTGCCATATCGGTGACAATGGCGAAACCGTCGACAATCGCACCTAAAGTGCTGGTATTCTCTTCACTCACGTCAGCTGCCTCGTCAAAGAAGAGCATCAGCAGGGCGATAACACGCTGGCGCGTCCGCAAAGGGGTCACAATGCACATCGCCGCCCAAGCATCCAACGGCACAGGCACTTGTGTAGAGACATGTATCTCCGGCGTGAACGATTCCGCTAACGCGTAGCACGCCTCATAGCTGGG
The DNA here is from genome assembly GCA_938022205.1 of uncultured Anaerolineae bacterium. Taxonomy (GTDB): domain Bacteria; phylum Chloroflexota; class Anaerolineae; order Aggregatilineales; family Phototrophicaceae; genus JANWYT01. Next base: position 8,327 of record CALIEB010000006.1, on the reverse strand, counting down.
CAACTCTTCGTCCTGCAAGCCATAGCGTGCTACGTAATGCGGTTGCTCAAACACATAATACAGCCCTGCACGCGCTTGGACAACGTGAACGGCTTGGCGCAAAAAATGCTGGCAGGCTTCTTCAAACTGCGGCTTTTGCGCAATGAAACGCAGCACATCGCGTGATAAACTCGTAATAAGATTGGTTGACATCAGTTTCATCTCGCATACATAATCAACGGCACAACCACTATTCTAGCACAAATCCGCATATTCGGTGACAAACATACGGCAAACAGCACACGGATTCGCTTGCGAACCCTTATAAATCATGCTAGACTTCTGCTTATTATACTGAAGGGAAGTGGGTGTTAGATGCCTGAAAAAATCCTTATTGTTGACGACGATGTGGATAGCCTGAAGCTCATCGGGCTGATGCTCTCTCGCAACGGCTACGAGGTGTCTGCTGCGCACTCGGGCAGTCAGGCTCTTGCTAAAGCCGAAGCCGAGTCCCCCAACCTCATCATCCTCGACGTGATGATGCCGGATATGAACGGCTTAGAGGTATGTCGCCGCTTACGCGCTAATGCCGCTACACAAAAAATTCCTATCATCATGTTCACCGCCAAAACGCTCATTGATGACAAGATCAAAGGCTTTGAGGCAGGTGCAGATGACTATCTGACCAAACCGACCCATCCGCAAGAGCTAGCGTCGCGCGTAAAAGCCATCTTGCAGCGCAGTGCCGCCAAGCAAGAGCCAATGCCGTCTAGCGGCGGGCAACGCAACACCACCATCGGCGTAATCGGGTCTAAGGGTGGGGTCGGCACGACAACTATCGCCGTTAACATTGCTGCCGCGCTCATGGAAATGGGCGAGAACCCCGTTGTCGCGGACTTTCGCCCCGGACAAAGCGGGCTTGCTGTCATGCTTGGGCTTATTCGCACCCAGAGCATGTACCGCCTGATGACCGCGCAGCTCAGCGACATTACCACCAAGAACGTGGAAAACTCGCTAGCCACACACGCCAGCGGCTTGCGCGCCCTAACCAGTTCAACCAACCCACGCGAGTCACTGGCGCGCTTCAACGAGGAAGCTGCCGCTGCCATCATCAACCAGCTGCGTTTTATCGCTAAGCCCAGCGTCATCGACTTGGGCAGCGGCTATAACACGTTAAACGTGCGCTTGCTGAGCGAGATAGATAAGCTGCTGTTGGTCGTTGAACCTAACGCGCTGTCGTTAATTAGCGCGCGCGACCTGCTAAAGGTGATGGACGAAGAGGGGCATGGCAGCCGCACCAGCATCGTCATTCTTAGCCGTGCGCCGTCCAGCATCCAAACCTCGTGGCAAGAGGTGGAACACACACTAGGGCGTGAGATTAAAGCCATTATCTCGGCAGCTCCCGAGCTTGCCTTCCAAGCGATTGAAGCAAAGTCCCCCATTGTGTTGCTGCAGCCCAACAGCATCGTGGCAGGACAGCTCAAAAAACTAGCGGAATCGCTCAAAACGCGCATTCGCCAAATCGGCAACTAGTCGTTACACCCAGCGACCATGACGAACGAACAAGACATCAAAACCGTCGCACACTGGCTAGACGAAGCCCAACATGTCGTCGCCTTCACAGGGGCAGGCATTAGCACGCCGTCGGGCATCCCGGACTTCCGCAGCCCAAATTCTGGGCTGTGGGAGCATGCCGACCCTATGAGCGTGGCAAGCATCTTCGGCTTTCGCCAGAACCCGCGTGCCTTTTACGATTGGGTACGCGGGTTAGCACACGTCATTCTTGCCGCACAACCCAATCCTGCCCACCTTGCGCTGGCTGAGCTGGAACGACGCGGCAAACTCAAGGCGGTTATCACGCAAAATATTGACATGTTGCACACTCGCGCCGGTAATCAAATCGTGCATGAGCTACACGGTCATATGCGCGAAGCCACGTGCATTCAGTGCTTTCAGACTTACGACGGCGAACAAGTCATGAACGCCTTTTTAGAAACAGACGTGATACCCACCTGTGTGCGCTGTGGTGGCGTGATAAAGCCCAACGTCATTCTGTTCGGTGAACAGCTGCCCTACAAGCCGCTGCAAGCCGCGCAGCAAGCAACCCGTGCCTGCGACCTGATGCTGGTCATTGGCTCATCGCTAGAGGTCGAACCCGCAAGCCAGCTGCCTTGGCTTGCTAAACGTTGTGGCGCAAAGGTGGTTCTTATCAACTTACAGCAGACGGATTTTGACAGTGCTGCGCATGTGGTCATTCGTGAAGATGTCGCCGTAGTCTTGCCCGCTATCTTAGCAGCTATGACGAGTTAGAGCCGCTTATGGACTATCAAACGCTCATCGCACACTACAAGCGCATCATCGAAATCAGCCAGCAGCTGACGGCAACGTACGATTTGACTGCGCTGCTGCGCAAGATTGTCTCGGCTGCTAAAGAGTTGATTAACACCGAAGCCGCCGCTATTTTGCTGCTAGACGAAGCCAGTGGGCAATTGCGCTTCGCCATGTCCACCAATATCAACTTCAGCGAGATGGAAGAGATTATCGTGCCGCTGGAAGGCAGCATCGCGGGATGGATTGTCACGCACGGCGAGCCGCGTGTCATCGAAAATGCCCGCCAGACCAGCGGTCACTTTCAAGGCGTAGACCATCGCATTAGCTTTGAGACACGCAACCTGCTCGGCGTGCCGATGCGCACACACCAGCGCGTCATTGGGGTCGTCCAAGCGGTCAACAAGCGCAGCAATCTCAGCTTTACCGACGAAGACATTATGACGCTGCAAACGCTTGCCAGCCAAGCAGCTATTGCTATCGAAAACGCGCGCCTCTTTCAGCAAAGCGACTTCATCGCTGAGATGGTACACGAGCTGCGCACGCCGCTTTCAGCACTCAAAGCCAGCACGATTTTGCTACAGCATCCTAACTTGCCGGAGTCCAAGCGCGCTGATGTCATCACGACCATGCGTAACGAAACCGAACGGTTGATTGACCTTACCAGCGACTTTCTCGACATCGCCCGCTTAGAATCAGGGCGCATCTCGATTAACGTGGCACCGTGCGAGCTGTACCCATTGGTGGCGGAAAGTGTCGAAATTGTGCAACCGCAAGCCAACCAAAAACACATCAACATCTACGTTGACGATGTCAACCCTATCGTGCGCATTGACCGCAGCAAAACCAAGCAGGTCATCCTGAACTTGCTAACGAACGCTATCAAGTACAATCGTCCCAAAGGCAGCATCCATGTGCGTATGCAGCCGCTCGAGGACAACGGCGATGACTTTGTGCAGCTCACCGTTGCTGATACCGGCTACGGCATCGCCAAAGAACACCAAAAGAACATGTTCCAGAAGTTCTATCGCGTGCCAACAACCGAGAACATCGAGCGCGGCACGGGCTTGGGGTTGGCGATTTGCAAGCACATTGTCGAAGCGCACGGCGGGCGTATTTGGCTTGAAAGCCAAGAAGGGGTAGGGTCAGAGTTTCACATCACCCTGCCCCTTCACCGCCCGCCCGCCGAAGACAATTAGGCGGCAGCTTCCGCCCGTTCGGGGCGCGTGTCTCCCTTCACAAACGGCAGCTCACCTTTTTGCCATGCCACCAACAGCGGCACCGCTGTGAACAAGGACGAGTAGCTGCCCGTCAACAGCCCGATAAACAGAATAAAGATAAACTGGCGGATGGTCTCGCCGCCGAAGAGCATAATTGCCACCATGATAAAGAAGGCGTTAAGCTGCGTCGCCAGCGAGCGATGGATGGTTTCCCACACGCTGCGATTGACAATCGTCTCATACGGTTCGCCAATGTGCGTGGGGATATTTTCGCGGATACGATCGAAAATGACGATGCTGTCTTGCACCGAGAAGCCGACAACCGTTAACACTGCCGTGAGGAACAGCGCGTCCACTTCCCAGCCCAGCAACAGCCCCAAGAGCGATGTTACGCCCATCACCACCAACACGTCATGCACCATCGCCAGCACCGCGCACACGCCATAGCGCAGCGCATGCGGCACTTGGCGAAACGCCAACACGATAAAGCCCGTCACCACCAAGCCCGCCACTGCAACCGCCGCCAGTGCCGCTCGTGACACTTCCTGCCCAATGGTCGGCGAAACCGCTTGCTGCTGGAAGCTGTCGCGGTCAACAGGCGCGAGAGCTTCTAGATTGCGTAAAATCGTCTCAATCGTTTCGCTATCTTGGAACGTGCCGCGAACTGACCAACGGCGGCTGTTTGCCCCACCAAGCCGCTGGATGATGATGTTCTCGTCGCCCGCTGCGGCGAAAACTTGGCGGATGTTGCTCTCGTTCGCGCCGTCTTCGGTAAACGTCAGCTCATAGATGCTGCCGCCAACAAAGTCAATGCTTAAGCGAAACGGCGCGCCCGTCGTCACAGTGGAATACCCCATGATAAACAGCCCGGGCACAATGACCGACGCAGAAATCCAAAAGAAAAGGCGGCGATTTTGCACTAGCTCAAAGAAGCTCACGCGACGGCGTGTCGCAACGCCATACCCCAGAATCGCCAGCCCAAGCCCCAACGCAAAGAGTATCAAAAGCGTGTTGTTGTCCATGTCGTTCATCCCCTAAACGCCAAGAAGCCAAAGACGACGCTGCAGCGTCGCGCGCAAAAGCTGCACCAGCACATACAAAAACGTGCGCGTCACCAAAACCGCCGTGAACAAGTTAAGCACCAGCCCTAACGCCAGCGTCAGCGCAAACCCGCTCACGATGCTGGCACCGGGCGTTTGCCCAAACAGGAACAAGATGCCGCAAATGATAATGGTTGAGATGTTGGAGTCGCGGATAGAAGTCCAAGCGCGGTCAAACCCTGCCAGCAGCGACGCATCCAACGCCTTACCTGCGCGCAGCTCCTCTTTGATGCGCTCAAAGATGAGGATGTTGCCGTCCACCGCCGTGCCAATTGAAATCAGGAAGCCGGTGATAGCAGGCAATGTTAGCGTAATCGGAATGAGCTTAAACAGCGCAAGGTTAAGCACGATGAAGACAATCAACGCCAAGCTCGCGCTGATGCCCGGCACACGATAGTAAACCACCATAAAGGTCAGCACAACCAAAACGCCCACGCTGCCCGCTCGCACGCTGCGCGCTACGGATTCTTGCCCAAGTGTCGCGCCAACCTCGTCAGCAGCCACCACCTTAAGCGGAACGGGCAGCGCGCCGGACTGCAGTTGCAAGGCAAGCCGCGTAGCAGATTCCTCGTTAAAGTTGCCGGTGATAATGCCGCCGTCGCTCAGTTGCGCTTGAATGGTCGGCGCAGACAGCACCTCGCCGTCCAGCACGATTGCCATTGGCTGACCGATGCTAGCCCCCGTGAAGGTGGCAAACGTCTCCACAAATTCTGGCTTCACTTCGAACTGAATGAACCACTCAGGCAAGCCGGCTTGGTTGGTTGCGCCAAACTGCGCGCTGGCACGCGCCAGTCCCGCGCCCGTCATCACGGTCTTAAACGGCTCGTTGGTCAACGGGTTACGCAGCCGCCCCACCAGCGTCTCGTCGGGCGTGCTGCGCAGTCCTTGCAAACGCAGCTGCTCGGTCGTTAAAATCCGCCGCCCTTCGAAGTCTAACGCTTGCCCGCCTAAGCCCGAAAAATCGACAAACTCGAGCAGGGCAGTTTGCTGAATTGTGCGGATGGCAACGTCGCGGTCGCGCACGCCGGGCAGCTCGACCAGCACGCGGTTTGCACCTTGCGTCTGTACCGTTGCCTCTGTCAAGCCTAAGCCGTTGACGCGGCGGCTGATGTTGTTGGCAGTTTCACGCATCTGCTCAGCGGTTACGTCAGGAATATCCGCCTCTAACAAGACGCGCAGCCCGCCCACCAGGTCCAGCCCTAGACTTTGTGTGATAGCGATGTCCACCTCAGGACGAAAGTCATTGTTGAAGTCAAAGCGGATGTGTTCATCACAACGCACGCCGCGCGTGTCAATCGTCTGGTCTTCAGCAAAGCGCGCGCAAATAGGGTCATCGGGCGTTACGCCCTTCATATCAGCGGGCAACGCCACATACGCCGCAAACAGCGTCAGCCCTACGATGAAAATAAGCCATCGCCAATGGTTTGTCATGGTCTCCCTCTTGTTGTGGTAATCAGTCGTCTTGCCGCAAGCCCATCTGAGCATTACGAGCGATTTCTTCGGGGTCGTAACGCTGCACCATCGCAGCAATCACAAGCCGCACGCGCACCCCGTCGGCAATTTCAACTTCCGCAATGCCCATCTTGGCATCAATGCTGCGCACCTTGCCAATAATGCCGCCAAATGTGATAATCTCATCTCCTTCCACCAGCTCACGCGCCATGAGCTGCCGCTTTTGAAAGTCGCGCTGGCGCGGAAACAGCACCATCGCCCAATATGCCCCCATCGCCAACGCCAAAATAACGCCAACCAATAACAACTCTTGCATCGTGCTGCTCCTTACCAGCTAGTTCACACGCAAACGCGCCCGATTATAATCCCACGCAGCGCATATCACTAGTTTCAAGTCAACTCAACTTGACCTACCCCCTAAATCACCCTACAATACGCCACAAGGATTCATCACGATAGACATCTAGGACGAGACCTATGAACCGTTTCAACATTCTCTCCCGCGCACGCTTGCTCCTACTCAGCGCGGCAGCACTTTTACTCTCGCTCGTCACTGTCAACGCAGGCAGCACCGTGCTAAGCATCAACAGCGGTGACACCAGCACCACGTGGTTCGTCAAAGATGAGCCTGCGCTCGTGATAAACGGCTTTGACTTAAGCGCGCTGCCCATCAGCTACCCCATCACTATTGATGCCGTGAGATTTTCCGTCGTCAGCCCCGTGCTAGGGCAGCCTGTCACACTGGTTATCTACGAAGACCCCAACGGCGGCTCGCCACAAGATGCCGTGCTGCTGCGCCGTGAAACTGTCAGCATCAACACCACCGGCGTGGTGCGCGTGCCGCTCTCGCAGCCGCTTGTCACCTCTAGCAAAATCCTCTGGGTGGGCTTTTACCTGCCTGTGGACTTCCGTTTTCGCGCCGATGCTTCCGGCACGTCCGTGCTGACTTACTGGGGCTGGACACCGAGCAGCACGTTCGACGTGGGCAACCTCGCGTCGGCGGCAATTTTCGGTCCCGCCGACGGTTCTGCGCCCGTCAACATCAACATGAACGGCATTGCCCGCATCAGTATCGAGTTCGACCAAGCCGACGGGCGCACGTTTGAAGGCTCAGCAGCAGCCAGCGGTGGGCTTGCACCTGTAGGCGTACAAATCGTTGGTGACCCGGCGCAAGTGTCGCTCAACCTGATGAGACCTTACGAGGAATGTCCAGGCTTGAGCTATGACCCTGATGACCTGCTGTATACGCGCAACGACGGCTTTACCGTTCACTGCCGCGTTGAATACGGTCCCTATGCGCCCGGCACGTTCAGCAACATTGCCGACGTACCCACGTCGATTCCGTCGTTTGAAATTCGCGGCACGAAGTATCACGTTTTTGCCAACGGTAATTACGAAGCACCGGGTGGGCAGCCTGGTGTCTTCAAAATTCCGGTGACACACTGCATGAAGCCCGCCCCCGGTGACCTTGAAAAAGCCGTCATCGGCGTAGCATACGGCGCGCCACAAGCGTGGAAAATTTTGCCCACCGTGCGCTTTGGCGACAGCATTTGCGCCGAACTCATCGCCACAGGTCCGGTTTCGTACTTTGTGCCGCGCACCGGCAACGAAACATATCTCAACGTGAATTTGTTCGTGACCAACAGCATTACCTTTACGCCCGCCCTCGCTGATTTGCGCTGTAAAGATGTTTTGACCATCAATTGGCACGTCTACAATCAAGGGTTCGGGGCTGCGCCCACCACCGAAGTGCTGTTCCAAAACGTCTCGGTGCGCACGGGGCAAGTGACTTCGTCACAGCTCATCACCATTCCGCCAATTGCGGGCGGCGAGACACGTGGCTTTGAGACCAAACTTAACATTCCCTCGGCTTACATCAACGAAGCCAATCGCATCATCATCACGCTAGACCCCAACGGCAAGTACGATGAGCTTAATGAAGCGGACAATGTGCGCACGTTTGACTACATCCTGCAAGAACGCGCCAGCGGCTGTTAGCACACGAGGACAAACAAGCCATGCGCATTGTCATCAACAGCCAGCTCGCCACTCGTAACCGTCAATGGGCAAACTATCTGTTTCTGCTCACGTTTCTGCTGCTCATTGGCGGTTTCATCTTTGTCAATATCGGTTTGTTCACCGGTCAAGAACCCACAGGCGAGCTGGTTATCCTACAAGCGTTAGTGCTGCCGTTTGCGCTCGTCATGACGCTGGTCTCTATTCGCATGACCAATCTCTGGGCGCGTCC
>CALIEB010000005.1 GCA_938022205.1 uncultured Anaerolineae bacterium | reverse complement strand
GGTGGGTGATAGCACTTCGACGATGACGGTGGGATTGAGCAGGGTGTCGCCTCTGTCGCGCACGAGTTCTGGCGTGCCGCACACGACCATCACGTCGGGGTAGGCATACATCTGGTTATGCACGAACAGGCGCATGTCGCTAGGCGTGGTGACGCAGGGGCGTTTGCGCAGCTGGCTGTGCAGCCCTGACGTGATGTTTGCCACAATGACATTGTGCTGAAAGCTCGCGCCGGTCATCGCCAGCACGTTGCCCCAGTCGTACTCGAGCTTGGTCTCGCTGGCGGCATCGCTGTCGAGATACGCCGTCACAGAAACTTTTGCCGTTTTCTCCACCGCACTCATCGCCACGTCCTTTCTCACCCCTTTTCCTCATTTTAGCATCAAAGCCCCCTAAGAAATGACATACATCATCTTTTTATCCCTGCGGCGTGTATTTTGCGTTTTGCTTAAGCAGTGTTAAACTTGTGTTATTGTGCGTTAAGCCTACGCTGTTTATGTGACTACCAAATAGACTTTTTACACATGGAGGCACTTTCGATGAAGGAATATACCACCGATAAAATACGTAACATTGTCCTTGTCGGGCATCAGGGCAGCGGCAAGACCTCATTGACCGAAGCCATGCTGTTCAACACAGGGGCAATTAACCGCATGGGGCGTATAGAGGACGGCACGACCGTTTCTGATTGGGACGACGAGGAAAAAGCGCGCAAAATCTCGCTGTCTACGTCGCTGATACAGCTTGAGTTTAGCGACCACAAAATCAACGTGCTGGATACGCCCGGCTTTACTGACTTCGTGGGCGAGGTCAAAAACGCCATTCGCGTTGCGGACGCGGTCGTGGTCGTCGTTGACGCAGTGGCGGGCGTAGAAGTCGGAACGGAACTGGTTTGGGAGTACGCGCTGGAGTTCCAGCAACCCATCATCGTCGTAGTTAATAAGATGGACAGAGAGAATGCCGACTTTTATGGCGTGTTGGGGCAACTGCGCGCGGCATTCCCCAAGTACAAGTTTGTGCCTGTGCTGCTGCCCATTGGCAAAGAAGCCGACTTTAAGGGCGTGGCGAACGTGCTGACCAAGAAGGCTTACTACGGCGCGGGTGCAGAGCGCAGCGAACTGCCTGCCGATATGGTCGATGCGGTCGAAGAGGCACATTTGACGCTGGTAGAAGCCGCCGCCGAAGCCACTGATGAGCTGATGCAAAAGTACTTCGACGAAGGTGAGCTAAGCTACGAGGAAGTGCGTGACGGCATGCGTCAAGCCTCGCGCTCGCACTTGCTGCGCACGGTGCCGGTGTTCGTTGCGTCTAGCACGGCGAACGTCGGGATTGTTCCGTTTTTAGAGGCGATGGTGAACTATGTTTCTGCGCCCAACATGCGCCGCGTGGGCTACTATCGCAAGGGCAGCGACAAGCGCGAGTACTTTCTGCCGCCGCAAAGCAACGACGCGCCGCTGGCTGCTTATGTGTTTAAGACTACGACCGATAAGTATGTTGGCACGTTGAACTATTTCCGCATTTTCAGCGGTTTCTTGTCGTCTGACAGCCGCAACTACAACAACAGCAGCGACCAAGAAGAACGCTTTGGCACGGTGATGGAGATGCGTGGCAAGGAGCAGTTCCCCGTGCGGCGGCTGCATGTCGGCGATATTGGTGTGGTTGCCAAGCTACAAAATACCAAAACGGGCGACACCATCGGCGACAAAGACAAGACGTTTGAGCTGGTGCGTCCGGAGTTCCCCGAGCCGCTGTACACGGTGGCGGTGCATCCGCGCACGCAGCAAGACAGCGCGAAAATCGGCACGGTGCTAACTAGCTTGTGCGCTGCTGACCCGACGCTGCGCTGGCGGCAAGACCCCGCCACCAAGCAAACCATCCTTGAGGGCATGGGGGAAATTCACATTGCCATTGCCCTGCACCGTGCCGAAATGCTGGGCGTGGGCATTGACACGAGCATCCCCAAAGTGCCGTACAAAGAGACCATCACCGGCATGAAAGAAGCCACCTATCGCCACAAGAAGCAAACAGGCGGCGCGGGGCAATTCGGTGAGGTCAGCATTCGCATTATGCCGTTTGACGGTGAATTTGAGTTTGAATCACAAATCGTCGGCGGCGTAGTGAGCCAGCCCTTCCAGCAGTCTACCGAAAAGGGCATTCGCAGCGTGTTGGAGAGCGGCGTGCTGGCGGGCTATCCCATCAGCGGCGTGAAGGTCGTGCTATACGATGGCAAGGAACACCCGGTCGATAGCAAAGACATCGCTTTCCAGATTGCCGGACGCGAAGCGTTCAAAGAGGCGTTTCTTGCCGCCAACCCATCGCTGCTCGAGCCAATTATGGAAGTGAAAATCACCGTGCCAGAGAGCTTGATGGGTGACGTGATGGGTGACCTCAACACGCGGCGCGGGCGCGTCATGGGCATGGACAGCGTTGCCAATAAGAGCATCATCAACGCGCAAGTGCCGCTGGCGGAGATGCTGCGCTATGGCGCAACGCTGCGCAGCATTACAGGTGGGCGTGGTATCTACACCATGCACTTCTCGCACTATGAGCGCGTGCCACACAACATCCAAGCCGAGATTGTGGCACAGAGCCAACAGGAAAGCAGCGGCTAACGTTTTTTGGGTTGGTGGTTGCGCGCAGCCACTGCCAGCGAACGTTCGTGCTTAGCGAAAATCACCACCGTATCGCCTGCCTGCACAATCACATCGTGGGGGGGCTGTACGGTGGTGATGCCGTTATTACCGATGAGTACGATGTCCATTTTTTCCTCGCGTTGCAGGTCGCCCACGCTGCGCCCGACCATGAACGATCGTTCCGAGACGACCAGCTTAATCGTGCTAAAATCCTCGCCGTCTATGTTGATAGACTGGGTCATCTCTACGCCTAACGCCAGTCCCGCAAAGATCGGTGCGGATAAGCCTGAAGAGCTTAATACGGACTCTACTTTGATAAATTGGCGCATCTGCGCGCCGAGCATGTCGTCCCACACGCGCACGACAATGCGAATGTCAGGGCGGATTTGGCGCACGCGCATAATCGTCTCAAGGTTCACATGGTCATCACCGGTACACGCCACGAACGCTTCGGCGAAGCGGATGCCCGCTTTGTCGAGCGTGATGGGGTTGCGCCCGTCGCCTAGAATAATCGGCACGTCTAGTTCGCCCAGCACAAACTTCTTCTCCTCGTCCAGCTGGTTGTCAAGAACGACGACTTCTAAGTCCATCTCGGCTAGCACGCGCACGACGCGCAGCCCGACATGCCCAGCACCAAACACAATCACATGGTTTCGATAGGTACTCACTAAAGCCTCCCGCCATCCGTTGCGTTCATCACGGTTTAAGAACAAACGCACAAACTCCGCCACGCCGTCGCCTAAAATAAAAATGGCAACGAACGGCAGCAGATACCAGTAAATGATTAAATACCACTCTTCGGGCGCGTCATAGGGTGTTTCCAAAATCATCAGCTGCAGCATGATGTAGGGACGGTCGATGAGTGCCAGCGGCTCGCGTCCAGAGAATTCATGCAGCTCCCCGTAGACGAAGCCGCCGCCAATCGTCACCAGCAAGAAAATGAGAATAGGGCGGTTGAACTCGCGCCAGAGGGCAGAGGTGTCGCGCCACAACGCCAAGAGCCAGCGGCGAAACCCGCTGCGTTTGCGCCGCCTGTGCGCAATCAACGCGGTATATGGCATGTTTGTGAAACCCTTTCTTGAACAATCTAAACAAATTATAACCACAAAAGCCCTCATCAAACACAATAGGTGCGTTGTGTTTTAGAGATGCGCTGTCTTGCTATTGTTCGGCTTGCCTAATGCAAGAAAAGGACAAGAGACTGAGGGCAATATGCTAAGTTTCGTTGAGCTGCTGCACGCGCAGCTCGGCGGCAGTAAGCAGCTGCTGGCAGCGCGCCGCTAGTGCCTTGCCGCGCTCATAAAGCGTCATCGCCTCATTAAGTGGCAACTCGCCGGATTCCAGCTGCTCCACCGTCTCTTGTAGTGCCTTGTAAGCATCCTCAAAGGAGAGTGCGTTTATATCGTTCATTGGTGCTTTCTTCCTCAATGCGCGCGGCAAGGGTGTCGCCGCGTAAACGAATTTTTACCGCCGTGCCGACCGGGGCATCTTTGCGTGAGGTCACAGGTGCGTTGTCGTGCGTGCGCGTCACAATGGCATAGCCGCGCGACAGCAAGTTGAATGGGTTGGCGGCTTCTAATGCTTTGCGCTGGGCGGCAACGCGCTCTTGCGCTTGTTTGATGCGCCCGTAGAGCAGGCGCGTGGCGCGCTCTTGTAGATCGTCGACGCGCTGGCGTTGGTCTTGTAGGCTGCGCATCGGCGACAGCCGTGCTAACGAGCGCATGCTTCGCGCTAGCGCGTCGTGCTTACGGCTAAAAAGCGCGGCGATGCTTTCGTCCAACGCGCTGTCAAGATAGCGCACGTCCGTGAGCAACTCTGCGCCGTTGGGCGTGAGCAGCTCTGCGCCCGCGCTAGGCGTAGGCGCGCGCACGTCCGCCACAAAATCGACCAACGTGAAGTCAATCTCATGCCCGACCGCGCTCACGGTAGGGAAGGGGCTGCGCGCCAGCGTGCGCACGATGCGCTCGTCGTTAAAACACCACAAGTCTTCGCTGCTGCCGCCGCCGCGACACAACAGCAGTGCGTCAAGGTCGTCGCGCTCATAGAGGCGTTCGAGGGCGCGCACGATACGCGGCGGCGCGTCCGCGCCTTGCACGAGCGTGGGGCTTAGCACCAGCTCTACCAGCGGGTATCGCCGCTTTAGCACGTTCTGCACGTCTTGAAAGGCGGCGGCAGTCGGTGACGTGACCACGCCAATTCGACGCGGAAAGGGCGGCAAAGGGCGTTTGCGTGCCTCATCAAACAGCCCCTCAGCGGCGAGCCGCTGCTTCAGTGCTTCAAGCTGCACGTATAAATCGCCTGCGCTGTTCAGCAGCTGCACTTCTTCGACATAAAGCTGATATTCGCCGCGCACCTCGTACAAGCTCACTCTGCCGCGCGCTTGCACTTGTAACCCATCGCGCAGCTGCTCGCCATTGCTAAGGCGGCGAAACGCGGCGCAGCGCAGCTGTGCTTCGGCATCTTTTAAGCTGAAATAGAGGTAGCCGCTGTTGGCGCGCTTAAAGTTCGAAATTTCACCCGTGACCCACACGTCTTGCAGCACGCCATCGCTTTCCAGTAGGTCGCGCACATAGGCGTTGAGTTCTTTCACGCGGAACGTGTTCATAGGCATCGCTTTGGTCTGATGAGTTTGTTCATGGGGTGCGCCGCCGCTATTGTAGCAGCAATCGCTTGGATTGTGCAAACCGTAGGCTCTAAAAACGTGTCGGAATGCCGCGTTGACAAAAGGTTGGTGTATTGAGTATAATCTGCGCGTTTTTGGGGGATGTTTCGCGCTCTGGCTGCGTGATTTTCGCCAATTTTTATCAGAAAAAACCCCAACGGTGTGCTGATAAGCGGTGTTGGCTGATACCGCCCTTTGCCGACGATTGTCACCCAAAGACTAAACCACCATTTAACGGAGCTTTTTACACATGCAGACCGATATGTACTTAGATACGGCGTTGGGAGACCTTGACTTTGCCGCCATGCTGGAAGAGAGCCTCTCGGGCAATCAGCTGGAGCGTGGCGACATCCTCACAGGCACGATTCTAGCGGTAGACTACCACGGGCTTATCGTAGACGTGGGCTGGAAGCACGACGGCACGGTTAGCCGTCAAGACATCGAACGCATGGGCATGCAGCCCTCTGACTTCACGGTGAACGAGCCGATTGATGTCATTGTCATGCGTTTGGACGACGTGGAAGGCAGCTTGATTTTGTCTGCTTCGCAAGCGCGCCAAAACGAAGATTGGAAGCGTGCCGAGCAGCTGCAAGAGTCCGATGCGCCGTATGTGGCGCACGTTGCGGCGGCGAACAAGGGCGGCTTGATTGTGCCATTTGGCAACTTGCGCGGCTTTGTGCCTGCCAGCCATGTCGTTGACCTGTCGCGCAGCCTGAACGACGAAGACCGTTTGCGCTACCTCGAGAGCCTTGTTGGCAAGGACATTACGGTCAAAGTCATCGAGGTCAATCGCAAACGCCGCCGCTTGGTTTTCAGCCAGCGCAACGCCGAGCGCGAAACCCGCAACGCTCGCAAAGAGATTTTGCTCGGCGAGCTTAAAGAGGGCGACGTGCGCGAAGGTGTCGTTAGCGGTCTGTGTGATTTTGGCGCGTTTGTCGACTTGGGTGGCGCGGATGGCTTAATTCACATTTCTGAGCTGGCGTGGCATCGCGTGCGTCATCCTTCCGAAGTGGTCAAGGTGGGCGACCGTGTGCGCATCTACATCCTGCACCTTGATGACAACGGCAAGCGCATTGGCTTGAGCCTCAAACGCTTGCAAGAGAACCCTTGGGCGATTGTCGAAGAACGCTACCACATCGGGCAGTTGGTGGAAGGCTTGGTCTCGCGGGTCGAAGCGTTTGGCGCATTCGTCAGCATTGACCCGGGCATCGAAGCCCTGCTGCACGTGAGCCAATTCCCGGAAGGGCAAACCGACCCGCGCCGCTTCCTGTACGAAGGTCAGCGCGTGCTTTCGCGCATTATCACCATCGAGGCTGACAAGCAACGTTTGGGCTTGAGCTTGAAAGAGGTGAGCGAGGGTGAACTCGCGCAGTGGGCGGAGCAGCAGGCACAGGCTGCTGTTGCCGCGAAGACTGACAGTGGAGAATCCGCGTAACGTGGGGTACACTATTCCTCACGTTCGAGTTTCGCAAAAAGATAAGGGCAAAACACACGTATGGCATCTGTCAAACTCAAACCCGGTGAATCGCAAGAGGCTCTCTTGCGCCGCTTTCGCAAGCGTGTCACCAATGCCGGCATTCTAAGCACTGTGCGCCGCAAACGCTGGCACATTTCCAAAAGCGAGCTGCGTCGCATCGAAAAGAAGAAGGCAATTCGTCGTTCGCGCCGTCGTCAGCGCAAAGCAGCGGCACGCGGCAGCTTCTAAGCCTGCTTAGAGGGCTGCCACTCACAACCGAGACGCTACGAATAACCGTTGCTGGATTTACCGCAACGGATTATTCGTTTACAATGATAACAACCGTTTAGCTATCGTTAGCACGAAGGAGTCCTATGGCAAACCAAGAAGAAAAAATTGAACTCGAAGGCGTTATCGTCGAAGCTCTGCCTAACACGCAATTTATGGTTGAACTAGACAACGGGCATCGCCTACTGGCGTACTTGTCGGGCAAAATGCGCAAGCACTACATTCGTATCCTGCTAGGCGACCGCGTGAAAGTGGAGATGACCCCGTATGATATGACACGGGGTCGCATTACCTACCGCCACAAGGACAAAGGCTCGCCGGAAATGTAGTTTTGCAGGGGGCGTGCCTAAGGCTTGACACCCCAATGCACTGCCATTGTGCCGAACATAAACGTTTGATAGGCAACGTCATGAAAGCCAACCTCACGCATGATTGCCGCCAGCTCTTGCGGGGTCTTGAACGCTTGCGTTGACTCAGGCAAGTACTGGTAGGCATCGGCAGCACTTTTACCCCCGATGATGCGCCCCAACAACGGAATGCCGTAGCGCAAATACGCCAAGATAAACGGCTTCAGCAGGGTATTTGGCGGGGGACTTGTGTCGAGAATGACGATGCGCCCGCCTGTTTTTAGCACGCGCATCTGTTCGCGCAAGCTGCGCGGAATATCGATGACGTTGCGCACCAAATATCCCGACACGACAGCGTCAAACGTCTCATCTTTATAGGGCAGATTGAGCGCGTCAGCGGCATTCCACGCGATGTCGCCGCCCATCGGCAGCCTTTGCCCAACGCGCATCATCGGAATGGCAAAGTCCGCGCCGATAATCTGTGCTTGCGGGGCAGCTCTGCGCGCCGCAAACGCGATGTCGCCCGTCCCTGTCGCAAGGTCGAGCAGCTTGCCGTTGGGGGGTAGCTGTGCCTTCTCGATGACGAAACGTCGCCAGCGCATGTCTTGCCCTGCGGTCATGACGCGGTTCATGAGGTTGTAGCGTTCGGCAATGCGCCCGAACATCGATTGAACATAGCGTGAGCGTTCTTGCCCTTGAAGATGTGCCATCGTGTGACTTTTTCCTAGTGATAAAGGTGAACGCTTCTCAGTATAGCGTGTTTCCATTAACTCATCATGAGATGGTTTTATGCTAAAATCAGGGCAAACAGCCTATAGGAGCGATAATGAGCCTTTCGTTTGCGGATATTGCCGCCGCGCACCAATATTTGCCTAACCCGCTGTCTGCTGACCATTTGGCGTGGCTGGCGCGGGTGTGCGAAGTGGACGCTGGCACACGCTTGCTTGACTTGGGCTGTGGCGGCGGTGAGCTGCTTAATCAGTGGGCGCGCAACTATGAGCTGAAAGGCACAGGTGTAGACGAGAGCAGCACGCTCATTCAGCTAGCACAAACCCGCGCCAACGACTTAGAGGTTTGGTCGCAAGTGCATTTTGTCGTCAGCGATGTGTTGGGCTATCCCCAACAGTTTCATCAGTACAACATTGTGAGCTGCTTGAACGTCGGCGCGTGGGACGTTCCTCTTGCTGAGCTACTCGGCACGCTTCAGCCCGCCCTTAAAGACAATCAGACTGGGCTTATCCTGTTGGGACAGAGCTATTGGCAGCGCGTGCCGCCCCCCGACGTGCTGACGGCGTTGGGCGTGGAGGCTGGCGCGCTCTATGACCTTGCTGACCTCGTGGCAGCGTTTGACGCGCTGGGGATGAACCTTGTCGACATGCTCATCTTAGAGCGCGGCGCGTGGGATAGCTACTACGCGCAGCAGTGGCGCGCAGTACAGCGTTGGCTTAAAGACAACCCCGCGCATCAGGATGCGCCGCGCCTTGCCGCCGAACTTGCCGCAGTGCGCCACAGCTATCTTAAGTATGAGCGAGAGCATGTGGGGTGGGGGGTCTTCGTGCTGGAAGCGATGGGGTGCGTTGTGCCAGAGGAAGCACCCCAAGAAAAGCCGCTGTGGCTTGACTAGACGGGGCGATAGGCTTCTACCAGCATCCAATCGCTGATTTGGCGGCGTGCGATTGGCACGAGTCCGGTGGCGCGCAGTGCCGCCTCTACTTCGTCCGCCTGCTCGGCAATCAGCCCACTGAAAATCGCTTTGCCGCCGCCGCGCACCAGCTGCCCTAACCCTTGCTCGCACATCTGAATGATCACTTTGGCGAGGATGTTGACCACTACCAAATCGTAGCGGCGCGCCGACGTGATGAGCGACTCCAAGCTGCCTTGAAACGCGGTAATTTTTTCGCCGACCCCGTTTTCAGCGGCGTTTTCCAGCGTTACGGCCACGGCAATGTCGTCAATGTCGACAGCAACAACCTTGCCCGCGCCCAGCTTTGCCGCCGCAATCGCTAAAATGCCGCTGCCACAGCCCAAATCCAGCACATCTTGCCCCGTCTTGACCAACGTTTCCAACGCCTCAAGGCATAGCTGTGTGGTGGGATGTGTGCCTGTGCCGAACGCCATGCCCGGGTCTAGTGCAATGACGAGGTCATCAGCAGCCGGCGTTACGTCGATCCAGCGCGGACGAATGAGCAGGCGTTTGCCTAAGCGCACCGGCTGATAGTGCGCCTTCCATGTGTTCGCCCAATCTTCCTCGTGAACAACACGGTAGGTGGGTGTCGGCATGGGGTACATCATGTTGAGATAGCCTAAGACGCGCTCAATCTGCAGGCGCGTCTCTTCGGCTTGGCTGTTCTGGGGAAAATAGCCGCGCACGATGACGCGCGTAGCGGGCGGTGCTTCGCCGTCGTCCCATTTGCCCTCCTCAAGGTCGGCTTGCTCAATGGCAATGCCTTGATGACAAAAGGGCTGCAGCTCTTGCGCGATGCTTTCAGCCGCTTCGCCGTCTGCCACTAACGCAATCTCAATCCAGTGTGTCATGCGTTGTTTTCCCCACTGATGAAGTCCATCATGCGCTCGAAGAAGCCGCGCCCTTGTTGGTTGTGATGCAGGTCTTTGCCGAACGTTTCGGCAAGCTGCTCGAAAAGCTGCCGTTGCTTGTCGGTGAGCTTAGTCGGCACGACGACTTGCACGTAGACAAGTTGGTCACCGCGACCGCTGTTTGTGCCGTCGGGGCGCAAGCGCGGGATGCCCTTGCCTTTTAAGCGGAACACCTTGCCGGTCTGTGTGCCGTTGGGGATGACAAGTTCAACGTCACCGTCGATAGTTGGCACGGTCACTTTGTCGCCTAAGGCAGCTTGGGCGACGTTGATGTTGAGGTCATAGATGATGTCATTCTCGCGCCGCTTAAAGAGTGGATGCTCTTTAACGTGCAACGTGATGTACAGGTCGCCGTAGGGCGCGCCTTGCTCG
Organism: uncultured Anaerolineae bacterium; assembly: GCA_938022205.1. Classification (GTDB taxonomy): domain Bacteria; phylum Chloroflexota; class Anaerolineae; order Aggregatilineales; family Phototrophicaceae; genus JANWYT01. The sequence continues at coordinate 163,205 of CALIEB010000005.1, read as the reverse complement.
CCCGCGTCGCCGCCGCCGCGCATCTGAATGCGTAGCCCGTCGTAAGAGCCAGCCGGAATGGTGGTGGTGAACTTGGTGAGCCTGCGTTTGCGTCCGCTGCCGCCACAGCTTTGGCAAGGGTTGGTGATAATCGTGCCTTTGCCACCACAGCGTGGGCAGGGGGCAACGCGAATCATCGACCCGACGAAGGTTTGCCGCACTTGCCGCACCTCCCCCGTGCCGTTACAGTCGGGGCAAGTGACCGGCGCGCTGCCTTTTTCTGCCCCCGTGCCGTTGCACGCCTCGCAGGTTTCAAGACGGTAGTACTCCAGCTCTTTCTCCACGCCAAACGCCGCTTCGATGAAATCTAGCTCAACATCCAAGCGCACATCACTGCCACGCCGTACGTTGCGGCGGCTGCCGCTGCTGCGTGTGCCCATAAAGCTGCCGAAGAAGTCCTCGAAAATGTCTTCAAAGCCGCTAAAGCCTGTCGTACCGCCAAAGCCACCCGCGCTGCCAGACACACCGGCATGCCCAAAGCGGTCGTAACGGGCGCGCTTTTCTTCGTCGCTCAACACCTCGTAGGCTTCATTAATCTCTTTGAACCTAGCTTCCGCGTCGGCGGACTTGTTCACGTCCGGATGATATTGCCGCGCAAGCTGACGAAATGCTCGTTTAACCTCTTCTTTGCTGGCGTTGCGCTGAATGCCTAGTATCTCGTAGTAATCGCGTGTCATGGGTCCCTTTTGTGCGTTTGCTCGTGTGCGGACGGTGGAAAAGTGGGGTCGCAGGCGTGGCTGCGCCCCCTATGCGCTGCTCTAGGTTTCGCTGAACTCGCCGTCTTCAACATCCTCGCGCTTGGCGTTGGGGTTGCCTTGTGCGCCGTCGTCGGTGTTTTCGTAGAGTTTGGCACCGAGCGTTTGCATAAATTGGTTGAGGTCTTCTGTGGCGGATTGAATTGCGCTGATGTTGTCGCCTGTGCGCACCTCGTTGACCGCAGCAATTTTCTTCTGTGCCTCCGCTTTGGCATCTTCCGGCAGGCGGTTGCCGTAGTCGCGCAGGAACTTCTCCATGTTGAAGACGGCGGTTTCCGCGTGGTTCTTTACCTCGATGGCTTCTTTGCGCTTTGCGTCCTCTTGTGCGAACTTCTCGGCTTCTTTGACCATTCGATCAATTTCGGCATCGCTTAAGCCGCTGCTGGCGGTAATGGTGATTTTTTGGTCGCGCCCGGTGGCTTTGTCGACCGCGCGCACGTTGAGGATGCCGTTTGCGTCGATGTCGAACGTCACCTCAATTTGTGGGATGCCGCGTGGAGCAGGAGGAATGCCGTCAAGGATGAACTTGCCCAGCGATTTGTTGTCCGCCGCCAACGGACGTTCGCCTTGCAGAATGTGAATCTCAACGCGGGTTTGATTGTCGGCGGCGGTTGAGAACACTTGGCTCTTGCTAATCGGGATGGTCGTGTTGCGCTCAATCATTGGCGTAGCGACTCCACCCAACGTCTCAATGCTCAACGTGAGCGGCGTTACGTCCAGCAGCAGAATGTCCTTAACATCGCCGCCTAGCACGCCGGCTTGGATGGCTGCACCCAGCGCGACCACCTCATCCGGGTTGACACCTTTGGTTGGTTCTTTGCCGAAGAACTTTTTGACCGCTTCTTGGATGGCGGGCATGCGCGTCATGCCACCTACCAGCAGCACCGTGTCGATTTGCTTGGTCTCGAGCTTGGCATCTTGTAATGCCTTACGGCAGGGTTCAATCGAACGTTGGATGAGGTCATCGACAAGGCTTTCCAGCTTGGCGCGGGTCAGCGTGACGTTCAGGTGCTTGGGACCCGAAGCGTCGGCGGTGATAAAGGGCAGGTTAATGTCCGCGCTCAGCGTGCTAGACAGCTCGATTTTGGCTTTTTCAGCGGCTTCTTTCAGACGTTGTAGAGCTTGGCGGTCTTTACGCAGGTCGATGCCCGTCTCCTTCTGGAAGTCGTTGGCAAGCCAGTCGATGATGCGCTCGTCGAAGTTGTCGCCGCCCAAGTAGGTGTCGCCGTTTGTGGATTTGACTTCAAATACGCCATCGGCAATTTCCAAGATGGTGATGTCGAACGTGCCGCCGCCAAGGTCATACACGGCGACGATGCCGTCTTTGCGCTCGCCCAAGCCATACGCTAACGACGACGCAGTCGGCTCGTTAATAATGCGCAGCACTTCCAAGCCGGCGATGCGCCCCGCGTCTTTGGTGGCGTTGCGCTGTGTGTCGTTAAAATAAGCAGGGACGGTAATCACAGCTTGGTCGACGGTCTCGCCCAAGTAGGCTTCGGCATCTGCCTTAATCTTTTGCAAAATCATTGCGCTAATTTCCGGGGGGCTGTATTCGCGTCCGCCCATCTCAATGCGCACGTCGCCGTTGGGAGCTTCTTTCACGCGGTAAGGCATGCGTGCCATCGCATCCTGTACTTCTTTGTCTTTAAAGCGTCGCCCCATGAAGCGTTTCACCGAGAAAATGGTGTTTTCTGGGTTGACGACGGCTTGATTGCGCGCCACACGCCCCACCAGCCGCTCGTCTGTTTTGCTGTTAATCGCCACCACAGAGGGAATAAGGTTGCTGCCCTCTGCGGAGGGAATGACGACAGGCTCGCCGCCTTCAATGACTGCCACAACAGAGTTAGTTGTGCCTAAGTCGATGCCGATAATACGTCCCATGTGTCTTGCTTCTCCTGAAATGATAGCTAAAAATAATAACCGAAAACTGTGGACTAACTGGCAACCCGCACTAGCGCAGGGCGCAGCACGCGCTCACCGCTCACATAGCCTTTTTGCATCGTGGCGGTCACCGTGCCACTGGGGTAGGTCTCGCTGGCTTCATCCATGCCGATGGCTTCGTGCAAGCGGGGGTTAAACGGCTGTCCCACTGGGTCGATAACGGTCACGGCGTACGTTTCCAGCAGCTTGTCAAACTTCTTGAGGATGAGGGCTGTGCCGCTTACCCAAGGGTGGTCGGCTAAGTCGTCAGGGATGTTATCCAGCGCACGAGCGAAGTCGTCCATAATCGGCAGGGCGTGCGCAATGGCTTCTAGTGCGCCGCGCTCTTCTGCCTCACGCATCTCTTTTTCCACGCGCTTCTTGTAGTTGGCAAACTCGGCGCGAGCGCGCTGCCAGCCGTCAAGGTTGGCTTGCGCTTGGGCGAGAGCCTGTGCCAATTCGTCGCTGGGTTGGCTTTCGGAAGGAGTGCTTTCTTCTGTCATAGGGGTCTCTGCGTGTGGTTGTTCGCTCATACGTGCCTCACTCCAAAGTAATTATGTGGCGACTATCGCGCCATTAGTCTAGTCGATAAATCATAGAATCTTGTTAACATTTACAGAAGACTAATCACTTTCTTCTTTTTGCTCACTGCTGTCAGGGTTATACAGGTCGGCAAGCGTCTCGGTCATCACGCCCGCGACATAGCGCACCACCCCAATGGCGCGGTCATAGTTGATGCGCGTGGGACCAAACACGCCCAACGTGCCGCTCATCTGCCCCTTTACGCCGTAGCGACTAATCACAATGCTCACTTGGTCAAGCTCGGTAAAGCGACCGTCTCCGGCTATAATAACCTGCACGTGCGCCTCTTGGCTTGGGTCTTGTAGTTCCTGTACCACGAAATCTAAGAAGGTAGGCTCTTCATAGATGCGGATGGCTTGCTCTGCGCCCTCGCTGTCGTTAAAGGCGCGCACCAGCTCGCTTAGCCCGTCTTGATAGACCGTGTGTGTGCTGCTAGCACGCTCCATTAAATCGGCAACAAACTCGCCAATTTCACGCTCAAGCTCGTTGAGCGTGCGCAGCTTGAGCCGCAGCTGTGGCGCGCTGCTGTTGGCACATAGCGCGTTGAGGCGGTCGGCGGTCTGGCTGAGCAGCTCCTGCGGCAGCGGCTCGCTCAGGTTGATCATGCGCTGCTGCACTACGCCGCCCTGCAAAACCAGCACCAACAGCACCAGTCGCCCTTGAATGGCGATGAGTTCGAGATGCTTAAAGCGGTTCTGCTCGGGGCTAAGCGTTGTCACCAGCGATGCGGCTGCGCTTGAACGCGCTAGCACGCCCGCCGCCTGCCTTAGCCACTGCTCGAGGTTGCTGGGGGGTTGGCTCAGGCGAATGCCTAGACTTGCTTCTGCGGGCGGTGGCACGTGCGGTTGATTGAGCAGCCCGCGCACGAAATAGCGGTAGCCCATGGCGGTGGGGATACGCCCCGCCGACGTGTGCGGCGCGGTGATAAAGCCCATCTCTTCAAGGCGCGCCATCTCGTTGCGCACGGTCGCCGAGCTAATGTTCAGCCCGTGCCGTTCCACAAGCAGCTTAGAGCTAACTGGCTCGGCGTTTTCGCTGTAAACGCGGATAATCAGCGACAAAATGTCCGCTTGACGGCGTGTAAGCTCTGGCATTTGTGTGTTGGTGTTTTGTTCGCTGCTCATAGCATTGTGTCTTTCGTTGAGGCTTACTCTCCATTGTATGCGGAAAAGGCTTGCTTTTTAAGGGCAGCCCTATAGGATTAGCGTAAGAAAACAGATGCTTAGCACGTCACTTATCATGCAATCCGTTTATTGAGCCGATTGAGGAGCAGCTATGGCAACCAAGCCTTTTGAAGTGAACAGCGGCGATTTTCAAAGCAATGTGCTAGACTCTGAAAAACCTGTTTTGGTCGACTTTTGGGCGGAGTGGTGCGGTCCTTGTAAGATGATTGCGCCCATCGTCGAAGAACTTGCTAAAGAGTATGACGGCAAAATGCGCGTGGCGAAGCTGGATGCCGATGCCAACCCTGACGTGCTGATGCGATATGGCATCATGGGCATTCCCACGCTGATTTTGTTCAAGGGCGGACAACCCGTCGAGCGCGTTACGGGCTTTAAGCCTAAGGCGGAAATTGTCAAAAAGCTCACGCCGCACTTGAGCTAAGCGGCGCATGTCACAAACAAGAGGGCGCAACGCCCTCTTGCTGCGCTAATCTGAAGCCACTTCACCGATGTGCGTTTGCATTTCCTGCGGCGCAAGTGGCAGCGAGATGTAGAACGTCGACCCCTTACCCAGCTCGCTCTCGAACCAAATCTCACCGTTGTGCTTGAGCATAATCCCCTGCGTGAGCATCATCCCCAAGCCGGTGCCGGGCTGTTCGAGAGCGACTTTGTTGCTGCTGCGGAAATACTTCTCTTTGAACAGGCGCGCTTGGTCTTCCTTGCTGATGCCTAAACCTTGGTCTTTGACAGCCACAACCAACATGGGCGGGCGGCGTTTGCCTTGCTGGTCAACGTAGTTGCTGCGCACTTCTGCGCTAATGGTAATGGTGGTGTTGGGCGGGCTATATTTATGGGCGTTGCTGACAAGGTTGGTTAACACCTGAATGAGGCGCGTTTCGTCCCCCATCACCAGCGGCAAGTTGTCAGGCACGTTGTTAATCAGCTGCTGCCCTTTTTCGCTCATGAACTGCGAGAAGGGGCGCAGCGTTTCGATGACGGCGTGGCGGATGTCCATCGGCGCAAGGTCAACGCGGAACTCGTCCGCGTCCATCTGCGCGCTGGCTTTCAGGTCGTCGATGATAGTCTGCATGCGGTTAGCGTTGCTGTGGATGATGCCGATGAAGTTGCGCTGCTGCTCGGTTAGCTCGCCTGTCATGCCCGTGAGCAGCACGTCTGCGTAGCCTTTGACGCTGGCGAGCGGGTTCTTCAGCTCGTGCGCGGCAAAGCCCATGAATTCGCTCTTGGACTTGTTAGCGCGGGTCAACGCCGCGTAAAGCTGAGCGTTGGCGATGGCGATGCTAGCGTGTTCTGCCAACCGCTGGGCAAATGCCCAGTCGTTCAGCGTGAAGCGGGATTGGCTGCGCTCCAAAATTAGCACGGCGTTGACATCATCGCCGCTGAACATCGGCACGGTGATTTGGCTGAGGCTGTTGCGCAGCCCACGCTTGTAGTCAGGGTCAATGCTAACATCCGTCACAAGGTCGGGTTGACGTGTGCGCAGCACGCGCGCTACGATGCCTTGGTCTAGGGGCCAGCGCAGCCCGTCCGCATTAGGCGGATAGTCTTCTTCTTGATAGCCTATGATGCCGACAATCTCAAGATGTGTGCTGGTGACGATACCCAGCGCGCCGGCTTGCGCGTTGAGCGTTTGTGTGGCGGAGCGCACGGTAATGTTGCCCACCTCTTGCAGGTCAAGCGTGCGGTTAAGCTCCGTGTCGATGCGCTCAAGCGTTTCCAACTCGCGCACACGCTGGGCAAGCTGCAAGTCGGTCATGCGGAACAAGCGCGCGTTTTCAATGGCGACGGCGGCTTGCCCTGCAAACGTCGTGAGCAGCTCAGCATCTGCGTCCACGAAGAACGTGCCGTCTAGTTTGTTGAGAACCTCTAGCACGCCGATGACGTTGTTCTTGGCGATAAGCGGCACGGCTAGCAGCGATTGCGTGGTGAACTTGTCGGTGACACCTTTGTGGCGCGGGTCGTGCGCCGCGTCGTTGACGATGAGCGGCTTGCTCGTTTTGACCACTTGTCCTGCGATGCCCTCTGTGCGGTTAATGCGCGAGCCTTGCAAGCCCGCGCCAGCACCACCAATCACCACGCGGAACTCTAACTTGCTTTCGTCGTCTTCTGCTGCCAGCAGCAGCGACCCTGCTTCACCGTTCAAAATTTCAACCGCACTCTTGGTGATGATTTGCAGCAGCTTCTCTACGTCGGACTCTGTAGCGACGAGCTGGCGGCTGATGTCGTTCAGCACGGTGAGCTGACGTTCGCGCACTTTTGTCTCGCTAAAGAGGCGCGCCTTGTCGAGTGACGTTGCTGCCAACGCGCCAATGTCGGCAAAAATTTTGAACTGGTCGTCGGTAAATGCCGCGCCTGCTTTGAGGTGTGCCAGTGCAATCACGCCCAGCGTGCGCTTGCCTGCTGTCAGCGGCACGCCCATCCAAGCGCGTAGGTGCGGGTTTTCTATTTGAACGGTCAGCCCACGTTTTTCCATCTCAAACGCATAGTTCTCGACGCGCAGCGGCTTGTTGCTGCGCACGACCTCGCTGATTAACCCAGCGTCCAGCGTCCAGCGCACGTTTTCTTTGCTCGGCTCACGGTCATCGTTCTCGAGGAAAAACCCGTAATAAAGCTGGTTCGTGCCTTCATCAAACAGCACAATGTAGAAGCAGGGGGCTTTAATCAAACGGGTGGTTTGCGCGTAGATAAGCTCTAGTAGGTCGTCAAACTCAATGGTGAAGTTGACCGCTTGCCCCATCTGGCTCAACACGTCCAGCTCGCGCACGCGCTGTTCAAGCGAGTTGATAACCTGGGCGCGCTCGGTGCCAATCGCCAGCTGTGCTGTGAGGCTGTTAATAAAGCGCATCTCCTCAAACGTGTAGTGCATGCCGCTGCGAGGCGGGGCAAGTACCACAAAACCCGTTAAGCGCGTTGTGGTTTTGAGCGGCGCAAGCACTTGCGTGCGCAAGATGCGCAAGCGCGCGGCTTCGGTGTAAAGGCTGGCGGGAAAGGGTTCGCCGGGTGCAAATAGTACCGTGCCGTCCGTTTCCTTCAAGAACTGCACGAGCGGGCTGTTGGCGGCAAAGCGCACGTCTGTGTCGCGTCCTTGCGGGTTGTAAGGCAGAAAGTCATCACCCTCACGCGCTTGGATGAAGATGAAGAGAGCAGTCGGCGCGATAGTCTCGTCCACAAGGGCGCGGAAACGCTGAACGATGTCCTCGTAGCGATTAAGCGACACCAGCTCTTGCCCAAACTCTTCTACCTTTTGCTGATAGTTGCGGCGAGCGCGGTAGTAGAGCGCGTCGATGCGGTCTTGCAAGCGGTTGCGAAAAGGTGTAAACAGCATGACCATGACGAACAGCACCAGCGCGATGCCGAAGATGTTGGTCAGGCTAAACAAATCCAACGCGATAATCGTTGCACCTAACGTAATCAGGAACGTTGCCAAGAGCAGTGCTGCAAGCATGATGCCGTAGGTGATGCTTTGGCTGATGATGCGGTCGGTGTCGATGCGGCGATACTGCAGCAGCCCAAACGCAATGGCTGTCACCGGGAACACGTACAGCGGGATGATGCCCTCAAAGTTAATCGGCAGCTGCACGCCAATATTGGTGAGCAAGAAGCGGTTCAACAGCCACAGCCCCGCAGGAATAATCATCAGCAGCATGCCAATCAGCATAATATCAACCTGACGGCGTGTCTCCAGCGTCACGGCGCGCGGGCGTTGAAAAAGCCAGATGATCAACAACATCGCTACGACGCTGATGATCGTGTAAAACGTCGCGTACTGGGGGGCGGCTGCGTTGTCAAAGAGGTCGTTCGCTAGGTTGTAAAAGGCAGAAAATGCCACCCCGACCGCGAGACTTACAGCCAAAGGCAAGTGACTGATGAAGGGGAATCGCCACACGACACGCAGAGGGCGCGGGAAAATCAGCCCTAGCGTGACTAGACTTCCGCCTAGCAGTGTGACTTGAACAAGCCAGACCGGCAACAAAACACCTGTTGTGCCTGTGTCAAATAGCCCTCCTGTAAACCATGCGGCGGTTTGGCTTATGGCGACCACGACCAAGCCCTCGCGGGTGTGTTGGCGGTAATAAAAGACGATGAAACCTATCAGCATGATAATGACGCTGCTGACATAAGGCAGCAAAAAGAACGACAAAAAGTCGCTGTCAGGCAACGGCATGAGCGCAAACGTGAAGGTGCACTGCGCAATGGCGGGGTCTTGCGTAGGCATGCAAGGATCTGCTTGGCGCACGTTTTCGGCGGCGCGCCAAACTTCAATGCTCACCACATCGCCCGCTTTGCGCGTCTTGAGCAAGGCTTGATAACGTGCGAACGCGCTCACCTTATCGGTAGGGTTCACGGACAACCGCTCACCGTCGAAACTTATAAGCAAGTCTTGGTGGCGTAAGCCCGCGCTTAGCCCCGTCCACGCTACGTTTCCGCTGGGGAGTCCCGGGGTGACCACCAGCGTCTGGCGCAGAATTGCCCCTAAAAAGGGCTGGCTGCGATAAGACAATGCGGTGGCAAGATAGACCACGTTGGCCACCAGTGTAGCCACCATCAGTGCTAAAATCACCAGCCGCCACAGGGAACGTTCACGTGAGTGAGTGGTTTCTGTGCGTAAGCTCATGGGTCGCCCCTGCCATTCTAAAACGAACGCTTATATGTCAAACAAAACAACAATCCTATCGTATTGTAACACACACCGCGCTAACGCGCACACTATGGAAGGCATTCTTGTTTGGTGTAATTTTTGTATAAGCGCGGTCAAAAATTCGCCATTGTTTGCTATAATAAACACAAGAGAATTTTTAACCGAGTAAAGGATGTTGCCAAATGCGTGCGCCAAGAGTTTTAATCGCCAAACCCGGCTTAGATGGACATGACAGAGGTGCTAAAGTCATTGCGCGTGCCTTGCGCGATGCGGGCATGGAGGTCATCTACACAGGGTTGCGGCAAACGCCGGAGATGATTGCTGAAGCAGCGTTGCAAGAAGACGTGGACGTGGTGGGGCTGAGCATCCTCAGCGGCGCGCACTTGACGCTGGTGCCGCGCATCCGCGAGGTCATGGATGCTGCTGAGTTGGCGGATGTGCCGATTATTGTGGGCGGCATTATTCCCGAAGAAGACAAGGATGCTCTTATGCAAGCCGGCGTAGCGGGGGTTTTTGGTCCCGGCACTTCGACCGAAGAAATCCGCGACTTTATCCATGCATTGGTGGCGGCAAGGACATCGAATGGCTAATCTTGTCCAAGAGTTGTTAGAAGGCAGTAGGCGGGCATTAGCGCGCTTGCTTACCTATGTGGAGAATGACAACGCGCAGGAAGAACTAGCACAGCTGTATGCACACACGGGCAAGGCATGGGTAGTCGGCGTGACGGGTGCGCCGGGCAGCGGTAAAAGCTCGCTGGTGAACGCGCTCGCCAAAGCCTACCGCGCGCTTAACCAAGAGGTAGCGATTATTGCTGTCGACCCTACCAGCCCGTTTAGCGGCGGCGCGATTTTGGGCGACCGCATTCGCATGCGCGACCTTTCCGGTGACACGGGCATTTTTATCCGTAGCATGGCAACGCGCGGCAATCTGGGCGGGTTGGCAACGCACACCCGCGACTTTGTGCGCGTGATGGACGCGGCGGGCTTTGACATCATCATTGTCGAAACAGTCGGCGCGGGTCAGAGTGAAGTCGACATCGTGCGCACGGCACATACCACGGTGGTGGTCGAAGCACCGGGCATGGGTGACGATATCCAAGCCATTAAAGCCGGCATCCTCGAGATTGCCGACGTGCTGGTGGTCAACAAGTCAGACCGCCCAGGTGCAAGCCAGACCCTGCGCGCGCTGCGCACCATGCTAGAGCTAGGGCATCCTGCCAGCAAGGAGCAGCTCATCGCGCATCACGGTCAGGTCATGCGCATGCAGGTCAACATTGCGCCTAGCGGACAGCTGCCGCTGTGGCTGCCGCCGGTTGTGCAAACAGTCGCCACAGATAGCAAGGGCATCGATGAGCTTATCGAAGCGATTGCCGCACATCGCCAGCATTTGCAAGAAAACGACAAAAGCGGCATCATCGAAAGCCGCGCCATTGAGCTTGAGCTTTACGAACGCTTGCGCGAGACGCTTTTTGCGGCATGGCAGGCGCGCACGGACACGACGCAGTTGCAAACGCTCATTGAGCGCGTGCGCCGTCGTCAGCTTGACCCGCAGAGTGCAGTCGCGCAGCTGTTAACTTCCAACGGACAATCTTAAGCTATGGCAGCAGCTAACACACACGAGGGAGACCAGAGCGTGCCAGACAAAGTGCCGGGGACTAAATACGACCGCCCTTACGACGAACGCCAATCGCGCATGCAGTTTGGCAAGATGAAGCTGTTTTGTGGTTCGGCGGGCGGGGAGTTAGGCGCGGAAATTGCGCAGATTATCAGCCAAATGGAGGCTTACCGCGACATTCATTTGGGTGTCTATGAGCGCACGATGTTCTCTAACGAGAACATCTTTATCAAGCTCAAAGAGAGCGTGCGCGGCAGGGACGTGTATCTTATCCAGACGATGGCTTCGCCCGTCCACGAGAACTTCATGGAAATGCTGATTATGATTGACGCGCTCAAACGGGATTCGGCGTGGCGTATCAACCTCGTTGTGCCATATCTTAGCTACACACGCTCGGACAAGAAAGACCAACCGCGTGTGCCGATTACCGCGCGTCTCGTCGCCAACCTTATCGAAACGGCAGGCGCAGACCGTTACATCACCATCGACTTGCACAGTGGGCAAATTCAAGGCTTTTTTAACGTGCCGGGCGACGCGCTAACCGCGTTCTACCTTTTGAGCGATTACGTGCGCGAAAAGAAAATCCCTGACTTGGTCGTCGTAGCGACCGATTTGGGCTTTGCTAAGCAGGGGCGCAACTGGGCAGCTGCGCTTGACGTGCCGCTGGCGTTTGTCGAGAAACGTCGCGTGGATAACGCCGAACGCCCCGAAGCCTTGTCACTCATCGGTGACGTGAAGGACAAGAACGTGCTGCTAGTGGACGATGAGGTCAATACGGCGGGCAGCATTGTCAACGCCGTGAACGTGGTGCGCGAAGCGGGTGCGCGCGATGTCTACTTTGCCTTTACGCACGCTTTTCTTTCCGACATCGCCTATGAACGGCTTGCTGCGCTCAACCTGAAAGAGATTATTTTCACCAACACCTTAACCATACCTAAGGAGAAACGCCTGCCTAACATGACCATCTTGTCCGTCGCGCCTATGTTGAGCGAGGTGATTTTGCGCGCTCACGAAGGTCGCAGCGTCGGCGAGCTGTTCAACGAATAGCGCAAAGGATGCTGATGAAGCCTCACGAGAGCGAAAACCCGCTGCACGATGAGTTCGAGGTTGCTGACCCGCTGCATGAGCCACGCCGTCCGCTGCGCGAAGTCATCGTGTTGGTGATGGGCGTGGTGGCACTTATTGTGCTGCTGACCGCAGTGATTAACGCGGTCGGCATTCCGCAAATTCAAGAAGCCGTCAAGTCAGCAGGTGTGTTTGCGCCACTCTTCTACATTCTGTTGAAGACGCTGACCTACGTTGTGGCACCGCTCACCAGCGGTCCCATTCAAATGTTCGCGGGGATGCTCTTTGACAGCGTTTGGTTGGGCGTGCTGTACACGCTTATTGGCGAGTGCTTGGGCGGCAGCATCAGCTTCTGGCTGGCACGCCGCTTCGGTCGACCACTGGTGGCGCACCTTGTCGGCAAAGACGGCATGGCGCAAGTCGATGACTTCTACCGCCATCGCTTAGGGGGGTGGCTGCCGCTGGCGGTGGCGCGCCTTGCGCTCTTTTCAGTGTGGGATTTTCTGAGCTACGCCGCAGGGCTAGCCCCCGTCAAGTTCCGCAGCTACCTTTGGGTGTCGTTCTTTGTCGGCGCAATCCCGACCTATCTGTTTGTGTGGTTGGGCGACAGCGTCGTAAGCGAAGAGGGCGGCGTGGTGATGATTTATCTGCTGGTGGCATTGCTTATCGCACTGCCTGTGTTGCTGCGCAAGCAAATTGTGGGGTTGCTGAAACACCTAAGCGTAAAGCATCACAGCAAACAAGAGCAGGTGCTGGATGCCTGAGCTACCTGAGGTCGAAACAGTGGTGCGTGGGCTGCGCCCCGACCTTGAAGGGCGCGCGATTACGGGGGTGTGGTGGGACTGGGAGCGTGTGATTGCCCATAGTGCGCCCCAAGCCTTCGCCGAGCGCGTGCGCGGGCAGCGTGTGCAGGCGGTGGGGCGGCGTGCTAAGTATATTCTCTTGCAGCTGACGCACGACGTTTGTGCGGTGCATTTGCGCATGACAGGCAGGTTGTACGTGGCGGAAGTTGGTAGCCGCGCCCACGCTGACCGTTGGGTGCATTTGGCGTTGGGGCTGGACGATGGGCGTGAGCTGCGCTTTAGCGACGCGCGCAAGTTTGGGCGCGTGTGGCTGCTGGACAACCCGAATGCGTTGGAGGCGATGCTTGGCGTAGAGCCGCTAGAACCGAACTTTACGCCTGATTATCTCGTGCAGCAGCTTGCTAAGACCACACGACCGATTAAAGCGGTGCTACTTGACCAAAGTGTCATCGCAGGCGTGGGCAATATCTACGCTGACGAGGCGTTGTTTCGCGCGGGCGTGCGCCCGACCCGTCCCGCTAGCACGCTGACGACGGATGAAACCACGCGCCTGCACGCGGCTATTCGTGCCGCGCTACAAGACGGCATCGCCCACGAAGGCGCGAGCATCAACTGGTATCGCAAGCCCGACGGCGACAAGGGCGACGCACAAACGCATTTTGCGGTATATGGGCGCGATGGGCAGCCGTGTAAAGTTTGCGGCACGCTGCTGCTGAAAACCCGTGTGGCACAGCGCGGCACGCACTACTGCCCGCAATGTCAGAGCTAGATTGGGGAGAGAGCATCCTATGGACATCATCGCTGGCTTTTTAGAACAACCCGTCGTGCCGTTTCTGCTCGCGTTGGCGTGCGTGCCGATGCTGTTGTTAGCGGCGTACACGCTGTATGTTTTCTTGTATCGGCTGCCGCGCCGCTATCAGCAGCAGCAAGTAGCGCAAGTTGCCGCTTCGGTGGATGACGGGCTTGCCGAGCTTCAGCGTACCAAAAGCTATGACACAGGCGAGCTGCCTGACCTCGATTTGCTCGTTGCCGAATTGCCCAAAGCGAGCGGCGTGCGCGTGCTTTCTGACCAGTCTCAGCAGGTGCGCCTTGCCAACGGCGCGGTTGTGGCGGCGCAGGAGCTGATGAGCGTGCTGCGCGACAAACGTGACGGGCGGCTGATGGTGCTGTTTGGCGACACGGGCTATCGTTCGCTTGCGGAAGCCTCAGAAGCTAAGCGCGAGTTTACGCGCCTGATGAAGGAGTTAGCGGCGGTGATTATGCAGCCCGACGACAGCCCACCGGAGCCAGCGTCTGCGTCCACGCCAGCACCTGCGCCTGCCAAACCTGAACCTGCGCCGCCACCCGCACAGAAGCTGCCTAAGATGGAGCTGCCACCTGCGCCGCGCGATACCACGCTGCCCGGCGATTTGCCCAGCTATCGCTTTGACGACAACCCCGCTAGCATCCAAATCGGGCGGCTTGGCGTGCGCAAAGTTGAGTTCACGCCGCCACCAGCGGTGGACATTGCCAGCGCGATTGAGCAGTTTTTGCAGTTCAAGCTCGCGCAAACGGGCATGTTCAAAGGGCGTGACATTCACATCTTGCCCAACCCAAGCGGCGGCGTAAAAATCCGTGTGGACAGTGCGTTTTACGATTTCGTCGACGAAATCCAAGACCTCGAAGTGCGCGCCTTCATCCAAGCCACCATCGCCGAATGGCAAGAACGGCAGGGTTAGGGCAGCGGGTTCACGTAAGGCTCTGGCACTGTTTCCAGCTCTAAGCTGCCTTGCTCGTTCTTGCGCAGGCGCGCCACAGGACGAAACGGGTCGTGCGGAAAGAAAAGCAGCGCGTTCGTCGCCAAAGCCCACTGCTGCCACACGCGCTTGGTCTCCAGCGTGTAGAGCGGCTCGACATCGTAAGCCGTCATCCACGCCAACCGCTCAAAATGAACGGCGTAGGTCGACAAATCGCACAAAAACGCCGCGTGCTGCCCTGCGCTTTCAAGGCGCACGCTCATGTGGGCGGGCGTGTGTCCGCGCGTGATGATGCCGCTAATGCCGGGCAGCAGCTCGGTGTCGCCGTCCAGCAGGCGCATTTGCCCGCTTTCGACGAGCGGCGCGAAGTTGGCGGCGATATAAGTGGCGGCGGTGCGCTCGTTCGGGCGCATGGCATCCTCGTACTCGCGCCGCTGTACGACGTACTCGGCGTTGGGGAAGGTAGGCGCAAGCTGGGTGCGCGCCGCGTCGGCATAGCGCGTGCAGCCCGCCGCGTGGTCGGCATGTAAATGCGTGGCGATGACGAGGTCGATTTGCTCGGGACGCACGCCCAGCACGTCTAATCCCTTGAGCAGCCCACCTTCATAGCGCACGTTCCAGAACCGCCGCGCTTTGTCGTCGAGCTTGCTGCCTAGTCCAGTGTCAATGATGATGTGCTTGCCGTGCGCCTTCACGTAGAGACAGTTAAGGTGCATGGGGATGTTGTTGTCAGCGTCGGGCGTGAAGTAGCGTTGCCAGAGCTTGCGCGGCACTAAGCCAAACGCACCGCCGCCGTCCACGTAAGTGATTGCGTCGTTGATGAGATAAAGTTCAAACGCGCCGACAGTGAGCATAGGCGTGTCCTCTTGTGAGTATAACGTTTAGACAGTGGCGAGCAGCCCTTGAAAGTGGCGCACGAGTGCCTCACGTTCAGCGCGTGGCAAGAACGCCGTGCGTGCGGCGCGCAGCGTGTAACTCTTGACTTCCTCAAGCGTGAGCGACATGTACTGAATGGCGCGAGCAATTTCCTCGCTCAGCGTCACATTGCAAATAGAGGGGTCATCCGTGTTGATGGTGGTGAGAACCTGCTGCCGCGTAAGCTCTATCAAAGGATGCTCTTCGAGATGGTCGACGATGCCACTAAGATAGTTGCTTGTGGGACAAACCTCAAGGGCGATTTCGCGTTCGACCAAAACATTCACCATGGCCGGGTCTTCTAAGACGTGAATGCCATGTCCCACACGGTCGGCGCGCAGGTTGCCAACCGCGTCCCACACGCTGTTTGCGCCTGCCCATTCGCCCGCGTGAATGGTGATGAACAAGCCTTCTGCCTTCGCTTTTTGGAACAAGGCGCGAAAGGGCAGGGCGGAGAAATTCGCCTCGTCGCCCGCAAGGTCAAGCCCGACGACACCGCGATGCGTGTTCTGTAACGCTGCTTTGAGCGCAAGCTCGCCTAGCTCGACAGACTCGTTGCGGTTCATTGAGATAATGTAGCGTACTTGGATACCGTATGCTAAGGCAGCTTCGTTGGCGGTGTCGCACACAAGCTCGACGGCAACATGCAGCGGGAGCTGGGTAAAGTTGCACAAGGCTTTGGGGGTGAAACGCAGCTCCATGTACTGCACATTGTCGAGTGCTGCGTCCTCGACGGCTTCGCGGGTGACGCGCGCGATGATGTCAAGCGAGCGGTAAAACTGGCGCAAAGTGAGAAATTTGGCAAGGAAGTGTTGGGCGTTGCGCGTCTCTTCAGGCATCATCTGCACGAAGGGACGAAGGCTTGCCTCGTCGTACTCCATGCCATGCTCGCGCGCAATCTCCACGAGCGTGGAAAGGCGCAGCGAACCTTCTAAGTGGCGATGCAGCTCTATCTTCGGCAAGGCATGAACAGCTGCCAGCAGCTTATCATCCAACGGATACAAAACGCGCTTCCTCGCGGTGTGGGTTGGGGAAGTTACTCACGCTCTGCCAGCAGCCAGCTCCAGTAATACCACGCCACTAACAGCCCAAGCGTTACCCCAAGCGACGGCAAACCGTCAACCAGTAAGATATACAGTATATTGTGAACCGATTGTCCCCAACTTGACAAGTGACCTGTTAGAAAAATAAAACGAAAAATGACACTTGTCCACAGCAGCAGTGCGCTAACGTATAAGCCGAGATAATAGGGGCGGGTGTGCAAGGTCTGTGCCATGCGCTGGCTAATGCGTCCGAAACGCCACAGCACGCTGCCGAGCGCAAACAGCCCAAACGCCCCAAGCAGTTCGGTGATTATGGTCATGCGGTTATTTCTCACGTAGCATGTGGTGGGTCAGTCGCCACGTCAGCAAGAGCATGGTCAGGCTGCCTGCAGCTAAGAAGAGGTTGGCAATAAAATCGGGCTGGGCAGGGGCTAAGCCCGCGCGGCGTATGGCACTTGCACCCATCAGCACAATCGCTAGCCCGTAAAAGGTGTAGTAGGTGGTAAACTGCGCAAAACGCTGGTAGAAGCGCGCAATTAACGCCAAAAAAAGCACGAGTGCCGCGAAACCAAACCACGCATATAGAACGAAGAATTGGTGCAGCGTGTTCTCGTTCACGGCATTCTCGCCTTTATAGCTTTAGAAGTCGTGGTTAGGGGTAAAGTGCATGCCGTCGATAACGAGACGGATGGCTTGGGTGCGGAAATTGCGGTCATAGCAGGCTTGCATGAAGTAAGTCACGCGCTGCCGTATGTCCTCGCGCACGCTAAAGCGATAGATGCTGCCGCCCTTGCGCTTGTCGCACTGCAGCACGCCCGATTTGACCAGCTCGTCTAGCTCTTCACGCACGGTGGCGGTGTCACGCCCAATGTAGTTGGCGATGTTGTCGGCGGTGTCGGCAGCGTAGGGGTTATCGTGGAAGAAGCGCACCAAATCCCATTTGGCAAATGAGTTCACCTTTTCGCGGATGAACTGCGCCCAATCTTCAGTAAGTTGCCAATCGTTTTGGGATGGGACGGCGATTACCATAGTACTGTCTCCTATTTGTGGGTTATGGGGTTAAATTAGACCAGCACGCAAAAACCTAAATAGGATGAAAAAGTATCAGTTGTTCTCATTATAGCTTAACTTTTTCAGAAAGGCAAATTTGTTTTCAAGAGGCTAGAGTAATTGTGTCCTACTTAAGGTCGTTCAAACACATAAGATCGTCCATCGCGTATTGGAACGGCTTGAATTTGAGCAGCAGCGCAAGCAAGCGCAAATCACGATTGTAGGAACTCTTCCTAATGCCTTAGGGTATGGCGATTGGGTCGAAGAGATATGGCTAAATTACGTCAGCAACGCAATCAAATACGGCGGGACACCGCCTATTATTACAATCTCTGCGGGTGTTGACAGCAAAAACCCGGGGTATTTCTACTTTCAAGTGCGTGACAATGGTAGTGGATTAACGCCGGAGGAGTGTGCTTCGCTCTTTAGGGAGCATTCGCGCCTCAAACGTCACTCCGATGTAGAGGGTCATGGTTTGGGGCTTATGATTGTGCGCCAGATGGTCGAGCGCATGGGCGGAAACGTTTACGTGAACAGCAAGCCGGGCCAAGGCAGCACGTTTGGCTTTAAGTTGCCTAAGGCATAGCCGCAAAGGGCAGCCTATGATGACTGCCCTCTGACCGCTGCTGAGTTAGGTTTGTGGCTGCTTCGCTTTGAGCATGTCTTCACGCATGTGACAGTTTTTGTACTTTTTGCCGCTGCCACAGTAACAAGGGTCGTTGCGTCCCGGACGCGCTTGCTTGACGACAGTTTTGGGTGTGTTGCTTTCAGGCGCGTTGGTGCGCAGCTCTTGGAAGGAGCGGCGTGCAGGAGCTTGTGCTACCTGCGGACGCACGCGGAAAATATCCTGCACCGCTTGTTCGGTAATTTGTGCTTGCAGCGTGTCGAACATGAAGAACGACTCACGCTTATATTCGACTAAGGGGTCGCGCTGCGCGATGGACATCAAGCCGATGCCTTCGCGCAAGATGTCTAACGCGGTCAAGTGCCGCTGCCAATAGTAATCAATCACGCGCAAAATCGTGAGCCGCAGCGCATGCGTCATCAGCCCCGCTTGCGCGCTTTCCAGCTCAAGCTCCTTGCGTTTGAAGGTCTCGCGCACTGCCTCTAACAGCGTGGTTTCTAGCTGCTCGCGGGTCATCTCTTGCATGGTTTCGGGCGTGATATGCTGCGGCACGGGGAAAGTCGCCAGCAAATCGCGGTAAAGCAGCGCGATGTCCCAATCGACCACGTCATCACCGTTGGCGTAGTCCGCGACGACCGCCAGCACCTGCTTTTCAATCATCGCTAGATACTCTTGATAGAGCTTATCGGCAGGCATGTTGAGCCACTCGCGCCGCTGTTTGTAGATGACGCTGCGTTGCAGGTTGACCACGTCGTCGTACTCTAGCACGCGCTTGCGGATGTCGAAGTTATGCCCTTCTACGCGCACCTGTGCTTGCTCGATGGTCTTGGTAACCATGCGATGCTCAATTGGCTCGTCTTCGGGCAAGTTTGCCCAACTCATGAAGCGTTTGACGGCATCGCCGTTGAAGCGGCGCATAAGGTCGTCCTCTAGCGAGAGGTAGAAGCGCGTTTCGCCCGGGTCACCCTGCCGCCCAGCACGTCCACGCAGCTGGTTGTCGATGCGGCGCGCCTCGTGACGTTCCGTGCCAAGCACGAACAACCCGCCTGCCTTCAGCACTTCTTCGCGCCCTTTGGCACACTGCTCTTTAGCCCAAGCGAGTGCCTCTTGCCACTGCTCGGGTGTTGCTTCGGTCAGCTCAATTTTAAGCGTGTCACGCACGTATTCGCGCGCTAGACCTTCCGGGTTGCCGCCAAGCAAGATGTCCACGCCGCGCCCCGCCATGTTGGTGGCGATGGTTACCGCGCCGACTTGCCCCGCTTGGGCGATGATGCCCGCCTCGCGCTCGTGCTGCTTGGCGTTCAGCACACGGTGCGGAATTTTCTCTTTGGTCAGCAGCTTGCTCAGATATTCCGACGTTTCAATGGCGACCGTACCCACCAAGACGGGCTGCCCTTTGGCGTGACGGGTGCGTATTTCCTGTACCACCGCTCGCCACTTGGCTGCTTGCGTCATGTAGACAAAGTCTTCATGGTCTTTGCGCTGCACAGGCACGTTGGTGGGAATAGGAATGACATCGAGATTGTAGATTTTCTCGAATTCTTCTTGTTCGGTGAGAGCTGTGCCGGTCATGCCCGCCAGCTTCTCATACATGCGGAAGAAGTTTTGGAAGGTGATGGTCGCCATTGTGACGTTTTCGCGGCGGATTTCTACCCCTTCTTTGGCTTCAATCGCTTGGTGCAAGCCCTCGCTAAAGCGTCTGCCGGGCATCAACCGTCCGGTAAAGTCGTCCACGATGATGACTTGCCCGTCCTGCACCACATACTCTTTGTCGATGTGGTAGAGTGCCTGCGCGCGCAAACAGTTGTCCAGATAAGGTATCATCTCGCTGTTGTCCGGATGATACAAGCTGTCGGCTTTGAGAATGCCCGCCGCGCGCATCAGTGACTCAATCTTTTCTACGCCCTTTTCGGTCAGGTAGGACACGCGGTCTTTGTAATCGACCACGTAGTCGCCGTCGGGGGCTTCGTCGTCAACGCTCTGCTGGCTGCTCTCTTTCAGCTTTTTCACCATCTGGCTGAAAATGCGGTAGTAGTTGGACGGTTGTTCGGCGGGACCGGAGATAATCAGCGGCGTGCGCGCTTCGTCGATGAGGATGTTGTCAACCTCGTCTACGATGGCAAAGTAGAGCGGACGCTGGGCAAGGCGCGTGCTGTCCCACACCATGTTGTCGCGCAGATAGTCAAAGCCAAACTCGTTGTTTGTGCCGTAGGTGATGTCGGCGCGGTAGGCTTCCGGACGGGTGATGGGGCGCAGATTTTGATAGCGCGCATCTTCGGACGTGTAGGTGGGGTCGTAGAGAAATGAGCCTTCATCAGGATTGCCGCCTGTGTTCTGGATGACGGCGGCACTTAAGCCCAGCGTGTGGTAGATGATGCCCATCGTTTGCAAGCCGTACTTGCTCAAGTAGTCATTGGGCGTGACGAGATGCACGCCCTTGCCAGTGAGGGCGTTCAGGTAGAGGGGCAGCGTGGCAACGAGTGTCTTGCCTTCGCCGGTCTTCATCTCGGCGATGCGTCCTTCGTGCAGCACGATACCACCAATCATCTGTACGTCATAGTGGCGCAGCCCGGTGGTACGCCGTGAGACTTCGCGCACGACGGCGTAGGCTTCCGGCAGCAGGTCATCGAGCGTTGCACCTTCGGCGAGACGGCGACGGAATTCGTCGGTTTTGTCGCGCAGCTGCTCTAACGAGAGAGCCTGCATGGCAGGTTCTAAGGCGTTGATTTTCGCAACGATGGCACGGTACTGATTAAGCGTGCGCTCAACGGGGTCACCGAAAATTTTCTTGACGATGCCTTTTATCATGGGGAGCTTTTGCCTTTATGATGATATGCAGATGTGTTGCCTTGCATTATAACACAAGCGTGTAAATGCCTTATTAGAAATGTGGTGGTGGACGTTGTTTTTACAAGCATAGTAGAATGAGAGCCTGCTCGTAAAGGGCGCATGACCATTTTTCCATCGGGGAGGCAGCATGAAATACACCACGCTGGGGCGCACAGGCTTAAAAGTGAGCCGTTTGTGCTTGGGAACGATGACCTTTGGCTGGTCAACCGACCGCGAAACCGCTTTTGCGATTATGGACAAGGCATTCGACGCGGGGCTGAACTTCTTTGACACCGCTGATATTTACTCACGTTGGATTGAGGGCAACCAAGGCGGTGAGAGCGAGACCATCATCGGCGAGTGGCTTAAAACGAAATCGCGCCGTGAGGTTATTATCGCCACCAAAGTGCGTGGGCGCATGTGGGCGGGCGAAAATGGCGAGGGCTTAAGTCGCCACCACATTATGCACGCGGTCGAAGATAGCTTACGCCGCCTTCAGACCGACTACATTGACCTTTATCAGACGCATTGGACAGACGATAACACGACCCACGAAGAAACTCTAGAGGCACTTGACCGCCTTGTGCGCGACGGCAAGGTGCTGTACTTGGGCTGCAGCAACTATCCCGCGTGGCAGCTCATGAAGGCACTTTGGACGAGCGACAAGCACGGGCTGGCGCGCTTTGACTGTATTCAGCCGCATCACAGCATTTTCCACCGCCAAGAGTTTGAGAGCGAGCTAGAGGCGGCATGCCTTGACCAAAACGTTGCTGTCATTCCTTACAGCCCGCTGGCGGCAGGTTTCGCCACAGGCAAGCACCGCCGCGACACCCGCGAGGTAGACAGCACGCGCACTAGCAGCGGCTTGGTCACGCGCTTGGTGGCGGATGACCGTGCCTATGTGGTCTTAGACAGCTTGGAAAAGCTGGCGCAGGCGCACCGCTGCCCGATGGCACACGTGGCGTTGGCTTGGCAGCTGGCGCGCCCTAGCATTACCGCGCCCATCATTGGCGTGCGCACGCTAGCGCAGCTTGACGAGCTGCTTGGTGCGGTTGACCTGACCTTGAGCGAAAGCGAGATTGGGCAGCTTAACGCGGTCTCTGAAGGCTTTTAACGCCTTTATTTTTGCGGCATTTGTCAGGAAACCCGCACGGAACTTTTTACAATTGTGCTGCGCCTGCTAGTGCTGACTGTGCTATAATAAGGGCGTTTTGTTGGTGACGTTACGCAGGTGATGGAAGGTTGACATGCCGAGCGACTTTGTACATTTGCATGTCCACACTGAGTTTTCGTTGTTGGATGGACAGAGCAAAATCAGCAAGCTCATGGCGCGCGCCCAAGAGCTAGACATGCCAGCAGTGGGCATCAGCGACCACGGCGTGATGTTTGGCGTGATTGACTTCTATCGCAAGGCGAAAGAGGCGGGCATTAAGCCGGTGATTGGCATGGAGGCTTATCTCGCGCCGCGCAAGATGAGCGACCGCGACCCGCAGCTGGACAAACGCCCTTATCATTTGCTGCTGTTTGCGCAGAACGACATCGGCTACAAGAACCTCATCAAGCTCGCCAGCAAGGCGCAGCTCGAGGGCTATTACTACCGTCCGCGCGTCGACAAGGAGCTGCTAGCCCAACACAGCGAGGGTATCATCGCCACTAGCGGCTGCCTTGCCGCTGAAATTCCTCGTGTGTGGGCGGAGCATGGCGATGAAGCCGCCGAGCGGCTGCTGGGGTGGTACTACGAGGTGTTTGGTGCAGAAAATTTCTTCTTAGAAGTTCAGCCACACGACATCGAAGAGCTGCACCGTCTCAACGCTTGGCTGATGGACTATCGCCAGCGCGGGCATACGCCGCTGCAGCTTATCGCCAGCAACGACCTGCACTACGTCGCGGCGAGCGACACCGACGCGCACGACACGCTGTTAAGCATTCAGACGAGCTCGCTCAAGTCTGACCAAAACCGCATGCGCCTTGAGCCGCTTGGCAGCTATTACATGAAAAGCGCGCAAGAGATGCGCCAAGCCTTTGGTGATGCGCCTACCGCGCTGGTTGACGAGGCGTTTGCCAACACGCTGCGCGTGGCAGAAGCATGCAGCGTCAACCTAGACACGAAGGGCTATCATCTGCCGCGCTTTCCTGTGCCAGAAGGCTACGACCAAGAGAGCTACCTGCGCTATTTGTGTACGTTGGGGCTGTCGTGGCGGTATCCTAACCGTGAAGATGACCCGCTGCTGCAAGAGCGCATGAACCGCGAGCTGGCGACCATTCACGAAATGGGCTTTGACACTTACTTTTTGGTCGTGTGGGACTTGTGTGAGTTTGCTCGCCTTAAAGATATTTGGTGGAACGTGCGTGGCTCAGGTGCTGGTAGCCTCGTAGCGTATTGTCTCGGCATCACCAACCTTGACCCAATTCAGAACAGCCTGCTCTTTGAACGCTTCTTAAACAAGGGGCGCAAGAGCATGCCTGATATTGACATTGACTATCCCGACGACCGCCGCGGCGAGATGATTGCCTACGCCGCCAGCAAATACGGCAAGGATAAAGTCGCGTCGATTATCACGTTTGGCACGATGGCAGCCAAAGGCGCGGTGCGCGACGTGGCGCGCGCGCTCAACGTGCCGTTGAACAAGGTCAACCAAGTCGTCAAGCTCATCCCGCAAGAAGCCAAGCCTAAGCGCATCAAAGAGTACATTGATGCCGACCCCGAGCTTGAGAAGCACTATAAGAACGACCCTGAAATACGTGCTGTCATGGACACCGCGATGGAGTTGCAGGGCATGACGCGCCATGCGTCTATCCACGCGGCGGGCATTATCATCGCTGACCAACCGCTCGACGAATACCTGCCTTTGCATCGCCTAACCGGCAAAGACCCCAGCGCAACGCCGCAACACCCCGACGGCGTGTTGGTGGCTGCCACTCAGTTCCCAATGGAAACCGCAGAGTCCATTGGCTTGCTCAAGGTTGACTTTCTCGGCTTGTCGACGCTGACGATTTTGCGCAAGGCGTGCGAGCTTATCGAGAGGCATCACGGCATTCGCTACACGATGGATAACATCCCGTATCGCCACGATGACCCTAACCTCAGCGACCAACAGCGCAAGATGTTGGACGACACGTTTAAGATGCTTGGGCGCGGCGAGACCGTTGGTGTGTTCCAGCTTGAAAGCACTGGCATGCAGTCCATGCTGCGTGACATGCGTCCGTTCAAGTTTGAGCATATTGTCGCGGGCATCTCGCTCTATCGCCCTGGTCCGATGGACTATATCGAGCAGTTTAATCGGCGCATGCACGGCGAAGAGCCTACGCACTACCATCATCCGCTCCTAGAGCCTATCTTAGCGGAAACCTACGGTATTATGGTGTACCAAGAACAAATCATGCAGGTGGCGAGCCAGCTTTTCAGCTATGAGTTGAACGAGGCAGACATGATGCGGCGCGCCATCTCCAAGAAGAAAGAGGCGGACTTAATTAAGCATCGCGCCATCTTCAAAGAGCGCGCTCCGCTAAAAGGCATCGACGAAGCTACTACCGACAAAATCTTTGATGACATCGTGACCTTTGCCAACTATGGCTTTAACAAGTCGCATGCCGCCGACTACGCTGTCTTGACGATGCAGACCGCTTATCTCAAGTGCCACTATCCTGAAGAGTACATGACCGCGCTGTTGTGTGTGCAGTTTGACAATTCCAACAAAGTAGCGACTTTTCTCGAGGAGTGTAAGCGGCTGCACATTCCCATTTTGCCACCTTCTTTGAACGACAGCCAGCAAGACTTCGACATCGAGCGCACGCCCGACGGCAAGCGCGCCATCCGCTTCGGCTTGAGCGCGATTAAGAACGTGGGGCTTGCGCCTATTCGCCAGCTTATCGAGGCGCGCGCGGCGCGGGGCGGCTTTAAGGGGCTGGTAGATTTGTGTCAAGCGGTTGACTTGCACGAGGTGGGCAAGCGCGCTCTTGAGTGCTTGATTAAGGCGGGAACACTGGACGCTTGGGGCGCGCGCGATGACCTTCTGGAGTCAGTGGAGCGGATGATTCAGTACAGCCAGAGCTATCACAAGGCGCGCACCAACAGGCAGCGCAGCCTTTTTGGCGACGACGACCCTACGCTAGCTGCTTTAGAGATTCCGCGCGCAAAAACGCCGATTGCGTGGCGTGAGATGTTGGGCTGGGAAAAGGAGTTGATGGGGTTATATATCAGCGGGCGACCCGTTGACCGTTTGCGCGATGTGCTGCGCCGTGTCAGCAATCTCAACGTCATTGCCGAACTAAAAGAGCTGGGCGCGCCTAAAGACAAGCAAGTGCAGGTGGCAGGCGAGATCGTGAGTATGCAGCGCAAGACCACCAAAAACGGCGAGACGATGGTCGTGCTGCAGCTAGAAGATTGGCACGAGACAGCTGACACAATCGACGCAGTGTTGTTCCCACGCACGTGGCAAAAAGTCAGCAGCTATTTTAGTGCTGAGAAAGGGCGTGCGCTGGACGTGGGCGAGATTGTGCGTGTCAGGGGCAAGTGGGATACGTCGCGCTCTAACCCGCAAATTCTGGTGGATAGCGTCGATGTTGACTTTGAAGTAGCATTACCCACGCAAGCGTCCTACAATGATGATGTGTCGCCCGTCCCGTCGTGGATGGACACTCTGCCGCCACCCAGCGATGAGCTAGTGCTGTTTGATGAGGAGACGGGCGAAGTTGCCGCGCCGCCACCTGTGCTACCCCCTAACCATGACGCTGTGCCACCAATAAACGAAGAGATGGCGTGGCTTGCTGAAAGTGTGCCGCAGCCGCAGGGTGCGCTCTCTTTGTTTGATGAGGATGAAGCTCGTAGCAAACCACAGCGTATCACGATTTGTTTTCACGCTACGCAGAATGCCGAAGTAGAGCGTCGCCGCATGCGGCGGCTGCTAAACACGCTTAAAAGTCACCCGGGCAACGACGAGGTACTGGTGGTTACGGTGCTGGGCAAGCGACGCGCTACGGTGCGTCACGCGCTAAAAACCAAGTACAATGAGCGGTTGCGGCAAGAACTGTTCACGATTGAGAGCGTGTTGGATGTGCAAGTTAGTGAGGGGGCTTAATCATTTCTTTATACGATGCGCGTATAATTATACGTGTTTTTAGTGATGCGATGAGCAACTCAATAGGAGTTTGACGGATGAGGCGAATTGCGGTAATGACAAGTGGCGGGGATGCCCCGGGCATGAACGCGGCAGTGCGTGCTGTGGTGCGCACCGCAATCCAAAGCAACGTGGAAGTTTATGGCATTCGCCAAGCGTATGCGGGCTTATTGGCGGGCGATTTTGAGCGGCTCACCAGCCGTGAAGTCAGCGGCATTATCCAACGTGGTGGCACGATTTTGCAAACAGCGCGCAACGAGGAGTTCAAAACGCCGCAGGGGCAAAAGCGCGCTCTTCGCGCCTTGAATGAACACGGTATTGAGGGCGTGATTGTCATTGGTGGCGATGGTAGCTTGCGCGGCGCGCTGGCGTTGCAAAAGCTCGGTGTGCCTGTGATAGGTGTGCCTGCTAGTATTGACAACGACATCTGGGGAACGGACATGGCGATTGGCGTGGACACCGCGCTCAACACCATTCTTGACGCGCTCGACCGCCTACGCGATACCGCTTCCTCGCACAATCGCGGCTTTATTATCGAGGTGATGGGGCGTAATTGTGGGTATCTTGCCTTGATGGGCGGCATTCTCGGCGGCGCGGAAATTGTCATCATCCCCGAACATGAGGTCAGCATGCAGGAAGTGGCGCAGGCGTTGGAAGATGCCTATCTGCGCGGCAAGAACCACGCTATCGCTGTCATTTCTGAAGGTGTCAGCTACAAAGCCACCGACCTTGCCAATTTTCTCAATCAGCATCCTGTTGGCTTTGAAATCCGTTTGACGATTTTGGGGCATACTCAGCGCGGTGGTAGTCCGACCGCATTTGACCGCCTCTTGGCAACGCGCATGGGCGTGGAGGCGGTGCAGCGACTGCTGCGCGGCGAAACGGGCTTGATGATTGCGCGCAGCGGACGTGACCAAGTCGCGCTGCCTATCGAAGAGGTTACGTCGAAAACCCGTGAAATCAGCAAAGATTACCTAGATTTAGCCTACATTCTCTCACGCTAAGGAGTGTGACAGGCACGCTGCCAAGCCTAACGTGACGGTCGCGCGTGCCGTCCTCTTCTAAACTGTGGTGATAGTTTCTAGCTGGTTGCGCACGTTGGCAAAACGTTGCTAGCATTACGCCTTATCGGTTGCGATGTCAACGAGGCGCGCCCGTGTCAGCGTGATGAACGCTAACACAGGCACACGCAGCTGCAGTCCGCGTTGCCCCGCGCTAAGCACAAGGTTTTGTAGCTCGCTCGCGCTCCTGTCGAGATAGAGCTGCCACTTTTTGTCGAGCAGCATGAGCGCGCTGATGCCACCCACCTGCAGCCCAGTTAGGCGTTCCGCATCGGCGTGTGTTGCCATTCTAATCTTCTTCTCGCCGCAAGCGTCCGCCATGCGTTTGAGGTCAAGCTGCTTGTCGCAAGGCAGCATAGCAAGGTAAGGCTTCTTGCTGCTGTCACTGGCGGATTGCACGACGAGCGTTTTGTAGACCATAAAAGGCGGCAGTCCCAACAGCTCCGCTACCTCTTCCGCGTCGCGGGTGCTGCTATTATAGCTTAACACCTCGTAGGGAATGTTTTGCGCCTCTAACACGCGCATCGAGTTCAGTTTGGTGGTCATGAGATATTGCTATAGAAGTGTCTTCTGGCGTTGGTGGGTTTGAACGTGCATTTGAATGCGTTTGGTTGCGATAGCAATGTAGCTTTCGTTAATGTCAAATCCAATGTACTGGCGATTTAGGTTGATACTTGCTATTGCGGTCGAACCACTGCCTATAAATGGGTCAAGAATAACATGATTAGGTCGTGTTGTGAGATTAATTAGGAATTCTAAAAGTTTGACTGGTTTTTGTGCCTCATGAAACCGCTGCTCATGGCTGCTAAAACCAAAACGCAAGATATTTGACGGATTTTTGCTGTCAATCAAGTTGTCGCCAATGTTGATTGCTCCTAAGCCATTTTCTAGGACGTTGTCTGTAATGGTGCGCGTATATGGTTTGAAGAACCATGCAATCGGCTCCCATCGCGGGGCTAAGTTACCTAGTCGCCAGCCTTCCCATTCTTGCAACTTGGACTGCATACCGCGTTTTTCTAAAACATTGTTTAGTCTTTGGGCGCGATGGTGAGCGTTTGGCTTTTCCCATACTAAGATGTCTTTTAACAAAAAACCGCTGTCTTCCATCGCTACGATGAGTCGGTGTACTGTACGTCTTGCGCCGAACAAGAAAATGCTTGCGCCCTCTTTTACTTTTGTGTAGAGCGGTACAGTCCATTTTAGACACCATGCTTGATATTCTGATGGAATATTTTTATCAGAAGCACTCCACCCTCTAATCGGTTTACCGCGCCGCTTGAAGCCACTTTTGCCTAGCTGTGCAGGAGACTGACCTAATAATGCTGAATTGGTGTTGTGATGCAAAACATCCCATTCGTCGATATTAATGCCGTAAGGAACATCTGAAACAACGCAATGAATGCTGTCATCGTCAAGCTGGGGAATGTACGTAATAGCATCCCCATGTGTCACTTGATTTAGGAAATTATTCATGTGGTGCTTCCTATCGCTCGAAGCGTGTGTTTGATCGATTGAATGCGTTGCGGGATTTTTTGCGATTGTATCAATTTCTCGACCGCTTGTGCGTGCGTCAACCGTTGATAGCTTTCAATGTGTTTTTGCCAATACTGTATCGCTTGTTTGCCTATCTCAATTGCATAATTTTTGTCTTCATCTTTAAACTGTTGTAAAGTTTCTTCTTTTGCTTGTGTAATCTCTAAGATGGTAAAGTCTAACTGTGACCAGTAATTTGATGAATTATTGCTGCTTGGCGATTTGCGTTCGAGCAGCGGTACTATCGGCTTACCTTGTGCATGGCGCAGCAAAAAACGTAGGTGCGCGTAAGAAAGCAGCGTGACGTTTCGCTCAACTGCCTGCGAATAAATCTGGCTTGATTTTTGTGGAAACTGATACAACGGCGCAACAAGCAGAGCAAAGGTGTTGTTGCGTCGCCAATCATCCAAAGTAGAGACCTTGAAATCTTTTTGATTTTTGGCTGTACGGCTTAATCTAAAGGCTTTGGCATCTCCGACCAGCGTGTAGTCTTGAGCTTCGGCAAGAACATCAGCTGAATTACCACGTGTTCGTATAACACTCGCGCGTAGACCTAATTGATTTAGTGTTAGTGCTAACGATATGTCGCATAGCTTTGCCCAAAGCTTCTCTTCTGTGGAGTCGTGTGCGAATTCCTAAGGGATAATGCCACACCCCAGTAGTAGCGCATCTAGGGTATCAATATTAAACGTTTGCAGCAAAGACTCAAGCTGTTCAAATCCCTGTTGAAATGTTTGGGTTTGCGCGAGCTGGCTAACGGTGTCTACTAGATACTTATAAGTCATCCCCCTGCCTTTACTGGTATTGTTTTTTCGCCAAGTAGCCCATGAGAGCAGGCACGAGGCGGTTGCCCAGCACAATCAGGCGGTCGAAGGGGCGCAGGATGACGGTGTCACGCGGGCGATTAAGCGCGTTTAACACGCCTTGCGCGACTTTATCCGCGGACATAGCGGGCAAATTGGACTTGGTACGCTTGCCTTCACCCAGCCGCTTTTCGTTGAATTCGGTTTCGGTGCGTCCTACGAGCATGTCGGTGACGCGAATGTTGTCCTCGCGCAGCTCTAACCGCAGCGAGCTGGCGATGCTGGAGACGAACGCCTTGCTAGCGGCGTAGGTGGCGGCGTAGGGCGACACCAACGAGGCTGCCACGCTGGAAATCATGATGATATGCCCACCGCCGCTGCGCCGCATTAACGGCACGCTAGCGCGCACGCTGTGCAGCACCCCGTCGATGTTGGTGCGCAGCAGCGTTTCAAGGTCTTGCCATGCCGCTTCGACGACTGCGCCACGTTGCCCTACGCCGGCGTTGGCGACCAGCACGTCCAGCCGTCCCCAGCCCGCTTCGGCGACGGCAGCGGCTTGCTTGGTGTCTTCGGCGCGCGTGACATCGCCGACAACGGGCGCAAAGTTGCCATGCGGCGTGGGCAGCGCATCAATCGCCGCCGCCAGCGCGTCGAGGCGTTCGGCACGGCGTGCCATGCCTACAACATGCCAGCCGTGCCGTGCCAACAGCAACGCGGTCGCATAACCAATGCCGCTCGACGCGCCCGTAATCAGGGCAACCTTTGTCATGCGCGTTGGTCTTTCTCGCGGTTGCTAGATATAGAGCGGCTCGTGATACACGCCAAACACCTCACGCATCACGTCTGTGATTTCGCCCAACGTACAGTAGGCATGCGCGCATGCCAGCAGATGCGGCATGACGTTCTGGTCGTTAACACAGGCTTCGCGCAGCGATGCCAGCGCGTCAGCAGCAGCGGCTTGGTCGCGGGTGCTGCGCACTTCGTTGAGGCGCGCCACTTGGCGGTCGTAGCCGTCCGGTGCCATCTCTAAAATGGGAATGGTGATGGGGTCATCGTTGGTGTACTTGTTCACACCAACAGTAATGCGCTGCCCTTTGTCTACCTCTAGCTGCAAGCGATAGCTCGCGTCGCCAATCTCGCTTTGGAAGAAGCCCGCCTCAAGCGCAGGCAACACGCCGCCAAGTGCCTCAATCTGGCGGAAATACTCGTAGACGGCGGCTTCGGTGTCGTTGGTGAGCTTCTCTACGAAGTAGCTGCCACCAAGCGGGTCAATGGTGTTGGCAACGCCTGTTTCCTCAAGCAAAATTTGCTGTGTGCGCAACGCTAGCGTGACGGCATGCTCGGAGGGCAGCGCGAGGGCTTCGTCCATGCTGTTGGTGTGCAGTGACTGCGCGCCGCCTAGCACCGCCGCCATAGCTTGCCACGCCACGCGCATAAGGTTGTTTTCGGGCTGCTGCGCGGTCAGGCTTACGCCAGCCGTTTGACAGTGGAAGCGCATGAGCCAGCTGCGCTCGTTTTTCGCGCCAAAAGTTTCGCGCATTTCCCGCGCCCAAATGCGCCGTGCCGCGCGCAGCTTGGCGATTTCCTCGAAGAAGTCGTTATGCACGTTGAAGAAGAAGCTGATACGCGGCGCGAAGCTGTCGATGTCTAGTCCGCGCTCGAGTGCCCAGCGCACATATTCCAGACCGTCTGCCAGCGTGAACGCTAGCTCTTGCACAGCGGTGCTGCCCGCCTCGCGGATATGATAGCCTGACACGCTGATGCTGTTCCACTCAGGCATCTCTTTGGTGGCGTATTCGATGGTGTCGGTGACAAGGCGCATGCTGGGCTTGGGCGGGAAGATAAACTCTTTTTGCGCGATGAACTCTTTGAGGATGTCGTTCTGCAGCGTGCCGCGCAGCTTAGCTTTGTCTACGCCTTGTTTCTCAGCGGCGGCGATGTAAAACGCCCAAATGATCGCCGCCGGGCTGTTAATTGTCATGCTCGTGGAGATTTTGCTCAACGGAATGCCGTCAAAGAGAATTTCCATGTCGCGCAGGCTGCTTATTGCCACGCCGCACTTGCCGAACTCGCCCAACGCTTCAGGTTCGTCGGTGTCGTACCCCATCAGCGTGGGCAGGTCAAACGCCACGCTTAACCCCATGTTGCCTTGCTCGACCAAGTATTTGAAGCGCGCGTTGGTCTCTTCTGCCGTGCCGAAGCCTGCAAACAGGCGCATCGTCCATACCTTGCCGCGATAGCCTGTGGCGTGAACCCCGCGTGTGAAGGGGTATTCACCCGGATTAGCAAGATCGCGCTGATAGTCAAAGTCGGGGATGTCCAGCGGCGTGTAGACACGCTCGATTGGCACGCCGCTAATCGTGGTGAACGACTCGGCGCGCTCAGGCATCTTTGCTAAGGTTGGCTCGAGGCGTTCTTTGCGCCATTTCTCTTGGTGGGCTTGCAATTTCTTTAAGGCTTCTTTGTCAAATGTCATGGTTGTCGTCCCTTAAAACTTGTCTTTTTGCGCATTATAGCATTAAGTCACAAGGAACGGCAAATGAAGAGTTGGTTTGTTAGCGCAAACCTCGATAAGTAAAGGTAGCAGGATGGACATAGCTCGTTTGCGGTACGCCGTCTACTGTGATGGTGAGCGGCGTTTTGTCGGGGTCGCCGCGCTCATAGAAGCTCATGTGCAGCTGGTAAGGGATGCTTGGTATCAGGTTGCCGACTTGCTCGCCATGCAGCGTGTTGAACACTTGGTGGGAATGAACGATTTCGCCCTTTTGCCAAAGCGACGTGAGGTAGTCGCCGTGTTCGTTTTTGTTGAACGGCACTTCCCAACGGTAGACCTCTTCGCCCGTTGCTTCGTTGACGTAGGCGAAAACCAATTGATAGTCATGCGTGGTTTCGTTGATGACATCGAACAGAAAAGAACACCAAATGCTGTTGCCGTACAGCTCGTGGATGATGAAGTAATCACCGATATAGCGCGCGAAATCGCCGATGAGCACCTCGCGCGTCTCTTTGCGTGGTGAGTCAGGCGGCAGCTGGTAGCGGTTTTCAAGGTGCAGCTCATAGAGTTCGTAACGATGTGCCGCGTCGGCGTGGCGCAACTTGCGCAGCATGATGTCGTTGCGTCCCAGCGCGCTGACAATCTGGTTTTGCGAGACGGGAATGCCGTTGTCGTTTTCGTACCGCCAGCGCGCAAACGTTGTGTAGAGATAGTGTGTCGCGCCTTCCAACTCGTCTAAGCGCGTGGGCGTAGTGTCGGTAATAATTTTCATCTCGGGGAAGAAGAAGGGCAGACGCTGCTCGCCGGGCGCGATGACAATCGGCTCTTTTTCTTGCTCAACGCGGAAGCCCCGCAGCATCTGCATGACCAGCACGTGGCTGGGATTATGCACAAGGTAGCGCGCCTCGTCGTCCGGATAGCGGTCTGTCCAAAGCCAATCTACGCCTGACGCAGCGGCAGTCGTCAGCGGCGTGAGCGCGCTCCATACAGCAAACGCGGCGACCGCGCTGCCTGCTAACACGCGCAAGGGGCGCGCAGGCAGCTTAAGATGTACAAGCAGCGCAGCACTCGGCAGAATGAGCAGCGGCACAATCGCAAACGACAAACGGTAGTGGTAGCTGTAGGCGTGAAACCACGTGACGTAATAGGGCAGTGCTAGCACAATCCCCCAACCGACCACACGCGCTTGCTTTTGCTGGGCTGGCGCAAGCGCAGGGAAGACACGCCATAGTACGCCTGCCAACAGCAGCGCGCCTATCGCCACAGCAGCCCATTCGCCCATAGTCAAAGCACTTTGCGGCGGGTCATAGCGCGTTGGGTCGACAAACGGCATTGAAGGCAGCGCGCCAACCAGCAACGCGCCCAAGCCCAGCAATGCGCCTAAGCGCAAGCGGCGCGGCGCGTTTGTTTGCCATAGAAGTGCCACCGCGAGCGCGGCAGCTAACAGTCCCCAGCCGAGCAGGTCACCGCTGCGGCGCGCCAGTGTGAGCCAGCTAGGGTGGGGGAAATCGACGGCATTATGCCCAAGCAGCACGTTGCGTGCATACCACACGCCCCCTAAGGGAATGCACGCCAAGCCTGTCCAGAAAGCCACCTCAAAGCGCGGCAGCCATGCTCGCCAATTGCCACGTGTTAGCACGAACGCTAACCCTACCGCCAACATAACACCCCAGACGAACGCGCCCGCCGTCGGCTTTGTCCACATCGCTACGCCGAACACCACGCCACTTAACAGCCCATAGTGGCGACGGTCGCGAGGTGTTTGCGCCTGCCACGCGCTCAAGAAATACGCGCTCGCCAGCGTGAACGTGAGCGTCAGGGGAATTTCAAGGTCGCCCATCTGCGCCCATTCGCCGACGTGAGGATAGAATGTCCACAGCGCGCTCGCCACCAACCCGCCGCGTCGCCCGAGCGCGCGCGCTCCCAGCGCGTAGACCGCGCATACGCTGCCGAGAAAGAACAACGGTACAATAACGCGCGCGTGGTGGTCGTTCATGCTTCCCATTACTAACTGGGGCAGTGCGTACTGCAACGAGACGAACGGCGGATAGTAGCCGATGTGGTTCGGGATATAGCCTAGTAAGCTATACAGTCGTCCCTGATAGCCGAAGACCCACAGCGTGTCGTAGGCGATGAACGTCCAATACGCGGTCACCACCCAGACTACCAGCACTTCAAACGCTATAATGAGCATCAATAGCCTGTCAAAACGATTGAAGGGTTCGTGTGCAATTGGCTCGAATGGCTCGCGGCGTTTGCGCCATGCTAGCAGCACGCCTACGCCGCCGACAAGCAGCGCGCCCACCAAGATAGGCAGCGGGCGTATGAGAGCGCGCTCTTGCCATGCGCCAAGCGTGCCTAGAACAAACATCCAAGCCGTCAGCCACATCGGCGCAAGCACGATGGACAGCGCGGTAACTTCAGCGCGTCGCTGCCAATCGCGGCGCGGCAGCAAGACCAACGCCCAACTCACGCCGAGCAGCGCATATAACGGCATCATCCAAGCGGACGCGGCAAGCGCATCCCAAAGCCAATAGAGGTTCATGGGGTATCAGATTCTAGTGCGTTACGATGATCAACCACAGTCTGCGCACGCCTTGTGCGAGCAGCAAGCCGATGATAGGGTAGGCGGGCAAATAGTAACGCTGCCACGCGAGTGGTGTCAAGAGCAGTGTAAGCGCGAGCGTGACCAGCAGCCAACTCAGCAGCAGCGGCGCGGCGGGGTTAGCGCGCTCGCGCCACGTTTGTGCGATGCCGAGCAGGCACAGCATGCCCATGAGCAGCGCGCCCACGCTGCTGCCACCAAGACTGATTCCGCGCCATATAAGGCTTTCATAGTGTTGGATTTGCGCGCTGATATAAGTGTCCCAGCCTGTGACCTCGTAGTACTGTGGCAGCACGACCAACGTTTGCTCTGCCCAACCCTGTAGCTGCTCGCCGAAGGTGGCATAACCGCCGAAGGTGGCGGTTTGTCCTGCCAGCAGCTCGGTGCGTAGAGACAGCACAGTGCCGATGCGTGCTAACGGCGCACCCCACCACGCGGGGTTTAGCGCGTAAAAAACGCCTAATGCCAGCAGAACGGCAGTGATTATCCCTGCGAAGGCGCGCAGTGGCAGATGGCGTACCCTTATCGCTGCTACGCTATGCCATCCCGCGACACTGAGAAACGCCGCCAGCACGGCAAATGCCGCCGTATGCTTGCTGGCGACGGCTAGCCCGCTGCTAAGCCCTAGCGCGAGCCAGCTGCGAGTTTTGGGGGCGCGCATTGCCCACAAGCCGCTGAGCATGGTTAGCACGCTGAAGCCAAGCATCCAGCCTTCCATCATGGCACGCCGTCCGTTAAGCAGCAGCGCGGGGTTGAGCAGATAGTAGCCGCTGGCAATGAGCGCAGTCGGCCATCCCCCCAGCGCGTAGCCCAAGCCAAATATTCCGCCAAAGCCGACCGCCAGCAGCAGGGCAGAGCTAAGTCGCGCTGCTAGCAGCAAGTCGGTGGCGGGCAAATGTCCGTGCTGCGCGTTGTAAGTCCAGTCTGCGCCCCAGTCCCACTGCTCGTGCAGCGTGTCCAGCGTATAGCCTAACGCTGCGCTGATTGCCCCGTAGACGTACTTGGGCAGCGTGCCGTTGAGCAGGCGTAGGTGCTGCTCGGTGGGATTAGTGGGCGCGTCGCTGTAAAGCACTTGCGTTAGGTTGCCTGTGAGGAACTGATAGTGGAAATCGCGCCCCATGTAAAGCTGGGTGGACTCATCGCCGTGAAATGGCACAGCCGCCGTGCCGAGCAGGCTGTAAAGCACGCCAAAAAATAACCACGCTCCCACGAGGAAGCGTGGCATGTGCAAAACGCAGTTGGTCATTGCTTAGGCGGGAACGTCGCCCACGACAATCAGCGTTGCGCCCTTGTCCACCGTTTGTCCTTTGCTGACGGCAACGCTGGTCACTTGCCCCTCGCGGGCGGCTTTAAGCTCGTTCTGCATCTTCATGCTTTCGAGGATGACGAGCGTTTGTCCTTCGTGAACAATGTCGCCCACGTTGACCTTGACCTCAATGATTAAGCCCGGCATTGGCGCGACGACTTCACCCGTCTTGCTCTTGATGCCGCCTTTGCGGTTTGCCATCAGCAAGGCGCGCTCGTCTAACACTTGCACCTCGTAAATGCGCCCGTCCATCAACACTTGCAGCCCACTCGCGCTTTCTTCGATGACAAGCTCGCTGGAGCGATAGTCTTTAATCACAGAGAAGCGCGACTCGGCAATTTCGAGAAAGTCAATGTCACGCGGCTCACCGTTAACGGTCAGTGTGCCGTCGCGCAAGATTTCAATCTCAAAACGGCGGTCATTAATGATTGCAACGTATTTCATTTGCGCAGCCTTTCCCAACGTGTGACCCACTTCCAGTTGCTCGTGTCGCGTTTGGCAGGTGCTACCACTTGGGAGGCTTGCTGACGTTTGCGATGCGAGTACAGGGTGGATGCCAGTGCGACAATTTCGAGGTCGGTGTCGGTCGGTTCTTGTTCATACGTGGTCATGCTAAAGCGTTCTTCGATAAAGCGCGTGTCAAACTGCCCCGCGATAAAAGAAACGCTGTTCATCAGGTTGATGTGGAAGGGAATGTTGGTTTTCACCCCCATGATGATGTACTCCGATAGGGCGCGGCGCATGCGCAGCAACGCCTCGTTGCGCGTTTCGCCGACCGTGATGAGCTTGGCAATCATGCTGTCGTAGTAGGGCGTGATTTCGTAGCCGACGAACACGCCGCTGTCGACGCGCACGCCGGGTCCCTTAGGCGTAGTGATGGTGGTGATGCGCCCAATCGACGGGATGTAGTTGTTGTAGGGGTCTTCGGCATTGATGCGGCACTCAATGGCCCACGCGCGTGGACTTAGCACGCTTTCGGTGGGGGTCATGCGCCGCCCGCGGGCAATGCGGATTTGTTCCTTGACGATGTCGATGCCGGTGACCAGCTCGGTGACGGGGTGTTCCACTTGCAAGCGGGTGTTCATCTCAAGGAAGTAGTAGTTGCGGTCTTTGTCGACCATGCATTCAATCGTGCCGGCGTTGTAGTAACCCACGCTTTGCGCGGCGGCTATCGCCATCTCACCCATCTTTTGGCGCAAGTCATCGTCCATGAAGGGGCTGGGGGCTTCTTCAACGACCTTTTGGTTGCGGCGTTGGATGCTGCACTCGCGCTCGCCGAGATGGACGATGTTGCCGTGCATGTCGCCCAAAATTTGGAACTCAATGTGGCGCGCGCCGACGAGCAGCTTTTCGATGTAGACCTCGCCATTGCCGAAGGCACTCTCTGCCTCACGGCGGGCGTTCGCCAGCGCGGCGGGCAGCTCTTCAGGCGTGTGAACCGGGCGCATGCCCTTACCACCACCGCCTGCTGCCGCTTTCACCATGACAGGATAGCCAATTTTGTCGGCAGCGGCGATGATGTCGTCATCGTGCAAGCCAGCTTCGGTGCCCGG
Source organism: uncultured Anaerolineae bacterium (assembly GCA_938022205.1). Lineage (GTDB taxonomy): Bacteria > Chloroflexota > Anaerolineae > Aggregatilineales > Phototrophicaceae > JANWYT01. The sequence goes on along the minus strand of CALIEB010000005.1, from coordinate 125,937 downwards.
AATAAGCCGCACACCGTACTTGGCGACAGCGGCGCGTGCCGACTGTTTGTCGCCCATTGTGGCGATGGCTTGCGGCGAGGGTCCGATAAACACCAAACCCTCGTCCGCTACTTGCTGCGCGAAGTCGGCGTTTTCCGCCAAAAAGCCATAGCCCGGATGAATGGCATCGGCACCTGTTTTCTTGGCGGCTTCGATAATTTTGTCCATGCGCAAGTAGCTCTCGCGCGGCGGTGGCGTGCCGATATAGACCGCTTCATCGGCGTGGCGCGTGTGTAGGGCAGTGCGGTCTGCGTCGCTGTAGACGGCAACGGTGGCAATGCCCACGTCACGGCAGGCGCGGATAATGCGCACGGCGATCTCGCCGCGATTGGCAACCAGCACCTTTTGAATGTTGCGCGTTTCGGGTGTTTTCATCGTTCGCGCTCCTTAAAGCGGCATGTTGCCGTGTTTCTTGGGTGGGTTTTCGTCGCGCTTGTTCTGGAAGACCTGCAGCGCGTTGATAAGGCGTGGACGGGTCTCTTTTGGCTCGATGACATCGTCGAGAAAGCCGCGCGCTGCGGCAATGTAGGGATGGGCGAATTTCTCACGATATTCCGCCGCTAGCTCCGCTTTCTTGGCGACAGGGTCGGCGGCTTCGGCAAGCTCACGGCGGTTGATAATTTCGACCGCGCCTTCCGGTCCCATCACAGCAATTTCGGCAGTGGGCCAAGCAAGGTTGAGGTCACCGCGAATGTGCTTACTGCTCATCACGCAGTACGCGCCGCCATAAGATTTGCGCGTCGTCACGGTGAGCTTAGGTACGGTCGCTTCGCAGTAAGCGTAGAGCAGCTTCGCGCCGCTGCGAATGACACCACCATGCTCTTGGTCAGAGCCGGGCAAGTAGCCGGGCACGTCGACAAAGGTGATGATGGGGATGTTAAAAGCGTCGCAGGTGCGGATAAAGCGCGCGGCTTTTTCGCTTGCCTTGATGTCTAACACGCCTGCCAACACCATCGGTTGATTGGCGACGATGCCCACGCTTTGTCCACCCAAACGCGCAAAACCCACCACGATGTTGGCGGCGTAGTCAGGCTGGATTTCAAAGAAGTAGCCATCGTCTACGATCTTTTCGATGACTTCTTTCATGTCATAGGGCTTGTTGGGGTTGTCGGGGATGATGCTGTTTAGGCTCTCTTCTTCGCGCAGCGGGTCATCAGTGCTGGGTTCGACGGGCGCATCTTCCATGTTGTTCTGGGGCAGGAAGCCGAGCAGCTCGCGCACCATCATCAGTGCTTGCGTCTCATCGTCACCGACCAAGTGGCACACGCCGCTCTTAGTGGCGTGAATGTCTGCGCCGCCCAGTTCATCGGACGTGATGTCTTCGTTCAACACTTGCTTGACGACGTTGGGTCCCGTGATGAACATGTAGCTAGTGTCGCGCACCATGATGACATAGTCCGTGAGGGCAGGGCTGTAGACCGCGCCGCCCGCGCAAGGTCCCATGATGACGCTGATTTGTGGGATGACCCCGCTGGCAAGCGTGTTGCGCAAGAAAATCTCGGCGTAACCAGCGAGACTCTCTACACCCTCTTGAATGCGCGCGCCACCGCTGTCGTTTAGCCCGATAACTGGCGCGCCGGTGCGCATCGCCATGTCCATGATTTTGCAAATCTTGGCGGCGTGGGCTTCTGACAAGCTGCCGCCTAGCACGGTAAAGTCTTGACTGTAGACATAGACCAAACGCCCGTCAATCGTTCCCCAGCCCGTTACCACGCTGTCGCCAAGAAACTTCTGTTTGTCTAAGCCAAAGTTGCTAGAACGGTGTTCAACGAAAGCGTCTATCTCGTGAAAGCTGCCCGGGTCGAGCAAAATTTCTAGACGCTCATAAGCTGTGTTGCGCTTGGCGGCGTGCTGGCGTTTGATGCGTTCTTCCCCGCCGCCTGCACGGCTTTCGGCGCGTTTTTGGTGCAAAAGCTCTATCTTCTGATTCTTTGCCATATGATGACCTCATTTCCTTAAGCCACTTTAGGAGAACAACTCCCTTAAAAAAACATGAGTGGATTATACCCAATAAATCCAATCTAGGGCAGGGAATTGGCTCGGTTTGGTAAAAATTGCCATAACCTATAACACCGTTTATCTGGCTTTGATGTGTAGGTTAGTGTCACAGCGTTCCCGCGCTCTCTATTCAGATGATTGGCTAGCCGCTATGATGAATGCAATTGACCAACGTGAAAGGGTTTTCATGGCTTACGATGTTCATGTCGGCAATGCCGCCAAACAGTACTGTTTAGCGTGGGTAGAACGCTATGCACAAGCGGCAGCACGTCCTATCAGGCTTCTAGACTTAGGTTGCGGTGCGGCACGCTATGCGGTGGAATTGCTAACGCGCTGCCCTAATGTCACATTTGTGGGCATTGAGCCTTTAGCGCGGGATGCTGAGCAGGCGCGGCAAAACTTGCGCCATTTCGACGCGACGATTGTTCAGGGATATGCCTATGCCGCCATTCACCCGCAGTTGCCCTACGAAAGTTATGACATCGTGTTGTCGTTTAGCGTGTTGGAGCATGTGTACGAACGCCTTGCTTACTTACGGTTTGTGTATGATTGCCTAAGTGAGGATGGTTTTTGTCTGATGAACTATGATGCGGGGCATTTCCACAGCACGCACTGGAAGGAACGCGCCAAGACTGTCATCGGTGGATTTTTGGCGCGTTTGGGCAATCAAGCCTACTATCAGGCGTTTGTGCGAGAGGCGGACTTTAAGCGATGGGTGCAGCAAGCAGGGCTGACTATTCGAGAGGCAAAAATGTTTAACACGTCGCTCAAGGGCATTTACAAAATCATCCCAGAAGCGCACAAACAAGCCTATCTCGAGCGTTGGCTAGAGCTGGAATTGTGGCTAAACGAGTTGGGCATTACCTATCAAGATGCCTATTCGAAAGCGTGGGGGACGCGCAACTATATCCTGCAGCGTGCAAAACCTGTTGACAACGCTCACATGTCATGACTAAACTGCTTTTATACCCAAGTGGGTATATTTGACACTAGATAAGGAGCGAGAGACTATGGCAACGAAGACGTTTGAAGTGCCGAACATCGGGTGCGGCGGCTGTGTGCGCACCATCGAAAATGAGCTTAAGACGCTGGAAGGCGTGCAGAGCGTGAGCGGTAGTCTCGCCACCAAAGAAATCACGGTGACATTTGAAGCACCTGTCACGTGGGAAGCGATTGTGGCGAAGCTCATTGAGATTGATTATCCGCCGAAAAACAATTGATAGAGGATGGGCATGAAGCGTTTGGTGCTGATGGTTGGCGTGCTATTGTTGGCAATACAAGCGGTGGCGCAAGAAGCGTGTGTGTTGGCAGAGCAGGCGGCGGTGGCGCAAACAGCCACCGTGTGTGCTGACCAGCAGGTAGGGCAGGCGTGCTATGGCAGCGGGCAGGTGCGTGCTTTCTTCTATGAAGGCTTGGCAAGCGCGTTCGCTGCGCCGGCGGATAGGGTGTTGATACGCAACGCGCAAGCCTTCGCCAGCTATCGCACTGATGACAACAACAGCTTGCTGCGTCTGCTTGCGCAAGCCTACGCGCTTGAAAGCGGGCAGCTTGTGCCGCTGGCTTGGGTGCTGGTGCAGGAAGCCGCGCTGATTGACCAAAGCCCACAGCTGCAAACCCCTGAACTTACGGTAACGCCCGTACGAGGTGTCAATCTGCGGGCAGGCGGCGGCGATAACTTTCGCGTGCTTGCGCCGCTAGCACAAGGCACGGTTGTGCGTGGCACCGGGCGGCTAGCGGACGGCGCGTGGGTGCGCGTGCAGCTTCCCGATGGTCGCAACGGCTGGGTGGCGAGCAGCACGCTCTCTGGGCGCACGGACGTGCTACCTGTCGCTGCTGCTAACGACACGGATGTGCCGCGCCTGTTTACCGCGTTTACCGACGTGTTTTTGAACACAGGTGGGGATTCACCTTGTCAAGGCGCGTCGCCTTCGGGCGCGCTGTTGCAAACGCCCGATAACGCCACCGTAGACTTGCGCGTTAACGGCGTAGACTTGCGCGTGAGCGGCGCGCTGTTTCTAGAAAGTTTGCTCGTGAACCCTGAGATGGCGCAGCTACGTGTGTCGCTGCTGCGTGGCAAAGCGCGTGTGCGCACGCCGCAAGGCAGCGTTGACCTCGCGCCCACTGCTTACACCAGCGTCAACGTCGACATGCGCCAGCCTGACGCGCGCACACCGCTTGACAAACCGACCGCGCCCCTGTCTTACTTGTACCAGCGGCTGTATATGCTGCCCACGCCATTGTTGCTCAAAGGCTTTTTTGTGGCGGTTGATTTGGCACAGTTTGTTCAGCCGCGTCCACGCGAAGACGTTAGCCCGCTGGCGGGGATGCTCGTCAGCGAGCCGTGCCGCTTGACAACGGGCGAGGGCGGCGCAAACTTGCGCGCAGGTGCGGGTCGCGAGTACCCCATCATGGGCGTGCTGGGCTTCCGTGAGAGCGCACGAGTAACCGGGCGTGCCATTGGTACAGACGGCAGCAATTGGTGGCAAATCGCGCCCTACGTGTGGGTGAGCGGGATGACAACGGTCACGGGTGGAGATTGTGTGTCTGTGCCGCTTGTACCTGTGCCAGCCCTACGCTAGACGCTAACGCCAGCGCGCCCCACCACAGCGGTAAGCACATCACCAGGGTGTAGGGATAGTGGTCGACCATGCCGACGATGCCCCATGCAAGCACAACGGCGATGCCCACACGTGGCGCAGGGTGTGGCGTTTGCTTGGCCACGCGCCAAGCCGACCACATACCGCTGCCCATCATGGCGATAAACAGGCACAAGCCTATGATGCCCAGCTCGCTTGTGACCAACAGCGGCACGTTGTGAACTTCTTTGCCGCGAATGCGATAGGTCGTGTGTTGGCGAATGGTGCGGTGGGCATACCAGGCGAAGTTGCCCGCGCCTACGCCTTGTAAGGGATGCGCCGTGATGGCGCGCGAAGCAATGTGGTTCAGCAGCGCGCGCTCGGCGATGGACTGTTGCTCGGTGGCTTCTTGCCCTATGCCGGCGCGTGCCAACAGCAGCGGACGATAAGCGGCGAAAAAGGCAAGTCCTAAACACAGCAGTAGCCCGAAAATGCGCAGTACCTGCCGCTTGCGCGCCCGATTTGCCCAAAGCAGTAGCCCTAAGCCTGCGCTGAAGCCTAGCCACGCGCCTCGTGAGAACGTGAGCCCTAGCACCCACACGCCTGCGCCCCAAAGCGCGTCGTGCCAAAGTGGCGCGCGCTCGCGCCATACTGGCAACGTGACCAACAAGCTGACCAGCAAAAATCCTGCGAATATGTTGGGATGTGGCAGCAACCCATAAGCGCGTAGCCAGCGCACCCCTTCGGCGGCGATGACGCTCGTGCCACTGCGAGCGGGGTCTAGGGCGAACTCGCTGAGCGCGCTCAAGCCGATGCTGCCTTGCAGCGCGACTTGCGCGCCACCGATTACGCTGTTGAGCAGCAGCCACGCGCCAGCGATACCCCACAAGACGCGCGGCGGCGGCGGGCAGCAAGCACACACTAGCGCGAACGCGGCACTTATCGCCAGCGTGAGGGCGGCGTTTTGTGCTACGCCCGCGTTTGCGGTGCGCTCATACGCCCAAAATTGGCTTAACCATGCCCAGCTGACGAACGCTAGTAGGCTTAATGTCCACAGCGCGCGTGGTGAGTCTCTCCACAAGGCACGAGCGTTGGGCGCGCCAAGCAGCAGCCATACGCCAACGCTGCCCACGATGCACAGCGCAGCGACGAACCCTAGCACGTAGGTGGCGGTGAAGGGCGGCAGCGCGCCAGAAAACTTGAGCCACAGCGGCAGCAAGCCTAGCGTGAGCGCAACCGACGTTTGTACAATAATGACACGGCGGGTGTATGTCATTGGCATAGTATACGGCTGCCTGTCGGGTTTTTCAACTTGACAATACCCTAATGGGTATACTAACGTATAATATAAGGTTGTCAGGAGAACCATCATGAGCGAAGGAAAGTGCCACTGTTTAGGCGAACGCAGCGCGCACAATAAGCAAAGTCTCAACCGCATTCGCCGCATCAAGGGGCAACTAGAGTCCCTTGAGCGCATGATTGAGGCGGACGAAGGCACGTGTGAAGAGCGCGTGATACGGGCGCGCACGATTGAAAAGGCAACCGCAAGCCTTATCAATCACCTTGTGGCTTGCTATCTTGAGAACACGGCTCGCTATGAGATGGTGGATAACCCTGACAAAGTGATTCAGGATATTAACCGCTTGATTGAGCTGTTGCACAAATAGGAGCAAGGAAATGCAACACCTTTTGCGCTTCGTAAACATTTTAGGGCTGTTGCTGGTTGTGACTTGGGTAAGTGCAGATGCGCCTGTCGAAGGGCGCGCCGGTCGCGCTGAAGTGCGCTTCTTGCAAGGTATGATTGACCACCACCAAATGGCGGTAGACATGGCGCAGCATTGCCTAGCAAAAGCACGGACACAAGCAGTCAAGACCATTTGCGACAATGTTATCGCGGCACAAACCGCAGAGATTGCGTTGATGGTTGGCTGGCTGCGTGACTGGTATAACATCGCGTACGCGCCTGTGTCGATGCTCGCAGCCTTAACGGATGTACCCGCGCCTAGCAATGGGCATGCGGGACATGCAGGGCATGGCACAGCGCAGCCGCTGACCGACCCCGCCATGACAATGGGCATGTTTGCGGGTTTGGGTCGCGCGCAGGGCTTGGACTATGACATGGTCTGGCTAGAAAACATGATTGACCATCACGACGACGCGCTGCACATGGCGGCGCGTGTCTTGCAGCGCGCCGAACATGCCGACTTGCGCGCCCTTGCTGAGGCGATTATCGCCGACCAAACTGCTGAAATCGACCTGATGGAAGCCTTGCTTACACGGTTACGCTAGCGATGGAAACACAAGCGCAACAGCTTACCCTCCCCATCACAGGCATGACGTGCGCTGCCTGCGAGCGCAACGTGGCACGCGCGCTGAAGAAGCCGACCGGCGTGCTGGATGTGCAGGTCAACCTTGCTACCGAGCGCGCTCTTATCACCTATGACCCTAACCTTGTCGGGCGACATGACCTTGTCGAGGCGGTGACACGCGCTGGCTACGGGGTGATTGACACCACACACGCCGAGAACGCTGCCGACACTGAGGCACAGGCGCGCGCTGCCGAAATCCGCAAACAGCAGCGGCTCGTGCTGTGGGGCGCGCTTTTCACCGTGCCGCTCACGGTCTTAAGCATGACGCGCCATTTTATGCATACGCCGCCGTTTGACGTGCTGATGGAAGTTGTGCCAATTCTGATGGAAGATTGGTGGCTGTTTGTCTTTGGCGCGCTGGCAACGCCGGTGTTCTGGGTGCTGGGCTGGCAGTATGTCGTCGGCGGATATAAAGCAGTGCGCAGCGGCACAGCCAACATGGACGTGCTGGTCGCGCTGGGCAGCACGGCAGCGTATCTCTACGGGGTCATCGTGCTGCTAGGCATAGTTTTTGACTTTACGCACATCGTCGGTACAGACGACTACTTTGAGTCGGCGGCGGTCATTTTGACGCTCATCACGCTGGGCAAGCTGCTGGAAGCGCGTGCTAAAGGGCGTACTAGCGACGCGATTAAGAAGCTCATGCAGCTTCAACCGCAAAAAGCTGTTCTTTTGCGCGATGGACAAGAGGTCGAAGTGGCGGTGCGCGACGTGCTGGTTGGTAACAAGCTCGTGGTGAAAGCGGGCATGCGCGTGCCTGTCGACGGCGTGGTGCGCGACGGCGTGTCTAGCGTCGACGAGGCGATGCTCACCGGGGAGAGCATGCCTGTCGACAAGCGCGCTGGCGACGAAGTCATCGGTGGCACGGTGAACCTAAACGGACGGCTCATTGTTGAGGCGAAGCGCGTGGGCGAGCAAACCGCGCTGTCGCAAATCATTCGCCTTGTCGAGCAGGCGCAACTTGCCAAAGCTCCTATTCAACGCGTGGCTGACCAAGTGTCGGCGGTGTTCGTGCCGATTGTGCTGGTGCTGGCGGTGGTGACGTTCGTAGGCTGGCTGACGTTGGGTGGCGCGACACTACCACAAGCAACGCTGAACGCAATTGCGGTGCTGGTGATTGCTTGTCCGTGCGCGCTTGGCTTGGCAACCCCGACGGCGATTATGGTGGGAACAGGGCGCGGCGCAGAGATGGGCGTGCTGTTCAAGAACAGCAGCGCGCTGGAAACAACGCATAAGCTCAATACGCTCGTGCTGGACAAGACAGGCACGCTTACGCGGGGTAAGCCCGCCGTAACGGACGTTTTGCCTGTGGATGACACCCACGAAGAGGCATTCTTGCAACTGGTTGCTAGCGCGGAAGCAGGCAGCGAACACCCCTTAGCGCGGGCGATTGTGGCGCAAGCGCGCGCGTTTGACTTGCCAACACTGCCTCTTGAGACGTTTGTGAGCGTGGACGGGCATGGCGTGCGGGCGCGGCTTGCTGACGGTCGCACGGTTTTGGCGGGCAGCCCGCGCTGGCTGCGTGAAGAAGGCGTTGACCTTGTCGCGCTGGACGCGCATATCGACACGCTGCAACGCAAGGCGCGCACGGTTGTGGCGGTGGCGGTCGATGGTCAAGCGGCGGGTGTGTTGGGCATTGCTGACACGCTTAAAGAAGGCGCGCGCGAGGCGGTAGCCCAAATGCGTCAGCTGGGGCTAGAAGTGGTGATGCTGACGGGCGACAACGCGCAAACCGCCCATGCTATCGCGCAAGCGGCGGGCATTACGCGCACGATTGCCGAAGTGCTGCCCGCCGACAAAGCCCACGAAGTAGCGCGCTTGCAAGCAGAAGGGCGGCGCGTGGGCATGGTCGGCGACGGTGTAAACGACGCGCCCGCGCTGGCGCAAGCTGATGTAGGCATCGCCATCGGCACGGGAACAGACATCGCCATCGAAGCCAGCGACGTAACGCTTATTCGCGGTGACTTGCGCGGCGTGGCGGACGCGCTTAGGCTCTCGAAGGCGACGATGCAGACCATTTACCAAAATCTATTTTGGGCATTTATCTATAACGTTGTCCTCATCCCAGTGGCGATGTTGGGTGGTCTCATTCCCATGTTTGCCGCTGCGGCTATGGCATCAAGCTCGTTCTTTGTTGTCATGAACAGCTTGAGGCTGCGAGGCAAGCGGCTGTAGCTAAAACTCTGTGTCGAGCGTTTGCGCGCTGGCAACCAGCTCCGCAGCACCTTGCGTGTAAGGCAGCAGCTTGGCGATGTTGCCCTTGCTGAGCTTCAGTCGCCCGCGCATGATGCCCATTAGCGGCGCGAGCTTGCCGCCCAAGACTTCTTGCCAAGTTGCTTGGTCTCCCTCGATGGCGAACGCCGCAGCTTCTCGCGCCGCTGCACCATCCATTCTTGTGGCACTTAGGCACTTGCCACGCAGCAGCTCAAGCAGCACGCCCTCGCTGCGCTCACCGTCAGTAAGGATGAGCGCAACTGAGCCTTCCTCCCAATTTTTCGAAGAGGCTTCATACTTGGGATTGGCGTTGATGGCTTCTTTATAGGCTTGCGCCCACTCTGTTGAAAACACGTGCATGAGAGTCACTCCTTGTCTTGGTAGCTTTATATAGCTATTGTATCCTACATAAGACAATAACACAGCAGCAAGGAGCTGACAATGCGGCGATTGGATTGGCGCGGTCGTTTGGGCGTGGGCGCGTTGATAGCAACAGCATGGGGCGCGTTGTTTGTCGCCCTGTTGGCGTTCTATCCAGTGGGTGTCGATTGGGAAACAGCATTCTATCCCGCCATGCAAAACTTTCTCACGCCCTACGACATCCCCCAGCAAAAGTTTGTCGGCTTCCCTTGGGTGCTGTTTTTGCTGCCGCATGGGCTGCTGCCGCTTGAAGCGGGCAACGCGCTTAACTTCCTACTGCACCTGACGGCACTCATCTTGCTGCTGCGCCGTTATCGTGGTGGCTGGCAGGCTTACGCAATGGTGTTTACGTCGTTCTTCTTCATCGACCTCATTCGCACCAACAACGTGGATTGGATTCCTACGCTTGCGTTGGTGCTACCGCCGGCTTGGGGGCTGCCGCTGCTGTTGGCAAAGCCCCAAATCGTTGGCGGGGTCGCGCTGCTGTGGTGGAAACGCGGCGGCTTCGGCTGGCGGTGGCTGCTGCCATCTTTGGCGATTGTGCTGCTGTCGTTTGTGGTGTGGGGCAATTGGCTGGCGGTATCGCTGCGCTTGTCCGCTGGGCTAGTCAACACTTTTTGGAACTTTTCGCCTTTTCCGCTGGGCGTGCCAATTGGAATTTACCTGCTCTATCGCGGTTATCGGGAGGACGATGAGGTGCTAGCGGCGGCTGGCACGCCGTTCTTTGCGCCGTATTTCGCGCCCTACAGCCTTACGCCGCTGTTCGCGCTGCTGGCATGCCGTTATCCGCGTGCCGCCTTCGCGCTTTACACGGCGTTTTGGTTCTTCTTTGTGGTCGAAGCGCGCCGCTTGAATATCCTCAAGGCAAGCTAGCGTTCAGCACACTCTTATTTGACGGATAGTCTTGTTCAAGATATACTAAACGTTAAATAAGAGTGAAATATGAACGACTTAACGTTAACCCTTCAACTTGACTGCGCGCTTGACCTTTACGTCAGCTTGGCGAACGACACGCTCGCCTTGCTGTCAGAAGATGAAGCCGCACCCATCGCCACCCGCTTTCATGCGCTGATGCTAGCCAAGCTGCGCCAAGTCGCGCCACATCGCACCGCGTTAGCGAGCCTGTTCGCCGCTGCGCTGAGCGACGCGAGCGCACCTAACCCTTTTCGTGCGCATACGCGCTTGCCGGAGGTGTTTAAGCAGCTTGTGCGCGGCGCGAGCGATGCCACGTTGCGCGAAGACGAAACGCAAGCGTTGGCGAACTTACTGCAGTCGCTGCACTTCATGGTGTTGGTCTTTTGGCTGTACGACCGCACACCTGACTACCGTGCGACGGCGATGTTGCTCGATTTCCTGCGCGAGATGATAAAGCTGGTGCGCCCGATGCTGATTATGCCGCTGCTGCAAAAGGCACTTGCGCGCTTGTCAGCTATTACAGGGATGATGTTCGAAACACCATAAAAAGAGCGCACCCCTATGCAGCAGGTGCGCTCGTCTGTCTTGCGCTAGCCCTTCGCTGGCTCGTCATCGTCTGCCAATATTGGCTCGGCGGCTTGCGGCACGTCAGGATAACTCAGGTCACCAAGCTCTGCGAGTGGGATAACTTCGCTTGGGATGTTCATCGGCGGCGGCGCGCTCTCTTCGAGAACGTCTAACAAATTCGCGCTGCTTGCTTGCCTAAAGCCGTTGGTCGGCGTGCTGGCGTGCGGCTTGCTTTCGGCAGGCAGCGGTTTGCCTGTGATGATAGCTTGCATTTCGGCGGTGGTGATGCGCTCCAACGCCTTGCCGTCGTCACTAGCATTGATTTCGTTCATGTCGATAGGCTTGCTCAGGCGTTCTAGCATCGCTCTGCCACTTGACTTGAGCGAGCCAGCGATGGAGTTATCGTTGCGCATTTGCGATTCAATGGCAGATTCGCGCCAAATTTCACGCTCTTGCATGAACACGTTCTCCAGCGACCCCACAAAGCGCGCGCCAATTTCCGCGTTGCGGCGTTCTTTTTCCGAAAGAATGTCCCATTGGTTGATGAGGATGCGCAGCTTGCTGGCTGTCCAGTGGAACAAGGCATAGGTTGCGCCGTACATGCGCGACTCAGCGGTCATGCTGTAGGCTACGCCGACAGCGGTGGTAATCGCCACAAGTGCCTCAAGGTTTTGCCCAAGTGCTGCTAGCACCGACCCCAAGCCTGCGATGATGAGCGCGTTGCGGCGGTATTTGCGCAGCTCACGGTAGTCGCGGTCAATGCGGCCGCTGTACCAATCGACTTGCTTGCGCACGCGCAAATCAATGTAGCGTTCAATTGGCAAAGGTGACAGCCCGCTGTCGTAGTCGACATCCGCCGTTTGGTCGGGCTTGCTAGGGTCATATGGCGTGTCCGTCTTGAGCTTAATGCGATACTTGAGCTTTTGCTCTTCGGGGACGTTGCTCTCATCTAAAGGCTGCATGTAAGGCAGCGTTGCCCCTGCTTTGTCAATGCGCTCATCCGCTGCGTTAATCACGTCGAGCAGCTTGTGCTGGCGTTCGCGGTCGCTCAAGCCGTAATAGTCGCCCGCCCGCATGCGATATAAGTAGATGTGCTGGCGGATGGTCTCCGCGCCGACGCGGTACTCAATCCACGCGGTGCTGCTAGCAAACTGCGAAGAGTAGTTCATCAAACCCACGCTGACGATGGGCAAGATGACCAGTATCATGCGCACCACGTCGCGCAGCACAGGCACATCTTGAATGAGCGTGCTAAACACCGCTGCAACGCTGGTGACAAGCCCTAAAAGAATAATCCACTCGCGGATGCGTTGGTTGCTGCGTTTCTGTTCGGATGACACGCGGTCATAATCGAGAAAACGCCGCCACGCCGCCAGCAAAGCGGGGTCGTCTTTTTGGGAGATGTCATTTTCAGTGCGAGCGCGTTTGCTGCTAGACTGCGTGGCGGTCGCCAAATAAGGGTTCTCCACGCTGACTGCTGCCTGTGCCATAAGCCTACCCTCTTTCTATAGCTTCTAATGCCCTAAGGCGATTATAGCCTACTTTCAGCGTTTCTGCTCTGCAGCTGATGTCGTGTTTCAACCGAGTCGGCGGATAAAACGCGCCACAGCTTCCCCAGCGTTGCCAACGAGAGGCGCGCCGTGTCCTAAGCACAGCGTCTTGATGCCCAGCTCGTTCACACGCCGCGCCGAAGCCTGCGCCATTTGCCAATCGGGCGAGAAGACGCGGATAGGCATGCGCAGCCCGAAGGGCGTGTTGATTAGCACGTCGCCGCCGATGAGCGTTTGTTCGTCGGCAAGCCAAAGCCCACACTGTCCCAAGCTGTGACCGCCCAGAAACATCACGCGCGCGTCCGCCGCAATCTCCGGCAAGGCTTGCCCGTCTTCGACAAGCACATCAACGCGGGCGGGCGCGGTCTTCACAGGCTGGTAGCGCGTGCGAATGAAACGATTGATGCCGGTGAGGCTTTCGAGAGGGGGCATAGGGGCAGGCATCTCGCCGCGTATCACGGGCGCGTCCGCCGCGTGTGCGTAGGTAACCGCGTTCGTTTGCGCTTGCACAGCCGCCAGCCCGCCGATATGGTCGTAATGGCAGTGCGTGATGAAGATGTGGCGCACGTCTGCCAGCGTTTTACCGATTTGCGCAAGGCTGTGTGTGATGGTCTGTGCAAACGCCGCGTTCATGCCGGTGTCCACCAGTGTAATCCCTGCGTCGGCTTGCAGGACAACGTAGGCATTGATGAAGCTGGCGGCGGTGAGAATGCCGTACACCCGTTCAGTTAAACGTTTCATGCAAGTCTCCTTCGCTGATAAAACCATGTTCTAGCAGCCACGCGCAAAGCTCTTGCACGTTCGGCTCGGTAATCATTGCGCCGCGATGCACGCCGCGTGGGCTTGCGCCTGCTGGCAACGGTGCAACGGGCGCGTAGGGCAGCACGTCGCCACGCGGGGCAGCAACCAGCGTTGGCACCGACGCGAAGCCTGTCCAGGCTAGCACGCGCGCATAGGCTTGCGGGTCTTCGTCAATAAAAATTTCGCGGTATGGCACGTTGTAGTCGTGCAGCACGCGCTTGGCTAGCGTGACGAACGGGCAGCCAGCTGTGCGTGTGTACATAATCAGGTCATACATAGGCACTTCCACAGGATGATAGGTGGGGTTTCTGAAGAGACGCAGCAGTTTCTTAAGCATAGGCATTAGGCTTAGGGTGAAGTCGGCGGCGCGGCTTCTGGGGTCACAAACGTCGCGTTCGGGTTGTTTGGCACAGGGTTCAAAAAGCAGAGGATGCCCTCAACAATGCCTTGCGCTAACACATCTTGTTGGGTGGTCAGCAGCTCGCGGTCGTCCTTCATGAAGCCTAACTCGATGATGGCAGCGGGGGTGAGCGGATGAATTTCGCGGAAGGTGTGGTAATTGGTCATGTCTAACGTCAGCGTAAAACGGCGTTCGAGCTGGGTGGCACGCCCGTAATGCTGCGCGATGCACTCCGCCAGCAGCGTGTCGGGACCGCCTTCTGGGCGAGCGGCGGCTTTGGCGACCAAGAACCCTGAGACGCGCTCACCAAAGTCTTGGCACGTGTTGGCGTGGATTGAGACCAGTGACACCGCTTGGTAGTTGTTAAGGCGCGCGTCAAACTCGTCCAGCAAGTCAACGCTGTAGCCTTGCGCGCGTAGGGCGACCACCACGCGGGTTGCCACGTCGAAGTTGATGCTGGCTTCTGTCAGCCCGTCGGGACATACCGCGCCGGGGTCGTTCTCGGGTCCGCGATGCCCGCTGACAATGCCTATCTTGCGCAAATAGTTGGGTGTGGGCAGCTGCGTGGGCTGTCCCGTGACGGCAAGCGTTGCTTCTGCCACGACTAGCCCGCTAATCACACGGCGATTGAGAAAGTCGGGCGATGTAAACCACGTGAGCAGGGTGCTGGCTAAACCCGCCGTCATCAGCAGCACAAACAGCGTGCGCACTAAGCCGCCGATAAACCCAGCACGTCGCTGCCGCTTGCGCGCTTCTCGCCTGCGTATGCGTTGGATGCGCTGGGCTTCGCGTTGTGCCTCGTCAAGACGAGTAGGCGGCACAGCAGGGGCAGCAAGCGGCTCGTGTGGCAGCGGGGTAGACGGCACGCTCAGCGGCGCGCTGTCGGCGGCATTAAGACGCAAGGGCTGGGGTTGTGAAGGCGCGACGGGCTGCTGCGCTGCTGCCGTATCAGGTGATGACGTAGGACGTTCGCTTTGGCTACGTCGTGAAGCTGCCTGCCGCATCATCTCCACAAAAATGGTGCTGGGAGCAATGTCAGGCGGCATGCTTTCTTCTGGCGTGATGGGAGGCTTTTCGTCTGTCATAATGACCTATCGTCGTGCAACCGCGTTAAAATATTGTAGAATAGAAACACGAAATGTACACAGCGAGACATCATGCGCTACGATGACTTTTTGGACCAAGACGAACTAGCTCGTTATGCCCGCGCCTTAAACCAACGCGCCCGCAAGCACGGCGTAACACGCCAGCTCGCGGCTGCTGAGTTGCAAGACCTGATTTTGTCCAGTGGTGGACAATGCGCGTGGTGCGGCGCATCGGTGGTCAATCAACCGTTCGAGCTTGACCATGTCATTTCGCTGGCAACAGGCGGCAAACACGCGCCTGAAAACCTCGTTGTCGCTTGTCCAAGCTGCAATCGCCACAAAGCCACGCGCAGTCCCGCACAGTTCGCCAGCATGCTCATCGCACGGCGCGGCAGCGTCACACCGCTCATCCAACGTATTCTAGATTACTATGGCATTGCGCCTTTGCGCCAAAAGAGCCTGTTTGACGACGACAGTCCACCGCCCCCAGCCAGCGACGGGTACACGTGGTCACCCTAGCGCACTGTAAAGCTGCAGGTGTGTTGTTCAAATGGCTTGCGCGTGTTCGGTCCAAAGAACTCGTAGCCATCGGTGATGGTGCGTGACCAGCTCATGACAAACGTAATTTCATAGTTGCCTGCACTCAGTGGACCAAAAGGCACGTACCAATAGGCGACGAAATCGTTGTTTTGGCGGCGAATAGACGTGCGATAGTCGTTGATGTTCGACGGCAGCGGCTGACCATTCACGCGGATGTCGTAGCTTACCGCGTCGATGTGGTCGCGCACTTGCTGTTCTTCTTTGGCAAACCATGCCCACCAGACTTGGATGAACGTGCCGTCGCGCAGGTTAGTCGGGGCAGCAATGCCAAACTGGCGGTCGTCACAGAAAGCGAAGACTTTCACGCCTTGTTGGGCGTTCACCTGCTCATCGGAAAGCCCACCTGACGACGAGAGGGCGGTTGGCACGGGGGTGGTCGTGATGATTGCCCCATCGGTTGCGGTAATGCTAATCGTGCGCGATTGGGTGCTGGTAGGCAAACTAGTGGGCGTAAAGCTGGCGGTGGCGGTGGCTGCGCCGCCCGCCAATGCTGTTGCCGTCATGTTGATGGTGTCGAGGTTAATGACCGGCACAAGCGGCTGTGGCGTGGCGGTTTGCGTTGGGCTAGCGACAAGCGTAAATGGTGTGGCGGTCACAGCGATGCCCACAGGCGGCGTGGGCGTTATCGTGCCGCCGCCTAAAATGGCGGTGGGCAAAGGCACGCTACTAAACAACGCCGTGAGGTCTGGCGAAGGCGTTGGCGACGGAAAAGGTGTCGACGTGGCTTGCAAGAACAGCAAGCGCGCCGCTACCCAGCCCTCGCGCCCATCTTCAAGGCGCACGTTATACCACGTCGCGTCCGGGTTTTGCCCGATGACTTGTACCCCCGTGCCGGGAGCTAAAGCGGCTAGCTCGCGGAACTCGGTGCCGGGACCCTCGCGCACGTTGACGCGCTGCAGCGATTGAATGATGCCCACAATCGTCGGTGTCATCGTGGGCGTGGGCGAGAGCGTGGGGGTCGGCGGAATAGGCGTTTCCGTCGGCGTGAAGGTGAACGTTGGCAGCGGCGTACGCGACGGCACGGGGGTTGCCGTGTAGCGTGGAAGTTGGCTAGGAATAGGCAGCAGCGTCGCGGTCGGCGCGAGCGCAATCTCGCGTTGCTGTGCCGCGCAGCCTGCCATCATGCCGAGTATCAGTGCCAGAAGCAGCCATCGTCTCATGTGGTCTCCCTCATCTGCTCGGTTTGGCATGTTTGCGCTGTGTTGCGCTCATGCTTGTTCGTTTTCTAACACGCGCACGCGGATAAGTTCGGCGAGGTTGTGTCCAACGATGCGATACGTGTGCGTGTTCAGCCGAATTTGCAGTGGACCGTTAAAGGGCGCGACGCTGTGAATGGTCAAGAGGGTGTTGGGCAAAATGCCCAGCGCGCCGATATACTGCAAACGGTCTTTGTCGCGGGTGCGCAGCCGCGTGACGACGACCTTTTGTCCTTTTTGGGTTTCCGAGAGGGGAATGTCTTCTAGCGGCGGTAGTTCACCCGCTTTGTTTGGAATTGGCTCGCCGTGCGGGCAAAACTGCGGTCTGCCCGCCATCTCAAACATGCGGTCGATTAACGCTTCGCTAAGGTTGATGCTGCTCATACTGGTGGCTTCTTCGTGCGCTTCGGTCCAAGGCACTTTCAAGACTTCGACCAGAAAACATTCGATGATGCGATGCTGGCGCAAGTATTTCAAGGCTTCCGTACGCCCTTGCTCCGTGAGGCGAATGCCTTTGTAAGGCGCATGCTCAATAAGCTCCAGCTCGCGGAGACGATTAACCATACGGTTGACAGCGGGCGCGGTCACCAAAAATGTCTCCGCTAGCTCGGCAGTGCTGATAAAGCCCGCTGAGCCAGAAAAATCCGCCAGTTGATGAATGCGCGCTAGGTATCGCCTCATCTTTAGGGTAAGTTCTTCTTGCGTTTCTTTGGTCATGCTGACGCTACCACCCATGCTCTAAGCGCGTGACGAGCCGTTCGGGCAGCTTGTACTGGCGCATCCGCTTTTGCACTTCAGGAATGGCGTAGGGAATGCGGCGATGCTCAAAAGTTTCTTTCTCAAGGTCAACGATAGCGTAAGCGGCATCAGGGTTTTGGTCACGCGGCTGCCCAACGCTGCCCGGGTTGACAATTTGGCGTTTCTTGTCCAGCGCAAACGCCTGACGGTAGTGCGGCTCACGAGTGCGGGTGTCGCCGTTGTCGCTGTAGAGCTCGTAGATAACGGGTTGATGCGTGTGACCCACAAAACAGTAGGGCGTTTCGAAGTGTGGGAAATTCAACGCCGCCACTAATGGCTCGAGGATGTACTCCCAAACGGGTTCACGGGGGCTGGCGTGAACCAGCGTGTAGTCGCCAATGACAAATGTCACCGGCAGTGCCTCAAGATAGGCTACGTTTTGTGGCTTAAGTGTTTCTTGTGTCCATTCGACAGCGCGCCGCGCGTCCGGGTTAAACGTGCGAATGTCTAAACGCCCAAGTGCCGCCCAGTCATGATTGCCAGCAAGGCAAAGGTGCGGCAGGGTGTTGAGCAGCTCGACGCATTCGTTGGGGTCCGGACCGTATCCTACAACGTCGCCTAAGCACCACACAAAATCCCACTCACCCTTTGCATCGGCAAGGACAGTTTCAAAAGCAGTTAGATTAGCGTGAATGTCAGAGATGACTAAAATTCGCATGAGTGCCTACGCTTCTTTGTCGATAAACTCTATAATACCCTTCATCATACCACGTCTTGAAAATAGATGCGACATGCTACCTAAGAAAAGTATAACGAGCTGGCAGAATTGGCATTGGGTGAGCCTGCTGTGGCTGCTGGCGGGTTGTGTGCTGTTAGACAACATGCCGCGTCCTACGCCGCTGCCAAACGTGGTTGTGCCATCGGTGACACCGCTGCCTACGCCCGACGCACCCACCCCCACGCCTGCGCTGCCCGCTGGCTGGCAGGATGCTCGCAACGTGATGCGCAGCGTGTGCTTTGAGGCGGCTCTTGTGCTGCGCGATGAGGTGTTTGTGCTGCGCTCACAGGCTGAGCTTGAGGCGTTTTGGGCGCGTATCGACGACCTTAAGGCGTGCCGTCGCCCGATAACGCGCCCTGAGGTGGCGTTTCCTGACAACGCGGTGCTGGTGGGGCTTTGGAGCTATGGCTTTGGCTGCACCGCTCGCCACGACGTGCGCGCTGTCACAATGGAAGCTGGCACGCTGTCGCTTGAGCTGACGTTTGGCGTTGACGGCACGTGTCCTTACGAGCTGTTGCGCCCGTTTTGGGTCTTTATTGCCAACGCCGCTAACCAAGCGATAGCAGTGCGCGTTCAGACGGATTAGTCGCGCTTGTCTAGCACCTTGCGTGGCTGCCTCCTATGGTGAATGCGCTGCGACACCTGGCACGTATAATCATAGTAGTCACTTTTTATCTAGCTTAAGCGACAAGAGGGTTTGTCATGCAAAAGCAGTGGCGCAGTCTTGTGTTAGATTGGTTCTGGCTGGTGGTCGCCTCACTTCTTGAAGCCATCGCCGTGGTGTTGTTTCTCGCGCCGTTTGAGATTGCCCCCAGCGGCGTGGCGGGTGTGGCGGTCATTCTCAACACGCTGGTAGGCACGCCTATTGGCATCATGATTATCCTGCTCAACATCCCTATCCAAATTTTTGCGCTGCGGGTGCTGCCTAACGGCTTTCGCGTGGTCTGGCGCACCGCTGCGACGGTGGTGTTATATTCACTGCTGATTGATTGGCTCACGCCCTTTGTTCCCATTGGCGGCATCAGCCAAGACCGCCTGTTAAATGCTGTCTTCGGTGGCGTGGTGCTGGGTATTGCGTCGGGGCTTATCTACCGCGTCGGGTCAACGTTCGGCGGCACCAGCACGCTCGCGTTGCTGCTGCAGCGGCACACCGGCACGCCTATGAGTACGACCTACTTGTACACGGACGTTTCGACGGTGTTCTTGGCGGGTTTTGTGTACGGTTGGGAGGGCGCGCTCTATGCTACTGTGGTGATTTTCATCAGCGGCTTGGCGACCGATTATATCCTCGAGGGACCGAGCGTCATTCGCACCGTTGTGATTATCACGGACAAGCCGCAAGAAGTAGCGAACGTGATTATGCACACGCTTGGGCGCGGTGTGACAGGCTGGGACGCGGTGGGCATGTACACCCAGCAAAAGCGTTCCATGCTCTACGTGACGATTTCGCGCTCGCAAATGCCCGACCTCAAGCGCATGGTGATGCAAATTGACCCGCAGGCTTTCTTGGTGGTTGGTCAGGGACATCGCGCCTATGGCAAGGGGTTTCAGCGCGAGTAATGGGGATAAACGTCACAGGGGCATGTGATGTTCTACACTACGCATGTACCCCAAATCAACGATAAAAAAAGAGAATACTCGTCGCTAACTGAAGAGGATAAAGGCTCATGAGGGTATGGGGCATCTTGTGGTTGGTCTTATTGCTAGGGCTGGTGGGGTGCGCGGAAAGCAACCCGTCGCCTACGGTAGAGGGTATCTTGCGCAACGACCCACCGCGCACCCTGAGCGACTTCACGCTGGTGAGCCACGAAGGCGTAGAATTTCATCTCAATCAGCTCAAAGGCTCATACGTGCTGCTGGCGTTTGGCTATACGCACTGCCCGGATATTTGTCCGCTGACACTGGCAAACTACAAGCAGATTAAGCGGCTTTTGGGCGAACAAGCCAACAAGCTGCGCTTTGTCTTCGTCGGTGTGGACGTAAAACGTGACACGCCGCAGCGTTTGAAAGAATACTTAGGCATGTTTGACCCCACGTTCATCGGCGTTACCGGTACAGACGCTGACCTACAGCGCATGATAGAAGAATACGGTGGTCGCTACTTGGTCAAAGACTACGGCGGCTTGCGCAAGAATTACACAGTCGATCACACCGCGTCAATGTTCTTGCTGAATCGTGAGGGACAGCTGATGCGTATCTACGAATACGCTGTGGACTTTGTCGACATCGCCGAAGACCTCAAGCGCGTGCTGCATTAGCTTGGGTGCGCAAGGGCTGCCTTTAGGGTAACGCTGATTGTGCGGTGCTTTGGTAAAGCGGCTGCGCTACTTTGGCTGTGGAGCTAGCACGATAATGCCCATGCCGATTAAGGTCACGACAACGCCGACCGTTTCCCACACGTTAGGCTGCTGCTGTTCAACCAGCCAGAGCCAGACAAACGCGATGGCAACGTACATGCCACCGTAGGCGGCGTACGTTCGTCCAGCCGCGCCGGGATGTAGCGTGAGCAAAAAGACGAAAAGCGCGATGCTGAGTGCGGCTGGCAAAAGCCACCAAACGGGACGACCGTGTTTGACGACACCGTAAGCCAGATAGGAGCCGGTAATCTCCGCGACCGCCGTAACCGCGAACAGAATGACCGCTTGGAGTAACGATGTAGCAGCTGACATAAAACGTCCCCTCAACGTGTGTTGGCAATGATGGCATTGTCTTTCAGTTACGCATTGTCGATTGCTCGCGTTAAATCGACTGTTCCCACCAGCATCAGCAAGGCTGCGGCACCAAAGCCGATGGCAGGCGAAAACGCCGTCCAAAGTGTGCCGAGCAACGCGCTTGAGACGAATTTGGTCGTGCCGTTGACTGTTCCCAACGCGCCGTAGCTTACGCCCAGCTGGGTGTCGCTGACAATGTCAGCGGTCACCGTCGCTTCTAGTGCCTCTTGTACTGCGACATACAGCCCTGCGATGAAAAAGACGATGACCAACAAGGCTATGGTGTTGACTTCTAGCACAAAGGCAATGAGTGTCAAAACGGCTGTCAGCACGCCGAGACCGTAGCCTGCTATAAGGACGCGCTTAGGTCCGAAGCGATCTGCTAGCACACCGACGGGATAGGACGTGATGACTTGCACGACGTTACGCCAGACGTAGAGCAAGCCCGCCACTTGTGCCGCCTGCACGATACCCATCGCAGGAGTCAGCAGCTGTGTTGCCGCTAAGATGAGCAGGCTGTGTGAGAAGTCGCCGCTGCCAAAGATGCCGACCGCGCGCAGATAACGCTTGAAGCGAGCAGGCAGCTCGCGCAGCGCGCTAAAAAAGCGCAGCGAGGGGTTGGGTGTGTGTTCGGGGTCTTTAACTAACGTTAGGAAAGACAGCACTGCTAGCAGGCCGGGGATGAGGCTAAGCCAGAAAACGACGCGAAAGGGCGCGCTTGCGTCATCCCAACCGAGCGTTTGCGCCCAGCCTAGCAACGTGACACCGAGCAGGGGACCGACAACCGCGCCGACGGTGTCCATCGCGCGATGAAAGCCGAAAGCTCGCCCGCGCGTTTGCGGCGTGACCGCTTGCACGACGATAGCATCGCGCAGGGGACCGCGTAAGCCTTTGCCGAACCATGACACCGCGCGCCCCAACAGCAGAAGCGGCCAGCCAGCCGCTAGCGCGATGAGTGCCTGTCCCAGTGGGGTTAACCCGTAGCCAACCAGCACCAGCAGTTTGCGATGACCGAGCTTGTCGGCGATGAAGCCTGAGGCCATCTTTGTGAAGCTGGCGATAGCATCGGCGATGCCTTCGATAGTTCCTAACGCGGCGGCAGGAATTCCCAGCACGGCAAGAAAGCCGGGCAGAATGACGGTGGTGGTTTCGTAGCAAAAATCGCCCAAAGCACTGGTGAGACCAACCCCGCCGACCGTGCTGTTGAGCCATTTTTCCGATGAGGCTGCTGTTTCAAGCGGTGTTTCTGCGACTTCGTTCATTGTCAAACTCCATTGTGGCAGGGCGGATGTAGTTGCAAGTGACACGTTTAGAAAGGCTTGTATGGGTGAGAATATCCTGTGGCAAAGCGCGTAAAACACGAAAAAGCGAGCGCATCGTCTCGCTTTTTGGCAAACATACCCCCGACAGGAATCGAACCTGTGCCTTTGCCTCCGGAGGGCAACGCTCTATCCGCTGAGCTACGGGGGCTTACACAGACAAGCGTAACAGAAAAACAGCAAACCCGCAAGTTAAATTTTGTCGGGCTGAATAGCTGTGCAAACGAACGACAGTGCGCTCATGTCCACGTGATGACCATGCCCATTGCTTGTGTGTCCCATGCCTTGAGCAGGTGGTAGGCTTGGGCAAAGTCTGTTGCCGCAAAGCGGTGTGTGATGAGCGGTTGTACGGTGAGGCGTTGGTGCGCCAACAGCGACAACGCCACGCGGTGTTCGTCGTGCTGCGTCCACCACCCGGCAAAGGACTCGTGCTGTGGGCGCGTGATTTCGTGTGCGCCAATCACTGTTAAGCCTTTGCGGTGGATGTCGCGGTAGAAGTTGACGCGCTCGGTTTCGCCGCGCGCACTGCCTAAGAGCGCGACACGCCCACGCGGCGCAGCCAGCTGAAACGCTTGCAAGATGGGCGCGGGCGCGCCTGTTGCCTCGATGACGACCTGCGGGCGCGTGCCTTGCGCGGCTAATTCCTCTGCCAACGTGTCACTTGGCGTGTAGGTCTGGTCTGCGCCGCAAGCGCGCGCCACGTCTAGCCGCTTGGGGTCTTGGTCAAGCGCAGCGACGGGCAAGCCGCCGTTGAGCTTGGCAAGCTGCAGGGCAAACAAGCCAATCAATCCCATGCCCAGCACCAGCACGGACTCGCCGAGTTCAATGCGGGTTTTGCGCACGGCTTGCATAGCGATGGCGATGAGGTTGAAGAACACGGCGTGCGCTTCATCCAAGCCGTCGGGCAGCGGCAGGCATTTCTGCGCGTCCACGACCACATGCGAAGCGTGCGCGGCGGTTGAAGCTACGCGGTCGCCGACGCAAAAACCTGTTACGCCTTCGCCAAGCGCGAGGACGCGCCCGATGTTGCTGTAGCCCGGGTAGAGCGGGTAGCTGGCGTTGGTGTTGGGCAGCCCCATGAAGAAGGCACGCTCGGTGCCCGGACTGACGAGGCTGTGCGTCGTTTCGATGAGCAGCTGCCCATGCCCCGCTTGGGGCATAGGCATGGTTTCTAAAGCGACAACGTTGGGTTCAAGCACGACAACGCGCTGCGGCATGACTACTTCATCCCTGTCGTGGCAATGCCTGACGTGATAAACTGCTGCAGCATGGCGAACACCAGCGACACAGGCAGCAGCGTTAGCACGGTCATCGCCAGCACATAGTGCCACTGCACGTTTAGCTCGCCTTGAAACGAGTTCAAGCCCACTTGCAGCGTGAACAGCTCGCTGCGTGACAGCACGATAAGTGGCCACAAGAAGTCGTTCCAACGCCACATCACCGAGAAAATTGCCAGCACGGCAAGGGCGGGACGTGCTAGTGGCAGGATAATTTGCCAGTAGATGCGCCATTCGCTCGCGCCGTCGATGCGCGCTGAATCCAGCAGCTCATCGGGAATGGTGAGCATGTACTGCCGCAGCAAGAACACGCCTGTTGGTGTAGCGGCACCCGGAATAATCACCCCTAGCAAGTTGTTGTTCCAGCCTACTTGGGTGATGACCAAGAACACCGGCACGAGAATGACGCTAATCGGAATCATCAGCGTGCTGATAATCACCACAAAAATTACGTCGCGTCCAGCGAAGACATACTTGCTCAGCGCAAATGCCGCCATGCTGTTGATGATTAGCGTCACGACAGTGGCAGCGACTGTGACCACGACGCTATTGCGAAAATATGTCCAGAAGTTAAAGCGTTCTAGTGGGTCGGTATAGTTTTCCCACGCAAACGCAATCTCGCGCACAGGCTGACGGTCAGTGGTGCGCACTTTAACAATGTCTTCGGGTGCGTCGGGGTCGACCATTTGCGCCTCAATGCCCACACGCCGCACTTGTGCCATGCGCTTGACGCTGCCGTCCTCGAGCGTGACCTCAAATAGCGGCAGCGGGTCTTTGTAGCCTTCGACCGCCACGCTGATTTGGTTGTAAGGCAACAGCTGGGGTGGGAACTCGACCAGAGCCGCCTGTGTTTTGAACGAGGACAGCACCAACCACACAACCGGACCGAACATCAGCACAGTGCCAACCAGAAGGTAGAGATAGGTCAGCAAGTCCCCAACGGTGGGCAGTTTGCGCCCCTGTCGTGCCAGTAAGAACTCCATGATATAGGACATCTCTCCCCCCTTTGGCTAGTAAGCGTTGGTGCGACCGAGCCGCAGCTGAATGAGCGTGAACACGAGCAATGTTAGCCCCAGCACCACAGACGCGGCGGAAGCCAAACCGAACTGTTGAATTTGGTTAGAAAAGCCCGTGACGTAAATGTACTGCACCATATAGAACGTGCTTGTGCCGGGACCGCCGCCCGTTAGCACAAAGATTTGGTCGAAGACTTGCACGGCGCGGATGAGCGACAAGACCAGTACGACCAGCATGGTGGGCATCAGCAGCGGCATGGTGACGTATTGGAAGCTCTGCCATGAGTTCGCGCCGTCGATGTCTGCTGCCTCGTAAAGCTCTTTGGGAATGGCTTGCAGACCCGCCAGCAAGATGAGCATGTAAAAGCCCATTTGCGCCCAGATGCTGACGACAATCGCCCAAAATGTTGCCCAGTTGCTGTTGAGCAAGAAAAGCGTGCGCTCGCCGCCCAAGCTGACAATTAGCGCGTTAAGCAGCCCGTCGCGCTGCAAAATCCATTTCCAAATGAGCGCGACTACCACCGGTGAGAGCAGCACAGGGTAGAAGAAAACGCTGCGAAAGAAGCCGCGTCCGACAATTTTGCGGTTGAGAATCAACGCGGTAATCAACGCCAGCAGCACCATGCCGCCGACCTGAAACACCACGAAAACAATCGTGTTAAACACGGCGCGCCAAAAGCGGTCTTCTACGCAGGTATTGGGATTGAGGAAGTCGCCGCAGGTAAACAACCGCTCAAAGTTGCTCAGCCCGACAAAAGGGCGGTCTTGTGGGAACAGCTGCGTGCCGCCTGTCATAGCGTAGTAAAAGTTGAGCAGCATAGGGAAGAGGATGAAAACGCCAAAAATTAGCATGTTGGGCAGCACAAAGAAGTAACCCATGCGCTGTGTGCCGAGCCAACGTTGGATAGGCTCAGCCAGCAGCCCGACGGTTTCCATAATCGCGCTGTAAACGGTTGAGAACAGCGTGTTGAACATGTTTTTAGGCATAAGTCAGTCCAATTAAAGTCGTTTACGCGGGCAAAAAGGCGAATGCCTAGAAAAAAATGGCTACCGTGCCAAAAGCAGCGGTAGCCATTTCTTACATGAAACGTTGCCGATTATCGACCAGCTTCAGCCAAAGCTGCGTCAATGTCTTCTTGAATGCGGGTAATCGCTTCGTCCAGCGTCAGCTCGCCTACGATGGCTTGGGTCAGGCGGTCGCGGGTGGCGTTGAAGATGACGCGGTTAAACGGATAGGCTTGCAGGGCATAAGCGATGGGGTCGAGCTTGCCCACCTGCGAGGCGAAGACCGAAAGGGCTTGTTTGGCTTGTTCAACGTCGGTGACGAAGTCAACGCCTTTTTCTGCCAGCCCAAGATGACCGGGGATGAACAGCGTGCGCGCGTAGAACTCGCCCAAAATCTCTTCACTCGCTAAGAATTCCATCACGCGGGCGACTGCTTCGGGGTGTTTGGTCGTGCCAATCGCAACCAACGCCGCGCCGCCGGGCATACCGGTACACGCCGCAGGCCCGCAAGGATTGGGTACGGCTTCCCAGTCGAAGGCATCGCCGATGTTCTTGGCGAACTGCCCAATTTGCCAGCTGCCGCTCATGTACAGAACGGTCTTGACGTTAATGAACTCTTCGTTGGCGGCAACGTAGCTGCCGCTGGAGCCTGCCCACACCTCGAGCGGCATCGTGCCGTCGGCGTGCCAGTCAAGCAGCATCTGCGCCATAGCGCGGAAGCCCTCATCGCCTACGACCATGGGCTTGCCTTCGTCGTTGAAGTATTTTGCGCCCATGCTGATAGCGGGACCAGCAAAGCGATGCCCAGTGCGATCCATGGCCATGGCGAACTGGGTGCCAGTGGCTTCGGCGACCGCGCGGGTCACTTCTGCCCACTCTTCCCACGTCACGTCGGCGCGCGTGTCGCTGGGAACTTCGATGCCCGCTTGTTCAAACAGTGTGCGGTTAATGTAGGGACCGGTTACGGTCAGTTGGGTCATGAAGCCGCTGATAGCGGTGTCGTTGTCGGGCGTGCGCATCCACTTCAGGAAGGGGCCCATGTTTTCTTCCCAGTACGCCGTGTCAGATAGGTAGGGCGACATGTCGAGGTAGTATTTTGCTAGACCGCCCAAGTCGGTTACGCGCGCCATGTCGGGCCCTTCGCCAGCAGCGAGCTGCACAGGCAGCGTTTCGAGGATTGCGCTGTAAGGCACAACGTCCATGACCACTTTGATGTCCGGATTGGCGGCTTCAAAGCGATCGAGCAGGTCGCGCATCACTTGGTCTTCGTTGCCGTCGGTGTACCACGTCATGCGCAGTTCAATCACGTTCTGTGCTTGAACGCTCACGCTCGCCAACGACAGCAGCAGGACAAACACTAGCAGCAAGTTTAATCTCTTCATTACAATGCTCCTTAAAAATAGTATGCCTTAGTAGCAAAAAGTACGGCTTTATAGGGGGTAAACGCACACTTTACGCCGCCTTTGTTGTAATTACAGTGCATTCTTGTCGCACTGTCAAGGGGCTTGCTTGTTTGCCCTCTATCCTATATGATACATGATATACAATTTTTGCCGAATTGCAAAGGGGGTTTTGCGTGATGCGACCACCAACATTCAAAAGCAAGAACGAACAGGTCTACAGCATTTTGCGCGAGGCTATCTTGCAAGGGGAGCTAGCACCCGCCACGCGCCTCGTGATTGACGACATCGCCAGCCGCTTAGGCGTGAGTTCTATCCCTGTGCGCGAAGCCGTGCGCCAGCTGGAAGCGGAGGGCTTTGTCACGTTCGCACCGCACGTAGGCGCGACGATTACGCCCATTTATCCCAACCTTATCGTCGAGGTGTTCACGCTGTTAGAGGCAATGGAAGTCGTGACATCGCGGGCGGCTTGTCAGCACATGACCGATGCGGACTTTGTGACATTGGAGACGATGATACGTCAGATGGATGCAAACGCTCACGACCGCACGCAGTGGTCAAGTGATAACAAAGCCTTCCATCAGCTCATCTGTGACCTTGCGCAAATGCCGCTCATGCGCAAGATGATGGACAAGACGCTAGCGCATTGGGAACGCTTGCAGATGCACTACTTCCGCGAGGTTTTCGCTAGCCGCGTAGCAGCCGTTCAGGCTGAACATTGGCAGCTTCTTGAGGCGTTCAAACGTCGAGATGCTGATGCCGCCGAGCAAATCGTGCGCCAGCACAACCGCTCGGCATTGGCGGCGTATTGGCAACATATTCAACGTGCGGAGGAGCAGCATGACATTGCTTGACCCAATAGCCATGCTGAAGCCGCGCCGCCAGATTATTGGCATCTCGGCGATTTTGCTCCCCTTCACGCCTGATGGTGCTGTCGATTGGGTGAGCTTTTGTGCGCATGTGGCGCGCACGCACGACGCAGGGTTGATGCCTGCTGTCAATATGGACACAGGTTACGTCAATTTGTTGGACGAAACAACGCGCCGCGAGGTGCTGCGCCAAACACAAGCCACGTTGGGCGGTGCGCCCTTTGTAGCAGGTGCGTTTGTCGCCGATGGGGCAAGCGACCGTTGGAACGAAGCTGCCTATCAGGAACAGGTGGCAACCATTCAAGCGCACGGCGGCATTCCGGTGATTTTTCCGTCTTATGGGCTGACCAAGCTAGACCGCGACGGCATGTTGGCGGCGTATCGCGCCCTAGCGAAAGACTGTCCGCGCTACATCGCCTTTGAGCTTGGCACGATGTTCGCGCCCTTCGGCAAGATTTACGACCTTGAAACCTACGCGGGGCTGATGGCGATTGAGGCGTGCTGGGGCGCAAAGCACTCTTCGCTTGACCGCGTGCAAGAGTGGCAGCGGCTACAGCTGCGTGACGCGCAACGCCCTGATTTCAGGGTGTTTACCGGCAATGACCTCGCCATTGACATGGTGATGTACGGCAGCGACTACTTGCTGGGGTTAAGCACGTTTGCGCCTGATTGGTTTGCTCGCCGCGATGCCTATTGGTTGGCAGGCGACCCAAAGTTTTACGCGCTTAACGACCTGCTACAGTATTTGGGCTTTTTGGCGTTTCGCGCGCCTGTTCCCGCCTATAAGCACAGTGCGGCGCAATTTCTCTTCTTGCGTGGTTGGATAAGCAGTAACCGCACACACCCGCAAAGCCCAACCCGCCCAGACAGCGACATTGCGCTGCTGCAAGACATCCTTGACCGCTTCAACGCCTTATGAAAGAGCTGTTATGACGACCTACCGCCGCATCGCGCAGCTGCGCACCGCCGCCGACCTGCGCGCTTACCTTGACCAATTGGGCATCGCGCTTCCCTTTGACGACACGCTGGAAAGCGGTGCGGGCGCGCCGCTGGCACAGCCGCACCGCGTCTATGACGTGACCATTGGCAACCGTTTCGCTATTTTGCCGATGGAAGGCTGGGACGGCACGACGGACGGCATGC
This sequence comes from uncultured Anaerolineae bacterium, assembly GCA_938022205.1. Lineage (GTDB taxonomy): Bacteria > Chloroflexota > Anaerolineae > Aggregatilineales > Phototrophicaceae > JANWYT01. The sequence goes on along the minus strand of CALIEB010000005.1, from coordinate 96,951 downwards.
CCACTGACCTCGTGCGCCGCCGCTGGACAAACTTCGGCATCAGCGGCGCGAAGCTCATTTGGGGCTGCGAAGCGGTAGCAGTGCGCCCCGACGGTCGCGCTAACCCTAATCAGCTCATGCTCAACGCCGACACCTTGCCCGCGTTGAGCGCGCTGCGCGACACGCTCGTGCGCGCCCACGCCGAACGCTTCGGCACGGCAGAAGATTTGTACGTGGGCTTGCAGCTCACGCATTCCGGGCGTTTCGCGCGTCCGCTGGACAAAAAGCGGCTTGACCCGAAAATTCTTTACGCGCACCCCATTCTCAATCGCAGGTTTGGCTTGCCTGACGATTACCCTGTACTGCGCGACGATGAGATTGACGCGCTTGTTGAGGACTTCGTGCGCGCCGCCGTGCTGGCACAGCGTGCCGGCTTCCAATTCGTCGACATCAAGCACTGCCATGGCTATTTGGGGCATGAGTTTCTAAGCGCAGTCACCCGCGAAGGACGCTACGGCGGCAGCTTTGAAAATCGCACGCGCTTCTTGCGCGCCGTCGTGACGGGTATCCGCGCTGCTGCGCCCGCGCTGCGCGTTGGCGTGCGCGTCAGCGCGTTTGATTGGCTGCCGTTTCGCAAGGGCGCGGGTGACGTTGGCGAACCAGAGCCTATGCCTGAAGGTGGCTATCCCTTCGCGTTTGGCGGCGGGCGTGACGGCGTGAGCGTTGACTTGCGTGAGACCTTCGCCTTGATGGAGCTGCTGCGCAGTCTTGACGTTCAGCTGGTCTGTGTGACGGCGGGCAGCCCCTATTATAACCCGCACATTCAGCGTCCCGCGCTCTTTCCGCCATCGGACGGTTACCAACCGCCTGAAGACCCGTTGGTCGGTGTGGCGCGGCAAATCGACGTGGTGGCGCAGCTTAAAGCGCGTTTCCCTGACCTAACGCTGGTTGGGTCAGGGTACTCTTACTTGCAGGAGTGGCTGCCTCACGTGGCACAGCGCGTCGTGCGCGACGGCATGGCGGACTTTGTCGGTCTCGGGCGCATGGTACTGTCTTATCCCGACCTGCCTGCTGACGTGTTGGCGGGCGCGGAGCTGCAGCGCAAGCGCATCTGCCGCACGTTTAGCGACTGTACTACCGCGCCGCGCAACGGCATGGTGTCGGGCTGCTATCCGCTTGACCCATTTTATAAGCAGCGACCCGAAGCGCAGGCTCTCGTCGCGCTTAAACAACAATAACCGGCCCGAAGGAGTAGCCTTACATGCCTCACCCCTTACGCATGCCCGCCGCCACGCTCATCACGCGCCTCAAGGTCTATGACAGCGTCGCACCCGACGGGCAGCGCGGCGGCACGCCGCACATGCACTTTCTATGCACCGAAATGTACTTTGTGTTGAACGGCAGCGGCGCGGTCGAAATCATCGACCATAACGGCTTTGCCCGTGTGGACTTGCTGCCGCACGCCGCGCTGGTCTTTAGCGCGGGAACGATCCACCGCCTCATCAACCCACATGGCGACCTTGAGATTTTGGTCATCATGCAAAACAGTGGGTTGCCCGAACGTGGTGACAACGTCGTGTGCTTTGCGCCTGAACACTTGCAGGATGACGCGGCGTTTGCGGCGGCAATGCGCGCGCAGACCCCTGCCGAAGCCGTGCAACGCCGCGATAGGGGCGTGGAGGGTTTTTTGCGTTTGAAAGCCTTGTTTGCTGCCAATATCGAAGAAGGTCGTGCCGCGCTGCATGCCTTCTATGCGGCGGCGCACGCGCGCACCGCGCACTTGCACGCCCAGTGGCGCGAAGTCGTCGCGGCGGGCGCACAAGCCGAAGTACAAGCCACGCTGGCACGGCTCGACGCACTGGCAGCAGCGGACACCAGCTACTTAGCGCAGGCACAGCACCAGCTTACCCACGCCGCGCCCTATCAAACGCTGGGTTTTTGTGGACACCTCAACCGTTATCTCGACTATGTGCCTGAAGGGGTTGTGCAAGGATGACCACCTTCAAAGCCGCATTAATTGGCACGGGCGCGATTGCCACGACGCACGTTGCTGCGCTGCGGCATGCGGGCGAGCAGGTCGCGTTGTGCGCAGCAGTTGGCATGGATGCGGCGCGCACGCAAGCCTTTTGCACAGAACACGCCATTCCGCGCGCTTACACGGACTACCGTGCGATGCTCACGCGCGAGCAGCCCGACCTCGTCGTGATTTGTACGCCGCCTGCGCCGCACAAAGAGCTAATTATCGCCAGCTTAGAGGCTGGTGCTTGGGTCAACTGTGAGAAGCCGTTGTGTGCCTCGCTGGCGGAGCTGGACGCGCTGCAAGCAGCAGAAGCACACACAGGGCGTTTTGTTAGCACGGTGCTGCAGTGGCGTTCGGGCGCGATGGCACAGCACCTTAAGGCGCAAATTGCCAGCGGTGCATTGGGGCAATTTTTGCTCGGCACATGCCTGACGTTGTGGTATCGTGACGCTGCCTATCATCAGGTGGCGTGGCGCGGCACTTGGCGCAGCGAGACGGGTGGTACGGTGGCGACGCATGGCACGCATCTCATCGACCTGTTCTTGTGGCTGGTTGCCGACGTTTGGCAGGAGGTGACGGCACGCATTGCCACGCTTGACCGTGACATTGAAGTGGAAAACGTCGCTGTTGCAACTGTGGTGTTTGCCAACGGCGCGCTGGCGAACATCGTCAGCAGTGCCGTGTCGCCGCGCCAAGAGAGCTACTTGCGCCTCGACTTTCAAAAGGCAACAGCGGAGGTGCGCGCGCTCTATCAGTACGATAACACACACTGGCAGCTCACGCCGACCGACGGCGCGCCCGACGACCCAGCGGTGATAGCGGCGCGCACACCCAACGCTGCGCATGGCGGCAACCACGTGTCGCAGCTTTTACAGTTGTTGCAACACATGCAGCGCGGCGAACGCCCACCGATTTCGCTTGAAGAGACGCGGCGCGTTATGGCGTTTACGGCTGCTCTTTATAAGGCGGCGATAACGCGCCAGCCCGTGCAGCGCGACAGCATTACACCCGATGACCCCTTTTACTACGCCATGAACGGAGAGCCTTAACCTATGATTTCCTTTGCCGCAGTGGGGCTAAATCATAACCACATCTACAGCCTGACCGACCAGCTGTTGGCGGCGGGCGCAACGCTCAAGTGGGTCTATGCGCAGGAGGCGGAGTTGCTGGCAGCTTACTGTGCCAAGTATCCGCAGGCGCAGCTCGCTCGCAGCGAAGCGGAGGTGCTAGAAGACGCGCAAGTTCAGCTTGTCATCAGCGCAGGCATCCCCAGCGCACACGCGCCGCTTGGCATGCGTGTCATGCAGCACGGCAAGGATTATCTCAGCGACAAGCCGGGCTTTACTACGCTGGCGCAGCTGGAAGAGGCGCGTCGCGTGCAAGCAGAAACGGGACGTTTCTACTGGATTTACTTTAGCGAGCGGCTGGCGGATAAAGGCACAACGCACGCGCTGGCGTTGGTGCAGGCGGGCGCGATTGGGCGTGTGCGCCATGTCTTGGGCATGGGACCGCACCGCTTGAATTTGCCCGCGCGTTCTGCTTGGTTTTTTCAGCGGCAGCACGTTGGTGGTATCCTCAACGACCTTGCCTCGCACCAGATTGACCAGTTTCTTTTGTTCACAGGTAGCAGCACCGCGCAGGTCGTCAGCGCGCGCACGGCAAACTACGCTCACGCCCACTATCCGGAGCTGGAAGACTTTGGCGAGCTTCTGCTACAGGGCGACGGCTGTACAGGCTACGCGCGTGTTGATTGGCACACGCCCGACGGTCTGCCGACGTGGGGCGACGGGCGACTGTTTCTGATGGGCGAGGACGGCACGCTGGAAGTGCGCAAAAACTGCGATCTGGCGGGGCGCAAGGGCGGCGCGCACCTCTTTCTTGTCGACAAGCAAGGCGTGCGCTATATCGACGGCAGCAGCACGCCGCTGGCATTCGGGCAGCAGGTGGTCGCCGATGTACAGCAGCGCACACAGCGCGCGCTGAGGCAAGACCACTGTTTTACTGTGAGCGAGCTGGCACTTCAAGCGCAGCACATGGCAAACCAACAGCACACACAAGGAGCATGACACATGAGCGCAAACTGGGCGCGTTACGCACTGGCGGCAGACGGCAAGGTGATGAATTGGCTGGCGTGTGGCACGCTGACCGCGCCGCTGCCCGAGCTAGAAACGGTGATGAAGCCAGACAGCCCGTCGCACGGCGAGGGCGGGCGTTGGATTTTGAACTTTTGGGCGTTTGACCCTGCCTCAAAGTTGCTCAAGCTGCGCGTGTATGACCTGCTGCCCGACATTGCCGCGCCGCCGCCGCTGCCCGTGTTGGGCGCGCCAGCGTTAGGCGGCAAGACGTGGGCATATATCGCCGCTGAAGAGGACGGCATGATAGACTTCAGCCGTTTTAACTTCACGCCGACGCACATGCAGGGCTGGCTTTACGCACGGCTTGAGAGCGCGCAGGCGCAGACTATCGAAGCCGAGCTGTTGACGATTGGTCCCGCCCGCCTGTGGCTCAACGGCACGCTGCACACGCACTACCGCGAGCAATTCAGCTATGTGGCGGCACAGTACATTCCGCTTACGCTGACGCTGCAAGCGGGTGCGAACGACCTGTTCTTGCAAGGTTCAATGCTAGGCTGGCGTGAGGCGCGCCTTGCCTTAGGCTTACGCTTGTGTGGCACGCCCTCTGTGACGGTGGCGGTGCCGCTTGGCGACGTGCCAGCCGACCAATGGCAGCGCGCTGAAACCATGCTCGCGCATTTGCGCATGCCGCAATTTGCCTTCCCAACGCTCAAGGGCGAGCTTGCGCTGGCTGAAGACGCGCCGCACGCAGCTGACGTTATCGCCGAAGTGAGCATGGTTATTCCTGAAAGCCCTTGGGCGACGCTGACCCACCTTGATTTGCCCAAGTGTACGGCGCGCTTAACGCTGCAGCCCGCTGAAAAAGCCGAGCTGGTCATCACGCCCGACGTGGCGGATGCATTCGCGCGGCTGCCCGGCGAGAACACGCTCACGCTGACCATTCGCCCTGCCGATGGCACGCCGCTTGCGTTGCACCGCGAAGTATGGGCAAGCTCGGTCGCGTTCAGCCATGCACCCTATGGCAGCTACGACGAACGCCTGCAAGAGGCGCGCCAGCACTTAGCGCGCATGCCCTACGACGTGCCTACGTCGATGGTGGCGGTGGAGCTTGGCTTGGCGCAGCACATTGCTTCTGACGCGGTTAACATCGCCTGCCACTTCATGAACAACCGTTACGACTGCGCCGACTTTTATGCGGTTGGGTTGCTCGCGCTCATGTATCGCTTCGGCGACAGCCCCGCGCTTTTACCCGAAGACAAGGCGCGCATTGAAGAAGCGTTCCGAAATTTTAAGTTCTGGATTGACGAGCCGGGCATCGATGCAATGTGCTACTTCACCGAAAACCACCAAATTTTGTTCCACGTCACGCAGTATTTGGCGGGGCAGCTTTGGGGCGATTGGGTGTTCAGCAACAGCGGTATGACAGGCAAGCAACACCAAGCCAAAGCGCGCCCGCGCATCGAAAACTGGATTTTGCGGCGGCTGCGCGGCAGCTTCTCCGAGTGGGACTCTAACGCCTACATGACGTTGGACGCTTTCGCTATGCTGGCGTTGGTGGAATTTGCCCAAAGCGCGCGCCTGCGCCAGATGGCGGAGACGTTGCTGCACAAGATTTTCTTTATGATTGCCGCCCAGTCATTTCGCGGCGTACACGGCAGCACACATGGTCGCTGCTATGTGACGGGCTTAAAGTCCGCGCGGGTTGAGAACACGTCGAGCTTGCAGCGCATCGCGTGGGGCATGGGCATCTTTAACGGCGAGACGCGTGCCACTGGGCTGTTGGCGTTGGCGCGTCGTTATCGCGTGCCAGAGGTTATCCAGCGCATCGGCGCGGACGTGGACACCGTCTTGACGACCCGCGCGCGCGCGCAAGCGGCGTTTCGCCCTGATTACGACTTTAAGCGTGGTAAGTGGGACGTACGCACGCTGACACGCCGCACGCCTGACGCGATGCTTGCAGCGGCGTTAGATTACGACGCAGGCGGCATGGGCATTCAGGAACACTTGTGGCAAGCCACGCTCAGCCCAGAAGCGGTCGTTTTCACCACCTATGCCGGCAACAGCCAAGAACACGGCAACGCGCGTCCCAACTTTTGGTCGGGGTCGGCGCGGCTGCCGCGTGTTGGTATGCACGGGCGCGCCGTTATTTGCTTGTACCGTCTTGAGGCGCGCGTGGGCATGGGCTTCACGCACGCTTACTTTCCTACGGCGGCGTTTGACGATTACGCGCTGCGTGGTCAGTGGGCGTTTGGGCGTGTGGGGCAGGGCTACGTTGCGCTGTGGGGCGATGGCGCGCTGGTTCTCACGCAAAAAGGGCGGCACGCCATGCAAGAGCTGCGCAGCAGCGGCGAAGGCACAGCGTGGCTATGTGTCATCGGCAGCGCGCGCGAAGACGGTGACTTTGGTAGCTTTATCGCAAAAGTAGAGGCGCGTGCGCCCGAAAAACACGGCTTAGGGCTGCGCTGGCAAACGCTCGAAGGCGAACACGTCGCGTTTGCGTGGGAGGGCGCACTCACAGTCGATGGGCAGCCGCAGGATTGGGAGAACTTCCCGCACTACGAGAACGCCTACACGCAGACGCGCATTGGTGACACGCTTATGCACATCCAGCACGCGGGCGACACGCTTACGCTGGATTTGGCGCGTGGTCGCGTGCTGAGCTAAGTTGACTTGGACATCTTGCCACCCTATTGACAGCGCGGGCAAAGCGCGCTAAAGTCATAGCAACAACCGCATATCTCAAGCAAAGACGTTGAACCAGAAGAGTACGTTTTGCACCGACGTTCAGAGAGCCGCTAGCGGGTGTGAAGGCGGTACGCACGACAAAACCGAATGGGCTGGGGAGTTGCACGGGCAAACCGCACACGCACAGTAGTCCGTGACGGAGGCGCACCGTTATCACAGCGCACGGTATCGGGCAGCGCGCCCTGTACCGACAGAGTGGGGGCATTGTTTGCCTCAAACAAGGTGGCACCGCGAGCGATAATCCTCCTCGTCCTTGTGTGGATGAGAGGATTTTTTATTTGCTTGCGAAGGAGTGTCCCTTATGGTGTTTTCCGAACGTGTGCGCGCCGACATCAAACCCAGCCGCGAGGAGGTGTTGGCGTTGTTTGAAAAAGGCGACCTCGTGCCAGTGTATCGCGTGCTGCTGGCAGACCTCGAAACGCCTGTGTCGGTGTTCATGAAGCTGACACAGGCGGGCGAAGTGGCGTTCCTGCTGGAAAGCGTCGAAGGTGGCGAAAAAGTCGGACGCTATTCGTTTATCGGCGTGAACCCCTCGCAAACGCTGTTCGTCAATCAAGGCGTGGTCACGCACACCCAGAACGGCAGCCGCACACAATACGCGCTGCCTGACGGACAAGACCCGCTCCACGCGCTTAAGAATATCTTATCGCAGTATCATCCTGTCAAAGTGGCGGGGCTGCCGCGCTTTGTTGGTGGTGCGGTAGGCTACTTAAGCTATGACGTGGTGCGCTATTTTGAGCGGCTGCCCACCACTGCGCGGCGCGAGCTTGACGTGCCGGAGGCGGCGTTTATGTTCCCCGACACGCTGATTATCTTTGACCACGCCAAACATCAGCTCATCATCCTCGCTAACGCGCATAACGCCAACAACAATCCGCTTGCTGCCTACAAAGAGGCGGTGCAGCGCATCGACCGCCTTGTCGTCACGCTAGGGCAGCCGCTGCCGCCGATTGCTGTCGCCGAACCAAATCCGCACCAAGAGCTGACTTCTAACGTGACGCAGGCGCAGTTTGAGGCGAACGTCGAGCGTGCTAAGGCGTACATTCGCAACGGCGATGCTTTTCAAGTTGTGCTTTCCCAGCGGTTCACCCGCGAGACGACCGCCAGCCCGCTGATGATTTACCGCGCGCTGCGTGCGCTCAATCCCTCGCCCTATATGTTTTTGCTGCAGTTCTCGCCCGAGCTGACGCTGGTGGGGGCATCCCCCGAAATGATGGTGCGGCTCGAGGACGGCATCGCCAGCAACCGCCCAATTGCCGGCACGCGCAAGCGCGGCGCGACCGAAGACGAGGATAAGGCGTTGGCGGATGAGTTGCTGCATGACCCCAAAGAGCGTGCTGAGCATGTCATGCTGGTCGACTTGGGGCGCAACGACTTGGGGCGCGTGTGTACCTATGGCAGCGTTCACGTGCCGCACATGATGTTTATCGAGCGTTACTCGCACGTTATGCACATCGTCAGCCACGTTGAGGGCAAGCTGCGCCCGGAGCTAGACGCTTTTGACCTGCTGCGTGCGACGTTTCCCGCCGGCACGTTGAGCGGCGCGCCTAAAGTGCGGGCAATGGAAATCATCGAAGAGCTAGAAGGCACGCGGCGTGGGGTATATGGTGGCGCGGTGGGCTACTTTAGCTTTGACGGCTCAATGGACATGTGCATCACCATTCGTGCGCTGCTGATGCAGGGCAGGCGCGTCTATTTGCAAGCCGGCGCGGGCATTGTCGCCGACAGCAACCCAACGAGCGAACATCAAGAGTGCATTAACAAAGCAAAGGCAGTTGCAGAAGCCATCCGTTACGCTGAAAATGGGTTACTATAGTAGAAAAAAAATTAACGAAGAGGATTTGTCATGATTAAACGGGTTGTCTTTATCCGACCGGGCGAAACGGATTGGAACAGAATGCGTCGCTGGCAAGGTCAAGTCGCTGTGCCGCTGAACGCACACGGGCGCGAGCAGGTGCAGCGTCTCGCCAAATTTATCCAGCCGCTGGGCATCAAAGCGTTGTATACCAGCGATTTGCGGCGGGCGATGGACACTGCCAACATCTTGGCGGAGGCGATGGGTATCACGCCCATTCCTGACCGTCGTCTGCGCGAGCGGCACATCGGCGAATGGCAGGGCTTGACGCAGGAAGAGGTTATTGCGTGGTATCCAGAAGAGTACGCGCGCCTGCAAGCTAACCCTATCGACTATCAAATCGCCGGGGGGGAGTCGCGCCGCCAGGTCGTGGATCGCGTGCGCGCGTGCTTTGAGGACATCATGCAGCGCGGCGGTGGCGAGATTGTCGGCATCATCACGCACTCGACAGCCATTCGCACGCTGCTCACCGACCTTGTGCCGGACTACAACCCCAATTCGCATGCTTATTCGAACTCGTCAGTGACGACCATTGAACGCCAATGGGACAACGTGTGGCGGATTGGGCTTTTGGATGACATCTCGCATCTCGACAAAATGGAAACGTTTTCAATGGACGAAATGGAAAAGAGGATGTCTTAATCATGATGTTGATTATCGACAACTACGACAGCTTTACCTACAACATTGTGCAAGAAATGGGCGAGCTTGGCGCACAACTGCGCGTGGTGCGCAACGACCAAATCACGCTCGATGAGATTGCTGCGCTTGCGCCCTCCCACATCGTCATCTCTCCTGGACCTGGGTTTCCTAAGGACGCGGGCATTTCCTGCGCGGTGATTCGCGCGTTTGGTGCGACCACGCCGATTTTGGGCGTGTGCCTTGGGCATCAAGCCATTGGCGAAGTTTACGGCGGTGTGGTCAAGCATGCTAAGCAGCAAATGCACGGCAAGGTGAGCATGATTCAGCACGACGATGACCCGCTGTTTCGCGGGCTGGGCAATCCCTTTCAAGCCACACGCTACCACAGCCTCATTGTCGAGCAGGAGACCTTGCCCGATGAGCTAGTCGTCACAGCGTGGACGGACGACGGCGAGATTATGGGCTTGCGCCACAAGCGTTACCCCGTCGTCGGCGTGCAGTTTCACCCCGAAAGCATCTTGACGTTAAACGGTATTCGCATTTTGCAAAACTTCTTGACCATGCCCGTTTTGGCGCAGGCATAGAAAGGGCAGCGCATGACTTCAACAATGACCATTCAGCGTGCAATTGACCTCATCAGCCGTTTTGGGCATCTGCAAGAGCAAGAGGCGGAACAGGTGATGCTGCAAATCATGAGCGGCGAAGCCACAGAAGCCCAAATTGGCGCGTATCTGATGGGGCTGCGCATGAAGGGCGAAACGCCTGAAGAGATTATTGGCAGCGCGCGTGCCATGCGCGACAAGGCGCAAAAAGTGCCGGTGCAAGCTAACGGCGATTTGCTGGACACCTGCGGCACTGGTGGCGACAAGTCGCACACCTTCAACATCAGCACGACGGTGGCGTTTGTGGCGGCGGGCGCGGGCGTGCGCGTCGCCAAGCACGGCAACCGCGCCGCCACTAGCCAAGCCGGCAGCGCGGACGTGTTGGGTGCGCTTGGCGTGAACCTTGACCTCACGCCTGAACAAGTGGGCAAGTGTGTTGATGAGGTTGGCATTGGCTTTCTCTTCGCCGCCAAACTGCACCCTGCTATGAAGTATGCTATCAATCCGCGTCGTGAGATGGGAGTACGTACCATCTTTAACATCTTGGGACCTTTGACCAACCCGGCCGGCGCAAACCGTCAACTCTTAGGCGTGTTCGCGCCTGACCTCACCGATTTGCTGGCGCACGTGCTGAAGGGCTTAGGGACGAAGAGCGCGTTGGTCGTCAGCGGCTACGGCAATCTCGATGAGCTGACGGTCACAGGCTCTAACCAAATCAGCCGGCTTTACGATGACGGCAGCGTTGAGACCTACGAGCTTGACCCCCGCGAGTACGGCTTTGAGGGCGCGAACGTGAACGAGCTGCGCGGCGGCACGCCCGACGTGAACGCTGCTATCTTGCGCGCTGTGCTGGACGGCAGCGAGACGGGGGCAAAGCGCGATGTCGTGCTGTTGAACGCGGCGGCGGCGTTGCTGGCGGCGGGTGTGGTGGTGGACTTGCGCGAAGGCATTGCGCTTGCGCAAGACACGTTAGCAAGCGGAGCGGCTCTGCAAAAACTCGACGCACTCATTGAATATAGCCAGAGTGTGGTGGCATGACAACAGCGCGCTATATCACGACGCAAACCTATCTCGACCGCATTTTGGCACAGAAGCTGCAGGACGTGGCGCGCGACGCGGCGGCTGTGCCGCTGGCGCAGGTACGCGCTGAAGCAGAGGCGCGCCGCGCTGACCTGCGCGACTTTGCGGCGGCACTGCACAAGCCAACCGTTGCCCTGATTGCTGAGGTCAAAAAAGCCTCGCCGAGCAAGGGCGTGCTGCTAGAGAACTTTGACCCGCTAGCGTTGGCGCGCAACTACGCGGCGAACGGCGCGAGCGCGATTTCGGTGCTGACCGATGAGACGTTCTTTCAGGGGCATTTGGACGACTTGCGTGCCGTGCGCGCCGCTGTGCCTGTGCCGTGTTTGCGCAAAGAATTTGTGATTGACCCTTACCAAGTGTACCAAGCGCGAGCGGCGGGCGCGGATGCCCTGCTGCTAATTGTGATGGCGTTGGCAGATGCGCAGCTGCGCGACTTTATCCAGCTGATTGCCGAGCTTGGCATGACGGCGTTGGTTGAAGTGCATGACGAGCCAGAGCTAGCGCGGGCATTGGCGGCGGGTGCGCGCGTGGTGGGCGTGAACAATCGCAATCTCAAGACTTTTGCGGTGGATTTGGCGACGACGCAGCGCGTGGCGCGTCTTTGCCCGCCCGATGTGACACTAGTGGCAGAGAGCGGCATCGCCACCCCCGCAGACATTGCGCAAATGGCGGCGTGGGGCGCGTCCGCCGTGCTGGTGGGCGAAACTTTGGTAAAATCGTCTCATATAGACGAAACTGTGCGAGCGTTCAGCGAGGTGAGACGATGACTTACGTGAAGGTGTGCGGCATAACGCGCTGGGAAGACGCGCAAGCGTGTGTGGAACTAGGCGTGAATTTGCTCGGGTTCAACTTTTTCAAGCGCAGCCCGCGCTATATTGCCCCTGAAGACGCGGCGGCAATTTGCGATGGGCTGTGGCGACAGTACGGCACGAGCTGCCCCGTGCTGGTGGGTGTGTTCGTCAACGAGGCGGTTAGCAACATCACGGCGGTTGTCGACAAGGTTGGTCTGGATTTTGCCCAGCTGAGCGGTGACGAGAGTGATGCCACGCTTAAAGAGCTGTTTCCCAAAGCCTACAAAGCTATCCAACCGATGAACACTGCGCAAGCCTATGAGGACTGTCGCTATTTCGAACCATTTTTCCCGCACGACGAGCGCGTGCCGCAAATTTTGCTCGATGCCTATCACCCTACGCTGCGCGGTGGCACCGGCGAGACCACCACGTTGGACGTGGCGCAGGCGGTACTGCACGTTGTGCCGCGCGTCATGCTGGCGGGGGGACTTACCCCCGAGAACGTGGGCGAGCGCATCGCGCTGCTGCGCCCTTGGGGCGTGGATGTTGCCAGCGGCGTAGAGAGCGGGCAAGCCGGCGTGAAAGACCACGCCAAGCTGCACGCTTTCATGCAGGCGGTTTACGGGGCGTGATAGAAACACGCTTGTGACAAATGAAAACGAGACGACAACAAAAAGGTGAAGCGATGGAACGGTATATCCGCAAGACAACGCCCAACGTGCCAAACGCACGCGGCTACTATGGTGAATTTGGCGGTCGCTTTGTGCCGGAAACAATTATGCCCGCGTTGGACGAACTGACAGCAGCGTATGACGAAGCACTGCAAGACCCTGCTTTTCATGCCGAGCTAGCCCACTTGCAAGCAACGTACGTGGGCAGACCCACGCCCTTGACTTACGCCAAGCGGTTAACCGAGCTTTTGGGCGGCGCGCGCATTTATCTCAAGCGCGAAGACCTTGCACACACGGGCGCGCACAAAATCAACAACGCGCTGGGGCAAGCGTTGCTGGCAAAACGCATGGGCAAGCGGCGCGTGATTGCCGAGACCGGCGCGGGGCAGCACGGCGTTGCCAGTGCGACCGCCGCCGCGCTTTTGGGGCTGGACTGCCACGTCTATATGGGCAGCGTCGACATGGCGCGACAAAAGCCCAACGTCTTTCGCATGCGCTTGATGGGCGCAGAGGTGCTGCCCGTCGAGAGCGGCAGCAAGACGCTGAAAGATGCGATTAACGAAGCCATGCGCGATTGGGTCACCAACGTGCGCACGACGTTCTACCTGCTGGGGTCGGCGTTGGGACCCCACCCGTATCCAATGATGGTGCGTGACTTTCAAAGCGTCATTGGCATGGAGGCGCGCCAGCAAATTCTCGCAGCGACGGGGCAGCTGCCTGACGTGTGCGTTGCCTGCGTGGGCGGTGGCAGCAACGCCATTGGTTTGTTCCACGCCTTCCGCGACGACGAGAGCGTCGAACTCGTCGGTGTCGAAGCAGGCGGATACGGCATCAACACCGACAAGCACGCCGCGCGCTTCGCCAACCCAGACGTGAGCCGCGTTGGCATCTTGCACGGCACGCGCTCGTTTGTGATGCAAGACGAAGATGGACAGGTGCGCGAAACGCATAGCATCAGCGCGGGGCTGGATTACCCGTCTGTCGGACCCGAACACGCCTACTTGCGCTCGCTCGAGCGGGCGCACTACACCTTTGCCACTGACGAAGAAACCATGCGTGCCTTTCAAACGCTGAGCCAATATGAGGGCATCATTCCCGCGTTGGAGAGCGCGCACGCCATTGCCGAAGTTATCAAGCGCGCGCCGACTATGCCTAAAGACAGTGTCCTGCTGGTCAACCTGAGCGGGCGCGGCGACAAAGACCTCGACACGGTGATAGGCTTGCTAGGGAGTGCATAATGTTGCTTTTTACGCCTGTTTACGGTGCGGATTTTAGCGGCGCACGCACGCCGCGCCTCGCTTATGCCAAAGGCCACGCTGATTTTACGCACCTGACTATCAGCGAGATTGTGCCATGCGACGACCGCATGGACTTATTCGCGGCTATTGTGCGCTCGCAAGGCGTGTGGGGACTGGATTTTCCGTTTAGCTTGTCCACGCAAGCACTAGCGGCGTTGGAGCTTGCCTCACCCTTGCAGCTTTACGAGGTATGCTTGGCGATGTCGCGCCGTGAGTTTTATGCTTGGATAGAGGCAAAAGTAGGGCGTAGCGAGCGCAAATGCACGCAGCATGACCTGTTTTGTCGCGCCACCGATGTCGCTGCGCAGGCATACAGCGGTTGCAAACGCGTCAATCCCGCGTTGTTGCCCATGCTTTACAGCGGCGGCAAGCTCTTGGCGATGCTACATCGAGCGGGCGTGGCCATTTACCCACACTTGCCGATAGAGGGCGCGCAAGCTATAGTGATAGAGGTCTATCCCTCGCAAGTTTGGCACGGGCTGAATGTGTCGCGCTCCGTCGAATTTAATTTTCGTCTTCGGTCATTTTGGCGGTGTGGTGTTTGGTTTCCTAAACAAAACATCACGTCGCAAGATGAGGCGGATAGCGTGGCAGCCTGCTTGATAGCGGGCTATAACGCGCAGTTCTTCGATGCCAGTGACAAGCTCCCGCCTTATGCGACCGAAGCCGAACGCACGCATGCAGCACAAGAGGGCTTTATTTACCGCTTGAAAAAGCGGTTAACCGTTTGATTGCGCGGACTGATTGGGATGACCTAAACGGCGGCGCGACGGCGCACGCCAAGAGAGGCACGAACGCATGAGCGAAACACGAACCACGCATGGTTTAGCAGCCATTGAGGCTATGTTTGCGACGGCAAAGGCGCAAGGGCGCGCCGCGTTTTTGCCGTACTATCCGATAGGCTATCCCGATTACGAGACATCGTTGGCGGCGATTGAGGCAATGGCGCAGGTCGGCGCGGACGGCTTTGAGATTGGTGTGCCGTTCAGCGACCCTATCGCTGATGGCGCGGTCATTCAATCCGCCACCTACCACGCCTTGCAGCAGGGCGTGACCGTGCGCCGCTGCCTTGAAGCGGTGCGCACGCTGCGGGCGCGTGGCGTGACACAGCCCATGCTGATGATGAGCTACGCCAACCCGCTGCTGGCGTATGGGGCGGCGCGCTTTGTCGCGGACGCGGCGCAAGTTGGCGTGGACGGGCTGATTGTGCCAGATTTGCCGCCGGAGGAAGCGCACTATTTTGCCGAGAGCTGTCGCGCTGCTGGATTGGCGTTGGTGTTCTTTCTCGCGCCCACGAGCAATGCCGAGCGCATGGACTTGGTGGCGAGCAACGCGACAGGGTTTATCTACGTCGTGTCGCTGACAGGTATCACGGGTGCGCGCGCCGAACTTCCCAGCGACTTGATGGAGTTCATTGCCCGCATCCGCCAGCGCGTGCAAACGCCACTGGTGCTAGGGTTTGGCATCAGCACGCCCGACCATGCGCGTCAGATGAACGGCTTGGTCGAGGGTTTTATTGTCGGCAGCGCGTTGGTGCGGGCGGGCGCGCAAGGTGTCGACGCAGTGCGTGCGCTAGCGCAAAGTCTGCGCGCGGCACTCGCTTGACAGACGCGCAAAAGCGCGCTATTCTCATGCACAAATAAGGCAGTTTGCACAATGACCAAACACACGTTCAAGACCTATTATTATTGTGGCAAGCACGCTCTTCGCACAGGCGGTTTGCTTTGGTTTGGTCACTAGCAAGATAGCAACGTGATACAGAAGCGCAAGGCAGCCTGCCCTGCGCTTTTTTTGTGCCAATCTATATCACAGGGGAAGACCAATGACAGTGCGAGGCGTGCGCGGCGCAACCACGACAGACGCAGACACCAGCGAAGCCATCTTGAGCGCGACGAAAGAGCTGTTGCTGGCAATGATTGAACGCAACGGCATTGAAGAGGAGGACGTGGCGAGCATTCTCTTCACGACCACGCCCGACCTGACGGCGTGCTATCCTGCCAAAGCGGCGCGGGACATGGGCTGGCACAACGTTGCGCTCATGGGCTTTCAAGAGATGGCGGTGCCGAACGGGTTGCCCATGTGCGTGCGTGTGCTTATTCATTGGAACACGGATAAACCCGCAAGCAGCTTGCAGCACGTCTTCTTGCGTGGCGCGGCGGTGCTGCGCCCTGACCTTACTCAACAACACAAACAAGGCTAGGAACGGTGACGGTATGACACAAAGCGGCTTTCGTACCAAGCATTTGGCGGTCGTTGGCTTGGGATTGATGGGCGCGTCGTTTGCGCTGGCTCTGCGTGACCGCGCCGACATCATCACAGGCGTTGATAGCTCGGCAGAAACGCGCGCCTACGCTATTCAGCACGGCATTGTTGACCGCGTGACGGATGACCTCAAAGCGGGCGTGATGGACGCGGAGACGGTGGTGTTGGCGGCACCAGTGCGCGTCATCCGCGACATTGTGTCGCTGCAGATTGGCAGTTTTCTGCGCTCCAACACGCTGCTGATTGACATTGGCAGCACCAAGCATGACATCTGCGAGGCGATGGGGCGGCTGCCGATTGGCATTCACGCCATCGGCGGACATCCCATGACGGGCAAAGAGACCAACGGTATTGCAGCGGCAGACGGCACACTCTACGTCGGCAGACCCTTTGTGCTGTGCGCCACGCGCCGTACTACGCCCGCTACGCGCCTACGCGCCTTGTCGCTGGTTGAGGCGTTGGGCGCGCAGGCCGTTGAGATGGACGCAGAACGCCATGACAGCATTGTGGCGGGCATTAGCCACTTGCCCTATATTCTCAGCGCGTCGTTGGTGGCGACGATTGCCAACGAGGCGCGCCGCGACGAGGCGTTTTGGGAGCTAGCGGCGGGTGGCTTTCGTGATATGTCGCGCCTTGCCGCCAGCGACATTAAGATGATGGGCGACATTATCAGCACCAACAGTCGCGCCGTTGCGGTGCTGCTGGCGCGCTTTCGCGTGCAGCTTGCCATTATGGAAACCATGCTGCTGGGCGGTGAATATGATAAACTCGTGGAGTCTTTATTTCCTGTGCGTCAAGCACGTTTAGACTGGGTGGAGAAGTATGAGCAAAAGCGGCAAAATGGGCAAGTTCATCGTACAATCACGCCGCCCGCTGCGGGGCATGGTGCGGGTAGCGGGGGATAAATCGCTCTCGCATCGCGCTGTGTTGCTGGGGGCTATCGCAGACGGCATCTCGCAGGTGCGCGGCTTCTTGCCCGCCGGCGACACCGAAGCAACACTGGCGTGTGTGCAGGCGTTGGGCGTGCGCGTAGAACGCCACGACGCGCAAACGCTGACCATCTACGGCGGCACGCTGCACGCGCCCACACAGCCGCTCAACTTCGTCAACGCAGGCACGGGCATTCGCCTTGCGGCGGGCTTGCTGGCGGGACAGCCTTTCGCCAGCGTGTTGGACGGCAGCGCGCAGCTGCGCCGCCGCCCGATGAAGCGTGTGATTGAGCCGCTGCGTTTGATGGGCGCAAACATCAGCGGCGTGGACGACAAAGCCCCGCTCACCATTCAACCTGCGCCGCTCAAGGGCATCACCTACGAGATGAGCGTTGCCAGCGCACAGGTCAAGAGCGCGCTGCTGCTGGCGGGCTTGTACGCCGACGGCGCAACCACTGTGATTGAGCCCGCCGACGCGCGCGACCACACCGAGCGCATGCTGCGGGCGATGGGCGCGAACGTTGTCAGCGAAGGCGGGCGCATCACGCTTACGCCGACGGGAATGCCGCTTAAGCCGCTTGATATGACCGTGCCGAGCGATTTCTCGTCGGCGGCGTTTCTCATCGTGGCGAGCAGCATCGTGCCGTCGAGCAATGTCACCCTGACGGGCGTGAACCTCAACCCCACGCGCACGGGCTTGCTCGACGCGCTTAAGGCGATGGGCGCGGACATCACGGTAACTGAAACGGGGCTAGAGGGCGGCGAGCCGGTGGGCGACATTCGCATTAAGCCTGCTGCCCTGCGCGGCATCGAAATTAGCGGTGCGCTGGTCGTGCGCATGATTGACGAGTTTCCCATCTTCATGATTGCCGCGCTGTGTGCTGAGGGCGAAACGCTGGTGCGCGACGCGCAAGAGCTGCGCGTCAAAGAGACCGACCGCATCGCGGTAATGGCAGCGGAGCTGCGCAAGCTAGGCGCACAAGTTGAAGAGCGCGAGGACGGCTTCCGCATTGTCGGCAAACAGACGCTTAAGGGCGCGGTCGTAGACGGTCACGATGACCACCGCGTTGCCATGAGCATGGCCGTGGCGGGCATGGTGGCGGAAGGCGAGACGGTTGTAGAAGATGCCGACTGCGCCAATGACTCTTTCCCGCGCTTCGCCGAAACGCTGCAGCTGCTCGGCGCGGGCATCACGCACGAGGCATAGCGCATGAAATCCAAGCGCGTTGGCATCATCGGGTTTCCGCTCTCGCACACGCTTAGCCCTGCTATGCACAACGCGGCGTTTGCGGCATTGGGCTTAGACGATTGGGAGTACACAGCGATGGCAGTGCCGCCTGATATTCCCCGCCACGCGGTAGAAGAGCCGCGCCGTCACGGTTTTATCGGGCTGAACGTGACCATTCCCTTCAAAGAGGTGGTGATGCGCTACGTGCGCCCTGACGACAAGGCGCGAGCGGTCGGCGCGGTCAACACGATTGACTTTCGCACGAACATAGGCACGAACACCGACGTGGACGGCTTCTTACAGGACTTACAGGCGCACGCTGTGCCGCTTCAGGAGGCGCGGGTGTTGGTGTTAGGTGCGGGTGGCGCGGCGCGCGCAGCGGTCTACGGCGTGTGGCAACAAGGCGCGCAGGTCGCGGTGGTCAACCGCACGCCGCAGCGCGCCCACGACATGCTCGCTCAGCTTGCGCTTTCGGCGGGTTTGCAGGGTGCGCAAGTGTTGACGCTAGCGGATGCGCTGGCGTGGCAGCCCACGCTTGTGGTGAACTGTACATCGGTTGGCATGTATCCCGACACGGACGCAAGCCCTTGGGAGAATGACGTACCATTCCCGTCGGGCGTGACGGTTTACGACATGGTGTATCGTCCGCGCGTGACGCGCCTCATGCGTCAAGCAGAGGCGGCGGGCGGACGGGCTGTTGGCGGCTTGGGCATGCTCGTGCGGCAGGGCGCGCTAGCGTTTACACTCTGGACGGGGCAGCCCGCGCCGCTCGATGTGATGTTCGCGGCGGTCGAGCGCGCGCTAGGCTAGGCGTGCCAGCCGTCGCGCGCGTTGCGGCAGCATCTGTGCGAAGCGTGCGCGCTCTTCGGCATCCAGCGGGCGCAGCAACCCTAACACGACCACGTACACGACGCTCGCTACACCTAACGCTAGCAGCAACGACACCCCGCTCAACGCCCATGCCGCCAGCAGCATTGCGCCGGCGGCAGTGAACGGTCGCCACAGCAGCTTGTGCCACGCGATGCGCTCGCCAAGCCCACGCTCCATCAGCAGCGCGAACGGCACGAACAGCACGAACTCGCTGGCGATGGTAGTTAGCGCGGCGGCTTGGTAGCTGAAGGTGGGAATGAGCAGCGCGTTGCTGACGATGTTGAACGCGACTGCCAGCGTAAACGCGCCCGTAATGCGCTTTTGCAGGTCTAATGCCACTAGCGCGTACTGTGTGAGGCTGTTCATCCACCCCAGTGGAATGCTCCAAATCATGAGCTGAATCGCAATCGCGCCGTCGGGCAAATATTGCTGCCCGCCCATGAGATAAGTCAGCGGCTCAGCGAGAAGCGTGAACAGCACCGCCGTCGGTACTGCCAGCGCGACCATGAGCTTGATGCCAAAGGTATAAGTGCGGCGCAGCGCGTCGCGGTTCTCTTGCGCTTGTCGTGACATGACGGGCAGCAGGGCTTGCGTGAAGAACGACGGAACGATGTTAATGGCGAGAATCCAGCGATAGGCGACGCTGTACTGTGCGACCGTGACCGCGCCCTTGATGCCCTCTAGCAGCACAACGTCGCTTTGAAAGAAGATGGTCGCCAAGAAGTGATTGAGCAGCAATGCCCAGCTGCCGCGTATCATTTGCCTGAGCAGTGCCGTGTCCGGCAGCCAGCGCGTGATGCCGGCGATGAGCTTGCGCCCGCTTGCCATAAGTACGCCCAGCGTGAGCAAGTTATTGAAGATACTTACGACCGCCAGCCCGATAATCCCCCAACCTAGCACCAGCACAATTACGCCAAAAATGGCTTTGTTGAGCGTGGTGATAGTGGCAATCGTTGCCGGTTTTTCCACCTGTTCAAACGCATAGAAGACCGAACTCATGCCCTTGCTCAAGCTGGCGGGGAACAAGCCTACATAGAGCAACGCGACGGTGAGCAGGGCGGTATCGCTTAAGGGCGGGCTGACGAGGCTTTGCCGCGCGGCAAGGTAGCCCCAAAGCAGCGGCACGCCGACGAACGCCAGCAGCAACCGCAGCAGGCTCACGTTATAGAAGTAATGCCCTGCGCGGCTTTTGTCGCGGCTCACCTCGCGGATGAAGAACAAGTCTAGCCCGAAGTTGGTGAAGATGTCGAACCAGACAAAGATAACGACCAAGTAATAGTACGTGCCGACATCGTCGGGCGTGAGCAGGCGCAGCATAACGAGCAAGAAGGCGAAGTCGATGCCGCGATTGAACAGGTTGAGGACAATCGGCGCGATGCTGTTGCGTGCCACTCGCGCTGTTGTCGACACGCTTGCGTCTGCGCTGCCGACGAGTGCGCCCCACAACCACATGCCTAACAGCAGCACCACAATCGCCGCGCCGCTAATGCTGCCGAACAAGCCGATTTGGAACGAGGCGGGGCTGTAGATGAGGCGCACTTGCCACGCACCTGCGGGCAGCATCACGCCCTGCAAAATGCCGTTAACGTGTGCCATGTCTAACGCGGTTTCGTCACTTCCGAGCGCGTCTAAAGGCGTAAGGAAGGCACGCCAGCCGCTTGCCATGTTCTCGCTGATGACCAGCCAACTTGGTTCGGCGAGCGTGACGTGCAAGAACTTCTCGCGTCCGCTGTCACGATGGATAGTGGCGGGGGCAAGCGCAGCGCGTGCCTGTTCGGCTGCTTGCGCGTCCCAAACGTCGGCGATGTCCCACGTGACAACATCAACGGGCAGCACAAACGCACGTGGGAAAGCGGCGGCATACGCCCAGATGCGCACGCTCTCGTCCTCATAGGCAAGACTAACTTGGGGGTGGTCAAGCTGTGTGCTGCGGTGGCTGACAAGATAGCGCACGTTGAGCAGGGCAAAGCGTGGGTTATCCAGCGTGGCGCGATAGTCGTGCGGCGCGCTTGGTGGATAAACGGTGTACAGCGGCGCAATGCGGTTAAAGTCTAGCTGCACTTGCGGCGCGACGGCGCGCATGTAATCGACGTAGGGTTTGGGGATGATGCTGTCATAGCCGCGCACGTCGTCTAGCCCATATCGCCACATGCTGTTGGCGTTGAAGAGCGGGCGTTGGGCGGGGTCGTCGACGCTGATAATGCGGAAGCGTTCGCCTTTTGCCTGCTGCGCTTGCAACCACGTCACCGATGGCGGCGTAAACGTCAACAGGTTGGGTTCGCTGGCGGGGTTAAAGCCCCAAGACGCAATCGCCAAGTCGACTGCCACTAGTGCGAGCAAGGCGAGCCGCCAGCCGCGCCCGCGCCACGCCCACAGCGTGCCACCAATCACCAGCACTAGCGCGAGGATTAGTGCATTGGCGACTTGGTAGCTGTAGAAAAGCGCGAGCGAAGGAAAAGCGTTCGGCGCGTTGGTTAGCCCCAAGAAAACGCGCTCCAGTGTGGGCGCAAGCGCGTCGTAAAGCAAGCGTGAGAGCAGCAGCCCCACTAGCAGCAACGTGCCACTGCCTACGGCTGCTAGCCCCCAGCGGCGGGCGGGACGGTGTGCCAGTGCGTCTAAGCCGAACGCGCTCAAGACTGCCACGCACAGCGTCAGCGCGTAAATCCAACGAAACGGCGAGTTCAGTTGGTTCATCGCAGGCAGGTTGTAAAGTAGCGCGTAGAGCGGCGTGCCGAACATGAATGCTAACGCAGCTACGCCCAAAAGCGCGAACAGAACGCGATAGGGCGGCTGTTGGCGGTGTGTGTTGCGGTCACGCCAGCCTGCCCAAAGCGCATAGCCGCTGAGCAGCAGCGGCAAGATACCCACATAGAGCGCGCCTTCCACGTAGTTTTTGATGCCCCATTCGGTGTGTGGTTGCGGCGCGCCCTCTAGTGACACCCAGCGCATGCTGAACACGTCGAAGATGTGGTGATGCGCGGGATTTCCGTAAAAGTTGGGCATGACGAACTGCAAGAGGTCACGCGGGGGATGCGCGTAGCTCAGCACGGTGGCTAGGTCGCTGCGTTCGGCACGCCAATTGCTTTGGGCAAACTCGAACAACGGCAAGGCTTGCACCGCGCCCAATGCCATGCCAATGCCGACAATAAGCAGCAGCCACGCCGCTTTGCGCAGCAGTGCCGACCATGCGCGCGTTTGCCACGCTTCCCAAAGCAGGCGAAACGCGCAGTAATAGCCCGCGATGAGCAGCGTGTAGAGCGTAATTTCGGCATGCCCCGCCAGCACGTTCATGCCTAACGCGCCTGCGCCAATCGCCACGCTTAAGAGGGTGGTTTGCCCGCGCAGCACGCGCTCGCACATCCACAGCAGCAGCGGCAGCCAGACGAAGCCGCCAATCATCATCTGGAACACGACGCTGGCAAGCACAAAGCCGTTGAGTTGATAGACCACGCCTGCTAGTACGCTCGCTACGCGCCCCACGCCAAGCGCGCGCACAAACCCCATTGCCAGCACACCCGCCAGCCACACGTTCAGCACGGTGTACCATCCATAGGCGTGAGGCAGCTCGAGCAGGTAGTACACGACGCTTAGCGGATAGAGCGCACTGTGCTGCCCAGCTGCTAGGAAGGGGATGCCGCTGAATTGATGCGGATTCCACAGCGGCACTTCGCCTTGCAAAAGCTGCGACTTAGCGAAGTGTTTCCACTGAAAGTTTTGTAGCACCAAGTCTGAGAGCAGGTGATTATGCGGTGCGGGCGCAGCAACGGCTTGCGCATCAGTGGCGAAAGGCTCATACTGATAGAGGTTTTCGGCGGGGATGAGCGTCTTGCCGCCCAGTGTTTGCGCGAAAAAAAACGCCAGTGGCAGCAAAAAGAGCGTCGCAATCGCTAGCAAGTCGGGAAAAGCGCGCTTCATGAGCCAGTCCTTCAAAGGCACAAGGGTAAAAATGTGCGTGCAAGGCGCAAGCATACTACCGTTTATAACCTTTGAGTAGCACAAAATAGCAATTTGTCGGTATACTTAAGAAAGCATAAAAGAACGTATGAGCCGAGAGGGATTAAGCTATGCCTGATAAAGCCCAACATAACTCGCGCACTGGTGAAGTGCGTCGCGTTGCCGCCGAGCCGCCGCTGCGCCCAGAAATCACAGACCCCAGCGACCTTTCGGAGGCGGGGCTAGTGATTAATTCGTCAACGGGCGTGATGCGCATTGTGGCGGAGAAGCCGCATGATGACACCGCTGCCCGTGACCAAGACGCGCCTGATTAGCTGCTTAAGCTGTCGAGCATCTGGCGCAGCGCGGGCTTGTAGTCTGTGTAGAAAACAAAGCGCGGCGCACGGCGTAAGGGGTCAGGCGGGGCATCTTCGTCGAGATGCGCCAGCACAATGGGCTTGCGCTGGTCTTTGAAGAACTGCCACGCGGCTTGGACGCTTGCGTCGTCTTGTGTATGCGCCGACCAAATCAGCACCATGCGCGCGCACGCTTTTAGAGCAGGATGCACTGCGCTAGCCCACGCGGTGTCATCTTCGCTTTCGTGCAACCACACTGCTAACCCCGACTTGCCTAAATCATCGGCAATTTGTTGAGCGCGTTCCTCGTCTTGGGGCGCATAATTGATGTATACCGTGTCACGCGTGAGCTTGGCGCGGGTGCGCTTGTCGTTGTTGTCGCCAATTTGCAGCGCGCTGGGGCGTTGGCGTTCGTCGTGGGCGTTCGTCTTGCCCATGCGAAACACCATGCCGCCGCACAGTGGGCATGTGCCGCGCGTGGCGGGTTGTCCTTTGCGCGTCCAGACCGCGACGGGATCTTCCATGACTACGGACTCACGGCAGCGCATGCAGTAGCCTTCGGTGTCCTCTTCGTGATGTTCTTCGTCGTAATACGCTTGCGTCATGGTTTTTCCTAGCTTGTGAAGTGTGTTTGCCTTATTATGCGCGTAAAGCAAACATGGCGCAAACCTTAGACCAAAAAGAAGCGAATAGCTGTCAGCCACAAGAACGCGCCATAGGCACGACGAACAACGTGGACAGGCAGTCCAAGTGTGAGCTTGGCACCGATGATTTGAAACATCACCAAGCCTAACACTAGCGGCAGCACGGCGTTGAGGTCAAGGTCACCAGCCTGATAGTAGCGTATGGCGGCGGGCAGTCCGACCGGCAGCAGTAGCGCACCCAGCGACGTGCCGGTGGCGAGCTTCTGATCAAACGCCAAGATACCCATAAGCGCGGCAACAATGACCACGCCGCCGCCGATGCCGAACATGCCTGCGAACACGCCTGAGAACAAGCCAATCCCAAAGCCGATAAGCAGGGTGCGCGGGCTAGTGAGCGGTGTTTCGGTGGTGTCGCGCACAGGGGGCTGCGGCACGCCGCGCGCGGCTTGATACCACTGAATGGGTGCAAGGTATCGCCAACCCATGTAGCTCAAGAACAGGGCATAGGCGATGCTCAACGCGGCACGTGACAAGTCAAGCGCAATGCCCGCGCCAAACCATGACCCTAAACCCAGTCCCAACGCGACCGCCAGCGCGGGTGCGGGGTGCAGCTTGCCTTGTCGGTAGTAAGCAAGACAGGCGAAAATACCGACCGGTAGCACAAGGGCTGCCAGCGATGTGCCGTTGGCTTGTGTTTGCGTGAAGCCCAAAAAAATCACCAGCGCAGGCACGATAATCGCGCCCCCGCCCAAGCCAAACATGCCCGCGACGACACCCGCCACGCTGCCGACAACAAAAAGCAGAATCGCTTGCTCCATGCGTCTGAACCCTCTTGTTCAATTCGTGAATAACGCTGCTAGGGATTGTCCGCCCGCTGCGTATAATAAGCAAGTTAACCAAGCATACCAAGTAGGGATGAACGCTATGCAACTGTACCTTATTCGCCACGCTCAATCGACTAACAACGCTCTTGAAGATTTCAAGCAGCGCGTTGCTGACCCCGCGCTGACCCCTAAGGGCGAAGAACAGACGCGGCGGCTAGCGGCTTACTTACCTGTGTTGAAGGATTTTACTCCGACGCACCTCTATTGCAGCGCGATGCTGCGCGCCCTGCAAACAGCGTATCCGCTCGCACAAGCGTTAAACATGCCGCTGCAAGTGTGGGTTGACATTCACGAGGGCGGCGGCATCTACCTAGAAGACCCGCAGACCAAGCAAATGAAGGGGTACACGGGTATGACTCGCGCCGAAATTGCTGCCCGTTTTCCGGAGGTCACTATGGATGATGCCGTCACAGAAAACGGCTGGTGGCGGCCTGAGCGGGGCATGGAGAGCCACGAAGAGCTGCTTGGGCGCGCCATTCGCGTGGCGAGCGCACTGCTGCGCCGCGCCGAAAGCGACGACCACATCGTGCTGGTGAGTCACGGGCTGTTCTTGGACATCTTGATTAAGGCGTTTTTCAACCAACTTCCCTCTTTGCCGCGTGGGTTGTTTTATCTGCACTACAACACCGCCATGTCGCGGCTTGACTTTAACGAACATCCTGACACGCTGCGCATACACTTCCTCAATCGTGTTGATCATCTTCCTAGTGAACTTTGGTCGGCGTAGCGCGCCACAAGACTATCGCTAGCAGCCCTAACACGCCCCAGGCTGCCGCTCCTAGCCCAAGCGCGCCCCACCATGTGTCAGGCTGAAAGCGCAGCGTGAGCGTGCTGTCGCCTGCTGGCACGCGCACCGCCATGAACAGCACGTTGGCGCGGTAGAGCGGGGCGGGTGCGTTGTTAACGAAGGCGTGCCAGTGTGGGTAGTGGCTCTCGAGCAGCAGCACATACGCCTCGCGGTCGCTTTGCACGGCAAAGGTGCGCCCTGTGTTGCTGGCGGCGATAAGCTGTGCGCTGCCTGTGGCGGCGGTGGCTAGTGCGGGTGCGTTGCCATGAAGGATAACGCGACGCGCGGGGTCAAAGTCAGGCTGCTGCATGAGCGCGAGCGCGTCCTCGCTGCCTTGCCACGTGTCAGGCAGCGTGACCGCGTCGCCTATGACGTGGGCGTACGCTAAGCCTTGTTCGCGCGCGTAGACCTTGATGTCGCTGGAAAGCACGCGCTGCCAGCCTTCGGGTGCAAGCTCAACGAACGTGTTGTGTGTGTTGTGGTAGAGCGTTGCGCCTAAGATGACGCTGTTAGCTTCTGGCACAAGACGCACGCTCGACAAGATATCTGCTTGCGGCAGGGCGTAGTCAGCGCGCATGAGGCTGTCGGCAAGCGGGCGCGCTTGCAGCAACGCTAGCGGTGTATCGTCAGCGAAGGCTGTGATGTTTGTACCCGCGTACAACACTGCTAGACGATTGGCGATGAGCGGTGACGGCGCAAACCATAGGGCAGCCTGTTCGCGCCGTATGGTGGTGTCAAAGGCGATGCCCTCGTGCCATACGTCGTGCCGCTTGTCCGTAATCACGTAGCCGACGTGCATTAAGTCAAGCCAACGCGCCTCTGGCAAGCACGCGCCGCGACAGCTCTCGCGTGCCAATGCTTCGCCGATGCGTCCATCCACCGTGCGCAGCGTGTCGGGCGGCAAGACCAACGAGGTGAACTGGGAGTAGGTCATCGTTGGCAGCAGTCCGCCGCCGTAACCGTCCACGCTGGCAATGTGCCATGTTTGCGGCAAATTAGGGGCGAGCATTTCTTGGCGTTTAGTGGCGGTAAAGGCGGTTTGGATGGCTGCTTCACTGAAGCCTTGTCCCTCGTAGCGCGCTCGCAGCGTGTCTTTGTCACCCACGTCAAACAACCAGCTGCTGATGGCAAGCACGCGCCCGCTGCGCTCGGCTTGCAGCGTTTGCAAGCTGGTAGCGGTGAAACGCGGTGTGAGATAAGTCTCACGCGGGGCAAGCTCATTGAGCGGCAGCACGAGCGACGCACCCCAAAGCTCTAGCACGAGCAGGCAAAACAGCGTGGGCGCGGCGTATCGCCAGCGGGCGGCAAGCCCCATCGCACTCAAGCCTAGCGCAAGCGCACCCGCCCATAGCCCGAGCGTGCGCCAAGATGGTACACTTGCGCCGCGTATGTCAACGGAGGGAATAGCGTACTCGGGCGCAAGCGTCGGCAAGCCCCACGCCAACAATGCTAGCGCGCCGATGGGCAGGGCTAAAACTGCAAGCATAGGCAGCGTGGGTCGTGGGCGTTCGGTGAGAGCCTGTAAGCCCGTGCCTGCTAAGATTGCGCCGCCTAAAGCTAGCAACGCCAACCAGCGCGCTGGCACGCGAAACAGGTTAAAGGGCGGAAAATTTGCCAGCAGCAGGTACAGCGGGTTATAGCGACCGAAGGCGAAGGTCAGCCCCAGCAGCGCGACAATCGCCCACGCCCAAACGTGGACGCGGCGCGCTTGCGGCTGCGGCGTGCGCAGCGCGTAGAGCGCGAGCAGCATGCCAACGATGCCGAAGTAGCCGATGTACTCGGTGAACAGCAGCCCGTCGTAGTTGGGCAGCAGCGCGCGCCCCAAGTAGTGTATCGGCAAGGAGAAGGCGGTGGCTTGCTGGGGCGTTAGCCCGCTGCCGCCGCGATTGGACATGCCGGTAAGCTCTAATGTGGGATAGAACTGGGGCAGCGCGAGCAGTATCCCAAGCGCGCCCGCCCCCGCCAGCACGCCCCAGCCGACCAAAAGCGCACGCGCCTTTCGCGCTTGCCACGCCTGCGTCAGCGCATAGACTCCCAAGCCTACGCCTGCAATGAACACGGTTTGCGTGTGACCGATGAAAAAAAGCGCGCCCCACGCCATGCCGAACGGAATGAGCCAATGGCGCGGCGCGGCAACAGCCTTGTGCCAAAGCCAGAACAGCCAGCCCAACCACGCTAACCCCTGCAGTTGATTGACTTGTTCCACGTGTCCGAGTAGGTTGCCGCTAAACATGTACGTGACGCTGGCTGCCAGCGCGCCCCATGCAAGCCCCCGCGCGGGGAACAGGTGCGCAAACAACACGAATACGCCTGCTGCGCCCAAGAACAAGTGGAGCAGCACGCTGAACTCGACAGCGTCGGGCGCGTTAGCAAACGGCAACGTGAGCCAATTCAGCGGGTAGTACGTGCCGAGCTGCGGCTCGGCGAGCAGCGGCGACCCCATGAACAGGTAGGGTGACCAGAGCGGCAGCTCACCCGCCCGCAGTGCCGCGTTGCGCGCCTCCCAATACGGGTAGAAGAAGGTGAAGGTGTCGCCACGCGCCAAAATGTGGTCGGTGAGCAAAAACTGCGCGGCGAAAACGCTCATCAATCCCGCCAAGAGAATGCCGTAAACCCATCGTGCCATACGCTTTGTCCGTTTGTGTGTGATGTTGTGCTAGGCGCAAATGATAAAGCACGGGGCGCGTATGTCAAAAGGCGATTTACGTGCGTGAAAAAACGAACGCCTGCTGTTATTATCAACGTATTGAGCGTTGTAAGGGGGTAGAGCTTGTGAAACTAGTGCGCCAGTTGCTGATTATGGGCGTTGTCACGGTGCTGATGCTGTTGGCTTCAGAAGGCATTGCGCGCGTTGTGTTTTGGCGTAACACCGCGCCGCCACCGCCTCAAGGCTTTGGCTACAGCCGTGTGGGCTATGGTGACCTCATTCCTTATCTTGACGTGGTGGAACACATTCGCCCGAACCCGCCTTATTGGCTGCGCACCAACAGTTTAGGGCTGCGCAACGTCGAAGAGTTTCGCGGCGAGGCGTGGCAGCTGATGGCGTTGGGCGATTCGTTTATTTATGGCTTTTACGTGCATAACCTTGACACTTTTCCCGCTCGACTTGAAGAGGTGCTAGAAGAGAAGACCGAGCAAATCATACAGGTCTTAAACGCCGGCATACCCGGCTACACGGTGGCGGACATGTTGTCTTATTGGCGGGACAAGGGTAGCAAGCTCACGCTTTACGGCGTGATTATCGGCGTATACACCAACGATGTGTTTGGCTACCATCCGCGCATGCGTGAATATTTCTCACGCGAGGCGTTTTTGAAGGCGGCGACTTATCCGCCCGACCCACAGCAGCAAACGCTTTTGGCAACGTTGCGTGACAATTCGGCGTTAATGGGCTGGCTGCTCTCTCTGCGTGAAGAATATCAGCAGCAGCAAATCAGGGACACCATCAACCGCATCACGCCTTACGTGCCGGGCTTAGAAGGCTTGTACGAACAGATGACGTTTTTCGATGTCGATAATTCCGAATATCGTTCCTATTGGGAGCAGTACGAAGCGGATTTACGCACTCTGGTGGCGGAGATTGGCGACTTGCCGATGGTGATTGTTGTCTTTCCCGATAACTTGCAGCTTCCGCAGGATAGCCCCTACGGCACGAGGTTTCAAGAGGTGACGGCGCGTATTGCGGCGGATTTGGGCGTGCCGTTGGTTGACTTGCTGCCAGTCCTGCGCAAGGCGGACAACATTCAAGGGGTGTACCTGAAACACTATGATTTAGACGCGCCTTATGACGATAGCTCGCCTACAGCGTATACCATGCGCTACGTTGGCGACGGACATTTGAACAGCTACGGCAACTTGGTGGCGGCGCGGGCGGTTGGCGAAGTTATCGCCAAGCTAGGATGGGTCACGCCATGAGTGGCGTGCTGCGGCGGCACTGGCGCGCGCTTTTGGCGGTAGGCACGCTGCTGTTGGCGGCGGGCGCGCTGGCGGCGTATGTGTGGATTTTTGCGGATTTGCCGTCGCTAGAACGCCTTGAAGTGGGCATGGTGCTGCCCAGCACGCGCATCTATGACCGACACGGCGCGCTACTTTACGCCATATCGCACCCCGAGAGTGGGCGCAGCATGCCCATTGCGCTTGAAGACGTGCCGCCGCATTGCCTCAGCGCGGTGATTGCCACCGAAGACGCAAACTACTGGTCGCATCCCGGCGTTGACCTTTGGGGTATCTTGCGTGCGCTGTGGATTAACCTGCGCGGCGGCGAGATTTTGGCGGGCGGCAGCACCATTACCCAGCAGACGGCGCGCTTGCTGCTACTTGACCCCATGCAGCAGGCGGAGCGTACCCTGCAGCGCAAGCTCAAAGAGATGGTGCTGGCGGTGCGCTTGCAAGCGGCATTAGGCAAAGAGGGCGTGCTGACGCGCTATCTCAATCAAGTGTACTTTGGCAACATGGCATATGGGTTGGAAGCAGCAGCGCGCGCCTATTTTCAGAAACCTGCCAGTGCGTTGTCGCTGGCGGAGTGCGCGCTCTTGGCAGGTATGATACAGAATGCCGCGCTCTATGACCCGTTGACCAACCTAGAGCGTGCGCAGCAGCGGCAGCGCATTGTGCTTGGGCTGATGGCGCAAAACGGCTTTATCAGCGCAAAGGAAGCTGAAGCGGCGGCGCGTGACCCACTGCATTTCGCCAGCACGCCTTTTCCTATCGAAGCTCCGCACGCCGTGATGGCGGTCTGGAAGCAGCTTGAGCGCGCTTTTCCCGACGCGCTCTACACGCAGGGGCTGGAAGTGACGACCACGCTGGATTTGACGTGGCAGCGCAACGCCGAGCGCATCGTGCGCTCGCAGCTCGACAGCTTGAACTATCCCAAAGACCCAAGCCGTGTGCCTGCCAACGCTCACAACGCCGCGTTGGTTGCGCTGCACCCTGTGACCGGCGAAGTGCTGGTGATGCTGGGCAGCCCAAATTACTTTGACGTGGCGATAGACGGCGCGGTAAACGCCGCACTAGCATTGCGCCAGCCGGGCAGCACGCTCAAGCCTTTTGCCTACGCGCTGGCGATGCAGCCCGACAGTGACGCGCCCTACACAGCAGCGACAGCCCTCCTAGATGTGCGCACTCCCTTTGTCACCAGCCGCTTAGAGAGCTATACGCCTGCCAATTTTGCGCTGGTTGAACATGGGTTGGTCAGCGTGCGCGAGGCACTCGCCTCGTCGTATAACATTCCCGCTGTCATTGCGTTGGAAAAGGTGACTGTGCCGACATTTAAGCAGTTTATGGTGGACGTTGGCTTAGAAAGTTTGGCAATGAACACGTCGGTGGATTTATCGGTGGTGCTGGGCGGTGGGGAAGTGCGCTTGTATGACCTTGTTGCCGCCTACAGCATTTTCCCCAACGGCGGCTATACTATCAAACCAACACTGATCAAGCGTGTAGAAACCCAAGATGGCGTGCTGCTCTATGCTTATGAGCCGCCGCCGCTGACGCGCCGCGTGTTGGACGAGCGCGTCGCGTTCTTAATTAACGACATCTTGAGCGATAACCAAGCCCGTATTCCGTCTTTTGGGCGCAACAGTCCGCTGCAAATTGGGCGCATTGCCGCCGCCAAAACCGGCACAACGACCGATTTTAGGGACAACTGGGTGGTGGGCTACACGCCTGATATCGTGGTAGGCGTGTGGGTAGGCAACGCGGACAACAGCCCAATGGTGCAGGTAACAGGCGTAAGCGGGGCTGCCCCGATTTACAACGCCTTTATGCGTACCGTGCTGGTGGGTCGACCGGAGACACCGTTTAAGCGTCCCGAAGGCTTGGTACAGCGCGAGGTTTGCGCGCTGAGCGGCTTGCTGCCCACACCCGAATGCCCGCACCGCCGCCTTGAGTGGTTTATCGTCGGCACCGAGCCAACTGAATATGACAACCTCTATCAGGTGTTTCCGATTGACCGGCGCACTGGTGCGCTGGCGACGGCGGACACGCCGCAAGAATATGTTGTAGCGCAGACGTTTCTTGTGTTGCCGCAAGAGGCGCAGGCGTGGGGCAAGCGAAAGGGTATTTTGCCGCCGCCAGAGGGCGCGCAAGTTCGTTCGCCGGATGCTGATGCGCCGCTGCGGCTGCTTTCGCCCGACCCTTACACGGTCTTTGAGCTTTCGCCGCTGCTGCCCGCTGAAGCGCAGCGCATTCGTTTTCGTGTGGCGACACCTCCCGACACGGTGCGCGTTGTGTACTGGCTAAATGACGCGCCTTATGCCACGTTAGAAAGCGCGCCGTTTAGCGCATGGTGGCAGCTGGCGTTGGGTGACTATGTGTTGACCGCAGAGGCGGAACTGCAAGACGGGACGCGCCAAAGCACGCCGCCGCTCTTTTTTAGCGTGACCGAGCGCGACGACCCTTTCATTGGCAGCTACACGCTGGGCGAGTGAGGGTGAATCCGCGCGGTAAGACGTGACATTCTACTCCCTTCTTGAATAGTGAGTATGTTAAAATCAACGCAACAAATCACCGTTAAGGAGCAAGGACATGGCAAGTACGACCGTTCGCTTGTTAGAGGGCTATCAGACACACATTCACACGCGCCAACATACCTATCACGCGGACGAACCGCTCGATTCGGGTGGCACGGACACCGCCGTTACGCCAACGGAGATGCTGTTAGGCGCGTTGGGGTCGTGCATTGCGATTACGGTCAAGATGTACGCCGAGCGCAAAGGCTGGCACTTGGATGAAGTGGTGGTTACGCTGGATATTGAACGTTTCTCAGGCAAAGATTATCCTGACTATGACGGCGATGCGCAGTTCGTCTATGAAATCCGCGAACAGCTTAAGTTTGTCGGTGTGGAGATTGACGACAGCAAGCGTGAGAAGCTGCTTGAGATTGCCACCAAATGCCCCGTAAGCCGTGTGATTGAGCTGCCCACGTTCTTTAAGCGCGAAACCATCAGTTAAGGAGACCGTATGGCAGGCAAATACTTTGATGAGCTGAACGTTGGCGACACGATTAAACACACGCTAGGGCGCACCATTACTGAAGCGGACAACGTGCTGTTCAACGCGCTGACGATGAACACGCAGCCGCTCCATCTTAACGAACACTTCGCTAGCCAAACGGCGTTTGGGCGGCGTATCGTCAACGGTATTTTGACGCTGGGGCTGGTCGTGGGCATTACAGTGGGGGAGCTGACAGAAGGCACGATTGTGGCAAATCTAGGCTACGAGCGCGTGGTGCATCCTAACCCGCTGTTTCACGGCGACACGGTGTACGTTGAGACCGAAATCGTCGAAAAGCGCGAGAGCAAATCGCGCCCGGAGGCGGGCATCATCACCATGAAGCACATCGGACGCAACCAAGACGGCGTAGTTGTCATTGAGGTAACCCGCAGCGCGTTGTTTCTCAAAAAGCCTGTTTAACAAGAACCGCTTTTCCTGCGTTATAATGGGCAGTGAAAAAGACGATTGTTAAACGGGAGCATGATTACCATGAAGACAGGGCAAGACGTGCGCGTGTGCGTGATTGGCGCGGGACCGAGCGGTATTACCGCCGCCAAACACTTGCTGCAAGTGGGCATCAAGAACGTTGTCGTCTACGAGAAAAACGACCAAGTAGGCGGCAACTGGGTGTATTCGGAGGAGGTGGGGCATTCCAGCGTTTATGAGACGGCGCACATCATCTCCTCTAAGGCACTCTCGCAGTATCACGACTATCCTATGCCCGACGATTACCCCGACTATCCGAGCCACAAGCTCCTCAAGGCGTACTTTCAGAGCTATGCCGAGCATTTTGGTGTGATACCCTACATTCAGTTCAACACCGAAGTGAAGCACTGCGAAGAGCTACCGGACAAAACGTGGCGCGTGACACTCGCGGATGGGCGCGTCGAGCTTTTTGACCATTTGCTGGTGGCAAACGGGCATCACTGGAATCCGCAGTTGCCCAGCTATGAAGGCACTTTCACGGGCGAGCTGACCCATTCGCACAGCTACCGCACCAATTTGCCGTATCAGGGCAAGCGCGTGTTGGTGATTGGTGGTGGCAACAGCGCGTGCGATATTGCGGTGGACGTGGCGCGCCATGCGGCCTTTACAGCGATTAGCTGGCGGCGTGGCTACTACGTCATCCCCAAGATTGTGTTTGGCAGCCCGCCCGATGTTGTCAACGCGCGCTTCGTGTGGCTGCCGCGTTGGCTGCGCAAGCGTGCGCTGTACGCGACGTGGTGGCTGGTGACGGGCGGCAACCGACGCTATGGGCTGCCTAAGCCTGACCACGACATCTTAGAGTCGCATCCTGTGACCAACAGCGACTTGCTGACGCGCATTCGGCACGGTGACATTCATCCGCGTCCTGATGTCCGCCGCTTTGAAGGCAAGCGCGTGCATTTTGTCGACGGTCGCAGCGAAGAGTACGACGCGATTATCGCCGCCACAGGCTACAAAATTACGTTTCCGTTCTTTGACAAGTCGTTTATTGACTTTAGTGAGGGGGATGTGCCGCTGTATTTGCGCGTGTTTCATCCCGATCACCCCACGCTTTATTTTATCGGGCTAGTGCAGCCGCAGGGCTGTATTTGGCCCCTTTCGGACACGCAGTCAGAGCTGGTCGCGCAGCACATTTTGGGGCGGTATGTGCTGCCGAGCGACGTGCGCGAGCGTGTGCGCGCGGAAGTTGAGACCATTCGCAAGCACTATGTGCGTGCGGCACGACACACAGTCGAGGTAGAGTATCACAGTTATCTGAAAGCACTGCGTCAAGAGCTGCCGCAGAAGGTGGTGGTTTAGGTGCGGCGTAAGTCATGGGAGACTATCCCGTCCCCCATGACTTTGCTTGTCAGCTATTTGCCGCGAAATGCTGTTAGGGTAGGCACGAGCAAGTCTTCTTCTAGCTGCTGTGCGTTGTTGATGTCACCTTGTAACAGCACGAGGTAGGTGTTGGCATTGGTTTCTGCGCCGGCAGCAAAAATCACCATGCTCTCACTGTCTAAGCGTAGTGTGTAGATTGTCCAGGTGTATTGCCCTAGCATGCGCTGCGCCGGCGTGCCAAGCTGCTGCTCATCTGCTCCTTCGAACATCGCGTTGAGCAGCTGTTCTAGCACGCGCCCTTGTTCCTCTTGCACCAACATGAAGCTGCCCATCATTGCATCAGCGAACGCGCCGCGCTCGATCTCTGTCCAGTCATTCGGCACGAGGAAGGTTGCTGTGCCAACTGTGCGCTCGCTTAGCTCGAAGCTCACAGCAAAACGCAAGCCCATCGATTTCACACAAGATAAGTCTAGCTCAGCCGCTGGGTCTTTGAGAAAAGCCGCTGCAATCGACGCTGGGCAAGTATTGCTCATAATAGCACCGTGACCTACGCCGGGAAATTCAACGTGAACGGCTTTAGGCAGCGTTTCAGCCACACGTATGCCATATTCAGCCGGCGTAATTGGGTCGTACGTGCCGCTCATCAACAGCGTGGGGATGTCTGCATCCGCCGGCGTATTCGCCTCAGATGCAATCAGCGGCACGTTGACGATGGGGCATAATGTCTTATTTTCGAGACTTTTCTCGCTTATCGCTTCGACAAAGATTTTCGGCACGTTGGGGCTGACGATTGGCTGCGAATCGTCGTAGCTTTGCTCGGAACAGTTCACTGCAAAGTTCATCCCGATGCTAAAGTCAGGCGAAACCAGCGCAACCAGTGTCTGTGCAGCCCAAGAAAAATCGTCACGCTCTGCTGCGGCGGTGATTAAACCGGGTAGGTTGGCTAAGCCAGCGGTATCGTATAGCGAGTTGAAGACAACTGTCGCCAAAGCAGCGTCGTCCAACTGAACGTTGATTTCCTCGCCGGTGGTGGGGTTGATGGTGGTCACATTGACGGGTTCGGCATTCAAGCGTTCAAGTAAGCCGAGAAGAGCCCCTTCTAGGTCAGGGTTGGCATCAGCACAAGTAGTATCAGCAGCGCAGGCTTCCGCCAGCCGCTTAAAAGCACGCCAGCCGTATTCAGGTGCCATTTGGTCAAAATCTTGACCGCGTGGGGCAACAGCGTCGAGGATAACGCTGCGCAAGCCGCGTGGGGCAATTTCCATGATGTGCTGTGCAAGCTGCGACCCGTAAGATACGCCGTAAAGGTTGTAGCTGCTGTAGCCTAAAGCGTCAATCACGACGGTGGGAATATCGCGCGCGTTCTCGACGCTGTCGAAAGCACTTAAATCGATACCAGCGGCGGCAAACTCGTCGAGGCAGCTTTGAGAAGCCTCAAGGGCAAGTTGGTCAGCGGTGCTAGTGTTTGCCAAGCTCATCAGATACTTTTCGACAAAGCTAGGGCAGGTGAGCGATGGAACGCTGTAACGGTTGCCACGCTGCTCAATAAAAACCAAATCGCGTTCAGCTAAAATGTCGGTCAAGCTAACCGCGGAAGCGAGCAACAGTGTATCGACTGAGCCACCCGGACCACCTTGCAGGAGTACTAGCGGGTCAGCAGCGGCATTATTGCCGGTTGAGCGCGCGCGGAAAACAGCAACGGAGATAGTGCCACGCTGTGGTGCGTCGTGTTCTAGCGGCACAGCCACCAAGCCGCACGCTAGCTGCAACGGAAGCTGGGCGAATTGCTCGGGGCAGTCTGTAGGCGTAAACTGAGCCGCAGACTGTGCGTAGGTCATGCTTGCTGTAGCAACAAGCAACAAGAGACAGGCGATGAGGAGTTGGAGTGTGGTACGACATTTGTTAATGTTCATGCGTTTATTCCTTATTCTTTCTCGTTGTTAGGTTATGTTAGGCGGTAGATACGATAGAATAAGAAGCCGCCGCGTCCGACGTTCGTCCGTCAGTGGTAGTTTTTCAGCCTCATCCAAGAGCTGCCAAATTTTATTGCGCAGGTTGATGAACTCCTCATCAGAGACGGCGATTTCGTAGTCACGAAACAACAGCTGGTTGACATCAAGCTGTGGGCTTGCGGCAACAACAGCCGCCATGTCGTTTGCTACCAACGTTCCGTAAGTGCTTACAAAATCAGCGAACTCATCGACATCGATACCTTTTGCCAAGTCTTCGTTGCTCAAGTTCAACTCAGACTTTACAGCGGTGAGCGTTCTCTCTTCGATTCCCTTGACCAAGTGTTTTTCTACAATCTCAAGCACACCTCCTTGCAATAGCCGATTAACGTGACGATAGAGCGATGCCCTAGGAACATCTTTTAACACGTCTGCAAGCTGCGTTGTCGTGAGCTTACGTCCGTAAAGCGTTAGCACAATGCGCAAGCGTATCGGGTGGTTAAGCAAGTCAAAGCGTCTCATCGCATAATCCCAAATATAATATCATTCTCAATGATGAGATTAATTGTTTGTTTTGTCAAGGGCGTGTTCGGGAGCGTGCGGGGGGCTTATTTGCGAACACGTCGCTTTCGGCAGCGAACTTTTCGGCTGTGCAGCAAAAATTTTGCCTTTGTAAATATCCAATAATGAACTGGTGCTAAGAATTGGCGATTTTTTATTTGCTTATCTGGCAGAAATGTGTTAAAACCATGAGTGCAAGACTAAATATTCGTTCTGGTTTTTCATGAGGAGAAGTAAAATGCTTATCAATCGTTTTTCTCGTGTGTTGGTCGCGGCAGTCGTTGCCCTGACCACGCTGTTCGCGTTGAGCGGGCTGACCGCCGCGCAAGAATATGGCAGCATCACCAAAGCCATTATGCAACGCGGTGAACTCATCTGCGGTGTGAACGCCGCGGTGCGTGGGTTCGGCTTCCAAGATTCTAGTGGCGAATTCAGCGGGTTTGACGTGGACTTCTGTCGTGCTGTGGCGGCTGCTATCTTGGGCGACGCGAACAAGGTCGTTTTCCGCCCCTTGACCGCCGGTGAACGCCAAGCCGCCATTCAATCGGGCGAAATCGACATGATGTCGCGCAACACCACCGCAACGCTCAGCCGTGATGCCGCTTGGGGTGCTATCTTTGGTCCTACGCTGTTTTATGATGGCGCAGGCGTGATGACCCGCGTGGCACTCGGCGTGGGTAGCGTAGCGGAACTCGACGGCTCTAGCATGTGCGTTCAGAGCGGCACGACGACGGAAACGAACATCTCCGACTACATTCGCCGCCTTGGCTTAAACATTGAGCTGGTGGTGTTCCCCGACGCAGAGTCCACTTGGGATAGCTACCTGAATGGTCGCTGCGAAAGCTGGACGACGGACAAGAGCGGCTTGGTCTCTTATCGCGCCAGCGCGCCCGACCCCGAAGAACACATTATCCTGCCTGACACCGTCAGCAAAGAACCGCTCGGTCCGCTTAGCCCGCAAAGTGACGAGAATCTCGCTGAAATCATCCGCTGGGTGGCTTATGGCTTGATGGAAGCGGAAGAGTATGGCATCACCAGCCAAAACGTGGACGATTTCTTGCAAGGTGCAAATGAATCGCCTGAGGCATACTCTGCCCGCGTCGACCCGCGCATTCAGCGTCTGCTCGGTCAGAACAACACCAACATCGGCGTGAACTTCGGCATCGCCAACGACTTTATGGTGGCTGTGATTAAGCAAGTGGGCAACTATGGCGAAATTTATGACCGTCACCTGACCCCGTTGGGCTTGGTGCGCGAAGGGTCGTTCAACGACCTGTACACGCGCGGTGGTTTGATTTACGGCTGGCCCTTCCGTTAAAGCGCACGGGGCGCGCGTGCGCCCCACCCTTGTTACACTCCCTATCAATGGGGGTGTCCAAACTGGACACCCTCATTGCTTAGCTAAATGCATCCACTAGGGGAAAACATGGAGCAAACAGCCACTGCTAATAAAAGTTCAAGCGGGCAACTTAATATCCCAATTCCTGCGTTCTTAAAAGACCTGCGTGTCATTCAAGCCATCGCCCAAATAGTTTTTGTCATTCTCTTTTTTAGTGCTGTTGCTGTCATTTGGTCGAACGTTTATGCTTCGTTGCAAGCAAGAAATTTGTTGCCTAACTTCACCTTCTTAGGGGTGCAAGCTGCCTTTGAGATCACTGAATCACCTGCATGGTACACGCCCAACTCGACGTTTGGCGATGCGTTCTTGGTGGGCATTATCAACACGCTGCGGGTGGTTACGGTGGGCTTGGTGCTTGCCACCGTGTTAGGCGTGTTGGTCGGCATTGCTCTGCTTAGCACGAACTTTATGCTGCGCACTGTGACCAAAGTCTACGTTGAGATTTTGCGCAACACGCCGCTGCTAGTGCAGCTGATTTTCTGGTACTTCGTCGTCATGTTTAGTTTGCCTGAGAACGATATTCGTGTGCCAGAAGAGAGCGTGTTCGTTTTAAGCTACCGCTTGTTGGCGTATGTGCCAATTTTTGTTGCTGTGTGGTGGCTTAATCGCCGCCTTAAGCTGCCACAGCGCACGCTGAGCGGCGTGCTGCTGGGCGCAATTGCGCTAGAGGTTGCGCTGGGTCTGCTTGGATATCGTCTGACGCTTATCGTGCTAGCGGGGATATTGGGCGCGGCATTGTTCTTTTTGGCTGTTCGTGGCCTGTTTCCTGCCTCACTGCGGGGCTACTTGTGCGGTGGCGGCTTGTTGGCAGCACTGCACTTGGCGGCGGTGCTGTTGATTGAGGGGCTAAAAGGCGCGAGTGTCTTGCCTCCTGAAAGCTACAGCGAAATCATGCCGGTTTTCTTCATCACGCGCAAATCTTTCGTGATGCCAGAGCTAGCAGCGACTGCCAACACGGGCGTTTGGCTCGCTATCTTGGCAATTGCCATCGTTTTGGCGGCGATAACGTACATCTGGATTACCCGCGAGATTGAGCGCACCGGTCGCAACATCCCGCGCTTGCTGCTCAGCACGCTGGTGGTTGTGCTGATTGCCGGCGGCGCGTGGGTGGTGATGGCGGCGCAGCCCGACGGTGAAACGGTCGTCATTCGCGGTGAAGAGATGTCGGTTACAGAAGCACGCGAGCGCAACCTCATGCGCATCGAAGAAGAAGCCAGCATTAGCACGCATCCGCTGGTGTTTGGGCTGCCGCTCAAGCCGCGCTTTCGCTTTGAGCAAGGCACAGAGCTTACACCCGAATACGTCGCGCTGTTGGTCGGCTTGGTCATTTACACCAGCGCGTTCATCGGCGAAATTGTGCGCGCAGGCATTCAAGCCGTGCCATATGGACAGTTCGAGGCAGCGCGGGCGTTAGGGCTAAGCGGCGCGCAAATGCTGCAGATGATTGTGCTGCCGCAAGCCTTGCGTGTCATTATCCCGCCCTTAGGTAACCAATATCTCAACCTCTCGAAAAACAGCACGCTGGCGTATGCCATTGCGTTTTCCGATACCTACACAGTCGGTCTCACCGTGATGAACCAAAGCGGTCAGTCGGTCACGGGGTTCTTCTTAATTCTCGTCGTTTACTTGTCCATGAGCTTGATAATTGCCTTCTTCATGAACATTGTGAACGGGCGTTTTCAGTTCAAGACGCGCTAAGGAGGACGCATGGCAGACAACAAGGCTGAATCCAAAACCCAAGTTTTCTACGATGCGCCGCCGACACGCCCCGCGCCTACCATACAGACCGGCATCTTGGCATGGATGCGCGACAATCTGTTTCGTTCGTGGTCGGATGTTATTCTGACCCTGTTGTCGCTAGCGATTGTCTACTATGCGGTGACAGGCTTCTTCAATTGGGCGATTGGCGATGCTAATTGGTGGGCAATCACGTTTAACTTCCGCCAATTTATGGTGGGGCGTTACGAAACCGCTTTAGAGTGGCGCGTGGTGGTTGCCACCTTGTTCACGGTGTTTACGTTGGGCATGGCAGTCGCAATGTGGATACGCCAAATTGCCCGCCTTGCCGCACTAACGCTAGGTATGCTCCTGCTGGTAGTGTTCTTGCTGCCACTGATAGTGTACGCGGCTGTACCTAAACCGCCTGTCTATATGACGGTTGGCACGAGTTTCACCGTCGGCACGGCAGCGCAGAACGTGCGTCCGGAAGTAGCTTTCTTGGGTCGCGCCAACGAAGAAGTCACGGCGCGCTTGACCGTTATCCCCGATGACCCGACCCTTGCGCAGCTGCACGGCTTTATGGAGCCAACGACTAGTGCACTGTTGAACGCGGCGCGGCGGCGGCTGAATGACTTGGCGCGCCAACAAGAGCTTGAGGACATTTTAGCTCGTCACGATGCGTCCGACGTGCCGCTGCTCACCCGCAACCAAGCGCAGCTCTTGCGCAACGAACTGCAGCGGCTGCGTGTGCCTGATATCGTGGTCGAGCAGGTCAAGCTCAACACTGCCAGCGTGGAAGTGGTGATTTTAGACGGCACCACGCTAGAAGCAATTGGCAAGCCGGTAGTGCTGAACACACCCGATGATGTGCTGCGCGTGACGCTGCCCAAAGATGGCTGGTATGTCATTCGAAAAGTCGGCGTAAACGCGGAGGATACCGCAAGCATTATCCAAGTGACAGGCATTGACCCCATCCAGAGGCTTTCTCTATCACAAGGCAGCGCAGGCTTTGTTAACACCTACATTCGTATGACGGACTACTACCGCGTTGAGATACCGCTGCCAGAGCGCGAAGGTCGCCCGCTACCTTTCTTTGTCATCAACGAGCATCAGTATCGCGGCTCGCATGATTTTGGCACGTACCTGCGCTTGTATCTTGCGCCTTTCTTGCAGGAACATAACACCAACTTGGCGATTTTAGTGGTGTTGGGTGTGTTGGGCTTTTGGGCGGCGCGTCTCATAGAACGCTTCCGCGACAAGCGCACCGCCGCGCGCCTAACGTCCATCTTGATGGTCGTAGCTCCTGTGTTAATCTGGGTGATGGTTACAGGGTTCTCCATTCCTGAAGTCTTGAACACAATGCTGGTGTTGGGCGCGGTGGCATTGCTGGCGTTTATCAACGCCGCTGCCGCCAAGTTTGGCCGCAGCATCACCTCAATCGCTTTGTTGGCTGTGGGCGTGGCAGTGACGACTGCTATGCCGTTTATCTTGTTTGCACCGCACTATGGCTTCGGCATCTTGCCCGTCTTTAACTTGATTATCGTCTTGCCGGCGATTGCCTTTTGGTTCATCGGCAGCGATTCCTATGGCGTGGACGATGCCGCCGCGACCAATCGCGCGCTGCTACTAAGCGGGCTGGCGTGGTTGGCGTTGATGCTTATCCCGTATCTGCTGGTCAACTTGGCTGGGTTAGACCCCAAAGCCAGCTATCCTGATTGGTTCTTGCGCCTCAGCGACCAGCGCAACTGGGGCGGGTTGCTCCTTACCATCATGCTCACTATCTTCGGGATTGTTGCCTCGTTTCCTATTGGTGTGCTGTTGGCGTTGGGGCGGCGCAGCAACTTGCCTGCCGTGAAGTATGGCTGTGTGGCGTTCATTGAGCTTATTCGTGGCTCGCCTTTTGTCACGGTCTTGTTCTTGGGGCAACTGATGATTCCGCTCATCAGTCCCAGCCTTGCTGAAGTGCCAGCCGCCACCCGTGCGCTAGTGGCGACGGTCATCTTTAGCGCGGCGTACTTGGCGGAAAATGTGCGCGGTGGCTTGCAATCGCTGCCGTATGGGCAGACCGAAGCGGGGCGCGCGCTGGGGCTGAGCGGCTGGCAAGTTACCTACTACATCACGCTGCCGCAGGCTTTGCGCGCTGTTATTCCCGCGCTGGTGGGGCAGTTTATCTCGCTGTTCAAAGACACGTCACTGGTGGCGATTGTCGGCTTGATTGACTTGACAGGCTTAGTCGGCGTGATAGTGGTGCAGGCAGAATTTCCCAACACCCGCAGCGAAGGTTTGCTTTTCATCACGCTCATCTATTTTGTGTTCAGCTATGTGATGTCTTATATCAGCCGCCTGTTAGAGGCAAGCGGTTCGGGCAGCGTCCGCCGCATCTAGCAAGAAAGGATTGTTATTCTCATGTCGGAACAAGTACATACTATTGGCGACCCTATCATTAAGTGCATCAACGTCAACAAGTGGTTTGGCGACTTTCACGTGCTTAAAGACATCAACATGGAAGTGGGCGAGCGCGAGGTGGTGGTGGTTATTGGCCCCTCAGGGTCGGGCAAAAGCACGCTCATTCGCTGCATCAACCGCCTTGAAGAACACCAAGAGGGCGACATCATCGTTGACGGCATCCTGCTGACGAACGACGTGACGAACATCAGCGCAATTCGCAAAGAGACAGGCATGGTGTTCCAGCAGTTCAACCTCTTCCCACACCTGACTGTTATGGAGAACATCACGCTGGCGCAACTGCACGTACGCCGCCGCCCCAAGCAAGAGGCAGAGAAGAACGCGCTACGTCTGTTAGAGCGTGTTGGCATTCCTGACCAAGCTAAGAAATACCCGGGTCAGCTGAGCGGCGGGCAGCATCAGCGCGTGGCGATTGCACGCGCGCTGGCGATGAACCCCAAAATCATGTTGTTTGACGAGCCAACGAGCGCGCTTGACCCCGAAATGATTAAAGAGGTGTTGGACGTGATGAAAGAGCTAGCGCGCAGCGGCATGACGATGATTGTCGTGACGCACGAGATGGGCTTCGCGCGTGAAGTGGCAGACCGCGTCATTTTCATGGACGGCGGACGCATCGTCGAAGTCGGCACGCCTGAACATTTCTTCGAAAATCCCCAACACGAACGCACCAAGCTCTTCCTAAGCCAAATCCTCTAACCTAACCAAAAAGCAGGTGCTTGCGCGGCATCTGCTTTTTTGCTGCCTAGCTAAAGCGTACGTTTGCGCCGTTCGGGCTGCCGCTTAAGCTGTTGAGGAAGTCGATGTTCTTATCGTACATGCGGAAAGTGTTCATGAGCTGCTCGGTCGCGCCTATCTCGGCTAGCTCGTGTTGCTCAGCGAGGTGCAGCAGCATGCGCCGCATCGTGTAGACACGCTGCACCACGTCGGGACCTAACAGCAGCTCTTCGCGGCGCGTCGACGATTGGCTGATGTCGATGGCGGGGAACACACGGCGTTCTTGCAAGCGGCGGCTGAGATGCAGCTCCATGTTGCCTGTGCCTTTGAACTCCTCATAGATGACATCGTCCATCTTGCTGCCTGTGTTGACAAGGCAGGTGGCGATAATCGTCAAGCTGCCGCCCTCTTCCACGTTGCGCGCCGCCCCAAAGATACGCTTAGGGGGATGCACTGCTGCTGGGTCCAGCCCGCCTGACAGCGTGCGCCC
This sequence comes from uncultured Anaerolineae bacterium, assembly GCA_938022205.1. GTDB lineage: Bacteria > Chloroflexota > Anaerolineae > Aggregatilineales > Phototrophicaceae > JANWYT01. Next base: position 53,206 of record CALIEB010000005.1, on the reverse strand, counting down.
GCTCGACGGCACGACGAGGTTATAGGCGCGTGCCAAGCGCGTGATGCTGTCGAGTAAAATCACCACATCGCGCTTGAGTTCGACAAGGCGTTTGGCGCGCTCTAGTGCCATTTCTGCGACGCGCACGTGGTGCTGCACGGGGTCATCAAACGTCGACGCGATGACTTCTGCCTCAACAGACCTGTCCATGTCCGTAACCTCTTCAGGACGTTCGCCGATTAGCACAATCATCAAATGTACCTGCGGATAGTTGCGGCTGATGGCGTTAGCGATGTCCTTGAGAAATGTCGTTTTGCCGGCTTTAGGCGGCGAGACAATTAAGCCACGCTGTCCCTTGCCGATGGGCGCAATCAGGTTGAGCAAGCGCGTCGACAGCACTTGCGGGCTGGTCTCAAGGTCAAATTGATGCGTGGGGAAGATGGGCGTGAGGTTCTCGAAGTTGTCGCGGCGTTTTAGTTCTTCGGGCGATAAGCCGTTGATGGCAATGACCCGCAGTAGCCCAAAGTATTTCTCATTGTCTTTTGGTGGGCGCACCTGACCGATGACCATGTCACCTGTGCGCATGTTGAACCGCTTGATTTGCGATTGGCTTACGTAGATGTCGTTCGGACCGGGCAAGTAATTTTCGGCGCGCAAGAACCCGATGCCATCCTCCACGATTTCCAGCACGCCGCCGCGCAGCTGCAAGCCTTGCTTTTCCGCGTCGGCACGCATGATGGCAATGATGAGTTCTTCTTTCTTCAAGCGGCTAAAGCGCGGCACCTCATACTCACGCGCAAGGTCACGCAGTTCAGGCAGCGTTTTTTTGTCTAGCTCTATGATTTCCATCAGGACTCCAGAAGGGATATAAGGTAAAGAGATGCTTTGTGCGTTTGCTTAAAACACAAGGCTGTGGTCTTTTACCACCGCTTGGTTAGGCTCATATTGGGAGTTGTTGTCATCAGTCACGTGTAGGGAATGTGGCACGGTTTGGGGGAACAAAACACTCTGCCATGCTTCGACTATAACACAAAATATCCTTTTGGTCAAATCTGGTTTTCCGCGATGCATAGTTTGGCAGTGGCGCGTGGCGCAAACTTGGCGTATAATTTCCTCAGCGTCTTAAGCTGTTCTCATGCTTTGCCACAGTGTCACCTGTCAACCCTGTTTTTCCCCGTTGACCTCGCATGGATAGTTGGATTGTCCAACCACGTTGAGAAGCGCAGAACAGTGTCGCATCGTCCATTCTCTATTCAGAAAGAAGTGTTATGACACAAGCGTTTGCTCAATTAGGCTTGCATGATGCGCTGCTACGCGCCCTTGCCGAGCTGCACTACCAAACCCCTTCACCCATTCAAACCCAAGCTATTCCGCACTTGCTGGCGGGCAAGAACGTGCTGGGGCAAGCGCAAACAGGCACAGGCAAGACGGCGGCGTTTGGGCTGCCTATGCTGCAGACCATTCCGATTGGCACGCCGCACGTCCATGCCCTCGTGCTAACGCCCACCCGCGAGCTAGCGACACAAGTCGGCAATGCTCTCTTCCAATATGGCAAATACTTGGGCGTGCGCGTGCTGCCCATTTACGGCGGGCAATCGTATGAACGCCAGTTCCGCCGCCTTGAAAAAGGTGTCGACGTGGTCGTGGCAACGCCGGGTCGTCTGCTGGATTTGCTGCAGCAAAAGATGATTGACCTCAGCCACGTGCGCTACCTTGTGCTGGATGAGGCGGACGAAATGCTCAAGATGGGCTTTATTGACGACGTGAAAGCGATTATTGGGCAGCTGCCTTCTGACCGCCAGACCGCGCTTTTCTCTGCCACGATGCCCAACGAAATTCGCGCCATTATCGCGCAGTTTATTCCTGACGCTGTGCATGTGGCGGTGCAGCAAGAAACGATGACCGTCCAGCAAATTGAGCAGCGCTACTATCTTGTGCCGGCGGATGCCAAAGTGGCGGCGTTGACGCGCTTGCTAGAAACCGAAGACATGCAAAGCGCGCTTATCTTTACGCGCACGCGCGCTGCTTCGGCGGAGCTGGCGGACACGCTGATTAAGCGCGGGTACATGGCGAGCAGCATCAGCGGTGACCTTTCTCAGGACGCACGCGAGGCGGTGCTGCGTCGCTTCCGCAACGGGGACCTGCCTATCTTAGTTGCTACCGATGTGGTGGCACGCGGAGTCGACATCCCGCAAGTGTCGCACGTGTTCAACTTTGACATGCCGCAGAACGATGAGGACTACGTGCATCGCATTGGGCGCACCGGGCGCGCCGGTCGCAGTGGCACAGCCATTACGCTGGTGACACCTCGTGAGGTGCGTCAGCTGCAGTTTTTGGAACGTTTTATCAAGCAAAGCATTCCTATGGCACAGCTCCCGCGTCTTGAGGACATCCGCGCGCGCCGTGAAGCCCTGTTTCTCAAGAAACTTGAAGAAATGATTATCAGCGGTGAGAAAGACTTGGGCAAGCAAGCGTTGGAAGCTATTCTCAACGCGGGGTATAACCTTGAGGACGTGGCGACGGCTGCCCTGCAGCTTGCGCGTGCCGACGAACTAGAAGCACCTATCGAGCATATCAAGACGGTGCATCTTGCCGAAGCACGCCCTGACCGCGACCGTCGCAAGTCCCCCGCTGCGACCAGTCGCCGTGACGGCAGACCGTCAAGCGGCGGGCGTGAACGCCCCGTTGAAGAGGGCATGGTGCGCCTAAAGATTGACTTGGGACGCAACGGCAACGTGCGCCCGGCGGATGTCGTCTCGACAGTGGCGGTGTTGGGCGGCATTCAGGGCAAACGCATCGGCGCAATTCGCATTCAAGACACCCACACCTACTTCGAAGTGCCAGAAGATGCCGTGAAGCGCGTGCTGACGGGCATGAAAAACAGCAAGCTGTGCGGCAAACCTATCACGGTGGTGCGCGCCTAGCACATGAACGCGCTTGCCGTCATAGGCGCGCTGCTGCTGGCGTGGACAGTGCTAGCGCGTGTGGGCTGGCGTGTCGCGCGCTTGCCCTTGCGCTGGCTACGGCGCGTGCCGCCCTTGTTTGGCGGTGTGTGGCTGCTGGCGGTTGTTGGCGTGCTGGGGGGATGGCTGCTGGCGTTTCAACCTGCGGCGGGCTTGCCGTTCGCGCTGGAGGAAGGCTTGTGGTTGGGCGGCGGCATGACGTGGGCGTTGGGCTGGTTTACTTGTGGGCTAGACCGCGACGGGCTGCGTGCGCTTAACGGCAGGTGGGTCAACCCGTTTGTCACGCTGGTGACGCTGTGCTTGCTCATCTTGGGCGCGGAGCTGTGGCTGCGCTACGGCGTGGCGATGTCGGATAGCTTCGCGTTTAGCAAGATGCACCAAAACTGGTATCGCCTGTATTGGCAGCCCGTGAACGCCTATGGCTACCGTGACAATCCCCCGAACGATGACCCGACGCGTCGTCATGTGCTGGTGATGGGCGACTCGTTCGCGGTGGGCTACGGCGTGAACGACATTGCTGACACGTTTCCCCACCAGCTGGCGCGCTTGCTCGGGGATGCCTATGCGGTAAACGTGGTGGCGGTCCCGGGCTTTGGCGTAGGGTCAGCGTTCGCTGACCTGCAGCGTTATCCCACCGCGCCCGACGTGCTGGTGCTGTCGCACTACCTCAACGACATCGCAGAGGGTACAGCGGGGCGTGTGCTGCCACCGCTGCGTGGCTTGCGCCGCGACCCCGACCCCGCGTGGATTTGGTGGGTGGAGAACGCCTATCTGGCTAACTTCTATTACTACCGCGTTTATCACTACGCCGCGCTCAACACGGGTGAACGTTATATGGATTACTTGCGCGCCGCCTATGCCAACCCTGAAGCGTGGGCAATCTATGCTAGCGAAGAACTAGAGGCGGTGGTGGGGTGGGTGCGCGAGCGCGATGTGCCTTTATATGTGGTGGTGTGGTGCAATCTCGCCGATTGTGAGGGGTCTGCCGACATGCTCGCGCCTGTGTTGGCATATTTTGCGGCGCGTGACGTGCCAACAGTGAACACGCTCACGCTCTTTGCGGGGATTGCGCCGCAACAACTCATGGTGAACCCCTTCGACGCGCACCCCAGCGTTTTGGCGCACCAGCGCGTTAGTGAGGCACTTCACGCGCTGATAACCGTTCCTTAACCGCTTACGACAGTGTCGCTAGCTGCGTGCTAGTGCGAGACGCGCCAGCACTGCCGTAGCGACCACGCCTGCGATAACCAGCGCGCCGTTGTTCACCAGCGCAAGGTTTTGTTCCGCCAAACTGAGAGCAGGCATAGGATTTTCAGGTAAAATAAAAAACATCTTTACTCGAAACACCTGAAACTATGCCATATGACCACACTTTTTGGGCAGATTATGGGTATCCGCGCGAGCGAACAAGACCGCATGTCTGTGCTGCTGCGCGCTGCGTTTTTTCTAGGCTTCTCGCTGACTTTGTTTCATACCAGCTCCAGCGCGATTTTTCTCTCAGAGTACGCCGCAGATTTGCTGCCGCAAGCCAACATTCTCAACGCACTGCTGGTGATTGCCCTGAGCGTTGGCTACACTGCTAGCGAGAAACGGCTGGGGTTCTTGCGCTTGCTTTATACCACGGTTGCGCTGCTAGGCGTATCAGCGATGGCATTTTGGGTTTTGCTGGCAGTTGTACCAATACCACTGGTCAAATTTTTAATCATGGCATGGTATCGTACGCTGTTCATCTACGGCTCGATTGGCTTGTGGGAAACTGCGGCGCGCTTGTTTAACATCCAAGAGGCGAAGCGTTTGTTTGCGATTTTGTCGGCAGCGATGATGTTTGCCACGATTTTAGGCGGCTTGACAGCAGCTCCGCTGGTCAGTTTATTCGGTGCAGCTCACCATTTGCTGCTGGCATCAGCGTTAGGGTTGTTACTGTATGCCTTGCACTTGATGCGTGAACTGCCGCGTTTTCGCCTTTACCTTGAGCAGCACAAGACGCTTGAGGTTGTGCCAATGACGCTGCAGGACGTGCTAAAGAACCACTATATTGTGCTGTTTTTCGCGCTCAAAATCACAGCGGTAATGACGGCGAACGTGTTAGAGTTTGTGTTCTATCGGCAAGCCGCGCAAATGTTCGTAACGGAAGTCCGCCTTGCTAGTTTTCTTGGTATTTTCGTCAGCACGATGACATTTTTCACGCTTGGTCTTTCTGCGCTGCTGTCGGGGCGTTTTGTGGCACGCTTTGGTCTGCACGTTGCGCTGCCGCTGCACCCTAGCATCATCGCGCTGGGCGTTTTGGGCGCGCTGGTGGTTGGCATGATGACAGGTATGGGCAGCCTTTTTTTCTTCGTTGTGCTGGCACTGGTGCGTCTTTCCGATGGCGTGCTGTTTGGCGCGATGACATCGCCTGTCATGGCGATGCTCTACCAGCCGCTTAAAGCCTCAGAGCGAGCGTGGGTGCGCGTCCAATCTGAAGGTAAGCTGGGCAGCGTCGCTTTAATTTTAAGCGGCTGCATGTTGATTGTGTTTCAAATTTTTCCCGCTATTCCCCCGTTGTTCTATGTCGTGTTACTTTTGGGGCTAGCGATGTTGTGGCTTCTTGTGAGCCGTCGTACCTATGTACACTATGCGAGGTTGCTCACAGCTGCCGTGCGCAACGTGTTCTTGCGCCAAGATATGCTTGCTAACGCGGTACCGACGGTAGTAACCAGCGAGAGCTTAACCGCTGCTGGCACGTTGGACGCGAACAACGTCTACCTGCTGCGCACCTTGTTGGAACACCCCGAGACACAGGTCAAGCTCTCGGTGCTGGTGGTGGTCGAGCAAGAGCAGCTCGTTGAGCTGCTGCCTATGGTTCAGGCACTGGTCTACGACCGCGAACACCCTGCGCTATTGCGGATAGCGGCTCTGCGCACGTGGTGTGCGTTGACCGATGCAGAAAGTGCGCTGTCCTTGCTCAACATGGCCTTAAACGACGCGGCTTTGCGCGTGGATGCGTTGGCATTGCTGCTGGCGCGAGGGCAGGGTGCAGAAACACTGGCGCGGCTTGTGCGCTCGCAAGAGCTGCAAGACCGCCTAGACGCTGCGCAGGTGCTGTGCCAAGTGGAACGGTACGTGGATGACGTGCGCGTGCTTTTAGCGGATGATTACGTCGAGGTGGTGCGCTTGGCGGTGCGTGCGGCGGGGCAGCGCGTTGCCGAGCTGAGCGATTTGCTCTTACTGCTCTTGCGCCGCGAGATTTACCGCACGCATGTGATTGCTGCGTTAAGCCGCGCTGATGCCCTGCCGTTTGTGGCGCGCCAGCTGGCAATGACCTATGACCCGCACCTGCAGAAGGCTCTATTTGAGGTGTTGGGCAACATTGCGTCGCCCGAGAGCGAAACGCTCTTGCACGAGTATTGGCAGCATGAAAACCCTGCCGTGCGGCTGTGGTCGCTGCGTGCGCTCAGTCGCGTGCCGCGTCAGCATACTTATGCGCATGACAGCGTTGCGGCGGTGGTACACCGTGAGGCGATCATTGCGGCGGAAGTGTTGACTGTGCTGCTTGACGCACAACCCGTGCCTTTGGTTGCGCGTGCGCTCGAAGAGGACTTAAACACGGTGCGTGAGCGGCTGTTTCATCTTTACGGACTGCTCTATGCGCGTGAGATGATTTGGGGCGCGTATGAAAACTGGCAGCGCGGCATGCGCACCAACAACCAAGAACTCATCGGCTACGCGCTGGAGGGCTTGTTTGTGCTGTTGGGCTATGAGGAGCGCAGGGTAATTTTCGCCTTGCTGGAGAGATTGTCTTTGGAAGAACGCCTTAAGCGATTAGACGTGTCGCCACGTCACCGAACTGTGGAACAGCACTATCGCACTATCTTGGCACAAGGTGAAACGGGCTGGGCGAGCGCATGGACAAAGGCGTGCGTGGGCTATACGCTGTATCAGCGTGGGGTCATCGCTCGTGACGAGTGTTTTGCATTTTGGCCACTAGAAGGGGAGGACGCGATGTTTTCTGTGTTTGAAAAAGTGGAGATTTTGCGCGGCGTGAGCATCTTCGCGCAGACACCCGACGCGGTGCTAGCCGAAGTGGCGCAGCTCTTGCAAAAGCAATCTTTCACCAGCGGCGCGCCGATTTTGCGTGAGAATGAGCTTGGCACGCGCATGTACATGTTGGTGTCGGGGCGCGTGCATGTCCATCGTCACGGCGTAACGCTCAACTACCTAGAGGCACCGGAAATTTTCGGCGAGCTTTCGGTGTTGGATGCTGCGCCGCGCGTGGCATCGGTGACGGCGGCCAGCGATGTCACCGTGTTTGTCTTGGAGCGCGAACCCCTCTATCAGCTGATGAGTACGCGCCCCGAGATTATGGAAGGTGTCATGCGCGTGCTTTGCCAGCGCGTGCGCCAAGCTGTCATCGCCTAGCGGTTGAGGCGCGGGTCAAGCGCGTCGCGCAAGCCGTCGCCCAAGAGGCTGAAGCCAAACACGACGAGCATAGTCGCCAACCCCGGATAGAGGACGATGTGCGGCGCGGAGAAAATGAAGTTACGCCCCTTTTGCAGCATGTTGCCCCATTCTGGCACGTCGGGCGGTGCGCCTAAACCTAAGAATCCCAGCGCGGCAGCGGCTTGGATGGCGACCGCCATTTGTAGGGTTGACTGCACGATGATGGGGGCGAACACGTTGGGCAGGATGTGGCGCAGTACGATGGTGACGTGATTTGCCCCTAGCGCACGCGCCGCCTCGACGAACAGTTCTTCTTTGATGGAGAGTGTTGAGCTGCGCACGAGGCGTGTGTAGACCGGGATGGACAACACGCCGATGGCAATCATGGCGTTTTGTAGGCTGCCGCCAAGAAATGCGACGAACATAATGGCTAGCAAGATGCTGGGGAACGCTAGCATGATGTCGATGATGCCCATGACGATTAAATCGACGACACCGCCGAAATAACCCGCCACAACGCCCATAAAAACGCCCACTATCAACCCAATGCCCACCGAAATCACGCCTAGCGTCAGCGAAATGCGCGCTCCGTGAAACAAGCGTGAGAGCATGTCGCGTCCAATCTCATCGTTGCCCAGCACGTAGGTCGCGCTGGGTCCCTTGCGCGCCATCGACAAGTTAGACAAGTCATAGTCATGGGGGGAAATCTGCTCGGCGAAGATGCCCACGAAGATAAAGGTTAGCACAATGAACAAGCCAAACATCGCCAACGGGTTGCGAATGAGGCGGCGCACGGAAGTGGGCAGCTTAAACGTTTTTTTAGGCGCGGTAAAGTCCGTAGGAATCGAAGCGGTCATGCGTGGTTTCCTTTAGGAGTACTTGATACGCGGGTCAAGGTAGGCGTATAAGATGTCCACAAAAAGGTTGGTCAGCACAAAGCCGACCGAGATGGTCAGCACTGTGCCTTGAATGACGGGGTAATCGCGGAAGCCGATGGTATCCACCAAGAGGCGACCGATGCCGGGCCAGCTGAAGACGGTTTCCGTGAGAACTGCGCCGCCCAGCAGCGTGCCAAACTGCAAGCCGATGATGGTGACGATAGGCAGCATGGCGTTGCGCAGCGCGTGAACGTAAACGACGATGCGCTCTTTTTGTCCTTTGGCGCGCGCGGTGCGGATGTAGTCTTGGCGCAAGACTTCGAGCATGGTGGCGCGGGTCATGCGCGCCTGAATTGCCATAGAGTTGGCGGCAAGCGCGGTCACCGGCATGACGAGGTGCTGCCATGTGCCACTGCCTGTGGGCGGCAGGATGGGACCTGTCGGAAACCCAATAGACGTTAACCATTGCGGCAGCAACACAGCGAAGAAAATCATCAGCATTAAGCCTGACCAAAAGATGGGCATCGACACGCCGAGCAGCGCGAAAATCATGCTGCCGCCATCAAACAGCGAGTTAGGGCGCGTGGCGGCGGTTACGCCGATGGTAATGCCCAGCACCGACGAAACGGTCAGGCTGACGACTGCCAAGAGCAATGTGCGCGGCAGGCGCGTTTGAATTTCTTCAATAACTGGCAGCCCACTGCGGATAGAGCGTCCTAAGTCAAAGCGCAGCATACGCCCCAAATAGTTGACATACTGAATGAGCAGCGGTTGGTCGAGCCCTAGCTCGCGGTTGACCTGTTCGATGATTTCAGGTGTGGCAAGCTCGCCCGCTAGCGCGATAGCGGGACCGCCCGGAACAAGGCGAATGCTGGCGAAGACTAAAAACGAAACGCCTAGCAGGGTCGGAATAGCAAGCAGAAGACGGCGCACAATAAATTTAGTCATCCTTCACCTTTGAAAAACATATAAGATAAATCGAGACGGCACAAAGTACCGTCTCGACCTGTTCAACATGTCCTAGCGCGTTAAGCTCGCTTACTTCTTGCTAGCGAAGGTCGCAATCAGGCTTTCGTCAGGGTGAACGATGAAGCCCTCAACGTTCTTGCGCACTGCCGTCACCTGAATTTCGCTGTAGAGGAACAGCCATGGCGCGTCTTCCCAGATGATGCGGATGGCTTCGGCGTAGGCGGCTTTGCGCTCTTCTTGGTCAAGTGTGGAGCGACCCTTTTCTAGCAGCGCGTCTACTTCAGGGTTGCTGTAGAACGCACCGTTGAAGCCGGGCGGGAATTCCGACGAATGGAACAGCGCGAACAGGGCGTAGTCGGCATCCATTGTAGGAACGCCCCAGCCGAGCATGGCGAACTGAATGTCATTGTCGGGTTTGGGACGACGCACGTGTGGCACGTACTGCGGCCATTCCAGCGTCTGCAGCTCAACGTTTAAGCCAACTTCGCGCAGCTGCGCACGGACGGCATCTGCCACCAGCGCGTCTTGGATGTAACGACCCGTCGGGTGATAGAGCGTCAAGGTTGTGCCTTCAGCGACACCTGCCTCAGCCAGCAATGCCTTCGCTTTTTCGAGGTCGCGGGCGTACGGCTCTTGTGCAGAATAGCCGAAGATGGCAGGCGCGAACGGCGCACGGCTCACGAGGGCAGCCCCTTCAAACAAGTTGTCCACGATGGCTTGCACGTCGACAGCGTAGTTGACCGCTTGGCGCACGCGCACGTCGGTGAAGGGTTCTTCGGTCACGTTGAAGAAGATGTAGATGGTGCGCAGACCGGGCGTAATCATAATCTCAACGTTGGGATCTGCTTGCAACATCGGGATGTCGGCGGGAGGCACGCGCACAGCCACGTCAACGGTGCCAGATTGAATTTCCACGAGGCGCGCGCCGCTTTCCTTAACGACCTTGAAGACGACCTTCTCAAGCGCGGGTTTTTCGCCCCAGTAGGCATCGTTGCGGGTCAGGACAACCTCTTCGTCACGTTTCCACTCGCTGAGAACAAAGGGCCCCGTGCCAACGGCGTTAGAAGCCAAGAAGTCTTTGCCTTGTGCCAACGCGGCGGGGCTGACCATCGCGTAAGCACCGTGCGAAAGGTGGGCGGGCAGCGGCGCAAAGGGGAACTTGGTGGTGATTTGGACGGTGTATTCGTCCAAAACTTCCACTTGCGCGGGTTCACCGCCTACGACCAACAGGAAGCGGAAGGCTGCGCCGTTTTCCGTGTCAAGCATGTATTCAAGGTTTGCCTTTACGGCTTCGGCGTTAAACGGCGTGCCGTCGGTGAAGCTGATACCCTGTTTGAGCTTGATGACGTAGACATTGTCAGCGGTAGCTTCGATGCTTTCTGCTAGCACAGGCACGAGTTCGCCTTCAGGGGTCATGTTGAAGAGCGTTTCGTAGATGTGTTCTAGCACCGAGAAAGACGGCGAGGACGTAACGAGGTGGATATTGGTGTTTTCAATATCCGTGCCGGAGGCGATGGTCAGCGTGTTCGCCTGTGCTTTAACGGCGGGGGCGAGCATGCTGACGAGCAGTAGTACTACCAAAACTAATAACTTAGTGTGTTTCACGCTTTGCTCCTTTTTAATTGTAACAGCGTTATTTAAGCACTGTATACAGTATACAGATGCGTAAATTTTACACGAAATGTAGAAAACCTACAAGAAGATTCGTAAAATCTTAGGGTATTTTGCACGGTTAATTTATTTTGAGTCTAACAAAATTTGTCGAGCTGTGGGTGGCTAATAACGTAGCCACATTGTCCTATACAAAACAAAACGCCGCGTTGGTTAGGCGGCGTTTTGTGTCTGGGGAACCTGGACTCGAACCAAGAACGACTGAGCCAGAATCAGTTGTTTTGCCAATTAAACTATTCCCCAATCTGCTTAACATTATAACGCGCGCACGCGCACAAATCAAGGCTGTTTGCGCGGCTTAGGCACGTTGTGTCATAAAACTTGGTGAACGATGCGCCCTTCAACGACCGTAAGCACGGCGCGAAATACCTCGTCAAGCAGCACAAGGTCAGCGTCTTTGCCAACGGCAAGGCTGCCTTTTTGACCGTCAATGCCTAGCGCACGCGCGGCGTTAAGGCTGGTAGTCTGCCAGACAGCCTCGAGCGGTTCTTGCACGGCGTGCGCGAAGACTTCAAGGGCACGCGCCATCGTGATAGTACTGCCAGCTAGCGTCCCATCGGGCAAGCGCACCACGCCATCTTTTAGCAGCACCGTGCGCTCGCCAAAGCTGTAACTACCGTCGGGCATGCCCGTTGGTCGCACCGCGTCAGTGACCAGCACTAGCTGGTGCGGGCGTTTGCATCGCCAGAGCGCGCGCATCGCCAGCGGGTGAACGTGAATGCCGTCGCTGATAAGCTCTGCCGTGATGCTATCGTCGCCCATGACCACGCCAACGATGCCTACGTCGCGGTGGTGAAAGGGCGTTTGCGCGTTAAACGTGTGCGTAGAGTGGCGTATGCCCAGTGCGATTCCCGTTTGCAGCTGGGCGGCTGTGGCGGCAGAGTGCGCCACCGAGACGCGCACGCCCGCAGCGACGGCATCGCGGACGAGGGCGTGATTTTGCGGGAACTCAGGCGCGACGGTGATGAGGCGCACAATCTCGCGGGCGAAGATGTCGCGCCCTTCGTCGCGACAGTAGCGGCGGATGTGGCGTGGGTTTTGTGCGCCGCACTTGTCGGCATTCAGATAAGGACCCTCAACGTGCGCGCCGAGAATCGTCGCACCGGTGGTGCCTGCTTGCATCACACGCTTGATATTGTCGAGTGCCTTGAGCAAGTTCTCGTGCGTGTCGGTGAGCGTCGTGGGCAAAAATGCCGTTGTGCCATGCTGGGCAGCAAAAGTAGCCATGACGTGCAAGGCTTCAGGCGTGGCATCCATCACGTCCGCACCCATGCCACCGTGCACGTGCAGGTCGATAAAGCCCGCCAGCAGCGTGTGACCGCCCGCGTTAATGACTTGGGGGTCTTGGGGTGGCTGCCCGCTGCCGAGCGCGGTAATGGTGCGCCCTTGCCACTGCAGCCATGTGGCGGGCGCGCCGTCTTCTGTGAGAACGCGCGCGTTATAGATGAGCATGCGCCTATACCGTGTTGGTGACTTTGCTCAAGCCGCGCGGCTGGTCAACCGGATTGCCGCGCGTTATGGCGAGGTACATGGCGATAAACTGTCCCGGAACGACCGCTAGAATGGGACTGAAATGCTCAGCGACCGGCGGAATAGGCAGTAGAAACTTGGCGTAGGGCGCGCAGTCGTCAGGACGATTGGTAATCACAAGGCACTCGGCGGCTTTTTCGTGCAATCTTACCAGCAAGTCCTTGACAGTAGAAAAGGCAGCACCGTCGGGCGCGACGACAATCACCGGAAAACCCGCTTGGATGATGGCAATCGGTCCGTGTCGGAAGTCCGCCTCGCTGTAGCCTTCGCCTGCCAAGTAGTTTAGCTCTTTGACTTTGAGGCTGATTTCAAAGGCGGTGCTGTAATTGTAGCCGCGCCCGATGACCGCGTAACGCTCCATGTAGCGGTAGCGGTCAATCCATTGCGCGGCGGTCGCACTGTGTTCTAGCGTTTGCTGCATGAGCGTGGGCAACGTTTGCAGCTCGGCGGTGTAGTGTGGGTCGTCAACGAGCGCGCCGACAAGCATGGCGACGACCATGAGCTGTGCGGTGTAGCTCTTGGTGGCGGCGATGCTGCGCTCTGTGCCTGCGCTGAGGTCAACGTGGTACTGGGCGGCTTGCGCGAGCGGCGACGTGGGGTCGTTGGTGATGCTTACGGTTAGCGCGCCTTGTTCTCGTGCGTCTTGCAGCACTTGGCGCACGTCGGCGGATTGCCCGGATTGTGAAATGGCGATGACTAGCGCACGCTCAAGCTGGGGCGCGGTCTGATAAAGCGTGTGGATGGAAGGCGCGGCAAGCGCGACGGCAAGCCGCGCGTGCGTACCAAACAGATATTGGGCGTAGCGGGCGGCGTTGTCTGACGTGCCGCGTGCGGCGATACAGACGAAGCTAGGTGCGAAAGCACGAATAGCGGCGGCAATTTGCGCCACTTGTGCGCTTTGGGTCGCCAGCAGACGGGCAAGAACGGCGGGCTGCTCGTGAATTTCTTGGTAAAGTTGGCTCATGACGCAAACGTCCTTTTAGATACTTAACAGCGCGATGTCGTCGCGCTGTTTGACACAAACAAGCGTGTGTAACCGCTGTGGCTATCTTAGCAGATATGTGGCACTGAGGGGCAAATTATCTGTGTTTGGCTTAGGGGAAACTGCAGCGGAGTTGGTGCGTTATGGCGATGTTGGCTGATGTGCAAGAGCTGGTGTGGCTATCGTGCGCCAGCTCTTGCGTGCGATGAGCAGGGCAGTCGTGTTCGCCGCGACCGCCCTACGCTTGCTGCGGCTATGCCCTTTAGGCTAGCTCGTCTTCCTGCTCGTCGTCGACATAGTCGGGGAAAGGGTCAGCCCAGTCGACGCAACCTTCGGGATACACTGCCATCTCCGCATCGGTCAACAAGCACGCTTCCAACCTTTGGCGCAATATTGCCTTGTCGTAGTCGATGCCAATGAACACGAGTTCTTGCCGACGATCGCCGTAAGGTGGCTGCATCCAGCTCAAAATTTGGGTGCGCAGCTCCTCGTCATCAGGCAGCTCGTCTTCTTTGACGGTTGCCCACCACGTGCCTGCTGGCTGAACGCTAATCAAGCTGCCCGCTTGCGACCACATCATCGCGTTGTCGTGGCGTGTCGCTAGCCAGAAGATGCCTTTGGAGCGCACCACGCCCGCTAAAATGTCGTCCTCTGCCACCGCGTCCCAAAGCCGTTGGGGGTGGAAAGGGCGGCGCGCTCTAAACGCAATGCTGCTGATGCCGTATTCTTCCGTTTCGGGCGTGTGTTCTTCGCCGCTTAGCCACTCGCCAAACGTTTCCGCTTCGGCAAAGTTAAACAGCCCCGTGTTGAGAATGTGTTCCAACGGCACGCGCCCATAGACCGCGTCGACGATGCGCGCACGCGGATTTAGCTTGTGCAGCAGGGCGCGCAGCTGGTTGGCTTCGGCTTCTTCTACCAAGTCCAGCTTGTTGAGAACGATGACGTTGGCGAACTCGATTTGGTCGACGAGCAGGTCAACAACGCTGCGTTCGTCGCCTTCCTGAACGCTTTCGCCGCGCTCGGCGAGCGTGTCCATTGTCGCAAAGTTTGCCATCAGATTGTGCGCGTCAATGACAGTGACCATCGTGTCTAGGCGTGCAAGGTCGCTGAGGCTGTTGCCGTCTTCGTCACGGAAGGTGAATGTTTCCGCAACAGGCAGCGGCTCGCTAATGCCTGTGGATTCAATCAACAGATAGTCAAAACGTCCCGCACGCGCCAGCTTGGACACCTCTTTGAGCAGGTCATCGCGCAGTGTGCAACAAATGCAACCGTTGGTCATTTCCACTAGCTGTTCTTCGACGCGGTTGAGCTGTGCGCCGCCGTCGCGCACAAGTTGCGCGTCGATGTTAATCTCGCTCATGTCATTCACAATCACCGCCACTTTCATGTTGTCGCGGTTGTTCAACACGTGGTTGAGCAGCGTGGTTTTGCCCGCGCCTAAAAAGCCAGAAAGCACGGTAACGGGTAGTTGTTTCATCGACAGATATGCTCCTTAGTCGTTTGTCTGACGTGTCCAATCGGTTTTGGGGGGAATTTTTGCGGGCTGTGCTTGTCGGGCTTGACAACCTTCAAACTGCTCACGCAAGCTGTCGGGGTCAATCCCGCCGTGCGTGGCAATCATCACAACCTGATTGTGGGGCTTCTGGTCGCCCCAAGCATCTTCTAGCGTAAGGCTGGCGCGCTTGCCGACCATTTGCAGCACGGCGCGATGCTCGGGCATTTCCGACAGGTAAATCACGCCTTTGGCACGGTAGATGGTGGTGGGAAGCCGCTCAAACATCGCACGCAGCGCACGCAGTGTAAGCGGTCTATCGCTTGTCCAATGCCATGTGCTAAATACTTTGCTGTGGTCATGCTCATGCTCGTGGTCATGGTCATGCTCGTGGTCGTGCGTTTCTTCAACGCCATGCACGTGGATGTCGTGGGGTTCGCGCTGCCAGACGCGCTCGCTGTCGTATTCGCCCACGCCCAGCAAAAGCTCAAGCGGCACGCGCCCGTAGCTAGCTTCCAAGAAGCGCGCTTCTGGAACATAGCTCCAAATGTGCTGTTTGACTACCTCAACAAAGTCGGGTTGCACCATGTCGATCTTGTTGAGGATGACGATGTCGGCAACTGAAATTTGGTCTAACGCCAGTTCGTGTAGATCTTCGGGCAGCGCGAGGAACTGCTCGGTGTCGACCACGACGAAGATGCTGTCAAGGCGCACGAGCGGGCGCAGCTCGGGCAGCATGAACGTGTTCGCCACCGCGATGGGGTCAGATACACCGCTCGTCTCGATGATGATGTATTCCGGTGGCGGGTCTTTTTTGAGCAGGTCGATTGCCGCATTGAGCAAGTCGCCGCGTATCGTGCAACAGATGCAGCCGTTGGCAAGGTTAACGGTTTCGCCTTCCACGCCGACGACGAGCTGCGCGTCAATGTTCACCGCGCCAAAGTCATTGACCATGACGGCGATGCGCATGCCGTGCGGGCTGTTGAGAATGTAGTTGAGTAGAGTGGTTTTACCCGACCCCAAAAATCCCGATAGAATCGTCATCGGCACGGGAAAAGCCTTTTTCTCTTGTGTCATGGGTCTACTTCCTTCTGGTCTCGTTCTTACATTAAACAGAAAGCCGACCACGCAGCCAAGACAGCACGCTGTTGGTCAAGTGTTCTAACTCTGACTTGGGTGCATTAATGGCAAGGCAGGCATTGAACTGCTCCTCCAGCGCGTCGGGATTTAGGCTGCCATGCGCGCCTATCATCACGCATTGCGAGAGGGGTGTCTCGTCTGTACGCCACTGCGTGTCCATCGTTAGTGTGACGCGCTTGCCCACGACGTGCAGCACGGCGCGCTGGTCGGGTGCGTCTGCGAGAAAGAAGATGCCTTTGGCGCGATAGATGTCCTTAGGCAGGCTGTTGACAGCGCGTTTGAGCGCACGATAGGATAGGGGTTGTGAGCTTGACCAATGCCACGTTTGAAAGTCATGGCTGTGGTCGGGCGCATCATGCGCAGCCGTCGCGTGCGCCTCAAAGATGAGTTGCGAAGCACTCGCTTTGCCGATAGGCTCGGACAGCCCAAACACAAGCGACATCGGCAAGCGTCCTTGCGTGGTTTCGATGATGCGTGCTTGTGGCAGCACGCGCTGAATGTACGCGCGCGCAGCTTGTCGCTCTGCCTCGCTGACCAAGTCAATCTTGTTCAGCACGACAATGTCTGCCATGCCCACCTGATAAATTGCCAGCGCAGCATAGCGGCGGTCAACGTCCTGTAGCTGCTCCGCGCTCATCACCGTGAGGACGCTTTCGACAAACACGCCGCGTACCGCACGAATGTTCAGCGCGATTTCTAGTGGGTCAGACACGCCACTCGCCTCAATGAGGATGTGTTCTGGTGGCTCTGGGCGTTGCAGCAAGTTTAGCACGGCACGCTGCAAGTCCCCGCTTATCGTGCAGCAAATGCAGCCGTTTGACAGTGTGACAACATCTTGCTCTTTAACCTCCACCAAGAGCTGCGCGTCAATGTTGAGCGCACCGAAGTCGTTTACCACCACAGCGATACGCTTGTCGTGTGCTGTGCTTAGGATATGATTGAGGAGCGTGGTTTTGCCCGCGCCTAAAAACCCGGCGATAATCGTCACTGGCACATCATGAGAGACTGTCACAAAGCATGTTCCTTTGCTTGGCTCGAACAACAATGATACAAAGTATCAACTATTAATGCAATGGAGAAAAAATGCGCTTGATTGCCATTGTTGGCATGCGCTTGGTGGACAAACGGTTGGCGTTGCAAACGCTTGCCAAGCTGATACAGGCGCGCGCGCAAACGCTAACGTTTCTCGATAACGGCGAGCAACCCACACCCTTAGAAGGCGTTGAGCGCGTGCGCTTAGCAGGCGGGTGTGTGTGCTGCGGACTAGCGGGGCAGCTTATTCGCAGTGTAAACCGCGTGACGAGCGATTACGCGCTGCTGCTCACGTCGGCGCAGGCTGACCCGCATGTGCTGCGCTTTGCGCTAGATAATTGGCGCGGCGCGCGCCTTGTCGCTATTTTAGACGAGGACACGCGCGCGCAATATCCCTATCTCGCTGAGAAATATGCGTTCTATGCCGATGTGTGCTTAGACCCCGGCGCGCACGAGGCGAACGAACCGCTTTTGCAAGCCTTGCTCTAATATGACAACAGGCATTACGCTACGATATAGGATGCCACTGCGGAAAGTTGTCGACGAACGTTTGCCAGCCTGCTTCACCTAGCTCCATTTCTTCGTCTGTAAGCAGCGCGGCGGTGAGTTGTGCGAGCATTTGCTCTTTGGGCATGTCGATGCCAATAAACACCAATTCCTGTCGACGGTCGCCAAAAGGTTCTTGCCAATACTCGCGCATGTACTCGCGCACTTCTGGCGTTTCGGTGATAAACGCGCGCGGCGTTGCGGCTAGCCAGTTGCCCGCGTAGGCAACACGCGCAATACGTCCCGCTAGCGACCAGTTGATGCCGCTGTTGTGGCGCGTCGCCAGCCAGAAGAAGCCTTTTGAGCGCAGCACGGTTTGCATGTGCGCGCCGCTGAGAAACGCCATGAGCCTTTCAGGGTGGAAGGGGCGGCGTGCCTTGAAGACAAAGCTGCCGATGCCGTACTCTTCGGTTTCGGGTGTGTGTTCGCCTTGCAGTTCTTTGAGCCAACCTGCTGACCGCTGGGACTTTTCCATGTCAAAAAGCCCTGTGTTGAGCAGCTCGCGCAGGTCAACACGCCCTTCAACCGCACGCAGCAATCGAGCGTCTGGGTTAAGCGTGTGTAACACACCTTCTAGCTCGCCTAGCTTGTCCTCGCTCACGAGATCGGTCTTGTTAATGACGATGACGTTGGCGAATTCGACTTGGTCGATGAGCAGGTCTGCTAGCGTGCGCGTGTCTTGGTCGCCTGCCGCCATATTAAGTTCTTTGAGACGCTTGCCGGCGCGGTAATCGTCAAGCCACGTGTTCGCGTCCACGACGGTGACCATTGTGTCCAGCCGTGCGATGTCCATCAGGCTCATGCTGCCGTCAGGCATGGGGAAGCTAAACGTCATGGCGACTGGCAGCGGCTCGCTGATGCCGGTGGATTCAATCAACAGGTAGTCGAAGCGTCCTTCTTGGGCGAGGCGTGCGACTTCGCGCAGCAAGTCGTCGCGCAGCGTGCAACAGATGCAGCCGTTGGTCATCTCAACGAGCTTCTCTTCGGTGCGGCTCAGCTGGGCTTCGCCGTCGCGCACCAACTGCGAGTCAATGTTGACCTCGCTCATGTCGTTGACAATGACCGCCACGCGCATGCCTTGACGATTTTTTAGCACGTGGTTAAGCAGGGTGGTTTTGCCCGCGCCTAAGAAGCCAGAAAGCACGGTAACGGGTAGTTTCTTCATAGGTGTCCTCGTCGATCTGTTTTGAACAAGTGTGCAACTAGGTGGAAAAGAGCTTATCAGCGAGAGCGCGCCATGCTTGCGCCATGTCGCTAACGTCGCGCGTTTTGCTGCGACGAATGGCTTGCATCACGCTGCTGCGATAGCCGTCAGGCGTGTGCTGCTTTACCCACGTTTCGTAGTCCACAATGCGTGCGACAACCGCCTGCACGAGGCTTGCGACACTGCCGTCATCGGCTAACGGCTGCCACTGCGGCAAGTCATCGACATGCCAAATGCGCGGTGGTTGGTGGGTGGGAACGTAGATGGGGTCAAAACGCTGGCGTTTGATAAAAATTGCGGTGCTTTTGCCCTGTGTGTAGAAGATGCCCCAGCCCCACAACGTCAACCCGTCGTGGTGATAGGCGGTACAGCCGCGCCCATCTTCGGGCTTAGCGTCACGCCTAAACCCATAACCAGTCAGTAGGTTGCCGCCCTCATAGCGCACGTCACGCCCCCAACACCACATCTGCAAGTCGAGAAGCTCGTTGGCGTAGGCGGTGAGTGCGGTGGGCAGCCGCCAGCTATTTTGTACGCTCGCTTGTGTCTTCATGCTCGCTTCTTTGATACGCAGTCTCAATTAAATGAGACATTGTATCAAAAAATAATCTTGCGACAAGGGTTTGTTGCCGACAGCAGCGTACGCGAAAACTGTGCATTTTCCCTGTTGCGTCGGAGGGCAGCTTTATGCTAATGTAATATCATGGACGATTGGCAGCAAACATGGGGGCTGTCAATCGCCAACAAGAGGGTGATGCGTCATCTCCCCATGGATGATGCGCTGCGTAAGTTAAAAAAGCCATACGCCTGCTTCGCGTGAATGTGTAAGGGAAGTTCGGTGAAAGTCCGACGCTGTCCCGCAACGGTAACGAGGCTCTGACCTCGAAGCCCGATCGCTTACCTTCATGTCTAGCTTGTCACATGCCTTCGTGGAGAAAGGAGAACAAGCGCGCAACGTATTTTGGAGTACGTCTAGCCCGTCTCTTTGCTGAAGGAGCGGGCTTTCTTGTTTATTAGGCTTATTCGAAAGTGAGGATTTCCCAATGACCAAGCGCATGTTTGTGCTGTTGTTGTGCCTATGGCTGACGACAGTTGCGTGGGCGCAGGGCGCGCCGACATTAGAAGCCAATCTGAGTGACAGCTGTGTTGCTGACTTTGACCCGACGGTGGATTACTTTCCCGACAAGGTTGAGGTGCAGTATTCCGAAAAGTTTAGCGTGACCTATTTCAACCACTACAAGATAGTGGAGATGCTGCCTTGGGCGGGTGCAGAAGAGCCGATGGTCTACCTGCTCGTGCAATGTGGCACGCCTGTTCCGAGCGAATACCAAGATCTGACGACCATCGAGATTCCCGTGCAGCGTTTTGTCAGCATGTCAACGACGATTTTGCCGTATCTCGAGACGCAGGGCGTGCTTGACCGCTTGGTGGGCATTGATACCGCGATGTACGTCAGCAGCGAAGCGGTGCTAGCGCGCGTGGCGGCGGGCGAAACCGCTGAGGTGGGCGGCGGCGGCATGGGCAGCATCAACGCCGAAGCTCTGCTAGCGGTGGACGCTGACCTTGTCATGGCGCAACAATATTTTGCCGGCGGCACGACGCTCAGCGAACTGCAGGCGGTAGGCGTTCCGGCGGTCCTAAACGCCGATTACACCGACACTTCGCCGCTGGGGCAGGCGGAATGGGGCAAGTACATCGCGCTCTTCTTCAACACAGAAGCGCAAGCCAACGCGGTGTTCGACGGCGTTGCTGAACGCTATGAAGCCCTGCGCGCGTTAACCGCCAACGTTGAAACGCGCCCCACGACGATTGCCGCTAGCCCGTTCTCTGGCACGTGGTACATGCCGGCTGGCAGCAGCACGGTCGCGCAGCTCCTTGCCGACGCTGGCGCGGACTTCTTGTTCAGCGACCTCGAAGGCACGAGCGTGCCGCTTGACATCGAGGTCGTGCTGGAGCGCGGCGCAGAGGCGGAGTTTTGGGTGAATGCCAACCAATTCTGGACAACGCAGGCGGACATGCTCAACGAGGACGCGCGCTTTGCGCAGTTCCGTGCGGTCACGCTGGGCAACGTGTGGAACAACAACGCTCGCATGAACGCCAACGGCGGCAATGACTACTTTGAAAGCGGCGTTGCTAACCCCGACCTGATTTTGGCGGACTTGGTGGCAATCTTCCACCCAGACCTCATGCCTGACCACACCTTTGTGTACTATCGCCGGCTGGCTAGCGGCGAATAAGCGCACGCCATGAAACACACGCTCCTGTTGGTGGGAATTGTCGCGCTCTTGCTGGGCTTGTTTGTGCTGCGTCTAGCGTTGGGGTCAGTGGCAATTCCCCCACAGGACGTGTTGGCGGTGCTGCTAGGCGGTGACGCTAGCCGTGCGGTGTGGAAAACGATTGTGCTGGAGCTGCGTTTGCCGCAAGCGTTAACGGCAGTGTTGGCGGGCGCGGCGTTAAGCGTGGGGGGATTGCTCATGCAAACGCTCTTTCGCAACCCACTCGCTGACCCCTTTATCTTGGGCGTTAGCTCCGGCGCAAGTCTCGGCGTGGCGTTGGTCGTGCTATCATCAACAGCGGTCACCGCGTCGTTTGTGACGGGGTCGGGGTTGCTGGGCGATTTGGGGATTATCACAGCCGCCAGCGCGGGCGCATTGTTCGTGCTGCTGGTGGTGCTGGTGGCGGCGCGCATGGTCGCTAGCGGCATGACCTTGCTTATTTTGGGGTTGCTCTTCAGCTACATGACCTCCGCAGCGGTCAGCTTGCTGCTCTATTTCAGCATTCCCGAGCGCATTCAAGCCTACATTAGCTGGACGTTTGGCAGCTTTAGCGGTGTGACAGGCTCGCAGATGGCGGTTGTCGCGCCGGTGTTGCTGCTGGCGATAGTCGCGTCGTTCACGCTTAGCAAGGGCTTGAACGCGCTGCTGCTCGGTGAAGCCTACGCGCAGACGATGGGTGTGCAAACGCGCCGCCTGCGCTTGAGCGTCATCGCGCTGACGGCGGTCTTGGCTGGCACGGTGACG
Organism: uncultured Anaerolineae bacterium; assembly: GCA_938022205.1. Classification (GTDB taxonomy): domain Bacteria; phylum Chloroflexota; class Anaerolineae; order Aggregatilineales; family Phototrophicaceae; genus JANWYT01. The sequence goes on along the minus strand of CALIEB010000005.1, from coordinate 31,384 downwards.
GCGTTCTGCGGTCCGATTGGCTTTATTGGCATTGCCGTGCCGCACGTTTGCCGCGCGCTCTTCGGCAGCGCAGACCACCGCCTGCTCATTCCGTCTGCGGCAATCGTGGGCGCGCTTGTCGCGTTGGCGGCAGCACTCTTCGCCAGCGTGCCAAACAGCGCGATTATTTTGCCTTTGAACGCCGTCACAGCGTTTATGGGCGCGCCGGTCGTGATTTGGGTGATTCTCAGCCGACGTGAACAGATGAAGGATGCCTTTTCCTCATGAACAAGCAACCGATCTTAGTTCTCGAAGATGTGGCGGCGGGCTATCGTTCGCCGCGCCAAACTGTTACGGTCGTGCAGCCCGTACGCGAGGTGCTGCATGCGGGTGAGCTGGTGTGCCTGATTGGCCCGAACGGCGCGGGCAAGTCGACGCTGCTGCGCACGATTGCTGCTATGCAGCCCAGCCTGAGTGGGCGCGTGCTGCTTTACGGACAAGACCTTCACGCCATGAGCGTGCAGGCACGCGCGCGGGCGTTGGGCGTTGTGCTGACCCAGCGCGTCGACGTGGGGTTGTTGACGGCTTGGGCGTTAGTAGCGATGGGGCGTTATCCGTATACGGGCTGGTTAGGCAGGCTGTCGGCGCACGACCGCGAGGTTGTGGCGTGGGCGTTGGCGCAATTGGACGCGCAGGATTTGGCAGCGCGTCGTTTCAACACGCTCAGTGACGGCGAACGACAGAAAGTGTTCATCGCGCGAGCGTTAGCGCAAGAACCAAGCGTGTTAATTTTAGACGAGCCGACGGCGTTTCTTGATTTGCCGCGCCGCGTGGAGAGCATGCAGCTTCTGCGGCGGCTAGCACAACACAGCGGGCGTACGGTGTTGCTCTCGACGCATGACCTTGACCTTGCGCTGCGTTGGGCAGACCGCATTTGGTTGCTGCCGTATGGCGGCATCTTGCAAACGGGTATGCCGGAAGAGTTGGTGCTAAACGGTGGCTTTGAGGCAGCGTTTGCCAGCAGCGGCGTGCAGTTTGATGCCTACACCGGCGCGTTTAAGACAACCGCACCCGCCACACAGCAAGTTGTCCTCGAAGGCGAGGACAGCGTGGCGCGCTTCTGGACGCGGCGGGCGTTGGAGCGCGAACGCTTTGACGTGGCGACAACGCGCGCTAATAACGTGCCGTTGGTGCGCGTCGAACGCGGTGCTAGCCCATTTTGGCTGGTGGAAATGGGGGGACACGCGCGCCGCTGCGACAGCTTGCCACAGCTCATCACCACGCTGCGTGGGCTAACCGTTGGATAGCACTTTGTCGGGCGTAATTTTGTAGATGACGCGGGTCTCTTTGTGGCGTTGTTCGGGCATGTTGGCGTAATAGTCATCACGCCCCACGTAACGCTTGGCAAGCAGGCTGATGTGGTCGACTGCGCCCTCTTCAGTTATTTCGCTGACGTGACCGCGCACCTCCATCCAGCGATAGGGGTTGTCGGGGTCAATCACCAGCAGCGTGACCTGTGGGCGCGCGCGCATGTTCTTGTCCTTCTGTCGCCCGCGCGCTGTGTTGACCCAGATGCGCTCGCCATCGTAGTTGAACCAAACCGGCGTGGCTTGTGGCTGGTGGTCGGGCATAAGCGTCACCAGCGTGGCAACAATCGGGCGTTCGAGCAAGTCTTTGCGTTCTTCTGGGATGACGACGGACATAGCAGCTCCTTTTCTGTCTTGCCTATTTACGCTAAAGCTCTAGCCAGCGACACCACGTGTTGAGGTCACCGCGCTTGTCGCGCAGTGCGCCGCCCTCGAGTGCTTCGTGCGGCATGTCTTGCGGCGCGAGGTAAATCGCCCCCAACAGCCGTTCCGAAGGGGCGATGCCCAAATGGGCCAGCATGAACGCTTCTTTGAGGATGCCGCCTGTCGCCCAATAGGTGTATAGCCCGCGCGCTTCAGCTGCCAGCAGCAAGTTTTGTACAGCAGCAGAGGCGGCGGCAATATGCTCAACGTTGTTCTCGCTGAGTGCGGGCTGCCCGCCGTTCTCGCTGGGGTCAGGCAGCCATGTGACCAGCACCAGCGCGCCCGCGCCCGCCAGCAGCTTGGGAACTTTGCTCTCTAACGCGCGCGCCCACGCGCTGTCGGGTTGTGTCGCTGCCTGCGTTTGGATGTGGCGCAGCACCGCGCAGCAGGCGGGCTTTTCCAGCACGTAGAACCGCCAAGGTACGGGTGAACTTAGCGCGCCTTGCGTGTGTGTTTTGTGCGCGACTCTGTGAAAGGGAGCCATGCCCGCCACAGGCAAGATCGCTTGCAAGATGTCGCGCATTGCTTGCTGCTGCGCGTCGCTGAAGTCGGCGCACTCGTCGACGGCGCGCAGAACTTTGATGGTCTTACGCTCGTTGATGACGTGGTCAACGGCTTGGATAAACTGGGCTTGTGTGAGAGATTGGGGTGGTTGTGCCATAATCTGCCTCCTCGTAGCGTGGGCTATTGTAATCGGTGCGCTTGCGCTTGGCTATAGGATTGTGCCATAGCAGCTTACGAGGCACTCGTGATTTCTAAGGTGATTGCGTCGGCAAAAATGCCCAAGAACGCGCCGAGCAGCGAACGCCGCACCACAACACACGCCAGCCGGTACGCACGCCGCTCAAGCAGAGTTAGCGCATGCTGCCAGCCTTGCTGGTACGTTAGCTCCAGCGGGCCCAGCTCGTCGATAACGAGCAGGTCGCAGCGTTCGACGGCGCGCAGCACGTCGTCGCCCCATGCTAAGGTTGATGCGTCGAACTGCCAATTGGGCGTGGGCGATGTGGCATCTGGCGCGGTGCGGCGCGTTGCCAACCGCCGTTGGGTGTTGCTGCTTAAGTCGAGCAGGTCGATCGCAACCTTTTGCCCGTCGACAAAAACGCCCGTTGAGAGCAGTCCCGCCACTTGTTTGCCTTGCTGACGCACATGTGCGACGAGGCTGCTGCACCACGTCGTTTTGCCCGCGCCAATCGCGCCGCTGATGACGAGCCGTTGACCTTGTGCCTGGGCGTACTCCGCCCAAACCTGCGTCGGCGTGCGCGTCATGCCTGCCACCTTTTGGGCAGCACAGCACGAGCAACCCGCACCGTACCGCGCGTGTCGTACAGCACTTCGGTGTCCATCTCATACGCTTCTGACAACAGAGGCTCTGTGAGCGTTTGCGCGGGGTCACCAGTGGTTAGCACGCGCCCGGCTTTCATCAACAGCACCTGCCGAGCGTAGAACAGCGCGTTGTTGGGAATGTGTGACGTGATGATAAACGACAAGCCCTCACGCGTGAGCTTCTGTACAATCGCCATGACTTTCTGCTGATTGTGCAAATCGAGGTGCGCGTCGGGTTCGTCCATGAGCAGCACGCGGCACTGCTGCGCCAAGCCCCGCGCAATTAGCACGAGCTGCCGCTCGCCGCCGCTGAGCTGGGTGTAAGGGCGGTTGCGGTAGTGAGCTAGCCCAACGCTGTCAAGCGCGCTTTCTGCAACAGCGTGGTCGGCTTTGCTCGGCGTGCCAAATAAGCCCATGTGCGGCGCACGCCCCATCAGCACAAGCTCATGTACGGTGTACGCAAAGACTGGGCTGTGCAGCTGGGGGATAAGCCCGATGCGCTGCGCGCGCTCTTGGGGCGTATAGGCGAAAAGGTCTTTGCCGTCGAACGTCACGCTGCCGCTGGCGGGCTTGAGCGCGCCACTTAGGCATTGCATGAGCGTGGTCTTGCCACAGCCGTTGCGCCCTAGCAGGTAAAGGATGTCGCCGCGTGTCAACGTGAACGAAACGCCCTGCAGCACGGGCGCGCCAGCAGCATAAGCAAAGGTGATATTTTCTGCGACCAACATGATGTCACCAACCTGTTTGGTTGCGGCGCAGCAGCACGATGAGCAGCGGTACGCCGACTAAGCCTGTTAAAATGCCAAGCGGCACTTCGGTAGAGAGCAGCGTGCGCGAGAGCGTGTCGATAACCAGCAAGAACGACGCGCCTAGTGCCAGCGACACCGGGATAAGCCGCTTGTGGTCGGGACCGACGAGGATGCGCCCGGCGTGTGGGATGACAAGCCCGACCCAGCCAACCACGCCGCCGACCGCAACCGCTGCGGCGGTCATCAGCGTTGCGCAGACGATAATAGCCAGCTTTAGCCGATTGGGGTTCATGCCCAGTGTTGTGGCTTCTGTGTCGCCCAGCGAGAGAATGTTCAGCCGCCAGCGCACTGACCACAGGAATAAGCTGCCGCACACGGTGAGCAGTGCGAGTGTCGGCACGCTCTGCCATGTGACACCGGTCAAGCCTCCGAGCAACCAGAAGGTGATAGCGGGCAAGGTGTTCAGCGGGTCGGCAACGTATTTCATCAGCGAAGTCAGCGAGCCGAAGAAAGAGCCAATGAGAATGCCCATGAGTGTCAGGACAATCATCGGCGCGGTGCTGTAAATGCGGCTGCCGGCGTAGGCGAGCAGCACCGCTAGCAGCCCGAAGCCAAAGGCAAAGCCTTGCACGACCAGCGTCGTACCGCCGAGCAGCAGGGCTAACGCCGCGCCGAAGCCCGCTCCAGAGGTCACGCCTAGCAGGTTGGAGTCTACCAACGGGTTCTTGAAGATGCCTTGAAATGCGCTCCCTGTGCTGGCTAACGTTGCGCCGATAAGCGCGGCGGACAGCACGCGCGGCAGGCGTATGCGTTGCACGAGCGTGAGTTCGGTGGTTGTCAGCCCGTTAGCGAGGTCGGGGAAGAACGGCGCGAGCAACGCGCGCAGCACGTTTTCCACGCTGATAGTGTACAAGCCGACCATAAGCGCGGCGATAATCAAGGCAAATGGCAGCAAGAGCAGCGCGGCGTAAAGGAGGTCTCCGGCGCGCGCGGGTGCGCTTGCTGCCCAGACACGCCGCATGGTTAAGAGGCGCATACAGCCGCGATGTCATCGCGCGGGATATCGTAGCCGTAGAAGGCGTTGAAGAACGTGACGGCCTCTGCGCTGCAATCTAACGCGATGCGCTCGGGGAACAGCTTTTGCGCCAGCCAAATAATCCCCAACACGGAATCCGGCACTGGCGTATCCCAAGGGGCAACCCAACTGGGCATTTTGTAGACCTTACCATCTTGTACTGCTTTGATGACTTGCCACTCGGGGCTGTCGGTCAGGGTAGCTACGGTCACGTTGCCATATGGCACGATGATAATCACGTCTGGATCCCAAAGGACAACCTGCTCGAGGTTGACATCGTTCCAAGAGCCTTTAAGCTCCGCGCTAACGGACTGCCCGCCAGCTGCAGCGACGATGTCGGTCTGGTACATGTCACCGCTGATGACGCGCAATGGCTCTGTGCCGATGACGAGAACGCGCGGGCGTTCCGCGTCACTTAGCCCTGACGTTTGCGCAACCACTGCCGACAACACGCGGTCGTAGTAAGCAATCCACGCGGCGGCGCGGGCAGCGGCGTTGGGACCGAAGATTTGCCCCGCCAGCGTTAACGACTGCTTGAGCAGCTCGGGCGATTCGCCTTGAAATAGCACGGTGGGAATGCCTAGTTCAGCGACGGTGTCCAACCACGCCGAGCGCGCGCTGGCAAAGATGACATCGGGTGCGAGGTTAGCAATCTCTTCGATATTGATCTCGCGCTGGTTCATCACGTAACTGCTTAGCTCGGGGAAGCGTGGGTCTATAGCTTCCATGCGTGCCGCGCCTTCGGGCGTGCGTGCGCCTAAATAACCACCCGCCACCAACCTATCCGCCGCGCCCACGCCGTAGATGACATAGGTTGCGAGGCTGTAAGGCGTAATCGCACGGCGCACCGGCTGGGGAATGTCTAGTGTGTTGCCTACTTGGTCGACGATGGTCACGCTAGCGGGCAGAAAACCTGCATCAATGAGCGTCTGCTGTCCGTCGGGCGAGATGGCGAAGTCAACGAACGCTGACGCGCTTTCCGAACGCACGACGAAGAAGGCATCTGGCAAGAAGTGCGGCGGCACGCTGACGCTGTCCTCAGGTAGCAGCGTGCGGTCGGTTGTTGCTATCAAGTCGGCATCAGTGGTGACGAAAGTGGGTGCAGTGCCGTATTGCGCGGTGTAGAGCGCAGCAACAGCGGGTTGTAACGTCTCATCAGCTTGAAGGGTGAAAGGTGCGGCTTGGGCATTGCTCATGCCAAGCAGGACGGTGAACATCAACAACAACGCTAAAGGTAACCGCATGAACGAAGACATCAATTTCTCCTTAGATACAACCGGTTTAATTAGATGCAAGCAAGGTCTCGCAAGTGCTGAGCCAGCGCAGCACGCCGTCTAGCTGTTCGACGACGAACGCCAGCGTGAGCGATTCTATGCTTGATTGCGCCATGCTGTGTTCAGCAGCGAGCCGTTCGCGCTCGCGCAGGCACGCCTCACGCTGACGATGGACAATCGCGCTTGTTGGCAGCGCGAGCGCACGTGCGATAAACAGGCGGCTCAAGAACTCTACGCGCACACGGCGTATGCTGGAAGATGGGTTGGGCTCGTTTAACCACGCGCTGAGTCGCGCTTGACCAGCCGCACTGAGCGTGTATTCGGTGCGCGGCGGTCCGCTCTCGCTGGCGACTTCGCAGCCGACAATAGCCCCTTCGCGCTCTAGGCGTTTAAGGACGTTGTACAGCTGGCTCGTGCTGAGTTTCCACACACGCCCTAGTTTGCGCGGGTCTTGGAAGCAGTCCAGCAGCTGATAGCCATGCCGCGCTTGAGCAGCCAACAAGCCCAAAACCGTTTCATCTGGCGTAATAGCAGACATGTGCCGCCTTTCTGTTGCGCCAACGCCCGGTATTCTAACATGGAATAGTTTGCTAAACAATGGACGAGCGTCATCTCCATGACGTGACATATGGTTGTGGGGTGGTGCGCTGTGGAGGTTATCCGATGTCGTTGCAGAAACGGCGGAACTCACAGCCTACGCATAGGTTTGTGTTTTCTGGTAGAGGCGGCATCCACTCTTGGTCAATCATAGTGAAGATGCTGCTTATAATCTCTCTCACCGTCGTTTTAAGCGTATCAGTAATGGCAATGCGTACCATCTTGCGCTTAGGGATGAGATAAATATAGCCGACATTCACGACAACCTGTTCTTTTGCCTCAATGAGCAAACCATATGCGGTTAGCTGCAACTTGTGGTTGTTAGCGACCGTGCTGGCGTTCTTGTAGTCTACGGGGATAATGCTGCCGTCATCGGCGCGAATGATTTCATCTACCATGCCGCTGATGCCCAGCTCGGCACTAAAATAGCGCACGGCAAACTCGCGGCTGCCGCTAGCGACATCTTGCGCAGGCAGCACGCGACGCACGGCGTGTCGTGGCTGGTCTTCGTGTTGCTGTCTACCGTGCCGCATGAGGTAAGTCGTCGGGCGAATGTCGGGCAGGCAGCGTTGATAGTAGACGACACGTTTGCAATAGCCCCACTGCTTGATGTCGGTCACGGTGACGGCATCTTCTTCATGCATGATGGTCATAACGCCTCACTTCAATGCGCTTCTTCCAATCGTCTTCGCCAACGGTGATGAGCTGCACCACAGCGTCTTCGTCTTGCGCGCTGACAAGGTCTTGCATGCGTCGCATGAGTTCACGTTGATGAACCCGTGATAGCCGCCCATAGAACGCTGAATACTGCACACGGTCTAGTCCATAGTCTTCACAAGCAATGACCACTTTGTTGCGCGTGCGGTCGTTGGTGATGTCGTAAAGCACAAGCACGTGCATCATGGCGCACTACTCCATCTTAAAGTAAGCGTAGTCGCTGCGGTCGCCGCGAATATAGCTCGCCAACATGCGCGCTTGCATCTGAATGACGTGTTTTATTGGGTGGCGATTGCCTTCGTAGCGCACTGTTGCTTCGAGATGGTTAAGAATATGTTCGGCAAAATTACAGCGTGTGGTGTCGTCCATCATGCCTTCTTCTGTTAGACCGACGTGGAAACGTCTTGCTGCGAGCCCGAATACGACGCGGTCGACCACCACTTGGCGAAATTCTTCTACCATGTCCAACACAAGGCTGGGCTTACCCGGTCGGTCTGCGTGTAGGAAACCAGCGTAGGGGTCAAGCCCCGCCAAGACGAGCGCGCGCTCGACCTGTCCATAGAGAATGCCATAGCCATAGTTGAGTAAGTTGTTGATGGGGTCGCGTGCGCCGCGCTTCATCCGCCCTTGCCAGCCGTATTCGGGCGGTAAGATAGGTTTCACAGCCTCCCAGTAACGATGAGCGGCTGCGCCTTCGATGCCCATAATGCGTGACCGCACGTTTTCCAGTTCACTATCGTCATTTTCGCGTTCCAACAGTCCCATGCTGTCGCGCAGGTCTAAGCTAGTGAGATGCAGTTCTTCGCCTGCTGGGCTGTCTTTGCGATTTTTTGCCAAGTAACGCAGCGTGTTGGCTTGGTTGTTGAGCTTGCCTAAGGCGAACTGCCGCGCCAAGTACACGCCGCGTGCATCGTCATAAGCACGCAATTGCTCGCGGCGTGTTACGACCGTGCCGCTTAACCCCGCTGCGTAGATGCTGGCGTAGGGTTGCCCGCAACCGTTGAGCATGAAAATGGGAATGCCGCGCTCGCAGCACGCTTCAATGGCATCGCTCGAGATGCTGACACCTTGCGTCAGTAAGTAGACGGCTTCAAGGTGCATGAGGGGTGCTTTTTGTATCTCTTCGCCTTTGTACGTGACCTTTAAGCGTTCGTGGTATTTGCCGATGTGCGAGCCAAATTGGTTGGCTATGAGATGTGTCACAATGGCCATTCTGTCTCCCCCTTTTACTTGGACGCTTTAGCTTAAGATAACGCATAACGCCGCTGTTGGCGCATGCAGTTGAACGGCTGAAGATAGAATTAGGGGCAAGCTCCTAGACTACTGCAGGCTGCGTATGATTTCGTACCAACCGTTGCCTTTGACAGTGTCTTTGCCGACATGCAGCGACTGTCCCCACAGCAACCAGCTCATCAACTCGCTAAGGTCGCCATCCCAGCGAAAACGCCCTATCAGCCCACCAATCGGCGTATAGCCTTTGATGCGCGCGCTGCCACTCCAAGCCTCGATCCATTGGGTGTCGTTGACCGCTAGCTTGAGCTGTGCTGCCTGCGCTGTAAGTGCGTCGGCGGTGGCACGCCACGCGCTGCGAGTGCTGGGTTCGGCATCGCCGTAATGTTCCGCGAGCGTTTGGCAACGTTCGATAAGTCGCTGCACAAACGGCACAGGCTCAGGCGCACGCAGCAGCTTGCCGTCCGCAACCAAGCGCAGCGGCGAGCGCAGCTGAATGACAACGCTGTGCGTAGGCAAGCGCGGCACAATTTCGGCAATGCGCCCAGCCGTGACGTGTAGCGTGGGGCTTTTGACTTTGCGCCCATCCATCAGCCCGCGCGTGATGTCTTGGATGGGGCTGTGTTCTTCGATGTTGAGCAGCTTAAATTTGCCGCGCCCGATGCCTACGCCAGCCTGACCCATTTTTTCGACTGCGCGTGCCACGAAGGGAAAGAAATCTTGCGCGCGGCTGATGAGGCTGATGCCAAAACTAAACGTGTCGCCGACCGCAAAGGTGCGGTTAGGCGGCGGGGGCTGCACGGTGATGGGGCGTGGCAGGTTGCGCCCTGTGCGGTTGGCTTCGCTCTCTTGCGCTAGCAGCCAGCACACGGGACAATGCGCCTGATGGTCAGGCGTGACGCGCTCGAATGGCTCGCTGCAAAAGTTGTGCGCCATCACCGCGTATAGCGCGCCGCGCAGCGCAGAACCGCCTTGCTGGGCGAAGGCGACCGTCGTGAGGGCGCGCACGCGAAAACGCAGATGCAGCACGTTCACGCCGCGCATGAGGTCCGTTTGGGGTAGCGTGTCAGGCATGGGCTAGCTCTCCTCGTCATCAAATGCGGCTTTGCGTTCGATTGCCTGCAGTTTGTCTAACTGCAACCCGTACTCTTCGCTGTAAGGCACGTCAGCGACCCAGAGGAAATCATCATCTTCTTTGTTGATACGTTGCTGATTGCGCAGCAAGTGATGCTGTCCTTGTGAGATATTGACCGTGTAGCTCATGGCATCAAAGTAGCGTCGTTGGTCGAGCAGGTCTTGGTAATCGTCGTAGTAAGCACTCGGTACGACTTGATAGCCGTCGAACTGCTTGTAGAACTCGGTGTGGAGTGATTTGTCTGCCGATTGGTAAGGCTTCATGCTGTTGAGCATTTGCGCAAAGCGTTGTGCCGTTTCGTCGTACTGCTTTTGCCAAGTGCGTGTGATGGTGTTGTCATAAATGCGCGCTAACATGGCGGTGACCTGTGCCTCGTCAATCGGCTGCCCGTCGATATCGTCTAATGCTTCAAGACTACGTCCGACCATGTGTGCGTCGTAAGGCTTAAGTGCCTTGTCGTCGTTGGGCGCGCGGAACACGTGGACTTCGCATAGGCGCGTCTCTTTGCGCCCGCGATTGACGCGCCCGAACCGCTGAATGAGTGCCTCCAGCGGCGCGGGGTCGCTGTAGATGGTGTCAAAGTCGACGTTCAGGCTTACTTCAACCACTTGCGTGGCAACAACGACCAATGGCTCGCGCGTGCGGCTGGGAACGTTCACGCCAACCCATTGCGACAGTTGATGCTCTTTTTGGTTGCGGTGTAGGCTCATGAACCGTCCGTGCAATAGCATCTTCTTGCCGTGATAGCGTTCTGCCAGTGCGTCGTAGAAGGCTTGCGCGCGTTTGACTTGATTGGTAACCACTAGCACCTGCTTGCCCGCTTCGGCTGCCGCGCAAACCACCTCGACATGCTCCAGCAAGTCGCCCTCGTGCAGGCGCACGATATGCCGCTGCGACCGCCGGAACGTGTCGGGAGTGGCGATAATTTCGTCTTCTTCGCACAGCTCTAGCGCGTCACGCAGCACGGCGCGAGCAGTAGGCGGCAGCGTAGCGGTCATCACCAAGAAACGCGCCGCAAAGTTCTCGTGCAGCCAGCGCATGAAGTTGACAATCATTGCCATGCGTGTGGGTTCATAGGCGTGAATTTCGTCAAAAATAAACGCTGCGTTGGTGTAATCTAGCAGCATCGCCTCGTAGCCCTTGAGCTGGTACGCTGCCTTTAGCATTTGGTAGGGACTGAACACTTGCACAGGGTAGAAGTTGAGCTGTGTGAGGTTTTGTTGGGCTTTGGCGCGCTTTGCGGCTTGGCGGCGCGCTTGGTCTTCACTCGCGCCGCTGTCAGATGCCAAGTAATCTTGGTAGAGCTTAAGCGTGGCGCGGCTGTGTTGAATGGTGACCCAATCGGCGTGTGCGACGAAAACATCTTGCTGAAGGCGGTTTTGCATGGCGTTCATGCTGGCTTGGTAGGGCAGAGTGTAGAAAAGGCGCGCTAGCGGGCGCAGCGCGTGCTGACGTTTTGCCCAGAGCAGCGCGGCTTCGGTCTTGCCGCTGCCTGTTGGCGCAATAAGCAGCGCGTTGTGCCGTGTGACGCGCTGCATCTGGCGTTGGTGGTCGTTGTACTGCGCCTCTTGCAGCTTTCCTAGCTGAATGTCGCGCGCGAAGTCGGGCTGTGGGAATGCTTCTGCTCCCGCGCTAGCGGCATGGTCAGCCGTAAAAATCACTCCGCGCAGGAGGGATGCTGTTAATGCTGCTGAACAATCTAGTGTCTCTAGGTGTTTGTGAATATCGCGCAAGGCTTGGTGAATGCTTTTAGCTAGCGATGTGCTGCGCGCTTTTTCCCATGTCATAAGCGGGGGCATAGTAAGGGGTATATCAAGCGCGTCTGCCCAGTTTTGCCCACATTCGTTTAGCCAACGCCACAGGTGATACCGCGTTGCTTCATCGATTTGTTCCCCCAAATAGCTGAGCGCGCTTTCGTAATGCGCACGATTTTCGGCAGTTTCTTGTGACATGGGATGCATGCCGCCATAATGCTCGCGGATGAATTCAATGTCCTTGTGATGAAACGCAATGATACCCAACACGCCAATTCGGTCAGAATGACCACGAGGAAATAGCCAGTCGACAAACCCAAGCGACAACACCTCATGGCGATGTCGCCCGAGCGACCATGTTGTATCACGCTTGCCTTGTAAAACTTGCTGAAAGTCACGCGCTGCTTTACCAAAATCATGCAGAAGACACCCCCAATAGAGCTGCTGCCATTGGACTGACGAAAAAGTCTCGTTATTACGTAAGCGGTATTGGTCACGCAGTCGCTTTAGAACAGCGATTGTGTGCTGCACCAATGTTTCGCCACCTTGCTCAACGCTTTTTGCCATTAAACCAGCAGCATCCACCCATTGGGGGTAAAGCATGATTATTGCTCCGTGAAACGATGAAACCACACTAAGCGCGGCAAGTCTTCGTAGCGCGGGTAGGTGAACTCAGCATCTGCCCAAAGCGTCAACGTCTCATCCTCAAATTGTAGCCCGTCTTCTTCGTCATCCCACTGATTCACTTCGATAGGCGGTGGATATATTGCTACGCCTGTAAGTGCGCAGTAATTTGCCCATAGGACACGTCGTCTTGCGTCAATATACCTCGCCAGTGTCAGCGCAACTGTCGCACGATTCAAACGCGGTGCCATAAACAGCGGCAGTAGCGTTCGGTCAAACACGCCCTCGTCCACGCGATTGAGCGTCACCACCTCCGCACGCTTCACACAAACCAAATCTTGTGAACGCCCAAGCGATAATGTGTAATAAGGGCGTTGAAACGTTGCGATGATTTGTTCAGCAGTCACGTCATCATGTGCCAAGTAGAGCGTTAGACGTGGATTAAACAGCAGCTCACGGTTAACAGGCATTGGTTGGATGGGATCTTCGTAGTGTAAGTGTTCTTTGTAATCGACAAACTTGCCTTCATGGGCGAAGTGATAGCCAAATTCCCACCCTATAGGGTCAAACCAATCGCCCACTGCAGCTGCTATCAAGCCATAGATAGTTGATGGCGGCGGCAGCTCAAACGTGGGATGGATGCCTTGTGTGAAGTGGGGGTAGCGGAAGGAGGTGACAGCACCTGCCACCTCAATACGTACCACCGATTTAGTGTCTGTTGGCATGGCGTTCACCGCCTTAAGCATCTAGGGCATCAGGATTGTTGTTGAGCCATGCCGCGATGCTCTCAAGGGCTTGGTTTGGCGTGGTGACGGCATCGCCTAGTTTGGCTCTTTCTTCAGGTAAGTAACCGGGCTTCCAACCGATAAAGACATCAGGGCATACGAGAAGGTCGTTGGCTCGCAAATCCGTATAAACCTGATTGAGCGCGTCGAGATCAAGCACTGGCACGCCTCTGTCGTGCTTAAACACATATTGGAAGGGGCTGTTGCCACCACGAATGACCGCCGCAATGACAACGACGGGGTTCACGTCTGTGTAGTGGATGGCTTGCTTAGCACCACCTTGAATGCGTCCTAGACCGCGCAGCAGAGATGTAACACGCTTAAGACGTTCTTGCTTGGGCAGAATAAAAGCGCGCTCATTTTTAAGTTCGGTTAACCCACGTTCTAATGCCATTTTGCTGCGCACGCTGTCAAGGTTTTGGAAGCCGGTACGACGCACGTAGTAAAATTTGCCTACTAACCCCAGATTTAACGATGTTGTGCCAAGCAGCACAGTGCGATAAAACTGGTGTTCATATGGCACGGGGTCGCCTTCGCGGGTCATTGTGCCAAAGTCTGTTGTGATGTTGACAGGCGCAATGGATACCAACGTGCTGACGCGGAATGGTGCGGCTCGGGTAACTGTGGTTGCTTCACCTTTTTCGTTTTGTAGTTCAGTTATGCGCTTGAGGTCGGGGTCATCGCTGCTGGCAATATCTTTTTTCTTCTTGCTTGGCGCACGCATATAGCCGAGCAGGTCATCGTCCCAATAAAGAATGGGGTTTGCGTCTGTGTAAGCGATCTTTTCCTCGCGGTAAATCGGAGATTTGTGCCATTCGATGTCCGGCGCGTTGTCGAGCGTATCGCGCAACCAATAGCGAAAGGCTTGCGCCGAAACGTAAGGGTAAGTTTCACCCTTTTGCGTGCGGATAAACTTTACCGACGCTGTGTTGTCAGTGCGTGAGCCCGGAATCGGTTCACCAGAGTTGTTGAGCGCAGACGCAGGGGCATCAATCAAAAAGAGGGTCGTCACAAAAGCCATGAGCATGTTCCTTTCGGATTAGAAGATAGATAAAAAAGCGAATCAAGTTTTAACTTGCTTGTTCGGCTACGCTGTCACTTGCTAGTGCCTCGAGTTCGTCTTGGTTTGCGCGAATCCATTGTGGGTTGAGGCATTCCATAATGCGCACGAGCAGCAAATCCTTCGCCAAATACCAATCAGGCAGCAAATTGTTGGCATCATCCGTGTAGAAAAATACATCAATAAATTCGTCAAACGGCAGCAGTGGCTCATTAAGCGTGCCGCTTGTCCTTGCAACGTTTGCAGCCTTGATGAGCGCGGAACGGATGTTACTTTCACCTCTGGCAAGATAAATTGTGCGGTAAAAACGACTGTCCACCTCTTGAATGTAGCTGGCTAGCCGTTCACCAAGATTGCGAATAGCTTCAATGCGTTTTCTTTCCATGTTCATCACCTTTTCCATGAATAAGCTAATCAGTGTCCACGAGATAGCCTCGCGTTCTTTGATAAACGAGTAGGTATAGCTCGGGTCCGTTTTCGTTTTTCCCTTAGTCTTGTTGCGCAACAGATAAGTGCGCAGAAAACTGACGGCATTTTGTGGTAAGTCAAACAGAGCTTCATAGAAGAAGTTGCGCTTGCCGTAGACGATAGTGTTGTTATCTTCCTCTTGGTCTTTGCTTTCTTTGCTTTTACTGACTTTTTCTAACTCCCAGGCGCGGTTAACAATCTGCTGCCATGCTTTCTCGTCGGCACGACTGGCACTGCGCACGAAATCAATGATACTGGATGGTAAATGAAAAATTTGAATATCGGCATTTTGGCTGCTGGCAACGAAGAGATAAGCTGTTATGGAGGCAGCCTTGCTGGTGTGCAGACCTGCTTGAATGAGATTTTCGATAAGCTGGGTTTTGGGGTACTTGTGATTAGGGCGTTTTGCAAGGTTGGGTAGGGCAAAATCCCGAATGTTATAGCCTAAGTAAAGTTTTACAAGCTGCTGTAGAGTAGCTGTATGGTGACTATGTACGATAAAGCATTTGCCATCAGAGTTTAGTGTCCCAAAAGGCATTGCAAGCAAAGCAATGGTACAGGCACGGCACAATGCCATTTTGGGAGTTCCTTCAGGAAAGAAGTTGATGCTGTCTTCGCCACCGACCATTGGTACTAAGCGTTGCGACATTTTCACCACGCCTTCTTGACCACAGAAGACGCAAGTTTCTCCTGCTTGGCATGGAACTTCGTTTGGAGCAGGGTAAGGCGTTTTACCGTCCCACTTCCAAAGGGAAAATAAACCGTGAACAATGTCTTGCCGCTTTTCAGCAAACTTTTCCCAATTCTTTTCTCCAATCAGTCCCGCATTCACAAGGTTAGGAAATACCACGTACGAAATATAACCTAACAGCATGCGTTTAAGGTAAATCGGTTTTGCATAGGCTTCGAAGGCTTCAAGGTGGTGTGCCTCAAGCTCTTCAGGATGTTGTACATTAGCATGCGCGACTAGTGTCGCCACGCCTACGTCAACGAACGGGTGACCTGTGTAGTGAATGCGGTAGTCCATGTTGCCTCCTGTTTTGTTGCGGCTTTTGTACACTATAACACGATTTTTTACAGCCCGTATTGCTTTAACGTTTTCTGCAAATCTTGGACGACGCGCTGGCGCAAATCTTCGGGTGCGAGGACTTGCACGCCGTCGCCCCAGCCGCGTATCCACGACAAAATCTCTATCCACCCCACCACGTCGGCACGCCAGTACAAGCTGCCGTCTTCCAGCAGCACCTTTTTTTCAGTGGGCAAAAACACTGTCTCTTGCACGCGCTGTGCAGGAACACCTGCCTTGAACAGCAGTTCGATGGTGGTGGGTTGTTCGCCATACCAAATGCCCCAAGAGTGGCGCAAAAGCTGCTCAACAGTCAAGTCAAGGCGTGGCTCAAACTTAATAGGCAACACTTGCGCCGAAAGGATGCGGTCGGGCTTAAACGTGCGCAGCGCGTTGCGCGTGCGGCTCCACGCAATGACGTACAGCCCATCGCCTAGCAGCTGTGGCTCGAACAAGTAGGGCTCGATGTCGTGCGGTTCAGACTGGTCAGAGCCTTGCTTCTGGTAGTCGATGCGCACGACCCACCGCTCACGCCATGCCTCTAAGAGCCTTTGCCAAATGAGCGTGTAGGTCTCATCAGCAGGGCGTTCCTGCGCTAGCACGCTGGTGGAGTTTTGCAAGAGCGTAACCAACGCCTCGTCGCGTAGAGCGGGGATAACCTTTTGCAGCGCGCTTATCATGAAGTGCGTTGCCTTGCCCGTTTGGCGAATAAACTTGCGCAAGGCAAGATAGATGACAATAGCTTCCGACGTGTTGAGCCGCACGTTGCTCAGCGCGCTTTGCGGGTTGATGGCGTATTTGCCGCGCTCGACTTCGATAACGCCGTCGAGTTCCTTGAGATAGCGATGTGCGGTGCTGTGGTCAAAGCCCAGCTCGCGCTCCACATCGAACACAGACGCGCCGCCTTTGCTATAAGCACGCTGCAAAAAGGACTCCATTTGCTCCATGCGTTCGCGTTTTGTTTTAGCATGCCCCATAAACCGACTTGCTCCTTGCGTGCGCCTTGAGTGTAGCGAAGGGTATTTGCAACTACTGCAAAGTTTACGGTTAGACGAGCGTTATAAAGCTGTAACATGCGAGATGGCTCGCACTTATAGCCTTATGCGATACGCTAGATTGTAACGCGGTTGTGTCGATGGGCAAAATAATTAGGGGATTTCCCCTAAGCACTTTTTACGAGGGCAGTAGCAGATGAGCAACAGCTTCGAGATTGGCGTAGAAACGCAAAAACCGCCTCAAGAGAGACGGTTTTTTTGTTTGTGTCGGGGCGGCGGGATTTGAACCCACGACCCCTTGCACCCCATGCAAGTGCGCTAGCCGGGCTGCGCCACGCCCCGAACAACTATAGTGTAGCACAAATCTGAACCTTGTGAAGGGCTTGTTTCGCGGCAATAGGGCGATAGTGTTTAGCTCTAGCTCTCTTTTATTTGGCACAGGCAAGGGCAAATCATCCGCGAAAACTTTGCAAGAAATGCCTTTTTATAATACTATCAGTATAGGTTAAAAATCAGTTTACGGCAGGAGCAGAACATGAGCAGCAATCCGCCAGCAGTACCCAAACCTACCAACGCAGGCGCAGGGCAAAACGCCATTGCTAACACGAGAAGCGCGTTTGCGAACGTGCGCTCGGGACCGGGCACCCAGTATGCGATTGTGGGCGATGTGCGCAACAATTCGCTGGTCGTGCATTATCCGCCCACGCTGCGCGATGGCTGGGTGTGGGTAGAGCAGCGTGGCTTTGGGGGCTGGGTGTCAACAACGGTGATTTCTTTTGAGGTGGCGGTGGGCAACGTGCCGACTACCCAAACGCCCACCCCTTACGACGGTGCAGTGGCGGTTTGGCATTGGAAAGGCTCTGGCATTCCTGAAAAGAGCATCGAGGAGCTGGTGGCTAACCTCAAACGGCGCGCTGCGAACGTCAAGCAGGTATGGGTCAAGACGAGCGACGGTGTCAACTGGCAGGGCGTGTTTGACGCGGGCGGCGGCAACATGGCAATTAACGGCGTGGCGGATATCGACCGCTGGGTGGCGATTCTTCAGCAAAACGGGCTTGAGTTTCATGCGTGGTGCGTGCCACAGGGCAAGGATATTGACCGTGAAACGGCACTGATTATCGACACATGCCGTCGCACAGGCGTGCGTTCGATGATTTTAGACGTTGAACCTTACGCCGGCTTCTGGCAAGGCGGGCGCGAAGCCGTGCGCCCCTTTATGCTCAAAATTCGCCAAGCACTTGGCGGTCGGTTTCACATCGGCTTGAGCATGGACCCGCGCCCTTGGCATAAAGCGAGCATCTTCCCTGATGAATGGTTTCCCTTTGTGCAGAGCCTGCACCCGCAGACGTACTGGGCAACTTTTCGCATATCGCCCGAAGCAGCCCTCAAGCAAATGGTGGACACGTGGGGCGGGTTTGGTCGCCCGATTATCCCCGCGCTGCAAGGCGATGGACTTTTGCTTGACCAGCATGAAGCGCACACGCTCGCCACACAACGCTATGGCTTTACAGGCTTGAGCTGGTGGCGTTACGGCGTTATCTCACAGTTCGAAGCGGTGAACAAGCCCATCACGCTGACGACCTCGCCCGCTCAACCTCCGACCAATCCAACCGATGCCTTTACTGATGAAGTGATTGTAACGCCCAAAGGCGCGGGCTTCCGCAGTGGCACTTACACGGGCAAGCCCGAATTTTCTGAATTCGACGGCACATGGGGTTGGACAGTGCTTTACAAGCAGACCGAGACCAACACGAGCAAGGTTTGGGCGGAATGGCGCGCGAATTTGCCCGCGTCAGGCTTGTATGAAATTGCCGTGTTTGTGCCAGCGCGCCACGCGACAACCACCCGCGCGCGCTATAAAATTCACGGCATTCGTGGCACGAACACCGAAGTGGTCGTCGACATCAACCAAGCGCAAAACCGCAATCGTTGGGTCACGCTGGGCATCTTTGACCTCGTGCGCGAGATGCCTAACGCGGGCAAAGTCTTCTTAAATGACGTGACTGGCGAAGCAGGCGCGGAAATCGCATTCGACGCGATGCGCTTCCGTCGCATTGTCACCGTTGCGCCGCCTACAAACCCCACGCCAACGCCGCCATCTGGTGGCACGCGCCCCAGCATCGTCAACGGGGTTAACGTCGCCGACGGCTACGATTCTCCAGTGGGAACAGAAGCACAGCGCAGGGGCGCGCAAGTTTGGCCGCAAGGTTGGTTAGACGCTAGCCCGTTTGGCGTGTTGTACTTTGTTGGCACGCCAAGCGAGGCGTATCACACGGGGGCGGACTTAAACTGGGGCAAACCTTACGACGACTTGGGCATGCCGGTCTATGCTTGCGCCAATGGCGTGGTGACGTTTGCCGCGCGGCTGCCGGTCTGGGGCAATGTCATCGTCATTCGCCATGACCCGTTGTATCAACCCAACGGTGAGGTGCTTTACAGCCGCTATGGTCACGTGCAGAACATGAAGGTCAAAGCGGGCGACCGCGTGCGGCGCGGGCAGCTCATCTGCGAAATTGGCGATGCTTTCGGGCGTTATGTGCCGCACCTGCACTTTGACCTTAGCCCGACCACCATTTTAGAGACGCGACCAAGCGATTGGCCCGGCAAAAACCAAGCCTTGCTGCTCAAGCATTACATCGACCCTAAAGCCTTTATTGTGCGCAATCGTCCCTAAGGACAGACGTTTCAGGGCGGCACACGCCTGCGCCGCCCTTCATTATCGCGCTAGAATAAGCCCCAGTCGCTGGCTGCGCCGTCTTCCATCATCGACGGGTCCCACATCTCTAGCCCCATCTCAATGGTGGTTGGCACGCCAAGATGGTCTTGGACAGTGCGGCGCGTCTGCTCCAAAAGCTGCGGCGCGTAGGGGCAGAAAGGGGTGGTCATAATCATAGTGATGTGTGCGCGGTCCTCGTGAATTTCTAGCTCGCGCACCAACCCCAATTCGATGATGTTCATGCCAATTTCGGGGTCAACAACGGCACGCAGTGCCTCGCGCACGCTGTCCTCTTTGCTTGCAATGTGGCTCATGGCTTATATCCTTTGCTGTATTGGCTGCTTCTCTCACTATCATAACGGATTTGTGTGTAGCAGGCAACGAATTTAGAAGATATTCATCATCAATATTGACAACGCTCATGAGACCTTGTTATACTACGAGTGTTTTAAGCATTAGGTACGGAAAAAATTTAACCTACATTAATGATACATGAGAGAAAGGCATCTCGATGTCAGCAACCCTAGAAATCCGCAATCTGCATGCACGTGTAGAAGGACAAGAACAGCCTATCTTGCGCGGCGTGAACCTCGTTGTAAAACAGGGCGAAGTGCATGCCCTGATGGGTCCCAATGGGTCTGGCAAAAGCACCTTGGCGAACGTCTTGCTCGGCAACCCTGCCTATGAAGTGACCGAAGGTGAGATTTTGCTGGATGGCGAGAATCTGCTGGAGATGGAAGCGGACGAGCGCAGCCGTGCTGGCTTGTTTCTCGCTTTCCAATATCCTGTGGCTATTCCGGGCGTGACGCTGGCGAATTTCTTGCGCCACGCCATCAACGCCCGCATGAAGGCACAAGACCCCGACACGAAGGGCATTTCTATCCCGCAGTTTACCCGCTTAATGCGCGAAAAGATGACCATGCTCGGCATCGACCACAGCTTTGCCGGGCGTTATCTGAACGAGGGCTTTAGCGGTGGCGAGAAAAAGCGCGCTGAAGTGCTGCAAATGGCGGTGCTTGAACCCAAAATTGCCATCCTTGACGAGACCGACAGCGGGTTAGACATTGACGCGCTGCGCATCGTCGCCGAAGGCGTGTCCAAACTGGTCGGTCCTAACATGGGCGCGCTGGTGATTACCCACTATCAACGCCTGCTTAACTACATCAAGCCTGACCGCGTGCATGTGATGTACGCCGGGCGCATTGTGGAAAGCGGTGGTGCCGAGCTTGCGCTGCGCCTCGAGGAAGAGGGCTACGAGCGCATCCGCAGTGCTTATGCGGCTAGTGAAGCCTAAGTACCCCATATCCCAGCAACCCAACGTGTGAAGGAGCGTGAGTGATGGTTGAGTATGTGCCAAGTGAGAAGCAGCTTTCGCAAGAAGAACAAGCTCTTAAAGAGGTGCGTGCCTCGTATGAAGAGGTTTACGGCTTTCACGACGACGATGTGCAGTATGCCTTTAAGAGCCAAAAGGGCTTAAACGAGCAGGTTGTGCGCCAAATCAGCGCGATGAAGGGCGAGCCGGAGTGGATGACAGAAATCCGCGTTAAGGCGTATCACACCTTTCTCGCCAAACCAACCCCGCAGTGGGGCGGCGACCTGAGCCATATCGACTACGACGACATTTACTACTACGTGCGCGCCACTGAGCGCACTGAGGACGACTGGAACGACGTTCCCCCTGAGATTAAAGAGACGTTCGAACGTCTCGGCATTCCGGAAGCGGAGCAGAAGTTCTTGCATGGCGTGAGTGCGCAGTACGATTCGGAGTCCGTGTACCACAACATTCGCCAAGACCTTGAAGAAAAAGGTGTGATTTTCTTAGACATGGACAGCGGGCTGCGCGAACATCCCGAGCTGGTGCGCGCGTATTTTGGCACGGTCATTCCTGCTGACGACAACAAGTTTGCCGCGCTCAACACGGCGGTTTGGTCGGGCGGCTCGTTTATCTACGTGCCACCGGGCGTGCATGTCGAAATGCCGCTGCAAGCCTACTTCCGCATTAATACCCAGAACATGGGGCAGTTTGAGCGCACGCTGATTATCGTCGACGAAGGCGCGTATGTGCATTATGTCGAGGGCTGCACCGCACCCATCTACAGCTCTGATAGCCTGCACAGCGCGGTTGTCGAAATCATCGTCAAAGAGGGCGGACGCTGCCGCTACACCACCATTCAAAACTGGTCGAACAACGTCTACAACCTTGTGACCAAGCGTGCGGTGGCATATCGCAACGCTACGATGGAATGGGTGGACGGCAATCTCGGCAGCCGCTTGACAATGAAGTACCCTGCCGTGATTTTGGCAGGCGAGGGCGCGCACGGTGAAGTGCTGTCGATTGCCTTTGCAGGCGCGGGGCAGCATCAGGATGCGGGCGCGAAAATCACGCACCTTGCCCCTAACACGACCAGCCAAATCATTAGCAAGTCGATTTCTAAGGACGGCGGGCGCGCTTCCTATCGCGGCTTGCTCAAGATTGCTGAAGGTGCGCACGGCTGCAAGAGCAACGTCGTGTGCGACGCGCTGCTGCTGGATGACCGCAGCCGTTCTGACACGTACCCGACGATTGAGATCGACGCAAAAGACGTGACGATGGGGCATGAAGCCTCGGTGAGCAAGATTGGCGAAGACCAGCTCTTCTACCTGATGAGTCGTGGCATTAGCGAGGATGAAGCCAACGCGCTCATCGTGAACGGCTTCCTTGAGCCGCTTGTTAAGGAGCTGCCGATGGAATACGCGCTGGAACTCAACCGCTTGATTCAAATTCAGCTTGAAGGTTCGATTGGCTAAAACTAAAACGGCGCGTCACTAGCAGGAGGCGCGCCGTACCAACATCCACGAGGAGGAAGTGTCGTGGTCGTTCAAAAACGCACACGAGGTGAGGCAGTACCACAGTATACTCGCGCAGACGTTGAGACACTCAGCGCGCTGCGCCAAGAGCCGCAGTGGTTGCGTGACGCGCGCCTTGCGGCTTGGGAGATTTACGAAAGTTTGCCCATGCCCAGCATGGAAGAGGAGTGGCGGCGCACGGACTATCGCCACATTCGCTGGCAAGAGGCAGCACTCCTAAGCACGCCCAACGGCGCGATGGCGGAACACATCCCCGCCAAGATGCTCACGCCGCTGATGGGGGATACCGAAGGCGGCACGCTAGCGTTTGTCGACGGCAAGCTGGTGCAGCATCGCCTAGCAGACGCGCTCAAGGTGCAGGGTGTGATTTTCACCGACCTTGAGACCGCTGTCCGCGAGCATAGTGACCTGCTGCAAAAGTATTTTATGACGCAAGCGGTCAAGCCCAGCGACGGCAAGTTTGCCGCGCTGCACGGTGCGCTATGGCAGTATGGCGCGTTTGTCTACGTGCCGCGCAACAAAGCAGCAGAGCTGCCGCTGCATGTGGTGATCTACAACACGCACAGCGGTGCCAGTCTTGGGCATGTGTTGGTTGTCGTGGAAGAGAACGCGCAAGCGACAGTGCAGGTAGATTATGCCTCTGCGCCGCATGGCGATGCCCACGCTACCTACATCGGCGCGACCGAGCTTATCGTGGGTGACGCGGCAAATCTGCGCTATGTTGCCTTGCAAGAGTGGAATCGCACGACTTACGAGTTCTCGCATCAGCGGGCGATAGTGGGGCGCGATGCCTCTTGCGATTGGGTACTTGGCACGATGGGCAGCCGCCTCACGAAGGCGTTTATCGAGGTGGATGCGGTCGGCAAGGGTGCGAACGCTCGCGTCAGCGGTTTCTTCTTCGCCGACAAGGGGCAGTTCTTTGACCTTGACACCCAGCAGAATCACAACGCGCCGCTGACGGTCACCGACTTGTTGTTTAAGGGCGCGGCGAAGGACAACGCGCGTACGCTCTGGCAGGGTATGATTAAGTCTTTGCCGAAGATGCAGAAGATTGACGGCTATCAAGCGTGTCGTAACCTGCTGTTGAGCGACAACGCCCGCATGGACAGCATTCCGGGCTTAGAGATTGAAGCGGACGACGTGGCGTGTTCGCACGCTGCTACTTTTGGCACGCTGGAAGAGCAGCTGATTTTCTACCTGATGAGTCGCGGCATCACGCGTCCGGAGGCAGAGTTAATGGTCATTGATGGGTTCTTTGACGAACTGCTGCAGCGCATTCCTTTCGAAGGCGTGCGCGAACGCTTGCAAGAAGCCATTGAGGCGAAGATTATCGGCTAATCGAAGGGCGCAGACGCGCCCTTTTTCACATGCAGGAGCAAAGGCTTTGGCAGAATGGCTAACCGTGTGCGCAGCGGAAGACATCCCAACTGGCGCGCGCGAAGTGTTCGACGTTGACGGGCGGTGGGTGGCTGTGTTTAACGTTGACGGGCAGTATTACGCTATCGAAGACGTTTGCACGCACGACGGCAACGCGCTCACCGAAGATGCGCAGGGTCGTCCTGTGCCGCTGGAAGGTTACGAGATTGCCTGTCCGCGTCACGGGGCGCGCTTTGACGTGCGTACGGGCAAGGTGTTGCGTGCGCCCGCTTTGCGCGATGTAAGAGCCTTCCCCGTGCGCGTGCAAGACGGTATGATACAGCTAAACGTCGGCACTTAGGGAGGCAAATATGTCGGCTTGGTTTGCACGCTACGGCAAGCAAACGCTGGTGTTTGGTCATCGCGGCGCAAAAGCATACGCGCCGCAAAACACGCTGCCAGCGTTTGCGCTGGCGTTGGCACAGGGCGCGCAGGGCGTGGAGCTAGACGTGCAGCTCAGCCGTGACGGGGCTTTAGTCGTCTTTCACGACGCTGAAGTGGACGCGCTGACCAACGGCACGGGGCGCGTGCAAGAGCTGAGTTTGGCGGAACTCAAGGCATTGGACGCGGGCGTGCGCTTTGACCCGCGCTTTGACGGTGTGACGGTGCCGACTCTAGACGAAGTTTTTGCCGAGTTTGGCACGCGCTTGCTTTACAACGTGGAAATTAAGTCGCTGCCCGATGACGGTCAAGATGGCATCGAGCAAAAGGTGGCGGAGACAATTGCGCGCTTCGGCTTAGAAACGCAAACGATTGTATCGTCGTTTAACCCGCACGCGCTGCTGCGCTTTCGCGCACTGATGCCACAAGTTGCTGTCGGTGTATTGCACGAACCCGCGTATTTCGACCCCTTCCCTGTGCTAGGCGACATGCTCTATGAGGCATATCATCCTCATCATGACATTGTCGATGAGGCGATGATTGCTCGTGAAACGGCGGCGGGGCGCGTCGTCAACGTCTGGACGCTCAACGATGCCGACCGCGCACGACAGCTCAAGGCTTGGGGCGTGCATGCCATTATTACCGACGTGCCCGATGTTATCTTGCAGGCGTTGGCATAGTGCATGCGTGTTTGGGCGCGCTTGGTCAATTGGGGCTTTTATTTGCTCTATCACCCTTTGGCGTTCACCTATGACGCGGTGAGCTGGGCTGTGTCATTAGGTGCGTGGCGGTCGTGGCAGCGCGCCGCTCTAGCGTTTCTGCCGGCGGGCGGGCGCGTTTTAGAGCTAGCGCACGGCACCGGCAGCTTGCAAGTGGACTTACAGCGTGCGGGATGGTGCGCCGTTGGCATTGACTTTTCACCGCAGATGGGTCGGCTGGCACGGCGCAAGCTAGCGCGCTATGCCGTTGCCGGCTACTTGCTACGTGCGCAGGCGCAGCACCTACCGTTTGCGTCTGCCCAGTTTGACGCGGTCGTTAGCACGTTTCCTACGCGCTTTATCTTAGAGCCGCAGACGATTGCGGAGGTACGCCGTGTGCTGCGTCCCGACGGCGTGTTGGTCGTGGTGTTCAACGGCGTGCTGCATCGCCCGCGTGGGCTTGTGGACGCGATTGAGTGGCTATATCGTATTACGGGGCAGCGCGAGGAAATCGAGCTGCTCGCGCCGTTTGCGGCGGCAGGGTTTGCGGCGCGGCGTGAGACCGTCGTGCTGGGGAACAGCACTGCGCACTTGCTCGTTGCCACAAAAACACCCTAGATTTTTTCTGCGAAGTAGC
Source organism: uncultured Anaerolineae bacterium (assembly GCA_938022205.1). Taxonomy (GTDB): domain Bacteria; phylum Chloroflexota; class Anaerolineae; order Aggregatilineales; family Phototrophicaceae; genus JANWYT01. The sequence goes on along the minus strand of CALIEB010000005.1, from coordinate 6,068 downwards.
ATATACTTTAGGCATGTGGTGGATATAGCTCAATTGGCAGAGCAGCGGATTGTGGTTCCGCATGTTGTGGGTTCGAGTCCCATTATCCACCCTCTTTTTGTGCCTGTTTGACAGTGGTAGGAACAGGCTTCGCGCGTTCCTCCAAATTGCTGCGGTGAAATTGTTACGCCTGTGTTTGTATGACTAAACACAGGCGTATTTGTTATCTAGCAAATGTTTGTCTACAATACGCTTGTTACTTGTGCTTTAACACAGCTTAGGCTAGGGGAAAACGTATGTCACAGCCCTTTGTGCTTGGTGTTAACTATTGGCCCCGCCGCAAAGCCATGTATTGGTGGTCGCACTTTGACACAGGCGAAGTGCGCGAAGAGTTCCAGCTGATTGCTGATTTAGGCATGAACGTCGCGCGCATCTTCTTGCTGTGGGATGATTGGCAGCCCACGCCCGACCAAGTATCGCAGCAGTGTTTGCGCCATCTGTTGAAAGTGGCGGACATCGCCCATGACAGCGGCATACAGCTCGACATCACCTTTTTTACCGGGCATATGAGCGGACCCAACTGGGCACCAAGCTGGCTGTGTGACCTAAACGCCGCGCCGCCTACGCCGCACCTGCGCCAGCTCGTGACACGTGGACAACCTATCGGTGGTGCGTATCGCAACCCTTTTCACGACGAAACGGCACTAGCTGCCGCGCAGCTGCTCGTGCGCACCGTGGTGAGCGCGCTCAAAGACCATCCTGCCGTGTGGATGTGGAACTTGGGCAATGAGCCTGATTTGTTTGCCTATCCACACAGCGCGGCGGTGGGGCGAGCGTGGGCGGCAGCAATGCGCGACCTCATCAAGTCTGTTGACCCGCATCGTCCGGTGACGTGTGGGCTGCATTCCGGCAGCTTGACCGAAGACAATGGGCTGCGCATCAACGACATCTACGAGGTGTTAGACGTGGCGGTGATGCATTCTTACCCGATGTACATGGCGATGGCGCGCAGCCCGCTCGATACGGACTGGGTGCCTTTTACGTGTGCGCTGGTTTCAGCGATGTGTGGCAAGCCGACGCTGATGGAAGAGTGGGGCGGCTGCACCGCGCCAATGGGCGCGCCGTCGCAAACGTGGACATGGCAACAGTGGGGCGCACCACGCTCGCAGTTTATGGCATCTGAGGAGGCACTCGCCGAATATATTAGCGCAGTGCTGCCTAAGCTGGTTGAGGTGGGTGCAACAGGCAGCTTGTTCTGGTGCTTCGCTGACTATAGCTCAGAGCTGTGGCAGCTGCCACCGTGCAATGAGGCTATTCACGAGCGGTTCTTCGGGCTGGTGCGCCCTGACGGCACGCTGAAGCCGCACGCGGAAGTTATCCGTCGCTTTGCCCAGACAAAGCCGCAAGTGAAGCCTGCCGCGCGGCGCGTGGCATTGGATATCAGCATGGAAGATTATTACCAAGACCCCGTCTTCCATTTGACGCGCCTCTATGAGCAGTTTGTACAACAAGACAGTTCACCAAGCAGCACCTAAACCTGTGCTATGATTGAATAAAATTTGTCATACGGCGTTGGTGCGGATAAGGTGCGCTTGAGAAAGGCTACACAAGATGGCTTATTTTTCTGACGTGGAACGCCTGCTGTTGATCGTGCTGTGGGGCGCGTGGGCGGTGCAGCTCTTCGGCGGCTTCTTGTTCTTCGCCCAAGAGAACGCCGAACAAACCCACCGCATCCCTACACGGTTGCGCATGGGGTCGTCGGCGGCATTGGTTGTGCTGGCGTGGCTAGCTTTTTTCTTCACACAAAGCACGTTCGGGCATGCGCTGCCGTTTTGGCTTGCGCTGGGGATGACGCTGGGCTTTCTCGGTGACTTGTTCATGGCACGCCTTATTATCCAACACGAAAACTACTTGTTGGCGGGCATGGGCGCGTTCGGACTGGGGCATGTTTGCTACGTCGTTGGGCTGTTAAGCTACGGCGATACGCTCGCGCTAACGTGGACTGCGCCGTTCGTGGTCGCGCTGTTGGGCTGGTTCGCGGTCGCACTAGGTTGTTGGTTTGCTGTCGTGTTCTACAAGAACGCGGTGACGATTATCCACCTTGCCGCGCTGCCGTATACCGCGCTGCTGGCAACCACGCCCGCTGTTGCCACAGGGCTTGCGTTGCAGAGTGCGCTCTTCATTTGGCTTGCGCTCGGTGGCGCGCTGTTTCTGCTGAGCGATTTGCTACTGGCGGCGCAACTCTTTCGCAAGCTGCACTTTCGCAGCATCGGTGACGTGATTTGGTTCGCCTATGGCACAGGACAGATGCTGATTGTGTGTGGGCTTTGGCTTGCGCTATAGCCGCCGCTTGGTCATGTTTTGGTTATTTGTTTGCAGGAGCGCGTCATGCCACGTATTTTTGATAACATCGAACCTAAGCAAATTTTGCTTGAAGAGTTGAAACAGAGCTTGCGCGAGGCTTCCCGTGCTGATTTTTGTGTGGGCTATTTTAACCTGCGCGGCTGGGGGGCGGTCGCCGACGAGGTCGACAGCTGGCAGGGCGCGCCAACGAACCGCGTGCGCGTGCTTGTCGGCATGCAATCGCGTCCAGAAGACGAGTTCCGTGAGGCGATGCGGCAGCTGCGCGAGCAGTCGCGCATTGACGCGGCAACCGCCTTGCGCATGAAAAACCATCTTGCGCAGGAGTTTCGTGACCAGTTGACGGTGGGCGTACCGACCAACGCCGACGAGCGCACCCTGCGCCAGCTAGCACGCCAGCTTAGAGAGGGCAAGGTGCAGGTCAAGCTCTACCTTAGAACCAAGCTGCACGCCAAGCTCTACTTGTTGCATGACGATGACAATCGCCGTGTGCCGGCGGTCGGCTTTGTCGGCAGCAGCAACCTGACGATGGCGGGCTTGGCGGGGCAGGGCGAGCTAAACGTCGAAGTGGTCGACGCGGACGCAGCACTTAAGCTGGCGAAGTGGTTTAACGACCGTTGGGAAGACCGCTGGTCGTTCGACATCACGGCGGAGCTTGCTCAGATTTTGGAGGAGAGCTGGGCGAGCGAAACGCTCACGTCGCCTTACCACATCTACATCAAGATGGCATACCACCTCTCGCAAGAGGCGCGCACGGGGTTAAACGAGTTCCGCGTGCCTAAGCAGTTTCAAGGCGTGTTGTTCGACTATCAAGAGGCGGCGGTGCGCATTGCCGCGCATCATCTACACCAGCGCGGCGGGGTGCTGATTGGCGACGTGGTCGGCTTAGGCAAGACGCTGATGGCGACCGCGCTCGCTAAGCTGTTTGAAGACGACTTTGACTTTGAGACGCTCATTCTTTGTCCACCCAACCTGCAAAGGATGTGGCGCGAGGACTACGTAGAGGCGTATAACTTGCGTGCCAAAGTGCTGCCGACGAGCATGGCGGGCCGCGAGCTACCTGAGCTGCGCCGCTACCGCATGGTCATCATTGACGAGAGCCACAACCTGCGCAACCGTCAGGGTAAGACCTACGCTGCTATCAAGGACTACTTGAGCAGAAACGATTGCTATGTCATCTTGCTGTCCGCCACGCCTTACAATAAGGCGTTTATTGACTTGTCGAACCAGCTGCGCTTGTTTGTGCCGGAAGACCGCGATTTGGGCATTCGTCCGGAGGCACTGCTGCGTGCTATCGGCGAGGTTGAGTTTTCGCGTCGTCATCAGGCGGGGCTGCGCACGCTGGCGGCGTTTGAGAAGAGCGACTATGCCGACGATTGGCGCGAGCTGATGCGCTTGTACATGATACGGCGCACACGCAGCTTTATCCAAGAGCATTACGCGCACACCGACCCGCAAAACGGTCGCAAGTACCTGACCTACCGCGACCGTGAGACAGGCGAGGAACGCCGCAGCTACTTCCCGCGCCGCGTGCCGCGCACGCTGACGTTTGACGTGCCGCCGCAAGGCGACCAATACAGCTACCTCTACAGCGATGAGGTGGTACGTTTTATACAAGCCTTAGAGCTGCCGCGTTATGGTCTCGGGCAATATATCGACGGCAATGCCTATAAGAGCGCAAAGAAAGACGAAAAGCAGCAGCTTGACAACCTGTCGAAGGCGGGCAAACGCCTGATAGGGTTCAGTCGCACCAATCTGTTCAAGCGGCTGGAAAGCAGCGGCGCGGTCTTCTTGCAGTCCGTACAGCGGCACATCTTGCGCAATGAGATTTACGCCTATGCTTTAGAGAACGGGCTGCCGTTGCCTATCGGCACGCAAGACATCGTCGACCTCGACGCGATTGACCTTGACCCTGAAGTTATTGAAGCGCGCGACGACGCGGGCGACATTGAGACGACGCAGGACGACATTTGGCAAGACGTGACGTGGTCGACCGTGTCGACGCATGAGCTGCGTCGCGCGCGCGCGACGCAGCTTTACACGCTTTACAGCGAAAAATACCGCACGCGCTTCCGTTGGATTGACTCGCGCTTTTTCATGCCCAAGCTGCGGGCGCACTTGCTCGAGGACGCATGGGCATTGCAGGAGGTGCTGGACAGGTGCGGCGCGTGGAAGCCAGACGAAGATAAGAAGCTCGCGCGGCTTATTCAGCTGCTGACCGAAACGCACCCGCAGGAAAAGGTGCTGATTTTCAGCCAATTTGCTGACACGGTCAGTTATTTGGAGCGCGAACTCAAGCGTGCGGGCATTCGTCACGTGGCGGGCGTGACGGGCAGCGACCCCAACGTGGGCGATGTGGTGCAGCGGTTCAGCCCGCGCAGCAACAACAAGCGCGTGGCGGCAGCGGATGAGTTGCGCGTGCTTGTTGCCACCGACGTGCTGTCAGAAGGGCAGAACTTACAAGACGCGCACATTGTTGTTAACTACGACATTGCGTGGGCGATTATTCGTCTTATCCAGCGGGCGGGACGTGTTGACCGCATCGGGCAGCAGGCACAGGAGATTTTGTGCTACTCTTTCGTGCCAGCCGATGGCGTGGAGCGCATTATCCGCCTGCGCCACCGTGTGAAGGCGCGCTTGCAAGAGAATGCCGAAGTGGTCGGCACGGACGAGCGGTTTTTTGAGGACGAAGAACACGAAGCCGTGATTAACCTTTACAACGAGGTTGAAGGCATTTTAGACGAGGCAGGCGACAGTGACGTAGACCTTTCCAGCTACGCGCTAGAAATTTGGAACAAGGCGGTTGAGGAAGACCCCGGCCTGCGCAAGAAGATTGAGCAGATGCCGTTTGTCAGTTACAGCGCGCGCGCTCACATCCCCAACCCGCAAGAGCCTGAAGGCGTGCTGGTCTATTTGCGCACGAGCAGGCACCAAGACATGCTGATATGGGTGGATGCGGACGGCAAGATTGTCAGCGAGTCTCAGTTTGCTATTTTGAACGCGGCGCGTTGTGCAGCGACCACACCCGCGTTAGAGCGCGCTCCTTACCACCATGCGGCGGTCGAACGCGGCATGCTGACGGTTTTAGAGGCGCAGCAAAAGATGGGCGGTGGGCAGCTGGGGCGACCGAGCAGCGCGCGCTTCCGCGCGTATAACCGCCTGAAAGCGCACGTAGAAACTTTAAAAGCCCAGAAGCTGATGCTGCTTGATGACCACGAGCGCGTGCGCGTTGCTGCTTTGGACGCGGTCGTTGATGCCATTTACGCCAGCCCGCTCACAGAATATGCCGCCGATACACTCAATCGCCAGATGCGTTTAGGCATAAGTGACGCGATGCTCAGCGAGCAGGTGCTGCGGCTGTACGACGAGGGTCGCTTGTGCGTTGTGACGCGCGCTAGCGACGGGTCGGATGACCCTAAAATCGTGTGCAGTTTAGGGCTTCTGCGGGTATAATGGGGCGAATAGCGGCGGCGCGAGAGGAAAAAGATAAACTGGCGATAAACCGCATAGGGTGCGCTTAAGCGTGTTTGTCGCCAGCAGCTTTCTTTAATAGCTTTGCCAATTGAGCAGCTGATGTGAACTATGAGGGTTTTGCGAGTGCGGGATGAACCTATCCTTGTGAGACATCAAATGCTCAAGACGTTCTTCTAAATCATACGATGCCAAGCTGAGAGCAAGCACCACTTTTTGTAAAAATGCTTGCTCTTTTTTGTGGATTCGCTTGTCTG